>JARKQJ010000242.1 GCA_029973955.1 Paludibaculum sp. | reverse complement strand
CGGCGTTGGCCTGGGCGAAGGTGACGCCGGGCTTGAGGCGGGCGATGGCCTGGTAGGAGAACTGGCCGACGGTGAGTTCGGCGCGGTTGAAGCCGAGGGGGAGGAAGAGGGCGGCCTCTTCGTCGAGGAGGCGGAAGCCGCTGGGGAGGATGCCGACGATCTGGTGGGGCTTGCCGCCGATGGTGAGGTTGCGGCCGACGGCGGAGGGATCGCTGCCATAGCGCTTCTGCCAGAATTCGTAGCTGAGCAGGACGGTGTCGGGGGCGTTGGGGCGGGTGTCGGCGGCGTTGAAGAGCCGGCCGTGGAGCGGCGGGATGCGGAGGGTGGGGAGAATGGTCTCGGTGATGTTGAGGGCGCGCAGGCGCTCGGGCTCGCCGCTGCCTGTGACGGAGACGTTGCCGAAGGACCAGAGGCCGATGGATTCGAAGGTGCGGTTCTCCTCCTGGTAGGTGAGATAGGCGGAGGGGGAGGCGTTGAGTTCGGGGATGCCCATTCCGGCGGCGGTGTGCCAGACGCCGGCGAGGCGTTCGGGTTCGGAATAAGGGAGGGGTTTGAGGAGGACGCCGTTGACGACGCTGAAGATGGCGGAGTTAGCTCCGATGGCCAGGGCTAGGGTGGAGATGAGGATGGCGGAGAAGCCGGGGGACTTCTTCAGGAGGCGGAGGGCGAGGCGTAGGTCGTCTAGCATGGGGCTCTAGACGAAATACGGATGAGCGGGGGATTTGTTCGGGGAATGATGCGGGGACTAGATGCGAGCGCCGTTGGGAGCGGTGTAGTTGCAATCCACGATGTTACCGGTGTTGCGGGTGGCAGCGGGCTCGAAGATCAGGACATGGGCTTCGTCGTCGGCGCAGGTCCGATGCTCCACACCTTTGGGAACGACGCACAGGTCGCCGGCGTTCAGCGTGACGATGCGGTCACGGAACTCCAGGCGCATGCAGCCGTGCCAGACGAGGAACAATTCATCTTCATTTTCATGGTGATGCCAAGGAAACTCACCGCAGAACTTTACCAGCTTCACTTCCTGTCCGTTCAACTCTGCAATCACCTTAGGGCGCCAGTGTTCGGCTATCTTCGAAAACCTGGCATCGATGCGGATGGGAAGCATTCGACCAGACTAGCAGAGCAAGGAGCGCGGGCGAGCAACTATGGCCGGGCGGCGGTTTGGGTGACGACAGCCCAGTTGAAGCGGACGAAGCGGTGGAGTTCGGCTTCGAGGATGCGCTCCTGGTCGGAGTGGGCGCCGAAGCCTTTGGCGGCGTCTTCTTCGTCGACGAGGGAGCCGATGCCGTAGCACTGGACGCCCTTCTCGCGGAGCAGGGCCATGTCGGTGGCTCCGGTGGACATGGTGGGGAGGGTGATGGCGCCGGGGTAGATCTGCTGCTGAGCCGTTTCGAGGAAGCGGAAGAGATCAGTGTCGAGGCGGGAGGGGGGCGTGGGCTGGCGGGTCATGGGACTGCGGGTGATTTCGACGGCGGGGTCGTTGATCTGGCGGGCCAGCTCGGTGAAGAACTGGTTTAAGTTTTCATCGGGAACCGTTCGGATATCGAGAGTTGCCTCGGCCTCGGAAGGGATGACATTCATGCGGTAGCCGCCTTTGAGAACGGTGGGAGAGATGGAGGTGCGGAGCATGGAATCGTGGCGGGGTTCGTGGAGACGGAGGTACTCCTGGATAGCGGCGGTGCGGTCGGGGTTGACGAGATTGTTGTAGTTGGCGGCCTGTTCGGGGGTGGAGATGGTGGCGAGGCGTTCGAAGTAGGTGCGCGTGGTGTCGTTGAGCTTCATGGGGGTGCGCCAGGCGGCGGCGCGGGCGACGGCTTGAGAGATGTGGACGATGGCGTTGTCGGCGAGAGGGACGGAGCCGTGGCCGGCGGTGCCGCGAACGCGGAGGGTGGCGCGGGCGGGCACCTTCTCCGTGGTGGCGACGGTCATGCGGCTGAGCTTGCCGTTGCGGCGGAGGACGGCGCCGCCTTCGGCGAGGCAGTATTCGGCTTCGATCTCGGGCCAGTGGTTTTTGATCATGTAGATGATGCCGACCGAGGAAGTGCCTTCTTCGCCGGCTTCGGCGAGGAAGATGACGTCGCGGTCGAGGGGGACATTGAGGCGCTTCAGGAGGAGCATGGTCATGAGCGCGGCGGTGAGATTGTCCTTGTCGTCGAGGGTGCCGCGGCCGTAGATGTAGCCGTTGTCGCGGGCGGCGGAGAAGGGCGGGAAGGTCCATTTGGCGGGATCGACGTTGACGACGTCGGTGTGGGCCATGAGGAGGAGGGGCTTTTTGGAGCCGTTGCCTTTGAGGCGGGCGACGAGGTTGGGGCGGCCGGGCTCGAGAGCAAAGACCTTGCAGGGAATGCCTTCGGCTTCGAGAATTTGCTTGAGGTATTCGACCGCAGGTGCTTCATGACCGGGGGGATCGGAGGTATCGAGACGGACGAGGGCCTGGAAGTGGCGGAGGGTTTCGGCCTCGAGGGCTGCCCAGTTGGGAGTGGGCGGGGCGGCGAGGAGGGAGAGGGAGAACAGTGCAAAGGCCCAGGCTCGAATCATCCTATGAGTTTAGCGAGGCGGGGACGAATGCGTGGGAGCCGGCAAAGGAATGACGACCGCCGGGAACGCGACGAGCAGACGATGGGCCCACCCCGACCTGGCGTGCGCAAACATCGACTCAACCGGCATGACCACGTTCCCGGCGTGGTTTCGCGAGGTTTCTAAGAGGTTTTCGTTCTCTGGAGGAGCTGGGCCGGGCAGAGCTGAGCCGGGAGCTGTGGCGGCAGCGGTTCAGAATTCAGGGAACGATTTTGATCACCGTTACCTTCCTGTCGATGTCTTTGCCGATGTAGTAGCCGCTGATCGCGCCAAGAGCAGTGATGCCTGCGAGACAGGCGACCGCGGTTCCCCCCGAATCCGCCGCTTCAATTGCTAACCAACCTCCCAGGAAGACACCTGTGATCGCACCCACCGTGGTCCCGAGGTTGCGGCCCCAGTTGCCGGACCTCCGCTCCAACCGGATCAGTTTGACGGATTCGCGCGGGATGGTTGCGCTCCCCTTCGGGTGAGCTTCTTTATTCGAGGTGCCCTTCACATCCAGGACGAGCGAATCCTCGCGCACGGTCACCACTTCCCCTTTGACCGTCGCCCCATCGGGCAACACCATCTGCACCCGTTGTCCGATCACAAGCTGTTGGATCTCACCCCACTTGAGTTCCAGCGGCTTCGTCTCCGCCCGCGCCGTTGGCAGGCATAGCCCCAAAAGCATCAGAAGCCCAATCACTTGGAGTTGTGGCGTCATTTTGAATCCATCGCCGCCACACCCGGTAGACGGCGACCCTCCTTCCTGGTGGCGAACAGGACTCGCTCTTGGAGATTTCAGGACCCGATTAGTATATATCGGACTGAATACAACAGCGAGACTTTTCGGTGAGGAGGATGATCAGACGCCGCTGGAGCGGTTGCGGGCCCAGTAGAGGCGGCAGGCGTAGAGGAATTCGACCTGGCCGTTTTCGTTGGTTTGGTCGTAGAGGGCTCGGAGGGCGTGGCGCATGGGTTCATAGCCGGGGGAGGCCAGGCGGGGCATGAAGGACATGGAGG
>JARKQJ010000219.1 GCA_029973955.1 Paludibaculum sp. | reverse complement strand
TACCGCCAGAAGGCGATGCTCGACCGCGAATGCAAACGGCTGCAGGATCTCACACAGCGCGAGCACGAGGTAATGATGCTGGCGCTGGCCGGACTGACCAACAAGGCCATCGCCAAGGAACTGGGCATCAGCTACCGCACTGTGGAAATCCACCGCTCGCACATCCTGCAGAAGACCGGGACCGCCAACATGCTCGAACTCGCCCAGCTCGCTGCAAGCTGCGGGCTGGTCCTGGAGGGCAGCGAGAGCGGGATGGACAAGGGCGCCTAGAAGTGGCGGCTGCTCCCCCTGCCTGCGCTCACCGCCCCCCGCCGACCACCCGGTAGCACGGGTTGTAGTCCTTGCCCGGAAGCTTCATGCGCTTCTGCGCCACGAACGATGCCAGCAGCGCATCCATCGGCCCCATCACCGCCGCATCGCCGTGGATCTCGAACGGGCCGTGCCGCTCGATTTCCCGGATGCCGCTGGCCTTGACGTTGCCGGCGACGATTCCCGAAAACGCGCGGCGGAGGTTGGCCGCCAGCAGATGCACCGGCTGGTTCGTATGCAGGTCGAGCGCGCGCATGCTCTGGTGCGTCGGCCGGAAGCGGCTCTGGAACTCGTTGTCCACATGCAGCAGCCAGTTGAAGTTGTAGGCGTCGTGCCGGCTCTTGCGGAACTCCAGCACCCCGTGCAGGCTGTCCTTGAGTTCCCGAGCCACCGCTTCGGGATCGTCGATGATGATCGTGTAGAGCCCCTGCGCCTTCGGACCGAGCGTTGCGCCGATGAAGGCGTCGATGTTCCGGAAGTAGTCCTCCGCGCTCTTCGGGCCGGTGAACACCAGCGGAAACGGCAGGTCGGCGTTGTCCGGGTGCAACAGGATGCCGAGCAGGTAAAGAATCTCCTCGGCGGTCCCGACGCCGCCGGGGAAGACGATGATGCCGTGGCCGACGCGCACGAAGGCTTCGAGGCGCTTCTCGATGTCCGGGAAGATGACCAGGGCCTGGACGATCGGGTTCGGCGATTCGGCGGCGAGGATCCCCGGCGCGGAGAAGCCGAGGGAGCGACCGCCGAGGCGCTGCTTGGCGTGACCGAGGGCGGCGCCCTTCAGCGGCCCCTTCATGGCGCCCGGACCGCAGCCGGT
>JARKQJ010000218.1 GCA_029973955.1 Paludibaculum sp. | reverse complement strand
CCGATGGGGAGCGAGAAGGCGGCCTGCTCGAAGGCGGGCACCATGCGGCCGCGGCCAAACGAGCCGAGATCGCCGCCCTGCGCACCGGAGCCGGTATCGTCGGATTCGGCTTTGGCGACGGTTGCGAAGTCCTCGCCCTTGACGATGCGCTCGCGGATAGCCTGGGCCTTGGCGAGAGATTCGGCTTCGGACAGGTCTGCCTTGCCGGGCTGGATGGGCACTCGCGAGCCCTTGAAGCGAATCAGGATGTGCCTCGCCTTGGCGCTTTCATACTCGCCGGCGTGCGCCGTGTACCAGGCGGAGACATCGGCGTCGGAGGGCTTCTGTGTCTCGGTGAGATGCGCGAAGAGGAGAGAAGCCAGAGTGCTCTCCTGCTGGAGGTAGAGCTGCACCTTGGCGGTGGGCTTTTCGGCCAGCTTGAGCTTGCGGGCCTCGTCGGCGTAGGTGATGATGTCGCCGAGCTGCTCGGCGAGGCGGCGGCGGGTTTCGGGCGTATTGGCGCCGACCTGGGCCTTGAGGGCTTCCGGCAGATGCTCCATCAGATTGTCGAACTCGGAGCGCGTCATTTTAGTGGAACCGGCAGTGAACACCACGGGATCCGAAGCGCTGGCGGGGGCGGCCGGCTTGGCGGCCGGTGCGGCGGCAGGCTTCGCCGCCGGGGCGGCTTTTGCCGGTTGAGCGGGCTTTGCGGCGGCGGGCGCCGCGGGCTTGGGTGCAGACGTTTGCGCCCAAAGCGCCGCTGCAAGCATCGACAATAGAAAGATCCTCATTACTTCATGTTACCCCGCAGCTCAAGCAAAGCCGAACGGATGCCCAGTCGATATAAGGGCGAAAACCCGAAAAAACCAGTCAACTGGACCTCCATCTGGCCCGATATCCGGGCACTGATCCTGCCGAGGCGGGGGCAACTCCTGCTGGGCCTGGCGCTGATCATCGTCAGCCGGACCGCGGGTCTGGTGCTGCCGGCGTCCACCAAGTACCTGGTGGACGAGATCCTGGCCAAGCACCGCGCGGAGCTGCTGGCGCCGCTGGTGCTGGCCGTAGTGGGCGCCACCACGCTGCAGGCCGTCACCAGTTTCTGGCTCACGCAGCTGCTATCGAAATCCGCGCAGAAGCTGATCGCGGAACTTCGCTGCAAGGTGCAGTCGCACGTGGGCCGCCTGCCGGTGACCTATTTCGACGCGAACAAGAGCGGACAACTGGTTTCGCGCATCATGAACGACGTGGAAGGGGTGCGCAACCTGGTGGGCACGGGTCTGGTGGAGTTCGTCGGTGGGTTGCTGACGGCGCTGCTCTCCTTCGTGGTGCTGCTGCGCATCAGCGCGGAACTGACGGGCATGGCGCTGGCCGTGGTGCTGGCCTTTTCCCTGGTTCTGCAGCGTGCGTTCAGTACGCTGCGGCCGATCTTCCGCGAGCGCGGCAAGATCACGGCCGAGGTGACGGGGCGGCTCACGGAGAGCCTGGGCGGCATTCGCGTGATCAAGGGCTATCACGCCGAAGCGCGAGAGGAGAAGGTGTTCCAGGCCGGCGCGGAGCGGATTCTGGCGAACGTGCTGAAGTCGCTCACCGGCGTCAGCATGTTGAGCCTTTCGGCCACCGTGCTGCTGGGCCTGGTGGGGGCGCTGGTGATGTATATGGGCGGGCGCCAGATCCTCGACGGCCGGCTGACCCTGGGCGGGTTTGTGACATTCACGGCGTTCCTGGGCTTCCTGGTGGCGCCGGTGTTTCAAGTGGTGGGGATCGGCACCCAGCTTACCGAAGCGATCGCCGGCCTGGAGCGGACCCGAGAGATTCTGAACGAAAACGCGGAGGATGCCGACCCGCGCCGGAGCAGGAGCCTGGGCCCGCTGAGAGGAGCCGTGCGCTTCGAAGACGTTCACTTCTCCTACGAGGCGGGCAAGCCGGTGCTGCACGGCATCAGCTTCGAATCGCCGGCCGGCACCGTGACGGCGCTGGTGGGGTCGTCGGGATCGGGCAAGTCCACGACCATCGGTCTGGTGTCTGCCTTCCACTCGCCGTCGGAAGGGCGGGTGCTGGTGGATGGCGCGGACCTCTCCGAAGTGCGCCTGGACAGCTACCGGACGCAATTGGGCGTGGTGCTGCAGGAGACGTTCCTGTTCGACGGCACCATCCGGGAAAACGTGGCCTTCGCCAAGCCGGACGCCACGGAAGAGGAGATCCTGAACGCGTGCCGGATCGCGCGCGTGGACGAGTTCACCGACAAGTTCAAAGAAGGCTATGAAACCGTTGTCGGCGAGCGTGGAGTGAAGCTGAGCGGCGGACAGAAGCAGAGGGTTTCCATCGCCCGCGCGATTCTGGCGAATCCGCGGATCCTGATCCTCGACGAGGCGACCTCCAGCCTGGACAGCGAGACGGAAGCGATGATCCAGGAAGGACTCGGCTGGCTGATGCAGGGCAGGACCACGTTCGTGATCGCCCACCGTCTTTCCACCATCCGCCGGGCGGACCAGATCCTGGTGATGGAGGAAGGCAGGATCGTCGAGCGCGGCACGCACGCCGAACTCTACGCGGCGCGCGGCCGTTACTACGATCTATACACGAGACAGCACGGGCTGGAACGCAATCTCTTTCTGGCCCCGGGCGAGGGCGACGTGGACGGCCCGGCCGCGAGCTAAAGCAGCTCGCGCCGGTATTGTTCCAGGGCCACCCGCACCAACTGGCTGCGGGTGCGCACGCCCGTCTTGCTGAAGAGCTGCTGCAGCGAGGCCTTGATGGCGCTCTCACTGACGCCGATGCGCTCGGCGATCTCCTTGTTGGCCAGGCCTTCGAAGACGCCGCGCAGGACGATGCGGTCGCGCTCGGTGAAGCGCGCCCGGCGGGCGGAGTCGATGGCGCCGCCTTCCGCCGGCGAGGCGGTGTACTTGGGGTCGATCCAGGTCTCGCCGCGAGTGACGGCGTGGATCGCCTCCAGCAGCGTTTCCGGCGGATTGTTCTTCAGGAAGACGCCGCCGGCGCCGTGGTTGAGCAACTGCCGCAGCTCCGCGCGCGTCACGCCGACGGTGACGACGAGGATCTTGCCGGCGAACTTGCGCTCTTTGGCGGCAATCACCACCTCATTGCCCCGGCGGTCGCCGAGTTCGTAGTCGAGCAGGATCAGGTCGAAGCCGCCCCCGCGCATCAGGGTGAGCGCTTCCTGGACGGTGGAGCACTGGCCGGTGACCTGTACGTCCTGTCTCACATTGAGCAGGCGGGCAAGTCCTTCACGAAAGAGTGCGTGGTCATCGACCAACAGGATTCGAATCATGCGGAGATCTCCGTAATACGTTCTTCGTTTTGATGCTCGCCATGAGCGAATGGGAGCAGGCGCATGCAAATCGTGCAGCCTTGGGTGGAGGGCTCAAAGAAGAGCTCCCCACCGCAGGCTCGAACGATAGCCCGCGAGACGAACAGCCCCAGCCCCACCGACTTGGCTCCCGGCTGGAACGGCTGAAACAGCCGCGCCGGATCCACCACGCCCGGGCCGCTGTCGGTAAAGCGAATGGTGGTGAAGCCGTTGCCGACCTGGGGCTGGACGGTAATCGTCTTGGTCTGGCAGCCTTCCATGGCCCGGACGCTGTTGCGGCTGAGGTTGAGCAGCACCTGCAGCAGCCCGTGGCGGTCTCCCTGCACCGGTGCGAGCCCGGAGAATTCCACCAGCCGCAGCTCGACGTGATCGGATTCGAGGGTGGGAGAGACGACGATGCGGAACTCGTCCAGCAACTGCTCGAGATTGACGCTCTCCATCGGCTGCTCCGAAGCGGACTGGAGCTCCACGGTGGTGAGCCGTGTGAGTGCCTGAGCCAGCGTTTCCAATGCCGCATAGTCTTCGGTCTGTCCGACGCCTGGCAATCGTCCCAGGTTAGTTTGAACGACGGCGATGGCGGCGCAAATGTTACGGATCTCGTGCGAGACCGAGCCCACCAGGACGCGGGAGCTGCGCAGCAGGCTTTGCAGGCTGGACTCCTGCCAGTCGCGCAGGTCTTCGCTGGTGTCCGTGATGATGGCCGCCATGCGCCGGCCCGCGGAGGTGGGGTAAGTGGCAAACCAGACGCAGGCCATGAAGGTCTCTCCATTGGCGCGCGTGCCCCTGCAATTGGTGGCGCTGCGATAAGGCAGATCGTTGTCGGCGGCCAGCAGCAGCCGCTCCACCGTGGGCAGGTACTGGCCGATCGACTGGCCCGGCAGCTCGCCGGGCAGCACCTCCAGCATCTCGTGCGCCGCCTGGTTGGCCAGGTCCACCCGGCCCAGGGTGTCCAAAGTCACGATAGCGGCGGGACTGGACTCCACCAGCATGCGAACCTGGTTTTCCGCCTCCACGCGCCTCGATTGCTGCTCCTTCATTTCGCGGTTGTGGACCAGCGCCATGCGGCGGCTGCGCAGCAACTCGCCGACAAACAGGCCCGTGCCGGCAAACGTAGCGAACGCCGAGAAGATCCGCATCAGCGCGTGCGGCTCCCAACTGAACGGCGCAAAATGCTCCCGCAGGAAGGCGCATACCAGGCTGGCAAAGAGGATCTGCGAGCGTTTCAGCGCCTGCGCACTCAACACAATGGGGAATGCATACATCAGCCCCAGAGAGAGGTTGGAGTGAATCGAATAGTCCACGACGGCGATGGCCGCCGCCATCAGCAGGGAAACGGGCACGATCCACCGCGGCGGTGTCTCAAAGATCAAGTAAGAGGGAAGATCGGCAAATCGAAAGTGACGCGTCTCAGACATCAGCGGCGCCTGGTGGAGGCAATCTCCTATGCTGATCTTCCTCAATTCATGAAATTTTCGCAACCTACTGAGCGATCAGCTCGAACCGGCCGTCGGGCAGCAGGAGGTACCGCCGGCCGCGCCAGTCGATGGTGTTGCCGAAAAATCCGGCCGCCCAGAACGCGAAGCTGAGCAGATCCTGCACGAGGATCAACCAGGGTTGGCGGCGGCAGAGCGGGTCGTTCAGCACGGCATGGAAGACGGCGGCGGCGGCCGCCATCCGGAAGATCAGAGTGACGAGCACAGCCGGCCAGGAGGCGGGGAAGCAGGCCGCGCAGAGCAGCGCGATTGGGAAGGGATTGGTGAAGATCTGGCCCACATAACCGGCTGGGCGGGAGCGGCGCGTGGAGCGGTTCCAACGCATCCGGTGCGCGAAATTGGGGCGCATGGCCTGCGTGCCGATGCGGTGTTCGATGACGTAGGAAGAAAGAATGACACCGTGGCCGCGTTCAGAGGCGAATTGGCCCATGACGAAATCCTCCGCCAGGTATTGGCAGAGGCGGTCCCAGCCGCCGATGTCCTCAAGAGCGCGGCGGCGGGCGGCGATGGTGGGTCCGACGGCGAATTTTACGCCCCCCTCCACCATGCGCGCCACCAGGGCGCCGCCCCAGAACTCAGTATTCATGCCCACCGCCTCCAGAACGGACCAGACGCTGCCTCCGGGGACGGCGCGGTACGGGCAGGTGGCCACGCCCAGGCCGGGGGTCTGAAACTCCGCGGCAAGCACGCGCAGCATCTCCGGCGTCACCCGAATGTCGGAGTCGCTCATCACCAGCAGGTCATGAGCGGCCTCCCGCATCATGATGGAGAGGCTCCAGACTTTGGCGTTGGGGTAGGGCGCTTCACCGGTGACGAAGGTGCGCACCGGCACATGCGGGTATTCGCGGCGCAGCCGCTCCACCAGCGCGAGGGCCGGGTCCGATGCGTCGCGGGCGGCGAACAGCAGCTCAAACGCCGGGTAATCCTGCTCGAAGAAGGTGCGCAGGTTCTGCTCCAGCCCTTCATCCAGGCCGTGCAGAGGCTTGAGGATCGACACCGGCTCCGCCCCGCCTGGCGACGGCGGACGCACGGACAGATAGCGCCGCGCGGCGACCACCGTCAACACGCAAAACACCCAGGAGCCCACCAGCAGACAGCCAAGCGGGACGGCCAGGAGCCAGAACATCCTGGGGGCCTACTCTTCGACGGCGCGGGACTGGGCGAGACCCGAGATCATCGCCACCACTTCGTCCACCGGCTTGGCGCCCTGGTCGCCGCCCTTGCGGGTGCGCACGGCCACCTTGCCCTCGGCCGCTTCGCGGTCGCCCACCACCAGCATGTAGGGGATCTTCTGAAGCTGGGCTTCGCGAATCTTGTAGTTCACCTTCTCGCCGCGGGCATCCAGTTCAGCGCGCAGGCCGGCGGCCTTGAGCTTCTGCGTCACCTGTCCGGCGTATTCGTTGTGGCGGTCCGCGATGGGCAGCACCACGGCCTGCACCGGAGAGAGCCACACCGGGAAGGCGCCGGCGAAGTGCTCGATGAGCACACCGACGAAGCGCTCCATGCTGCCGAACGGCGCGCGGTGGATCATCACCGGGCGGTGCTGCTGGTTGTCGGCGCCGGTGTAATTCAGGTCAAAGCGCTGCGGAAGCTGGTAGTCCACCTGCACGGTGCCGAGCTGCCACTCGCGGCCGATGACGTCTTCCACCACGAAGTCGATCTTCGGGCCGTAGAAGGCGGCTTCGCCCGGCTCGAGAGAGAAGCGCACGCCCAGTGAGGCGGCGGCGTCCTTGCAGGCCTTTTCGGCGCGGTCCCATTGATCGGCGTTGCCGACGTACTTGGCGCTGTCGGGGTCGCGCAGGCCCACACGGACCCGGTACTCCTTCATGCCCAGCGTGCCGAAGATCACCTTCACCAGTTCCAGACAGCCGGCCACCTCGGCCGGCACCTGATCTTCGGTGCAGAAGATGTGCGCGTCGTCCTGCGTGAAGCCGCGGACGCGGGTCATGCCGCCCAGCTCGCCGCTCTGCTCGAAACGGTAGACTGTGCCGAACTCGGAGAGCCGGATGGGCAGGTCGCGATAGCTATGCGGATCGCTGTCGAAGATCTTGATGTGGTGCGGGCAGTTCATGGGCTTCAGAAGGAAGCCCTCGATCTCTCCGCTCTCCAGCCGGTTGGCCAGCTGCGCGCAGGAGCAGCCCTCGGCGGCGAGCTGCGAGATCTGCTCGCGGTCCACCAGCGGCGGGAACTGGCTGTCGGCGTAGTAGGGGAAATGTCCGCTGGTCTTGTAGAGGTCCAGCTTGCCGATGTGGGGCGTAAACACCTGCGTGTAGCCCTGGCGGCGCAGGTGCTCGCTGATGAAGGTCTGCAGCTCCTGGCGGATCACGGCGCCCTTGGGCTTCCAGAGGATCAGTCCCTGACCCACCTTTTCGTCCACGGTGAAGAGGCCCAACTGGCGCCCCAGCACGCGGTGGTCGCGCTTGCGCGCCTCTTCCTGTTTGCGGAGGTACTCATCCAGATCCTTCTGGGAGAACCAGGCGGTGCCGTAGATGCGCTGCAACTGCTGGCGCTTCTCATCGCCTTTCCAGTAGGCGCCGGCGATGGAGAGCAGCTTGAAGGCCTTCAGCCGTTTGGTGGAGGGCACGTGCGGGCCGCGGCAAAAGTCGATGAAATGCGGTCCCAGTGTGTACTCGCTGAAGATGGCGTCGGCGCGCTCCTCGATGAGCTCGCACTTCATGGGCTCATCCAGACCGCGGTACTTCGCCAGTCCTTCGTCCTTGGCCACCAGCTTGCGCTCGTAGGGGCAGTCGCGGTCGCGGATCTCCACCATCTTCTTCTCGATCTTTTCGAGGTCTTCGGCGGTGAAGGGCGCGGGGCGGTCGAAGTCGTAGTAGAAGCCGTCTTTGATGGGCGGGCCGATGCCGAGCTTGGTCTCGGGGTAGAGTTCGAGCACGGCCGCGGCCAGCAGGTGGGCCGTGGAGTGGCGGTAGACTTCCAGTGCCTCGGGGTTCCTGGAAGTAAGGATTTCCAGCGCGGAATCGGCTTCAAAGGGGCGGTTCAAGTCCCAGAGGATGCCGTTGACGCGGGCGACAACGGCGTCGTCGGCCAGGCGCTGCCCAATGGAACGGGCGATGTCCATGGGCGTGGCGCCAACCTCGACAGGGCGGTTGCTGCCGTCCGGCAGCGTGATGGAAAACTGTGCACTCATTGGATTTCAGGGGGTAACTTCCAGACTATCATGCCGTTGAGCGCCATACGCCGCGGCAAGAGGGCTTGCGCTCCCATGCCGTGTTCGGAGACATTGAAAGGATGGAGCACGAGCATCCGGAGGTAACCACGGCGATCGATCCCGCGGCTGTGGAACTCGCGCTGGTGGATCGGGCTCGCAACGGTGATGTAACGGCCTTCGGCGAGCTGATCAGTAAGTACGAGCGGCGCGTCTACCGCATGGCCCGGCAGATCACCCAAAATGATGAGGATGCCGAGGATGTCCTGCAGGAGGCGTTCCTCAAGGCCTTTGAACACCTGGATTCCTTCCAGGGCCAATCCAAGTTCTATACCTGGCTCACCCGCATTGCGGTAAACGAGAGCCTGATGAAGCTTAGAAAACGTAAATCTGACCGAACCGTTTCGCTGGATGAGAACATCGAAACAGAAGAGGAACCGATTGTGCGAGAGATCGCCGTTTGGGACGACAACCCGGAACTGCGCTACAGCCAGGAAGAGATCCGTCAGATCCTGGACAAAGCCATCGACGGGCTCAAGCCGATCTTCCGCACCGTCTTCATCCTGCGTGACGTCGAGGAACTGAGCACGGAAGAGACCGCCGAGGTGCTGGGTCTTTCCATTGCGGCGGTGAAGAGCCGCCTGCTGCGGGCGCGGCTGCAACTGCGTGAAAAGCTCACTCGCGTTTTTAAGAGAAAAGGGGAGCAGATCCTTGGGTACGCGAAATGAAATGATCACGTGCAAGGACTTCCTGCGCGAGCTGAACGACTTTCTGGACGAGACCACAGACCCCGTTCTGCGTGCCGAACTCGAGCGCCATATCAGCGAATGCCCCAACTGCTGGGTGATCTGCGACACCACCAAGAAGACCATCCAGGTCTATAAGGGCATGGAGGCGCAGGAACTGCCCGACACCGTGCACCAGCGGCTGATGAACCTCATCGCGAAGAAGAAACCCGGCTGCTGCGACGGCCGGGAATCGCACTAGCCAGCACTTGCCACAGGTAGAGAAAGGGCGCGCCACACGGCGCGCCCTCTTCAATTGTTGGACCCCTAGAATCTCCAGCGCATCATCAACTGGCCCTGCCGCGGCGAACCCGCCGGCAGGAAGACATGCGTGCTGGTGATGGTGCCGCCCGTGGCGACGTTCACCGTCATGTTCGGCTGGCCCAGGTTGACGTGGTTGAAGAGGTTCTGGAACGAAGCGCCGATCTGCAGCTCGTTCTCCCGCGGAAGCACGAAGCGCTTGTTCAGCCCGGCGTTGAACACCGTGTAGCCCGGCCCCTCGATGATGTTACGGCCGGCGTTGCCGAAACGGCCGCCGGTGGGCACGGCAAAGTCCAGCCGGTTAAACCAGGCGCCGATGGTCTTGGGGTACTCTACGGCACTGAGAAGGTCCGGACGCCCGCCGACAGTATTGGTGTTCGACGGATCAGAGCCGGTGAACTGCGGGTTCAGCCAGTGGCCGGTGGAGACGTTGATCAACACGTTGAGCTGCCAGCCGCCCAGAAGCAGGCCCTTGCCGAACGGCAGATCGTACAGCGCCTGGTTCATCCACTGCAGCCGGGGCACGGAGTAGACCCGAGCCTTGTCGCGCGCGCGGTCGTAGGCGTTTTCGATCTGCGTGTTCACTTCGGCGTTGTTGGTGTCGTCCACCTCGCTCAACTGCTTGGCCCACACCAGCGTGGAACTGAACTGCAGCCCGCGCGAGAAGCGCTTGTTCACGCCCGCCTGGAGGCCGTGGTAGCTGTTGTTGGCGCCGTTGTCCACGAAGGTGACGTTGTTGTAGATGGGGAACGGGCGGCGCGATTGCGCGAAGGCCTGCGTGGAAGGCAGCGGTTGATTGAAGTTCTTCATGTAGGGCAACTGCGTGCCCTTGGTACCGATGTAGCTGATGCGCAAGCCGAGGTCGCGCATGAGCTCCTGCTCCAGGGTCAGTGAATACTGCAGCGCATAGGTATTGAGCAGGTTGGGCGTCATGCCGGCCGAGTTCAGCGTGCCAGTGGCGCCGGGCACGGCGAACGGCGCGGCCAGCGTGAACAGCGGCTTGTCGTTGACGAAGGCGTTGTTGCTGGTGGTGGAGACGGCGAAGGGCCCTTCCACCTGATTGGACAATGCGCCCACGGAGTAGTGGCCGTAGTAGAGCCCGGCGCCGCCGCGGAGAATGGTCTTGCCGCTGTTGTCGAGCCGCGCGGAGAAGCCCGCGCGCGGCGCCCAGTTGTTCTTGTCTGTATGGCGCAGCGAGCGGCCCAGCCCCACCTGGTCGGCGGTCTCTACCGGCAGTGTGGCGGGGTAGTACGGGCTGATCAGTTTCCTGGCGGCGGCTGTGGGCACGATGACCGCCCCCGTGGTGGTGTTGAACGTGAAGAAATTGTCGTCGCGCGCCGCGGCGGGCTGGTTGTACTCATAGCGGACGCCGAAGTTGAGGCTGACGCGCGCGCTCAGCTTGAAGTCGTCCTGGATGTAGAACGAGGTGTCGTTCCAGCGGAAGTACTGCGCCGCCCAGGGATCGATGCGGCCCGTGGTGGTGGGCACGCCCAGCAGGAAGTCCCCGTAAGGCTGGCCGGTGAAGCGGTTGCTGAAGCTGAAGTCGCCGAACAGACCGGCGCGCGAAGGGACATGGCGGTTCACGAACCAGTGGATGTACTCGACACCGGCCTTGATGGTGTGGCGGCCCACGATCTTCGTCAGGTTGTCGGCGAGCTGCCAGTGGCCGTCCACCACGGGGTTCAGCAGACTCTGCGAGTAGGTGCTGAGGCCAGAGACCGTGAAGCGCGGCACGCCAGGCGCTCCGGAGCGGGCAGGCAGGCCCGTGATGCCGATCTGGTCGAGCAACGCCTGGCCGTTGACGTCGGAGGTGGCGCGCGATTCCAGTTGCACCACGCCGGCGCGGAACTCGTTGAACATCGTGGGGCTCAGCGTCCACACGTCGCCGAAGGTGAAGAAGTGCATTTTGCGGCGGTTGAAGGAGGTGCCTTCGGTGGTGGGCGGCAGCGCGCCGCGCGCGCCGGGGATGTCGTAGTCGTCGTTCTTGTACTGGTAGCGCACGAAGGCCGAGTTCGTGCTGGTGAAGTTGTGGTCGATGCGGCCTTCCAGCAGTTGGTGGCTCTCCGGCCCGTTGAAGGTGGCGCGGTAGTTGCCCGCAGCCAGGCTGGCGTCACCGTAGTTCGGCAGAGGATAGATCGCGTTCTGGGCCTTCACCGCCTCGGCCGGGATCATCGAGGCCGGAATCTGGTTCCCGGGAAACGGCGTTCCGCCGGCGTATGGGTTCCGCACCGCTCCGGAGAAGTTGCCGGCGCGCTGCGCCACGGTTGGCACGTTCGACGTGAAAAGATAGGCGCGCACGCCGTTGATGAACTCGCCCGTGGCGTAAAAGAACGTCTTGTCCTTACGGATGGGGCCGCCGCCGCTGAAGCCGTAGTCGTGGATGTTCTGGAAAGGTTTCGTCGTCGAAAAAGTGTTCCGCGCGTCGAGCACGGCGTTCTTCCCAAACCAGAAGAGATTGCCGTGGAACTTGTTGCCGCCCGTCTTGGTCACCGTGGTCACCGTGCCCATGCCATTGAACTCGGCGCGGTTGGTCGTAAGGTTCGCCGTGAACTCCTCCACCGATTCCATCGAAGGCTGAGACACCGGGTCCGTACTGCCGAAGTTGCCGAACGTCGTGTCGATGCCGTCCACCTTGGCGCGCAACCCGTTGGGACCGGAACCCGGCGCCATCCAGTAGGCCCCATTGCCCATCTGCACGACACCCGGCACCGTGAGCGGCATCAGGTTGGCGATCAACCCGGAGTCACCGGAGTTGTTGTACACGCTGCGCAGGTTGGAAGGCAGATCCACGATCTGCTTTCCCGAGAGCTGCACCGTCACGCTGGGCGTCTCCGACTGCACCACCGAGGAGGCCGTTTCGTTCACCGTGATCTCGGCGCTGGCGGATTCAAGCTGGAACGTCAGATCCTGCCGCAGCGTCCGGAATGCCGCCACCGGAAACGCCGCCACCTGCAGCTTGCGGAAGCCCTTCGCTTCAGCCGCCAGAGTGTAGTCACCCGGCGTCAGATTCGGCAGCAGGTAGTTGCCGCTCGAGTTGGTGAGCGCCTCCACCTTGACGCCCGTGGCTTCGTTCGTGAGCACCACCTTGGCGCTCGGCACCGGCGCTCCACTGGGATCGAGCGCGAGTCCTGTTACATTCCCCAGAGGGGATTGCGCGTAAAGAGAAATAAAAAGGGCGGCCCAAGCGAGAATCCAACGCATAAATCCCATTCTCGCACGAGCCGCCCAAGCGCTTGATAAACAAACTTTAAGGCAGGATGTCGATCGTCGTGGTGCCGGCCACGCGGACCTTCTCGTACACCTTCATCCAGGCGTCATGCTCCGGGTGCTTGGCATAGGCCTTCAACGCATCCTGACTGGCGAATTCCATGCAGACCCCATACTGGCGCCGCACCATCTTCACTTTGGCAGCCACGGACTCACCGGCCATCAGTTTCTTGCGGTCCTCGTCGGAGACCTGGCCGTCCACCTGGGTGATGCCCATCGGGCGCGCCAACTTGCCGTGCCACACCTTGCTGAGCCCCGGCACCTTGCCAGGCAGCTCATCAGTCGCCTTCGCGAAGGCCGCCCAGTCCGCCGGCGTGGCGGCGTCGATCTGAGTGAACGCGAAGCAGTGCATCAGCTTTTTATCCTGGGCCGTCGCGGTGAACGCGAAGACGGCAATGCAGAACAGCAGTTTCTTCATGAGTTTTCTGAGCCTCCTGGTCTCCCTATGGTAAACCCTATTGCACGCGTTCGTGCGTGTAGCCGGCCTCGCTCAGGGCCGCCATCAGTTGCTCGATGTGGGCCGGCCCGCGGGTCTCCATGGTGAAGTCGATCACGGTGTCGCCGAGGTTCACGCCGTAGTAGGCGCGGTCGTGCTGTGTCTCCACGATATTCGCCTTGTGCTGCTCGATCACTTCGCACAGCCGGCGCAGCGAGCCCGGATGGTCCACCAGATGCACCCGCAGCCGCACCAGGCGGCCGTCCTTCACCAGACCGCGCTCGATGATGCGCGAAAGCAGCGTCACGTCGATGTTCCCGCCGCACACCAGCACGCCGATGCGCTTCCCGCTGTACTCAATCTTCCGCTGCAGCACCGCCGCCAATGCGGCCGCCCCGGCCCCTTCCGCCAGAATCTTCTCCCGCTCCAGCAGCAGCAGAATCGCATTGGCGATCTCTTCCTCCTCGACGGTGACGATCTCATCCACATACCGCCGGATCAGCGGATAGGTCAACTCGCCGGGCCGCCGCACCGCGATGCCGTCGGCGATGGTCGTGGCCGCCGGCAAGGTGGCGAGCCCGCCTGCTTCGATGGCTGCCTTCATCGACGGGATGCGCGCCGTCTGTACGCCCACAATCGTCACCCGGGGGTTGATCTCCTTCACCGCGCAGCTCAACCCGCCCAGCAATCCGCCGCCCCCGATCGGCGCCACAATCACATCCAGCGCCGGGTTCTGGGCCAGCATCTCCAGCCCCAGCGTCCCCTGCCCCGCAATCACCGCCTCGTCGTCAAACGGGTGCAGGAACGTCGCGTCCTGCTCCACCCGGATCTTCTGCGCGGCCTCATACGCTTCGTCGTAGTTCCGGCCGACCAGCACGACCTCCGCCCCGAACCCACGCGTCGCCGACACCTTCACCAGCGGCGTCGCCAGCGGCATGCAGATGGTGGCCCGAATCCCGCGCAGCCCTGCATGGTAGGCCACCGCCTGCGCATGGTTGCCCGCCGACGCCGTCACCACCCCTCTGCGCCGCTCTTCTTCGCTCAGCAGCAGAATCCGGTTCAGCGCGCCGCGCTCCTTGAATGCCCCCGTCCGCTGCAGATTGTCCAGCTTCAGGAAGAGCTGATTGCCCGCGCTCTGCGACAGCGATTCCGAGTGCATCAGCGGCGTCAGCCGGATCGACTCGCGAATCCTCGTCAACGCCGCCTGGATGCTCTCGAGATTCACCATTGTTCCAGCTTACCCGCCATGCGCCGCGCCAGGGACACACCACCCCAAGGTTGTGATATACCTTGTGGCCTGAGGTACTGACTAGGCATGGCAAGGGAACTCGCGGAAGTCGATTATGAGCGGTTTTGGCGCCGCCTTCAGCAGGTAGGTTTGAACGCCTATGAGGCGCGCTCCTACCTGGTGCTGGTGGGCCACCCGCGCTTCAAGGCGCTGGAACTCGCCTCCCGCGCCCGCGTCCCCCGGCAGAAGATCTATGAGGTGCTGGACAGCCTCGTGGAAAAGGGTTTCGCCCAGGTGGTGCAGGAAAAGACCAAGCTCTTCTCAGCGGTGGAGCCCGGTCTCGCCGTGCCCGCCTACCTCGAACGCCAAAAAGAACTGATGGAACAGCAACTGGAGAACCAGCGCCGCCACGGCCAATCGCTGGCCTCCGAGTTGAAAGCCGCCTACACCGAGGGCCGCGGTGGCCGCGGCACGCTCGACTACCTGCGCATCGTGAACGATCCCTCCCAGGTGGCCGTCCACTACCGCTCCATGCTCTCCGGCGTCACGCGTTCCTATCTCGAATTCTCCCGTCCGCCCTATGCCGTCGATCCGCTCGACGAGCAGCTCGTCAAACAGACCGCCGCCCGCGGCGTGCGCTGCCGCATCATCCAGGAGTCCGGCCCCGATCCGGTGGAGAACGCCGCCCGCATCTTCGACTACCGCAGTTGCGGCATCGAGGTCCGCACCGTGCCATCGCTGCCCATGAAACTCGCGGTCTTCGACGGCATGCAGGGTCTGGTGGCGCTGCTCGATCCTGTCACCACGCGCCCCACCTGGACCTCCGTCGTCTTCGACCACGCCGGCTTCGGCGAGGCCATGCAGGGCCTTTTTGACGAGTGGTGGAAACGCGCCCTGGAGCCCTAAAGGCTCAGGCCGAGTACTTCCGGCATAGCTCCCGAATTTGCGCCAGCCCGCGCGGCACCGCCGTCGCCGCCGGCTCTTTCGCCTCGTACTCCAGCGACAGGTAGCCCTTGTATCCGCCGCCCGCGATCAGCTTCACCACGCGCTCCCAATCCTGCGGACCCTTCCTGCCATCGTCGTAGGTCATCTCCGCCTTCACCTGCACGTTCACCGCGTACGGCAGGCACATCTCCATCTGCTCGAACGCCTTCGTGTGGAAGTTGCCTGTGTCCAGGTTGATGCCCACCCAGGGCGAGTTCACCTTCCGCACCATTTCCAGGATCCGCTCCGCGTTCGTACAAATCCCTCCGTGGTTTTCCAGCCCCAGGATGATCCCCTTGGCGCCGGCGATCTCCGCGCCGCGCTTCAGGCACTCCACCACCCACGGCGCCGCCTGCTCTTCCGTCGCCGTCTTTGGCACGGTGCCGCCGAACACGCGGATATGCCCCGCCCCCACCATCGACGCCACATCCACCCACTTCCGGATGTTCTCCACCTCGGCATCGCGCGCCGCCTGCTCCGGCCTGGTCAGCTCCGTCCGCACCGCGATGGAATAGATCTCCACGCCGCACCGGTAAGCCAGCCGCCGCAATTCGTGGAGCCACGCCGGGTCGGTGTTCGGCAGCCAGTACACGGTCATATCCAGCCCGTCCACGTCCCACTCCACGCAGGAACGGACCAGGTCTTCGTAACTCATCTTGCGCGACTGCAGATCCTGCCGGAACGAGTAGGCGCACAGCGCCGGTTTCAATCGTGCCTTCTTCGGCACACCGGAACTCTGAGCGGAAGCGAGCGCCGGCACTGCGGCCGGAACTACAGCAGTGGATGCGAGAAATTGGCGGCGGTTCATCGAATCGATCGTACATCAAGCGGCGAGCGCCCCTGGACCGTGGGCGGCGGTTCAATGCCCAGCAGGTGCGCAACCAGCGGCGCAATGTCGACCGATCGCATCCCATCCAACCGCCTGCCGGCCGCAATCCCCGGCCCGGTCACGATGCAGATCGATTTCATGTCCGCCCGCTCCGGAGAGAACCCGTGCACGCCCCGCGGCTTCGCCGCCACCACCACGGCGCCGTCCCCCCGCGCCGACGCCGAGTAACCCGGCGCCAGATCGAAGTACAGATCTCCGCCGGCCGGCCCGCCAATGCCGTACCGGCCGCGGTACTCCTCCGGCCTGTAAAACTTCGTGAACACCGGCACCACCGACAGGGCAAGCCGCGCCTGCTCCAGAACTTCGTCGCGCTCCTCCGCGCTCAGCGTGCCCCCGCGCCAGTCCACCGTGTTCACGAGGAGCGAGTTGTAGAGGTAATTCACCTTGCCCTCCAGGCCCGCTTCCTTGAGGAGCCGGCCCACCGCCACGGTGCGATCCACCGCGGCCATGCCGTGGTCGGACACCCACAGGACGTAGTCGCCCTGGCCCGCCAGCCGCCTGTACTCCTGCGCCGCGCGGTTGATCACTGTGAAGCCCCAGCGCCGCCACGCCTGATGCCGCGCCGAGCCCGCCCGTGAGGCCGGCAGCCACTCGTGATCGAACTCATCCGGGAACGGCAGATAGCTTTGCAGGAACCTCGGCTGAAACCTGCGGTCCAGCCACTGCGCGTGCCGCACCAGTTGCCTCGTCACCAGTTCCACCGCCTCCAGATACTCTTCCTCCTTCAACTTCCCGGAGCTGAGCAGCGAACTCGGCCCATTGCCGATGAAGCCGCCTGCTTCCTGGAAAATCGCACCCAGGGGCTCAGAGTGCGCCAGTTCCTGCCACGCCGTGACATACAGGCGGAAATCGTCTTCCGTCAACGAAAACAGCCGGAAATACAGCACCGCCGGCGCCGGCTTCGCCACGGGCAACCCCTCGCTGAACCGCCGCGCCAGCGGACGCTCGCGCGGAGCCTCCGTCTCCACGGGCCATGCCTGCGCGCGAACCGTCGCGCCGCTGACCTGTTCGGAGATCTCCAACGCGCCCTCCGCGCGCTTCACGCGAAACGTCGCCGGCCCGTGCTCGAAGAGATACGATCCATCCACCTGCCGCCGCCCGTTGGCCGGCGTCCACAACGCGTGCGGCGCAATCTGCTTCGTCTGATATCCGTTCACCACCACCGCGCCCGGCGCGGCGTTGAACTGAGTGAAAGGATAGCCCTGCGTCGGCTGGTGCGCCACAGACCGGATGCCGGCCTTCGCCGCCGTCACCCAGATCGCCTCCGCCGCTAACTGCTCGGCCCTAAATCCATTGGTGCGCTCGGCAAACGTATGCTCGGCGCGCGGCAGCACCGGCGGATTGTTGGCTGTAATGTGGTTGACGTCCCCGTAGCAGCCGGTCCAGATCGCCGCGTGCGAGTTGGCCGTCGTGGATGGAAACGCGGTCTGCACGCCCGGCGACGAAGCACCCCGCCGCGCGGAATCCTGCAACACCGTCAACTCCGCCGCCACCGGATCCTCAAACAGCGTCTGCGCCCCCAGCGCGTCAAAGGAAACCAGAATCACCCGCTGCGCCTGCAGCGGAATCAGGCACGCGGCCAACCACACCGCGGCTTTTCCGGTCATCTACTTCGCCTCCTCAATCTCCACTGTGACGGATTCCCACTGCGCCAGTACGCCGTTCAGCCTCTCCCGGCGCGCCTCCAACTCGTCCATCTGCCGCCGCGTCTCTTCCGCGCTCACGAAGTTCTGCAGCGCCTCTTCCAGCGCCGAGATCTCCGCCTCCAGCCGCTGCGACTCTTCCTCCAGAGCCGCCGCCTGGTCCTCGAGCTGCTTCATCTTCATCGGATTCAACCGGCTCTTCCGCGGCGCCTCCGCCTTCACCGGTTCGGCCGCCTCCGCCACCACTGGAGCCGCCTCGGCGATCACCGGCGACCCGCCCGCCTTGCGGTACATGTAGTCCTCGTAGTTGCCCGGGAACACCCGCACTTCGCCGTCTTCAATCTCGAACACCTTCGTCGCCAGGTTGTCGATGAAATACCGGTCGTGCGAGACGAACACCACCGTGCCGGTGAACTCGCGCAGCGACTCCAGCAGCACGTCCTTCGCCCGCAGGTCCAGGTGGTTCGTCGGCTCGTCCAGCAGCAGAAAATTCGAAGGATTCAGCAGCATCCGCGCCAGCGCATAGCGGTTTCTCTCTCCCCCGCTCAACACGCCGATCTGCTTGAAGACGTCGTCTTCGCTGAACAGGAAGCACCCCAGCAGGCTGCGCAGTTCGGTGAGCGTCTTGCCGTTCGCCACTGACGCCAGATCGTCCAGCATCCGCGAGTCCGGATCCAGTTCCTTGTACTGGTCCTGCGCGAAATAGTCCGGCTGCACGTTGTGCCCGATCTTGTACTCGCCCCGCGTCAGCGGCTCCACGCCTGCCAGCAGCTTGATCAACGTGGACTTGCCCGCCCCGTTCACCCCCACCAGCGCCACGCGGTCGCCCCGCTCCACCGTGAACTGCACGTCCCTGAGAATCGTCCGCGTGCCGTAGGCCTTGTCGACGCCCGTGAACTCCGCCACCACGCGCCCCGACGCCTTCGGCTGCGGGAACGAAAAGTGAATCGTCTTCTCTTCCGGCGGAATCTCGATCCGCTCGATCTTCTCCAGTTCCTTGATCCGCGACTGCACCTGCTTCGCCTTCGTCGCCTGATACCGGAACCGGTTGATGAACGCCTCCAACTGGTCGATCCGTTCCTTCTGATTCCTGTACGCCGACTCCAACTGCTCCCGCCGTTCCGTCTTCTGCTTCAGGTAGCGCTCATAGCCGCCCGTGTAGAAGTGCATGTTCTTGTTCCACAGCTCGGCGATGCGGCTCACCGTCACGTCCAGGAAATACCGGTCGTGCGAGATCAGCACAAAGGCGTTGGGATAGCTCTTCAGGTACTCTTCCAGCCAGTTGCGCGCTTCCAGATCCAGGTGGTTCGTCGGCTCGTCCAGCAGCAGCAGACTCGGCTGCTCCAGCAGCAGCTTGGCCAGCGCAATCCGCATCTGCCAGCCGCCCGAAAAGTGCTCCGTCCGCTTCGTCCAGTCTTCTTTCGGAAAGCTCAGGCCCGTCAGCACCGAGCCGACCTTGGCCTCCAGCGCATAGCCGTCGTGGTTTCTGAAGTAGGAATCGAGGTGCGAGTACCGCTCGCTCGCCGCGTGATACTCCTCGCTCGCCGGATCGATCTCCGCCATCTGGTGCAGCAGAGCTTCCATCTCGCGCTCCATGTCCTTCAGGCTGTCGAATACCGCCATGCACTCGGCGAATACCGACCGGCCCGAAAGCCGCAACCCATCCTGCGGCAGGTACCCCGCCGTGATGCCCTTCTGCACCGTGCAGTCGCCGTAATCCAGCGTCTCCAGCCCGGCCAGAATCTTCATCACCGTGGACTTGCCCGTCCCGTTTGCGCCCACCAATCCCACCCGGTCCTGCGGCGTGATCAACCAGTTCACGCCCTCAAAGAGCACCTTCGGACCAAACTGCTTTCCTGCGCTGACTAGCGAAATCATTGCCGGCGGAGAATCCTTCCCGGGCGCGCTTCGTTCGGCTGCCCCTCGTCCACCGCCGCCACGCCGTTCACAAACACAAAATCGAAGCCCATGCTGTACTGGTGCGGCTCCGTGTAGGTCGACAGGTCCTGCACGCGCGCCGGATCGAACACTACGATGTCCGCCGCCGCCCCTTCCCGCAGCACCCCGCGGTCGTTCAGATTGAACCGCCCCGCCGGCAGCGACGTCATCCGCCGCACCGCGTCTTCCAGCGTCAGCACCTGCTTCTGCCGCACATACTCCGCCAGCACCCGCGCATTCGTTCCATACGCCCGCGGATGCGGCATCCCCTCGCCCAGCACGCGCACTCCTCCATCGCTCGCCACTGCCGTGTGCGGATATTTCATGATCCGGTTCACGTCCACCTCGCCCATCGAGTGGTAGATCATCTGCGCCCCGCCCGCCAACTGCATCTCCAGAATCGTCCGGATCTGGTTGTCCAGCGTGGCCGTCCGCCCCTTCAGCTTCGTTACTTCCGGAATCGTCTTGCCGTCGAAGGACCGGTCCGGCTCAAACGATGCCACCGTCGCGTAGCTGTAATCCTTGTGACCCAGGTGCTTCAACTGCCGTTTCATCTCCGCCACAATTCGCGCCCGCGTCGTGGCGTTCCGAAACCGCCGCCGGACCTTTACCGGACCATCGGCCAGCGCCCACGATGGAATCGTGATGCCCAGCCCCGTCGACGAGTGGTCGTACGGATACTGATCCACCCCGATATCCAGCCCCTTCGCCCGGAACTCCTCCACCAGCGCCAGCGACTTCTGGCTGAACCCCCAGATGCGCGGCGTGTCGATCTTGAAGTGCGACAGCTCTACCCGCATCCCGGCCTCCTGGCCCACCCGCGCCGCTTCCCGGATCGCTTCCAGCACGTGCGCCCCTTCGTCCCGCATGTGGCTCGCGTAGACGCCCCCCTTGCCCGCCGCCGCCCGCGCCAGCTCCACCACCTCCGCCGTGTTCGAATACGTCCCCGGAATGTAGATCAACCCCGTCGAAAACCCCACCGCGCCCTGCTCCATCGCCTGCGCCACCAGCGCCTTCATCTGCTCAATCTCGTCCGGAGTCGCCTTGCGGTTCGCCGTCCCCATCACCTGCCGGCGCACCGTGTTGTGCCCCACCAGCGACGCCACGTTGATCCCCACGCCCTGCTCTTCCAGCTTCCCGAACCACTCTCCCAAGGCCTCGGCCGAGCCCCCGCAGTTGCCCGTCACCACCGTCGTCACGCCATCCATCAGGAAGTTGTCAGCCCGCGGCACTTTATCGATCGCGCCTTCGATGTGCGTGTGCACGTCGATGAACCCCGGCGCCGCCACGCGCCCCGCGGCGTCGATCTCGCGCTCCGCCGTCTTGCCCTTCAAGTCCCCTACGGCCGCAATGCGCCCGTCCTTCACCGCGATGTCCGCCGTGAACGCGGCTTCGCCCGTGCCGTTCACCACACGCGCATTTCTGAGGATCAGATCGTACTGGGCTAGAGCCGGAAGCGCACAAAGCGCAAGCGCAAAGAAAGAACAGACGAGCGCCAGGGGCCTCATTGCGCCAGCGGGCCGCAGAAGAAGTCCAACGACTTCGCTATGAAGCCGCGCAGTTCGCTACGCTTCACCACCGCGTCCAGAAACCCGTGCTGCAACACGAACTCTGAGCGCTGGAACCCCTCGGGCAGCTTCTGCCGGATCGTCTGCTCGATCACTCTGGGGCCGGCGAAGCCGATCAACGCGCCTGGCTCGGCGATGTTCAGATCGCCCAGCATTGCAAAGCTCGCCGTCACGCCGCCCGTCGTCGGATCCGTCAACAGGCTGATGTAGGGCACCTTCGCACGGTCCAACTGCATCAGCACCGCGCTGATCTTGGCCAACTGCATCAGGCTCACCGCGCCTTCCTGCATTCGCGCGCCGCCCGAAGCCGACACCACGATCACCGGCGCCCGCCGCGCCATTGCCCGCTCGATCGAACGCGTGATCTTCTCGCCCATCACCGTCCCCATCGACCCACCGATGAACTTCAGCTCCAGCGCGCAGATCTCCACGTCCCGCCCATGCAGCTTGCCCGAAGCCGCCAGAATGGCGTCCTTCATCTTCAGCGCCTTCTGCATCGAAGCCAGCCGGTCGCGGTACGGCTTGGCGTCGGAAAACTCCAGCGGGTCGGTCGACACCAGTTCCGCGTCATGCTCCGTCCACTTGCCGTCGTCGAACAGGTAGTTCAACCGCGTGCGCGCATCGATCCGGAAGTGGTGGCCGCATTTCGGGCAGCAGTGCAGCGTCTCTTCGATATCCTTACGCCAGATGATCTGCCTGCACCCGTCGCACTTGATCCACAAACCTTCCGTTTTGACGTGCCGCTGCTCGTCAACGACTTTTACTGCTTTCTTCGGTTTGAACCAATCCATGGGTGCTGGGGCTCGCCTCAATCCACCGTAGCAGGTGATCCGCCGTGTACTCAAGCCGCACTTCCGCCATACTGAGGGCTTGAAGCTCTACCTCTATTTCGTCGGCAAGCCCCGCGACACCCACTCCAACGCCATGGCGCAGGAGTTCCTCAAGCGCACCTCACGCTACATGGCCTGCGAAATGCGCGAAATCGTCCCCGCCCGTTTCGACCTATTTGCCCGCCACCCTACCGCCCGCAAGGTCTTCCTCGATCCAGCCGGCAAATCCATGGATTCCAGCGCCTTCGCCGCCATCATCGGCAAAGCCGAACTCGAAGCCCGCGACGTCGTTTTCCTCATCGGCGGCCACGACGGCCTGCCCCCCGAATGGAAACCCCGCGCCGACCTCCTGCTCTCCCTCTCCGCCATGACCATGCCCCACGAACTCGCCCGCGCCGTCCTCGCCGAACAGATCTACCGCGCCCTCACCATCCTCCGCGGCCACCCCTATCCGCGCTAAGCCCCTCCCCGCGAAACCACCCGCATCAGGTGGTCCGCCGCCGCCACCCCCCTGTACTGCGCCTCTTCAAACAACGATAGCCCGCTCAAATCGCAGTTCGCATACACCAGCGTCCCCTCCGGCCGCGCCCTCTTCATCCGCTCCGGATGGAAAATCGCCCCCGGCGCCGGCCGCGGCATCGCATGCCCGATGCGGAAGATGTCGATCCGCGAAACGCACTGCCGGATCTCCGGATGCGCCCGCTCCAAATCCGTCAGGATCTTCTCCCGCCAATAGGGGTAATCCCCGCCCAGCAGAATCCGCCGCTGGTCCGCCGCATTGCCGTCCGCCAGCGCCATGTACCACGTCCACACCGTCTTCGGCTGGTACACCCCCAGGTTCTGATGCGTCGCTATCACGTAGCCCAGCGACGTCGAATTATAGATCACGTTGTCCCACGCATACTCCAGCCCCTTGCTCTCCGGCCACCGGTGCAGATGCAGGTTCGCCGTCACCCACGGCGCGTTCGCTATCGGCCAGCGCGGCGGCGCCGGTTCCACCACCCACTGCGCCAGCCACGTCGGCGCCGCGAACACCACTCCCTGCGCTTCATAGACCGCCCCCTCTGTGTGCACCAGCCACTTCGTCCCTTCTTTCCTCACCTGGTGCACCATCGAGCCTGTCCGTACATGCCGCCCCAACTTCTTCAACAACCGCCGCACAATCCACCCATTCCCCTCCGGCCACGTCAGCGGACCCTTGTCCTCCGGCTCCCGCGCCGCGAAGTAATGCAGCCCCGCCCACGCCGAAATCCCGTCCACATGCGTCCCGTAATCGTCCCGCGTCGAGTAATCCAGAAACCACCGCAGGTACTGCGAATACAGCCCCTGCCGCTCCATCCACTCCGCCAGCGTCATCCTGTCCAGCGCCGCAATCCTCGGTGTCGTCTTCTCCAACCCCTCCTGCATCGGAATCCGGAACGCCCCCGTCGCCCGCAGTTCACCCACCAGTTCCTCAAAGCGCCGGAACTGCGCCGCGTCCTTCGCCGTCAATCCGACCGCCGGCTCGATCCCCTCCTGCCACCGCCCGTGCAGGAACAGCCGCTCCTGCGGCGAATGGCACAAGTGCCGCTCCGCCCACACATGCCCGTCCAGCAGCCCCAGCTCCGTGCACAGCTCCCGTGTCAACTTCTGCTGCACATCCGGCACCGGCAGGTAGTGCGCCGCCCACGGATACGCCGTCACCTCGCTCTCCCCGAACCGGGCGTTCCCACCCGCCTGCGGCTCCGCTTCCAGCAACACAAAGTCATGGAAGCCGCGCCGGTCGAACTGCCATGCCGCCGACAAGCCCGCCACTCCCCCGCCGACAATCACCACCGCCGCCTTTTCCCGCCGCGGGGCGCTTCGAAATGCCGCATGGTCCCGGATCCGGTGCCCCTGATCCAACCCCTGTCCCGCGCCTTCAAACACAAATCCGCCCGCGATCTGCACCTCCGACTTCGGCGCCAGCCCCACCAGCGCCGCCGACGCAAATCGCCGCCGCGTCTGCTTCATCGCACGATTTCCCGCCACTCCCGGTCGTAGTACCTCACCAGCGTCTGGTCCGACAACCGGTTCGCCTCCGCCGCCACCGGCGCCAAATCCGGCGGAAAATCGAACATCTGCTCGACATTGCCCGGCGTCAGAAACTTCAACCCCGCCGGCAACTGCTTCGGCGGCTGCCAGTCGCCGTGCGTCCCCAACACATACCCCCACTCGCCGAACGACGGCACATACACGTGATATGGATACGTCTTGAACCCCGCCTGCTTCATCGTCTCGTGTATGCACCAGTACGACTGCCGCGCAAACATCGGCGACGTCGATTGCACCACCGCCGTCCCATGCTCCGCCACGTGCTTCAGCAGCAACCGGTAGAACGCCGTCGTATATAGCTTCCCCAGCGAGTAGTTGTTCGGATCCGGAAAGTCCACCACCACGAAGTCGTACACCGTATCGTTGCGCTCCAGCCACGGAAAAGCATCGGCGTTGATCACGCGGACTTTCTTATTGTTGAGCGAACCGGAGTTCAACGCGCTCAATAGCGGATGCGTCCGGAACTCCCGCGTCATCTCCGGATCCAGATCCACCAGCGTGATCTGCTCCACCCCCGGATACTTCAGAATCTCCCGCACCGCCATCCCGTCGCCGCCGCCCAGCACCAGCACCTGCCGCGGCGCCGTCACGCTCGCCAGCCCCGGATGCACCAGCGGCTCGTGATACCGGTATTCATCGCGCGAGGAGAACTGTAGGTGCGAGTTCAGGTACAACCGGTAATCCTGCTTCCACTTCGTCACCACCATCCGCTGGTACGGCGTGGTCCGCGCGAAGATCACTTCATCGGCGTACAGCGCCGAATCCGCCGTATCCGTGATCGCCGCCCCAAATCCCACCCCCACGCACAGCACCACCACCACCACCGCGCAGGCCGCCCGCTGCAACAGCGGTGACGCCAGTTGCTCCCGGAACAGCCACGTCGACCACAGCGCCACCGCCGCGTTGATCAACCCAAACAGAATCGCCCCCCGCACCAGCCCCAGCTTCGGCACCAACAACAGCGGAAACAGCAGCGACGCCACCAGCGCGCCCAGGTAGTCGAACGTCAGCACGTTCGCCACCAGATCTTTGAACTGGAACCGCTCCCGCAGAATCCGCATCAGCAGCGGAATCTCCAGCCCCACCAGAATCCCGATCACCACCACCACCAGGTACAGCAGCAGCCGGAACGCCTGCGTGTAGGCGAAGGCAAGAAACAGCAGCGTCGAGGAAAAGCCCCCCAGCAGCCCCACCATCAGCTCGATGGTGATGAATTTCGACACCAGACCCCGGTCGATGAACCGCGAGAGCCACGAACCCACGCCCATCGCGAACAGGTAGCTCCCGATCACCGTGGAAAACTGCAGCACGCTGTCGCCCAGCAGGTAACTCGCCAGCGCTCCAGCCACCAGTTCATACACCAGCCCGCACGCCGCAATCAGGAATACGGAGAGAAAGAGCACCGCCGCCATCGGGCGGCTCTGCACAGAATATGGGCGCGGTTCCGCCGCGCTGTCGGCTTCCGTCATGGCTGCGGCGGCTTAGTGCACCGCGGAGGCGACGATGATGGCGATACCCAGCGCCATCAGGCCCGCGAAGATCGCCAGCGCCGTATTCTGCTTCTCTACGATCTCTTTCCATAGATCGTACGGCGTGATCTTGTCCCAGGTGATGAACGACACCACCAGGATCACCACGCCGATAATCGCGTAGATCAGCGCATTCACCAGCGAGCCCAGATGAAATTCAATGCCCATAAGAGTTACTTGCCTCCAAACCAGCGCGGCAGCCAGGAATAGTGGGAGCGATAAACTCCCGGGTTTTCGCGGACAGACTTCGGCACGTTCTTCACTTCGTTGATGGACGCGCCCGGCACGCCCATCCATTGACCCACAGAGATCGCCGCCAGCACAATCAGCCCGTATAGCGAATAACCGGATGGCTTCATTCGTCATCGCCTCCATCGCTTGAACTCGCGGATCCGGATCCTGTCCCGTAATCGCTCTCAGACCAGCGCTGCGTTTCAAAGCCCGCCGCGCGCACCGTTGTCACAATCGGCGGAATGATCAGCAGCGGCAGCGCCAGCCAGAACAGCCACGAAGTCGGCACGTCCCGCCGCACCACCACTTCATAGTTCATCGACATCCCCGAGGCCGCTTGCGCCGAAGCCTGCGCGTCCATCTCGGGCTCAATCCTCAAATAGTACCGGCCCGCCGGCACCCGCGGCAGCACCACCGAATCCTGCGCCTTGCCTTCCGACCAGTCGCCGTCCGAATCCCGCCCCTTGTAATAGCTGACCTCCCGCCCGAAGTCGAAGCCCTGCGCCCCGTCCTCCCGCAACAACGCCAGGTTGAAATACGCCCAGTTGTTGTTGAGGTCCGTCCGCAGCTCCACTTCCAGATTCCCCCGGCCCTCGATCGTGAACACATCCGAAACGAATGAGTGCTCCCCGGGCGTGCTCTGCGAGAAGTGATAGCGGCTGCGGAAGACCTCTTTATTCGAAGCGCTGAACACAAACACAGCCATCAGCGCCGCCCACGCCACGCAAAGCCACAGGAACGTCCTCCACGCCTTCCCCACCTTGCCGGCATAGGGCGATGGCTGCGTCGAATACACCCCGCGCGCCGGCGGCAGCGCACTCTTCAACTGGAACGCCTGCCAGATCTCGGCGCCCGCCACATACGTCCCCAACGACCAGTTGATCTCCCCGCCCGTCCGCTCCGAACTCAGCATGTTCGGCGGATCGATGTAGTCGTCCACCGTGTTCTCTTCTCCAACCCGGACCGCCCACGGAAACTCGCCCATCACGAAGGTCGTCGCCGCCGTCGCGTTCTGGAAATGCCGGTAGGTCCTGCCGCCGTACTCCACTGCTTTCCGCCCGGCCGACTGTGTGTAGGTGGGCAGCCCGTGCACCGTCTGCACGTCGCTCCAGTGCCCGTCGTACTGCGTCAGATAGCGGAACCCGGCAAATGGGTTGAACAGCAGGTACTCGTGCCACGAGTACGCCGTCCCGTCCACATAGATGGTCCGCACCTGGAACCCGATCACCTCATACTTCGCCCCGCGGAACGTCCCCCGCGTCCCCAGCGGAATCAGCGGCGCCACCCGCATCCGCTCGTCGAACTTCTGCAGGATGGTCAGCTCCGGAGTCGACGGGTCCAGAATCGTGCAGCACTGGATGCACACCGCGCTGCGTGAGTGCGAAAACCCCCGCAGCTCAATCACTCCGCCACAGTTCGGGCAGTTCAGCGCGGCTGGCGCGGGCACTCGGGCGGCGGCTACCATCCTTCAAACTCCCTCAGGTTCGTCAGCTTCAGCTCTGCAAATGTGGCAAACCGCCCCGTGAACAGCAGCGGCGGGTTTTCCGAATAGTCGATCGTCGCAAAGCGCGCATCCCGCGTCCGCAGGTCCGCGCTCAGAAAATACTCCCGGTCCGATGTCGTGAATGGCAGCTCCCCTTCAAACCCCACGTACCGCACCTGCGTCAGGTGCGTCACCTGGAACTGCGCGTCGCCGAACTGAAATACCCGCCCTACCGGCAACTCTCCCGCCGCCGGAAATGCCACCGGCGACGCCGTCAGGAAACTCACCGCGTAGTCTGCCTGCGCGTCGGAAAGCCACCCGCTCGTCTGGTCGTTGAACAGCAGGTGCCACTCGTTCCAGTTGCCCTGCTCCCACTCATACCGGATTCGCCCGATCACCGTAAAGCGGCGGTTGTCGAACACCCCTTCCGTCATCAACTGGATCGGCGACGCATCCGGAGGCAGGTCTGCCACCTCCCCCACTTTCGTCAGATCCACGTCGTGCCGCACCAGAATCGCCCGGCAGAACGGACACGCCGTCTGCACCGCGCTCGACCACGCGAATGTGACCGGCGCCCCGCAGGCAGGACAGTTCGCCGCACGGCTCATGCGATCTTCCTTTCCAGCATCCGCACCTCCACGCTCGCCGCGTGAAACCGCCGCGCCAGCTCCGCCTCAAATCCCCACGCCGGCCGCGGCCGGCAGCAGAACAGGTTCAACGTCAGCGTGCCGTGCTCCGGGAAAGTGTGTACCGCCAGATGCGACTCCGCCAGCAGCGATAGGCCCGTCACCCCGCCCGGCCCCGGAAACTGATGCCAGCACGCTGGACCCACCGGATGCAGGTCCAGCGCCGACACCATATCCTGGAACAACCGCTCGAGCGCGGGCAGAGAGGCCAGCGCCGCCGGGTCGCAGCCCGTCGCATCGACCACCCATTCGCAACCGGAGGTCATTTTGGTGATGATACCGCGGCTCGCTTACGGCTGCGGCTTCCCGCATTCGGGGCAGAACTTCGCTGCGCGCGCGATCTTGTTTCCGCATTCCATGCAGAACTTCGTCTCGCCCGCCACGGCCCCTGCCACTACACCCGCCGCGCCTGCGGCGACCGCCGGAGCCACGGGCGGCGCGGCCGGTGGAGGCGCTTGCGGCGCCGCCGGGGGCGGTGCCTGCGGCGGGGGCGCCTGTGGAGGTTGCTGCACGTTCGGATTCAAGGCCTGCGCAAACACGCCGCCCAATCCAACACCAGCGCCCAGTCCGACGCCCAGCCCGGCCAGCCCGCCGCTGCCTTCGTTCGCCGCCGCGATCGGCAGCGACTGCGCCGCCTGGAATTGCGTGTACTGCTGCATGTTCCCAATCATGTTCATGCCCACCCTCGTGTCCAGGAACTTCTGCAGTTCCTCAGGCAACGACAGGTTCTCCACCTGGAACTGGTCCAGCGCAATCCCCAGTTCGGCGAACACCGGGCTCACCGAAGCCTTGATCCGCTCGCCCACTTCCACATAGTTCGCCGCCATGTCCAGGAACGGCACGCCGCTCTCGGCAAAGGCATCCGACATCCGCCCCACGATCGTCTGCCGCAACTGCGGCTCGATCTCAGTCAGGTTATAAACCTCGCCAAAGCCGCTGACTTTCGTCAGGAACAGCTTGGGGTTCTCGATATGCCAGCTATAGACGCCATAGCCGCGAATCCGCACCGCCCCGAAATCCTTGTCCCGGATCGTCACCGGCTGCGCAGTGCCCCACCGCTGCGCCACCTGCTGGCGGGTCGTGAAGTAGAATACGTCGCTCTTGAATGGGGACTGGAACATCTTGTCCCAGTTCATGAGGTTGGTCAACACCGGCAGCGTCTGCGTGTTGAGCGTGTACAGGCCTGGCGAGAACACGTCCGCGCAGCGGCCTTCGTTCACGAACATCGCAGCCTGCGACTCGCGGACCGTCAGTTTCGCGCCGTTCTGGATTTCCATATCCTGCATCGGATATCGGTAGGCCAGGACGCCTTCCTGCTGGTCGGTCCACTGGATTACGTCAATGAACTGTTTCTTGATGAATGATTTGATCTGGTCACCCAGAGCCATGTTGGGATCTCCGTGTACCTGAGTATACGGGAACTCCCCCCGACTTGTTCCCGCGATCCCAGCCCAATTCCCCCGGACGCCAGTCCGGGGAAACGGGCCAAAGCCCTAAATCCCCCGATTCCCCGGCCCTTCCCACCCGACTCCCCCGAGGCGCAGCCTCGGGGCCACCGTAAATGCCATGGAAAGCCCGATTCCCCCGGCGCTTCCCTCCCCCAATGCGCCATAATCATAACGTCGTGCGCCGCGTCGTCACAGAACAGGACATCCCTCTCTCCGGCAAACTCCACCTCCCCGCCGGCGCCCTCTTCACCCCCTCCGCCCGCGACCTCGCCCGCGAACGCGCCATCGAAATCGTCGAACTCGCCCCCGAAGACCTCGCCCGCCTCTCCAAACCCGAACAAACCATTGCACTTGGCTCCGACCACGGCGGCTTTTCGATGAAAGAACGCCTCAAACCCGTCCTCGAAGAACTCGGCTGGACCATCCGCGACGTCGGCGTCCATGAGGAGAAGGCCGTCGACTACCCCGACATCGCCCACGCCGTCGCCGCCCTCGTCGCCCAGGGCGAAGCCGCCCTCGGCATCATTGTCGACGGCGCCGGAATCGGCTCCGCCATGGCCGCCAATAAGGTCCCGGGTGTCCGCGCAGCCCTATGCTATGATAGGGCTTCCGCGCGCAACAGCCGCGAGCACAACCATGCCAATGTCCTTACTTTGGGTGGACGTTTGCTCACCCAAAGCCAAGCCGAAGATGTTCTCAGGACATGGTTGGCCACGCCCTTTGCGGGCGGCCGGCATCAGGGCCGGATCGACAAGATCACCGCTATCGAACTCAAGTATTCATCGTGGACCCCGAAGCAATCGAACGACTAGCCGCTGAAATCGCCGAGCAGATCCTTGCTGAATCCCGCCCGGCGTCCATCCCATCCGCCGGCGTCAAAGGCCGCGAAGGTCTCAACGATTCCCATGAAGTCTGCCCCGGCTGCGTCCAGCGCTGCGCTCAGATGTGCTCGAAGAAGACCCGCACCATCGTCGCCGCCGGCGCCACCCGCGTCTCCACCAGCGAACTCACCACCAAGGTCGATCCCGCCCTCGCCGCCCTCATCGACCACACCATCCTCAAGCCCGAAGCCACCGAGGATGAGGTGCGCAAGGTCTGCGCCGAAGCGAAGCAGTACGGCTTCGCCAGCGTCTGCGTCAACCCCCACTGGGTTCCTGTCGTCGCCGAAGAACTTCGCGGCACGCCTGTCCTCGTCTGCACCGTCGTCGGCTTCCCTCTCGGCGCCACCTCCACCGCCGCCAAGGTCTGCGAGGCCGAACTCGCCATCCGCGCCGGCGCCCAGGAGGTCGACATGGTCATGAACGTCGGCGCCCTCAAGGGCGGCGACGTCAAAACCGTCGAAGCCGACATCCGCGCCGTCGCCACTACTTGCCACAAGGGCCGCGCCATCCTCAAGGTCATCCTCGAAACCGCCCTCCTCTCCGACGACGAGAAAGCCATCGCCTGCGCCCTCTGCAAACTCGCCGGCGCCGACTTCGTCAAAACCTCCACCGGCTTCTCCAAGCACGGCGCCACCGCCGCCGACATCGCCCTCATGCGCAAGGTGGTCGGCGCCTCCATGGGCGTCAAAGCCTCCGGCGGCATCCGCACTCTCGAAGACCTCAAGGCCATGACCGATGCCGGGGCCTCCCGCATCGGCGCCTCCGCCAGCGTCAAAATCGTCGAGGCTGCCACCCGGTAATCCTCCATGGCGACTCAGAAGAAATCCCGGGTTCGCTTCCGGGAGCGGGCCGAATTGCTCGACTTCCTGCTCGAAGTCTCTTCGGCCACCGCCGAAACCCTCGACCTCGAAACCCTGCTCGCGAACGTCGCCACCATCGTCCGCCAGGTCATCCCCCACGAACTCTTCGCCATCCTGCTCTACTCCGAACGCCGCAAGGGCCTGCGCATCAAATACGCCCAAGGCCACCGTCAGGAGATCATTCGCAATCTCCTCATCCGCCTCGGCGAAGGCATCACCGGCGCCGCCGCCTCCGAACGCCAGCCCGTCATGGTCGGCGATGTCCTGGCCGACCCCCGCTACCTGAACGCCCTCGACGCTGTCCGCAGCGAACTCGCCGTCCCCATGGTCGTCCGCCACAAACTCGTCGGCGTCCTCGACCTCCAGGCCACCGCCTTTGACGCCTTCACCCCCCAGGACCGCGCCCTCCTCCAGTTGATCGCCTCCCGCGTCGGCGCCGCCATCGACAACGCCCGCCTCTACCGCCGCGTCGAGCGCCAGAACCGCACCACTCGCACCCTGGCCTCCATGGCCCAGGAGTTCTCTTCGATCCTCAAACTCGACGACCTCCTCGAAAAAATCGCCCGCAACGTCAAAACCCTCATCAACTACGACTCCTTCATCGTCATGCAGGTCGATGAGTCCCGAGGTCAGCTCCGCAGCATCTACAGCCAGCGCTTCGACAAAAAGGCCCAGCTCACCAGCCTCCCGCTCGGCCAGGGCATCACCGGCGCCGCCGCCTCCAGCCGCAAACCCATCCTCGCCCCCGACATCGCCGCCGACGACCGTTACATCGAAACCCACGCCGGCATCCGCAGCGAGGTCGCCATCCCCTTGGTCGTCAAGGATCGCGTCATCGGCGTCATGGATCTCGAGAGTAAGCGCGTCGGCTACTTCAACGAGGATCACGTCCGCACGCTTCAACTCATCGCGCCTTCCGTCGCCATCGCCATCGAAAACGCGCGCCTTTACCAGGAACTCGAGATCCGCGAGAAAGAGATCCAGCAGGACCTCCTGGCCGCCCACAAACTCCAATCCGTCCTCCTCCCCACCAAGGCGCCCGAACTCTCCGGCCTCACCGCCGGCATCCGCCTCAAGCCCGCCCGCCTCGTCTCCGGCGACGTCTTCGACTTCTTCGAATACGACGCCAACGAAACCATGCTCGCCTTTGGCGACTCCAGCGGCAAAGGCGCAGCCGCCGCCCTCTACGGCGCCCTCTTCTCCGGCGTCCTCCGCGGCGCCGCCGGCCGCCACCGCAGTCCCGCCCAACTCCTCCGCTCCCTCAACGACACGTTGATGGAACGCCAGGTGCCCGCCCGCTACGTCACTCTGCTCGCCCTCCTCTGGCGCGCCAGAGAACGCGAGTTCATCATGTCCAACGCCGGCTCCACCACGCCCCTGCTTTGCCGCAACGGACAGATCCTCCAGCCCCACGCCGCCGGCATCCCCGTCGGTCTGCTAGAAAATGTCGAATACGACGAAACCCGCTTTGAGGCCGAACCCGGCGACGTCGTGGTTCTCTTCAGCGACGGCGTCCAGGATCAGCCCAACCCCGCCGGCGAAGAGTACGGCCGCCGCCGTCTCCGCCGCTATCTCGAAGCCAACTGCAATCTCTCCGCCCAGCAGATCGCCGACGGCCTGCTGGCCGACCTCGAAGGCTTCCGCGAAACCCAACCCGTCCACGATGACCAGACCGTCATCGTGCTCAAAGTCGATTGAGGATCCCCCCCATGAACCCTGTCTTCCAGTACCGCGGTGGAATGCTCTTTTGCGAGGACGTCGAACTTCAATCCGTCGCCGAGCGCGAAGGAACCCCCTGTTACGTCTACTCCGCCGCCGGCATCCGCAACGCCTACCTCCAATACGCAGAAGGTCTCGCCGGCATCCCACACCACATCTGCTACGCCGTCAAGGCCAACGGCAACCTCGGCGTCCTCCGCCACCTCGCCACCCTCGGCGCCGGCTTTGACATCGTCTCCGGCGGCGAACTCTACCGCGTCCTCCAGGCCGGCGGCGATCCCGCCAAGGTCGTCTTCTCCGGCGTCGGCAAGACTCGCGAAGAGGTCGAATACGCCCTGGAGCAAGGCATCCATTCCTTCAACTGCGAAAGCGAAGGCGAAATCGCCCTCATCAGCGCCCTCGCCCGCCGCCTCAACAAAACCGCCGCCATCGCCATCCGCGTCAATCCCGACGTCGACGCCTCCACCCACCCCTACATCTCCACCGGACTCAAAGAACACAAATTCGGCATCGACATCGCCGAAGTAGCCGCCGTCTACGAAACAGCCGCGGCCCTACCCGGCCTCTCCGTTCAGGGCGTCAGTTGCCACATCGGCTCCCAACTCCTTGACCCCGCCCCCGTCCTCGAAGCCGCCCAACGCCTCCTCGGCCTCATCGACACCCTCCGCGCCAATGGCATCAACATCACCGACCTCGACCTGGGCGGCGGCCTCGGCGTCCCCTACCAGCCCCACGAATCCGCCCCCGACGTCCCCGGCTTCCTCGCCCGCCTCAAGCAACTCATCTCGGGCCGCAACCTCACTCTCTTCCTCGAACCCGGCCGTTCCCTCGTCGCCTCCTCCGGAGCCCTCCTCTCCCGCGTCCTCTACCGCAAGCAAAGCGGCCAGAAGCACTTCATCATCGTCGACGCCTCGATGACGGAACTCATCCGCCCCGCCCTCTACGAAGCCCACCACGAGATCCTCCCCTTGCGCGAATCCAAGCTCGGCACCGTAGTCGCCGACGTAGTCGGCCCGGTCTGTGAAAGCAGCGACTTCCTCGCCACCGGCCGCGAAGTAGCAAACGTGATGCCCGGAGACATGATCGCCGCCATGACCTGCGGAGCCTACGGCTTCGCCATGGCCTCCAACTACAACGCCCGCCTCCGCCCCAGCGAAGTCCTAGTCGACGGCGCCACCTGGAAACAGGTCCGCCGCCGCGAAACCCTGGAAGACCTCATCCGCGGCGAACAAAACGAACAAAACGGGACAGCCTGACCCGTCCCCAATCGCATCCCCCGAACAGACCTCCCGCCCCACCAATGGCGCCTATCTTCGCAGTTCATTCGCGCAGAATTCACCCCAAACAAGCACTAGCACCCCACTGAACCGCATCCATCCCCCACCGCCCATCACCTCCTGCCGGCACAATGCCCCTTTCACCCGGACATAACCCCGAACCGCCACCAAAATCATCCCTCCCAAATCGCACGTGGGACACTCCAACCTGTCCCCTCAAAGGCGGGACAGGACTGGACCCCTATGTTGAGTCGAGACAAATAGGGAGAGATCCCCGTTCGCTGAGAACTGATTGGCTCGCTGGCGGGGACGCTTTATCCTACCAGCGGCCCGCCAAGCAGACGCGGGCTCTGCTAGAGAGCAACCTGCCAGGGAATAACCAGCCGGAAACCAATCGCCTTGATGAGCGGGCGATGAGCGGGCGCGGCGGCCGGAGCGTCGCACCCTCGCCCGTCCGTCCCTGATCCCCCCTCAGTGCATCAACTTCCGCACTTCGCCCAGGACCGCCGCCAGGTACCCGGCCAGCGCCGCCGCCGCCAGGTCGTGAATCCGCCCCATCGCGACGGCCGCCCTTCTGCCGGCCCGCCGGTCCATCTCTGCGTGGCACCTCGCCAGCAACCGCCGCTCCCATTCCACATCCGGCTCCACACCCTGCATCCTTGCCAGTTCTTCGAACAGTTCATCCGGCTCGTGCTTCTTGCATCCCTCCTCTCGGAAACCGGCCTCCGCCGCGCTTCCGCATCGCGCAGCCATTCCGTCAACAGCCCGCGCGCCCGGCTCAACCGCTGCCGGAACGCCTCCGGGCTGACACCGCACACCCCCGCCGCCGCCGACGGCCGCATCTGCTCCACACCCACCAGCAACAGAGCCTCCCGGTAGATCAACGGCAAAGCCGCCATCTCCGCCTCCAGCCGCTCCGCCGCCTCGCCCTCCACCGCTTGCTAGTACGGCGACCGCGGCAACTGCACCGGCCACAGCATCACCAGATCCGACGTATACTCCTGGTGCCGCAGCCGCGAGCGGCAATGACTCACAAACAGATTCCGCGCCACCGTGAACAGCCACGCCCCCACTTGCGTCCCCTCTTCCAACTCCCGCCCGCGCGCCACCAGCCGCATCCACCTCTCCGCCGCCAGGTCCTCGGCCACCGCCCGGTTGCCCGACATCCGCGGCAGAAAACTCAGCAGCCGCCGGTTGTAGGCCTCGAACGCTTCGTCGAACGCACCCGGCTCCCCCGCCTTCAGCCCGGCCACCAGGGCGCACTCGCGTTCGCGGTCCATACCGGTGATAACGCCCTGCCGCCGCAATCGTGACATTGTCACGTTCGCCCAGCCCCGGCGTTATTCGAGTGTAGCGTTCGATCGATTCTGCAAGGAGGTTCTTATGCGTGGTCTCGCCGGAGCCAGTATCGCTTCTCTCTTCGGTCTGTTCATCTCCCTGGTGCCCGCCGTCGCCGGCGCCTGGTTTGCCCTTCGTCCCAGCGAAAGGCTCCTCGCCATCCTCAGGCCCCTCACACTGGGAGCCCTCTTCGCCACGGCCTGCACCCTGGTCCTCGCCATCTCCAACGGCTTTGTCGCCATCAGCAGCAGGAGCGCACTCGACCTCGAGGCTGTCCGCGTCGTCGGCGCCGTCTTCATGGAGGGCTTGGCTCCCGTCGTCCTCTCCTTTGCCAGCCTCGCCGTCGCCTGGTTCTGCGTCGCCATCGGCATGCGCAAAAACTAGCCCCTCACAAGACCCCGGTCACCGCTCTTCGAAGCGAAATATCTCCCTTTCTTTTCAACAAAAGCTGCCCCCATTCGCCCCGCGGCGCTTGGCCGCTCATGCGATCCTTTGTTCGTGGGCAGGCCTCTGTGCCTGCCCTTTTCATTTCTGCCGTCGAAAGGACCCGCACCATGGCCACCGCCGCCCAGATCACCGCCAACCAGGCCAACGCCCTGCTCTCCACCGGACCCCGCACACCCGAAGGCAAGGCTCGCTCCGCCTCCAACGCCACCAAGGACGGCCTCACCGCCCGCCACCCCTTCGTCCCTTCCGAGCAAACCGCCGAGTTCGATGCCTACTGCCGCGGCCTCCTCCACGACACCCGCCCCGAAGGCGCGCTCGAAGAGGAGTACTTCCACCGCCTCGTCGCCGCCGGCTGGAACCTCCGCCGCGCCCGCTTTCTCGAGTCCGAACTGCTCACCGGAACGAACCCGAATGACGCCGGCGAAGACGCCGCCCGCCTCCTCCGCATCGCCCGTTACCGCCGCGAGCTCGAACGCACCTTCGACCGTGCTCTCAATCAGTTACAGCAACTCCAGACCCAGCGCGCGCTCTTTCCCCTCGATCCCGGCGTCGAATGTGCCACACCCCTGGCCCGCCTCTCCGCACCTGCCCCCCGACCCGCTCTCGAACCTCTCACCCCCAGCTCTTTCGAGGAACTCGCCGCCGAAATCCAGCGCACCCGGGCCAGACGCGGCAATCCGAACCCCAGCCCTGAGCTCCCCGCGCGAAGCAGTGCGGTCTAAAGCAGCTTCTGCAGCGCCGCTTCCAGTTCCGCGATCTTGACCTCGCCGAAGAACGCCCGGACTTTCTTCCCAGTCCGGTCATACAGGAACGACGCCGGCAGTGCCCCGTTCCACTTCGCGTCCAAACCGGCCGCGAACTTGTCGTCGTCCTTCGCCTTCCGGATATAGGTCGGCGGCGCCACTCTCGTCTTGTCCAGAAACGCCGCCGCGTCCTTGGCCTGCTCCGGTTCGTCGGCCGATACCGTCACGAACTCAAACCCCTTCGCCTTGTACTTCGCGGCCAGCGCCACAAGCTGCGGCATCTCCTTCCGGCACGGCACGCAGTATGTCGCCCAGAAGTTCACCAGCAGCACTTTGCCCTTCGCCGCCGCCACTACCTTCGGGTAGGAAGCCTCGTCCACCGGCTTCAAGTCCGCGGCAAATACGCTCGCCGCCACAGCGGCCGCAATCAGCAGGAGTCTCACAGCGCAGGCTTCCCTTCGGAGCTATTTCTTCTCTTCGGCCTTGGAGTCTTTCTTCGACTCCAGTTTCAGGTTCACCACCGCGTCCAGCCGCGTGTCGAACACCGAGAGCGAACGCTTCGAACTCGCCATCTCGTTGTACGTCGCGGTCAGCTCGTAGTCCACGCTGGTCGACAGGTTCTGGAACTGATACTTCCCCTCCTCGTTCGCGATATACGAACGGATCTGCAGGTTTTTCATGTTCTTGAGCTGTACCACTGCGCGCGGCGCCGGCGCGCCGTCCGGCTGCTGCACCACCCCTTCCACATTCCGAACGGACGTGTCACGGGACTTGGACTTCTTCTGGTTCGTCCACTGAAAGGCCATCGCGCAGACGGCCGAAATAACGATTAGGAATAGAATACGGCGTGTCATGAAGCTCCCCCTTCCAGCTTACTTCAAAGGCTTCAGCATGAAGTGAACATCCACCCGCTCGGGTCCGCCGCTCACCAGAGCCGCCTTCTCCTCCGGCCCAAATCCCTTCGCCTTCGCTGTCAGCAGATACTCCGCTTTCACCGGCGGAACGTGGAAGAAGAACTCCCCGCGCTGGTTGCAGGTGTACTTCTGAGTCTTGGGGGTCTTCGCGCCCTGTGGCGGTGTCTTCACCGTCAACACCACCTCCGCCTGAGGCAGCGCGAATCCAGGATCCTGGAAAACCGTCCCCGCCACCACCGCCGGATCTTCGCCGGCAGAGGCTAACTGAAGCAGCAGAGCAAGGCCGATCAGCTTAGCGCCAATCGTCGTCCTCATCCTCCTCTTCCTCCTCCTCTTCCTCTTCTTCCTCATCCTCGTCGAAGTCCTCGTCGAAGTCTTCGTCTTCGTCGTAGTCTTCGTCCTCAGGCTCCAACTCGATGGGATCCACGGAGGAAACTACAAAGTTCCGTCCGCACTCTTCGCAGAGGATCGTTTCACCTTCGTCGAGTTCATCTTCTTCGACATCGATGTCGGCGCCGCAGGCTGGGCATTCGATCATGGCTCGTTCTCCTCAGATTGGGAAGCGCTGCAGTCAGCTCGTTCAGTGAAATTTTCGCCAAACTCCGGCCCGCAATGCAACGGGAAAGATGAGGACAGGCGTCCTCAGCGCGTCGACGCCAGCCGTTCCTGCTCCGCCCGGTCTACCCGGTCGATCGCCTCGGCATAGCTCTCCAGCGCCTCCGGTGCCACCACCACCAGCGTATTCTCCACATCCTGCCCGCTCTCGATCATCCGCCGCACGTGGGCCGACGCCAGCCGCAAACACCACGCGTCGCTCACTTCACGGCCCAGCTTTTCGGCCGTCCGGAGCAGGTCCGGATGCATCAGCGCCACCGCCAGTTCCCGCTTCTCTTCTCCGCTCGACAGGTAATACTTGCAGTCCACCGAATCCGCGTGCCGGATCGAGATGCCGTTCTGCTGCCAGCGGAACTCCACCTGCCACACGCGTCCAGCCGCGTCGCTCGCCTGGAACTTTCTCGAGTTTTCACCCATGACCTTCCATCCTACCAGCCGCCGCTACCAATTCATCAGGCCGTTGTGCCGCACGTGCGACAGAAACTCGTCCCGCGTGTCTTTCCGCTGCCGGAACTGTCCGATCATCGCCGACGATGTCGTCGAAGAGTGCTGCTTCTCCACGCCCCGCATCATCATGCAGAAATGCCGCGCCTCTGTGATCACCGCCACGCCCTGCGGGTCCAGCACTTCCTTGATGCACTCCGCAATCTGCTGCGTCATCCGCTCCTGCACCTGCAGGCGCCGCGCGAACACGTCCACCAGCCGCGGAATCTTGCTCAGCCCGATGATCTTGTTCTTCGGGATGTACGCCACGTGCGCCTTGCCGTAGAACGGCAGCAGGTGGTGCTCGCACAACGAGAAGAATTCGATGTCCTTCACCACCACCATCTCATCGCACTTCTCGTTGAAGATCGCTCCGTTCACGATCTTCTCGATATCCGCCTCATAGCCGCTGGTCAGAAACTTCAGCGCCTTCTCCGCCCGCATCGGCGTCGAAAGCAGCCCCTCGCGCGACGGGTTCTCCCCCAGTCCGCGCAGGACCTCCCGCATGTGCTCGGCGATCTGCCCTTCTTCCCGCTTGGCTTCGAACAGCTTAACTACGGCTTTGGATGATTTCATTGGCATTGGTTGCTCCCCCGGTCTCTGCGCCTGCCGGCGCCACCGGAGCGGACATCTCAAAGATGTTCTTCTTCGTCTCCCAGATTCTCAGCTTTTCAAACCGCGCCGGCCCGCCGCCGAACCACAGCGGCCACGCCTGCGCTACACGCTGCGCCAGCACGACGGCCAGGTTCTCCGTCGTCGGCACCAGCGCCGCGAAATCGGCGATCTCCACGTTCAGGTTCTTCCGGTCGAACTGTTTCAACACCACTTCTTCGGCAAACGCGTCCAGCGCCGCCAGCGGCACCAACCGTCCCGTGCGCGCGTCCGGTTCCCCCACCAGGCTCAATTCCACCGTGTAATCGTGGCCGTGGCCGTGCGGGTTGTTGCACTTCCCGAACACCACCCGGTTCTCCGCGGCGCTCAGTAGCGGCGTGTCCAACCGGTGGGCCGCCGAAAAACGAAAGCGCCTTGTCAATCTCACCGTCGCCATCGCCGCCTATCGCCCTTCGTACTCCACAAACAGATCCTCGGTCTCGTACAGCCGCACGCACCGCAGCTTTGCCGGCCCCGTGCCGAATCGCGGCTCCAGCCTCCGCCAGATCTCCACCGCCAGGTTCTCCGTCGTCGGCACCACGCGGTCGAACGGCGCCACCTCCAGGTTCAGGTGCCGGTGGTCCATCGGCTCCATCACCTCGCGCTCCAGAATCGCCTTCACCGCCTTCAGATCCACCACCATCCCCGTCACCGCGTCCGGTTCTCCCTCCAGAGTCACTTCCAGCGAATAGTTGTGGCCGTGGCCGTGCCGGTTGGCGTCGGCGCCATAGGCGGCCTGATTCTCCGCCTCGGTCAGGGCCGGATTCCAGCACGTGTGCGAAGCGGAAAACTCGATCTTTCGGGTGAGCAGCATGATGGGCTTACAGGAGGGCTGATGCGCGGGTTCGATCTCTGGATACAATTATAAGTTGCTGGGTATGAAAACCGAGAAGCTGGTGGTGTCCATCCAAGCCGTGGCCGCGTTGCTGCTCATCGGCATCTGTTTCGTCGTCGCGGACTCGCTCCGCGAACGGCTCGTCTCCGTCGGCGATAGCGCGCCCCGCTTCCAGGTCACCACGGATGCCGGCCGCCGCATCTCCACTTCCGACTTCGGCGGCAAACTCCTCGTCGTCAACTTCTGGGCCACCTGGTGCCCGCCCTGCGTCGACGAGATGCCCTCTCTCCAGGCCATGGCCAAGCAACTCGAAGGCAAGGGCGTCGTCGTCCTTGGCGTCAGCGTCGATAAGAACGACGCCAACTACAAACGCTTCCTCCAGCAGGCCGGCATCTCTTTCCCCACTGCCCGCGACCCTGAAGCCGGCATCAGCGCCGAATACGGCACCTTCAAGTATCCCGAAACCTACGTCATCGACCTCAAGGGCAAGGTCCGCCAGAAGCACATCGGCCCCCGCAACTGGATGGACCCGGAACTCATCAAAGGGATCGAAGACCTGCTCTAGTCCCGCGGCGCCTATTTGCTACATTAGGATTCGCACGTGTCCACCTCCATCTGGAAGAGCGAACTCGTCCAACTGCTGGGTCCGCGCGGCTGCCTCGACCGTTCAGAAGACCTGCGCCTCTATGAGTACGACGGCGGCGTGGACAAAGCCCGCCCCGACATCGTCGTCTTCCCCAACGACACCCAACAGGTCAGCGCCATCGTCCGGATCGCCCGCCGCCACGGCGTCCCCATCGTCGGCCGCGGCGCCGGCACGGGCCTGAGCGGCGGCGCCATCCCCCGCCACGGCGGCATCATGGTGGGCTTCTCGCGGATGAACCGCATCCTCTCCATCGACCCGCTGAACGAGCGCGCCGTCGTCCAACCCGGCGTCGTCAATCTCGATCTCTCCGCCGCCGCCGACCCCTTCGGCTACTTCTTCGCCCCCGATCCCTCCAGCCAGCGCGCCTGCACCATCGGCGGCAACGTCGCCGAAAACGCCGGCGGCCCCCACACCCTCGCCTACGGCGTCACCACCAATCACGTCCTCGGCCTCGAACTCGTCCTCCCCGACGGCTCCATCATCGACACCGGCGCCGCCTGGCCCGATGCCCCCGGCTACGACCTCACCGGCCTCCTCACCGGCAGCGAAGGCACCATGGCCCTCGTCACCAAGGTCACCGTCCGCCTCCTCCGCAAGCCCGAAACCGTCAAGACCTTCCTCGCCATCTTCGACTCCGTCGACGACTGTGCCCTCACCGTCAGCGAAATCACCGCCCGCGCCATCACCCCCGCCGCCGTCGAAATGCTCGACGGCTGCCTCATGCAGATGGTCGAAGAGGCCGTCCACGCCGGCTACCCTACCGACGCCGCCGGCGTCCTCCTCATCGAACTCGAAGGCATGCGCGAAGCCGTCGAGGAGCAGGCCGAGCAGGTCCGCCAGGCCTGCCTCCATTGCCGCGCCCGCGAAGTTCGCGTGGCGAAGAACGAGGCCGAGCGCCAGCTTCTCTGGAAAGGCCGCAAGAACGCCTTCGGCGCCGTCGGCCGCGTCAGCCCCTTCTACTACGTCCACGACGGCGTCGTGCCGCGAACGCAGATCGCTCCCACCCTCCGGCGCATCGGCGAGATCAGCCGCGAAGTGGAGCTCACCATCGGCAACATCTTTCACGCCGGCGACGGCAACATGCACCCGCTCATCCTCTTCGACGCCCGCCGCCCCGGCGACCTCGACAAGGCGCAGAAGGCCGGCTTCGAAATCCTCGAATACTGCATCGCCGCCGGCGGCTCCATCACCGGCGAGCACGGCATCGGCATGGAGAAGATCCACCTCATGGACAAGCAGTACTCCGCCGAATCGCTTGACATGATGCGCAGGATCCGCGAACTCTTCGACCCCTCGCGCCTCTTCAACCCCGGTAAACTTCTGCCAGCCGGCCGCGGCTGCGCCGAAATCCGCCAGCCGCCGCTCATCCCCGGCAATCCCGTCTACTGAGCCACTCCGCAATGAACTGGGCCATCACCCGCTACAACCTCTACGCTCCCCACTACGACCGCTGGATCGCCCTGACCCCGCACCGCCGGCGCTCCATCGAGCTCGCCCGCCTGCAGCCCGGCGAGCGCGTCCTCATCTCCGGCTGCGGCACCGGACTCGACTTGCCCCTGCTCCCGCCCGGACTCTCCATCGACGCCGTCGATCTCAGCCCCGGCATGCTCGCCCAGGCCGCCCCACGCGCCGCGCGGTGCGGAGCGCGGCTTCAGACGATGAACGCGCAGCACCTCGACTTTCCAAGCGCGAGCTTCGATTGCGTCTTCCTCCACCTGATCGTCGCCATCGTCCCCGACCCGCTCCAGTGCCTGCGCGAAGCCGCGCGCGTGCTCAAGCTCGGCGGCCGCGTCATGCTCTTCGATAAGTACTACGATGGCCCCGGCCGCCCGCGCCTCGTGCGCCGCGCGCTCAACCCCTTATTCCGCTTCCTCGTCACCGACCTCAACACCCCCACCCTGCGCCTGGCCGCCGAGGCCGGGCTCCACGCCGTACACGAGGAGCCCGCTTTCCTCCGCGGCATGTTCCGTATCGCTAGGCTGGAGCCTTAAACTCCAGCGCCTTCTTGAACGGCGTGAAGCCCGTCATGTAGACGCTCTGCCCCTGGAGCCTCGGCTCCGCGCCGCGCACTTCCACATACTGGTTCTCCGCGAAGCCCGGACCGAAGCTGATGGTATCGGAGCCGACGCTCGCCGTGGCGTACCCGTCTTTCAGCAGATACATCGCGGGGCCCTTGCCCACGGGCGCCACGCCGTCGATCTTCACGTTCTCGCGCAGCGTCACTTCCACCGTCAGCGGCACATGGTCCGTGCCCTTGGCTTCGATCTCGATGCGGAAGCTGCCGTTGTTCTCCTTCACGAAGACCGTGTAGTCCATCTGCTGGATGTTGCTCTTCGGGCGCTGCCGCACCACGTCGTGATACTCGCGCACGTCCACCTTCCGCGGCGGATCCAGCGGCTGGTAGTACGGCCCTTCCAGGTGCTCCGTCATGCGGTAGCCGCCGTCCACCTGCTCCCATTTGGTGGGCTTGAACTGGCCCTTGCCGAAGAACGCCGACGAGAAGCGCACCGCCTCCACCACACACTTGCCGCGCCGCATGGTGAAGAAGCGGCTGTTGCCGCCCATCATGAACGTCGCGCTGGTCGCGCCGCGGCGCGTGCGCGCGATCTCGAGAACCGGCATCAGCTTGTGGAAGTTGTCCGGCAATGGCTGCGATGCCGGCAACGGCTTCGACAGCAGCGGGTAGCGCAGGTAGGCCGACAGCGATCCGGCCTTCTCTTCCACGCGCCGCGTCAGCTCCGCCAGCTGCCCGTTGTTATCGAGAATCGCCAGGTAGCGCAAAGGCAGCCAGTAACGTTCCATGCCGGCGCGGTTGTACTGGTCCTGCCGGTTCGAGATCTCGGTCACCACCTCGCCGTCCGGATGCAGCAGGTAGAGCATCGATTGCAGGTTCTTCCGCACCGGGTCCAGCAGCTCCGGCTTGTTCAGCTTCAGCGCCACCACCAGCAGCGCCTTGTCGGTGACGGTGTTGTAGATCGTCGTCGAGCGCTCGTTAAACTGGCCGTCGGCGTCGATGTCGATGCCTTCAAACAGCCACTGCTCGGCGCGCTTGACGAAGCGCGGATCGGGGCTCAGCTCGTTGAGCATCGCCAGCGCTTCGCACACCACCCAGCGATGGTTCGGCGTGTGCACGCCTCCGGTGGCAAGTGCGTCGCCGGCCTTCTTCAGAATTGGCTCCAGCGCGGCGTAGGCCTCTTTGGCGCCGGACTCGCGCGCAATCCACGCCGCCGCCGCGGCCGAGTGTACCGTGAAGCCGAGGTCGGGCGTGGAGTGGAAGTTGGTCACCAGAAGATCGATGGTGCCGTCCTCGTGCTGCCGCTTCTTCAGGAAGTCGATGGCCAGCTTCGCCCGCTCCATCATCAGCGGCGCATGGTAGTACTTCGACTGCGAGCACGCCCAGGCGGCCAGGAACCCCTCCGCCAGCCCCGCGCCCGTGCCGGCGTGGTACAAACCGGTCTCGTCGAAATAGCCGCCGGCGCCGGGATGGGCCGGGTCGGTAATCTGCTGCTTCAGCATCCGGTCCACGGCCTCGTCGTGCCGTTTCACCATCGCGTCGTCGAGCTTCGTCGTCACCAGCGCGGGCGCAGCCATGGCCGCGGCAAACTCACGTCTTGAAATCAGCATACTTCTCGCTCAGTGTTTATAATGCCGGAGGAGTCTCCACCAGTGATCATACGAATTGCCGCCCTGGCGCTGCTAGCCGCCATTTCTTCGTTCTCCGCGCCGCCGACGCCCGATCCCGCCAAAGCCGGCATGGACGCCGCACAACTGCAGCGCATCGCGCCGCGCATGAAAGCCTTCTCGGACGCCCAGGCCGTCAGTGGCGCCGTGACCCTCGTCGTGCGAAAAGGCGCGCTGGCGCACTTTGAAGCCGCGGGCTTCCAGGACGTCGAAGCGAAGAAGCCGATGGCCAAGGACACGATTTTCCAGATCATGTCGATGACCAAGCCTTTCACCGGCGTGGCCATCATGATGCTCGTCGAGGAGGGCAAGATCAGGCTCAACGATGCCGTGGAACTGCACCTGCCGGAGTTCCGCAACCAATGGGTGCTGGTAAGCGACAAGGACGGCGTGCGCACGCTGAAGAAGCCGGCGCGGCCCATCACGATCCGCGACCTGATGAGCCACACCTCCGGCCTGCCCAACAACACGCCGCTCGGCCCCATCATGGTGAAACTGGACCGCACGCTGGCCGACGCCGCGCTGGTCTACTCGCAGCAACCGCTCGACTTCGAACCCGGCAGCGAGTGGCGCTACTCCAATACCGGCATCGCCACGCTGGGCCGCATCATCGAAGTCGCCTCCGGCATGAGCTTTGAAAAGTTCCTCGAAACGCGCATCTTCCAGCCGCTCGGCATGGCGGACTCCTACATCTTCCTGCCCGCCGAGAAGCAGGCGCGCGTGGCGCCGGTCTACGGCAGGAAGGACGGCCATCTCGCGAAGGCCGACGGCAACATCCTGGCCGGCGATCCGCTGGAGTTCCGCAAGGGCGCCAAGTACAGCGGCCCCGAACACATGATGTATTCCACGGCCTGGGACCTGGCGCAGTTCTACCAGATGATGCTCAACCACGGCACGTGGAACGGCAAGCGCCTGCTCTCCCCGTCGTCGGTCGCCACCATGACCTTGCTGCACACCGGCGACCTCAAGGCCGGGCACAACCCCGGCACCGGCTTCGGCCTGACCTGGGAAGTGACCAAGAACAACCAGGGCACGCTCACCGGACAGCAGATCGGCACCTTCGGCCACGGCGGGGCGTTCGGCACCTACGGCTGGGTGGATCCCAAGCAGAACCTGGTGGGCGTCTTCCTGGTGCAATCCACGGTGGACACGCGCAGCGTGCGCGACGCCTTCGTCGGCATGGCCAATGCCGCGATCGTCGAATAAAGAAACCTCGCGACAACTTCGAGCCGCCCAACTGCATCCAACGCTCAGTGGCGGCTCTCGCGTTTGGTGAGCCGGCGTTTCCCAAATGACCGAACTCTGGGGATTCCTGCTGAAACACGGCCACGCGCTGCTCTTCGCCGTGGTGCTGGCCGAACAGATCGGCGCGCCGCTGCCCGCCGTGCCGGTGCTGATGGTGATGGGCGCGCTGGCCGGACTCGGTTACTACTCCATCTCCTCAGCGTTCCTCCTCTCCATCGCCGCCTGCCTGCTGGCCGACTACTTCTGGTTTGAACTCGGCCGCCGCCGTGGCAGCTCCATCCTGTCGTTCCTCTGCAAGCTCTCGCTTGAGCCGGACTCCTGCGTCCGCGCGACCTCCACGCGCCTGGAGCGCTGGGGGCCGGCCACGCTGCTCTTCGCCAAGTTCATCCCCGGGCTCAGCACCGTCGCGCCGCCGCTGGCCGGCAGCGCCGGGATCACGCCTGCGCGCTTCCTGCTCTACGATGGGGCCGGTTCTGCCCTCTGGTCTGCTTCCGCGCTGTGCCTCGGCTTCCTGCTGCAGCAGGAAGTGAGACGCGTCTTCGAATGGCTGCCGCGCGTCGGCTCCGGCCTGCTGCTGGTGATGGTGACGCCGCTGGCGGGTTGGATCGCCTGGAAAGCCTGGCAGCGCGCCCGGGCCATCCGCCTGGCACGGATCGCCCGCATCCAGCCCGAAGAACTGGCCGGCATCCTGGACCGCGGCGAACCGCTGGCGCTGTTCGACCTGCGCTCCCCTTCCGCCATCCGACAGGCTGGCGCGCGCATCCCCGGCGCCGTCCGCATGGAGGACGACGAACTCGCCCTGCACCTGCGAGATCTGCCCGGCGGCACGCACCTGGTGTTCTATTGCACCTGACCCGACGAAGCTTCCAGCGCCGGTCTGGCGCTGAAGTTCCACAAAGCGGGCTTCGCCAACGCCCGCCCGCTGGCCGGCGGCTTCGACGCCTGGCTCGGCGCCGGCTATCCCGTCGAACTTCTCTGAACTCTGGCGTATGCTATCTGGAGCCACTTTCCCAGTGGAAAGGAGTTTCCTCATGCTACGCCGCACCACCCACCTGCTCGCCCTCATCTCACTCTTCGCGCTCGCCGCGCCGGCCAAGCCCAACTTTGCCGGCGACTGGAAGATGAACAGCTCCAAGAGCGAATTCGGCCAGTTCCCCGCCCCATCCGGCTGGACCCAGAAGATCACGCACGAAGAGCCCTCGCTGAAGCTCGCCAGCAAGATGTCCACCGACAACGGCGACTTCAATATGGAGTCCTCCTACACCACCGACGGCAAAGAGTGCACCAACCAGTTCGGCCCCAACCCGATGAAGAGCGTGCTGAAGTGGGAGGAAGAGACGTTGCTTTTCGAGACGAAGGGCCAGTTCGGCGATAACGACTTCACGCTGAAAGACAAGTGGACGCTCTCGCCCGACGGCAAGACGCTCACCATCCAGCGCCACTGGGCCAGCCCGAGGGGCGAGATGGATCAGAAGATCGTCTTCGACAAGCAGTAGGCTCGCGGCGCGAGTTCGCCGCACAAGCTGGACTCACATCGCGCGCGTGTAGCGGATACAATCGTCTGCGAGACATCGTCCGCGAGAATTGGAGTCCTCATGTACAAATCCCTCACCGCCCTCATCTGCGGCGCAGCACTGTTCTGCGCGGCGCCGGCGCAAGCCGCCAAACCGATCCCCGTCATGCTGCTCGACGGTGAGCAGGGCGGCCCGTATCACGCCTGGCAGGAGACCAGTCCGTATCTGAAGAAGATGCTCGACCAGGCCGGCATCTTCGAGGTCACCGTGGTCACCGCGCCTCCGGCCGGCGGCGACTTCGCCAACTTCAAGCCCGACTGGAAGAAATACAAGGCGGTGGTGGCCAACTACGACGTGCCCGACGAGCGCTGGTCCGACGAGTTAAAGGCCTCCTTCGCCGCCTACATGCAGAACGGCGGCGGGCTGGTCTCCGTCCACGCGGCCGACAACGCCTTCCCGAAGTGGCAGGCGTGGGACCAGATGATCGGCATCGGCGGCTGGCGCGGCCGTGACGAGAAGTCAGGCCCGCTCTGGTATTACAAGGATGGCAAGGTGGTCTCCGACACCACACCCGGCAAGGCCGGCAGCCACGGAGCGCGCCTGGCGTTCAAGATCGTCAACCGGGTGACCGACCACCCCATCACCAAGGGCCTGCCCAAAGAGTGGATGCACGTGCCCGACGAACTCTACGCCACGCTGCGCGGCCCGGGCGAGAACATGACCGTCCTCTCCACAGCGTTCAGCGATCCCGCCAACAAAGGCACCGGCCGCGACGAGCCGATCCTGATGGTGCTGAAGTACGGCAAGGGCCGCGTCTTCCACACTGTTCTGGGCCACGACATCGCGGCGCTCAACTGCGTGGGCTTCATCGCCACTTACCAGCGCGGCGTGGAATGGACCGCGAGCGGAAAGGTGACCCAGAAAGTCCCGGCGGACTTCCCCTCCGCCGACAAGCCCAGCATGCGCGCCGACTACAATCCGCCCGCCGGATGGACCTCACCCGGCGGCCGTCCGCGCCCCGCCGCCAAGAAATAGCCAGAAAGTTCAAACCATGTCTCAAAACAACGTCTCACGCCGACACTTCTTCTACGGCTCGCTGCTGGCGGGCTCACTGCCCGCGGTGGGGTTCACCACCACGCCGTCTTTGAAGGCCGCCGGCTACAAATCCCCGAACGAGAAGCTCAACCTTGCCGCGATCGGCGCCGGTGGCCAGCCGGCGGCTGACCTGAAGCTGGCGCACGCCGGCGTGGAAAACGTGGTGGCGCTGGCCGACGTCGATTGGGCGCGCGGCGAAGAGTCTTTCAAGCGCTTCCCCGACGCCAGGAAGTACAAGGACTTCCGCGAGATGCTGGACAAGTCCGGCAAAGAGATCGACGCGGTGGTGGTGGGCCCGCCGGATCACATGCACACGGCCTGCGCGCTGGCCTGCATGCAGGCGGGCAAGCACGTCTACTGCGAAAAGCCGCTGACGCGCACTTCGGGCGAAGCGCGGCTGCTGACGCAGGCGGCGCGCAAGTACAACGTCGCCACGCAAATGGGCAACCAGGGCTACTCGCACGATGCCACCAGAGTGGCCTGCGAGATCATCTGGTCCGGCGAGATCGGCGATGTGAAAGAGGTGCACGCCTGGAGCGGACGGCCGAGCTGGCCGCAGGGCATGACGAAGGTGGCGCCGCCTTCGGCGGTTCCGGACACCTTGGCCTGGGACCTGTGGCTGGGCACCGCCGCCGCGCGGCCCTTCACCGCCGGCGACGCAGAGTACAAGCAGTTCTGCGACGAGCGCAACGCGCGCTACGGGCGGCCGCCTTCCAAGGACGGCTTCGGCTTCTACCTGCCGTTCAATTGGCGCGGCTTCTACGACTTCGGCTCCAGCCTGATCGGCGATTGGGGCGTGCACATCCTGGGCCCGGCGAACTGGGCGCTGCAGCTGGCGCCGGAACATCTGGTGAGCGTGGAGTGCATCAAGAAAGACTCGCTGCCGGAGTTCACCTTCCCCGACGTGCTGACGATCAAGTACGAGTTCGCGGCGCGGCCGGGCATGCCGCCGGTGACGGTCTACTGGTATCACCATCCGAGCGGCGACGCCTGGCTGCCGCCGGGCATGTCGGCCGATGAGGCGCACAAGATTCCAGGCCGAGGCCCGGAGGTGGGTCCGCAGCGCGGCCAGGGCGGCTTCGTGCCCGGTACGGGCGGCGCGGGTCCGCAGAAGTTCAATACCAGCGGCTACAACCTGATCTTCGCCGGCTCCAAGGGCCACCTGGGCACGTCGGGCCGCGGCGAAGGCGTGGGCCTGCTGCCCGGTTCGCGCTGGGCCGAGTACAAGCTGCCTGACCCGTACCTGCAGCGTTCACCGGGCGCGTCCACCGGCAGCAACCACGCGGCGCATGTGCGGGATTGGATCCGCGCCTGTAAGGGCGGCGCGCCGGCCTGCTCGAACTTCACCATCGCCGGGCCGTACACCGAATGGCTGGTGCTGGGCGCGGCGGCGGTGCATCACGAAGGCAAGCTCATGTGGGACAACGCCAAGGGCGAGTTCTCCAACGGCAAGCACGTGACGAAGTGGGTGAAGCCCACCTACCGCAAGGGTTGGGAAGTGAAGCTGTAAGGAAGTGCAGGGGACGGTCGCGCTGTGTCCACGCGGGGACACAGACGACCGTCCCGGGCGCTACTTGAGTTCGGCCAGCTGGAACTCTTCCATCAGGCCATAGTCGAGCTGATCGTATTCGCGGCCGGCGGGCATCCGCGCGGGCGCGTTGCGAAAACTGAAGGGCCCCGTAATCCCGCGGTTGATCTTGCCGTGGTGTGGGCCCAGCGTGTTCTTGAGCGAACCGTAGACCACGACTTCCACCTTGTTCTCACCGGACTTCACCAGCGAGCCGACCTCCAGTTCGTAGGGCTGGGCGCCGATGATGCCGGCGGACTTGCCGTTCACCTTCACCTCGGCCACGGTGCCGGCCCACTGGCCGAGCTTCACTTTGTAGGAGCCGCCCTGGCGCAGTTTGTAGGTCTTCGCGTAGGAGACCGTGTGGCCGTAGAAGGGCAAGCCTTGCGTCTTCCACGCGCCGGTTTTCAACGCGGAAGGCGCGGCCAGCTTGAAGCCGCGCTCGGCCGGGATGGCGGAGAAGTCGCCCACGAGATAGATAGGCTCGAGTTCGGCGTGCACGGACATCTTCCTGGCGGTGACGGTGATCGAGTTACGGCCGGGCTTCACCAGCGCGCCGATGTCGTAGCTGCCGAAGTCCACGTCGAGCCACCACTCGCCCGGCTTGTGCGTGGCGGGCGCGCCGTTGACGGTGACCTCGTAGAGCGCGGGCCGCTCGACGACGGCTTGCAGGCCAGCGGTCTTCAGCCCGCCGTCCACGTCGAACCAGTACGTCGCTTCGAAGCCGGTGCCGGGCTCGAACCTGTCGCGATCGAGCGTATTGGATTTGAACTGCACGGCGGTGTTCCAGGGGTTGCCATCCTTGAAGCCGTGGGCCTTGAAGACCTTGTCCTGCGCGAGGTAGAAGTAGACGTCCTTCTCGGTCTGGCCGTTGAGCTTGAGGTCGCAGTAGTCGATGCGCACGGAGTTGGGCAGCGTGCGGAGCACTTCCAGCGCGCCGCCGGCGAGCACGGTCTCCTGCTTCGCCGCGGCGGGCCTGGCGGCCGGCCCGGCGGAGTTCTTCGCGATCAGCAGCAGGCTGCCGGCGGGCGCGAGTTCGAGGTTCAGCACCATGGCGCCGTTCTCCATCGAGGCGGGGTAGGGGGCGGTGGCGCCGGTGAGCAGGTCCAACTTCACCAGCGAACGGCCGGTGAGTTTGACCTTGGCCGAGGCCGTCTGTTCGAGACTCGAGTTCGCGAAGAACCAGAGTTCACCGTCGGCCAGCTTGCGGCGCTGATGGAAGAGCAGGTCGCCGGTCTTCTGTGAGAACTGGGGGTTCTCGAGCGTTTCCGCATTGCGCTTCACGATGAGCGCGCCGGGCTTGCCGTCGACACTCAGGCTTTCGGCGCCGAGCGAGATCAGCTTGCCGCCGGCAGAGAGGTACTGCGTCAGGAGTTTCGCGGTAGCGGCGTCAACATTCTCCGTGCCCGGCGGTAGCACGACGACGTCATAGGTGCGCTTACCGACGACGAACGTCTTGCCGGCCACCTTGCCGTGGTCCTTGACGATGTTCTCGCTGGCGAGATCGTATTCCACCTGGCGGTGTTCGAGGTCGGTGATGTAGGTCTGGAACTCGGCGCCAATCTCTTTCATGCGCGCGTTGGCCTTGGGCCCGGCGTACATCCAGGCGGAGGTGGTCGGCTCAAAGATCAGGATGTGATTGACCTGCTCGCCCTGCGCGAGCGCCCAGGAGAGCCGCTGGAAGTATGTGGCCTGCACGTGGTACTGACTCCACCAGGGCGTGTGGTAGGTGAAGGACTGCGGGTAGTCGTATTTGCGCGCGCCGGCGATGGTCTGGAAGGAGAGGTGCTGGTTCACCATGTTGACGCCGAGCACGGCCTGCCAGTCGCCAAGCCGCTTCATGTCTTCGAAGCGCAGCTCCCAACCGCCGCCGCCGTAGGTCTCGCTGAGGGTCCGCTTGCGGCCGAACTGATTGGCGACGCTCGCCAGTTCCTTCACGCTGCGCACATTGCCGAACTGCGCGTTGACGCCTTCGTTGAACTGGTTAAAGAGCATATCGATGGCCGGCACCTGATGCCAGGCGTACATGGCCATGTTGTCGGGGCCTTCGATGGGATTCGGCCAGCCGTGCTCCCAGTAATGGCCGGTCCAGGCGACCTTTTTCTTTTCGGTGTATTCGTGCCAGGGTTTGGACCAGCGTTCGATGAAGAGGTCCAGCAACGTGGCGTAGTAGTTGTGGCGGAGGGTCTTCCAGTCGCCGGTCTCTTCGTAGAGCAGAGGCAGGTTCACTTTCAGGTCATAGCCCCAGCGCTGGTGGAACTGCTCGAAGAGATCGGGCGTGTACTTGATGGACTGGCGGCCAGGCGGGTTGATGTTGGGCTCGTCGGTGAAGATGCCGGGGACGATGCCGCCGAAGTCGGCGCCGAGCGCCTTCTCGTAACCGCGCATGGTGACGTCGATGAACTTCTGAGTGACGCCGGGCTTGAGGAGGTCGACATAAGGGAAGCCGGCGTTCCAGCCGCGCGCGGGGTACTGCTCCACGCCGAAGCAGTAAGTGCCGGGGCCGGGCTGGGCCTTGCCGGTGACGTCTTCAAAGCCGCCGGCGGTACGGCGCAGGAGGATGAAACAAGGGCCGGATTCGCGGACCACCAGGGCCTGCCCCTGGTTGTAAGACTCCGGCATCTCGGCCGGCACGTGGCCGCCGGCGAAGCCGCTGGGGTACGAGTTTTCGTCGTAGAGCCAGACGACCATGCCACGCTTCTTCGCCTGGTCTACGGTGTAGCGGATCAACTGAAACCAGCGCTCGGTGAGGTAAGGCGTGATGAGGCCGGGCCGCGGATGGATGAAGAAGCCCTGGACATTCTGGGAGGCGTAATCGGAGATGACGCGGTCGATCTCCTTCTCGCTCAGTTCGCCGTTCCACACGAAGAACGGCAGCGTACTGTAAGCCGCGGGCGGCTTCGCGAACTTCGCGATCACCTGAGCGGAACCATCGAGAGCCTGCGCACCCGCCCACATCGAGCAGGCGAAGAGTATCGCCGCAGCTGATTTCATTTCGGACAACCTCCTACCGGAATCGCCCACCATTCTATCCCGCGCTTCCGCCGCTCATGGGCCCAGCGCGCCGTTCATCGCCCGGGAGTTGCCGCGCCGCCGCTTCGCGCCCATGCTGGGGCCAGAGGGAAACCATGCACGAAGCCGTGGTGAAGCACTTCCGGTGGCTGCCCCGCCTGGCCACGCTGGTGATTGCGGGCGGATTTCTGGCGATAGCGGCGCGCGAGTTCGTCAATCCGCATTCGGGACCGCCGGCGCGGTTCATCGAATGGCTGGGCATCGCGTTGTGCGCGACGGCGTGCCTCTCGCCGCTGCTGGCCTTGAAGTGGGAACTGGAGGGGGCGCTATTGTCGCTGGCCGCGCTGGCCGCTTTCACCGTGCTCATTCACTTCAGGAACTACTCGATTGTGGCCCTGATGAGCGTGCCGGCATTGCTTTACCTGGCGGACCTGCTGCTGAAGCGCACGCTGGCGCGGAGTGATCAATCCGGCAGGCGGTAGCCCTTGCGGGCGTTGACGCGCGCATCGGGGTAGAGTTTCTTTGCCTCGCCCTGCAGCTCCACTTTCACATTGCGGAACTCGCCGCCCTTGCCCTTCGGCTGCTCGTAGTAGACCGAGTAGCGGCTGCGGATGCGCTGGATCATCTTCTGAAAGGCCTCGCCGGGATCGTCTGAGAAGATGAGGCCGCCGCCGGTTTCGCGAACGATCTTGTCCACGTGAATCACGTGGCGCTCGCGCCGTTCGAATTCGGGGTTGCCGATGACTACTGCGCAGAGAACGGCATCGGCTTCCCACAGTGCTTCCAAAGCCTCGTCGTCGTCGCGCTTACCCTTCTGGCCGAGGTTGTCGGTAATCATGACGACGGCACGGCGGCGGCCGCTGCGCCCCTGGCGGAAGTGCACGCGGCCTGATTCGTAGCTGGCGTCCCAGATGCGCGTGGCGCCCTCGAAGGGCTCATCGAGGATGTCACGTTCGATGGTGGTCTGGACGGCCAGCATGTCTTCGGTGAAGCCGGAGAGCAGCCGTGGGCGACTGGCGAAGGTCATGACGCTGACCCGGTCGCCCTGGCGCAACTGGCCCAGAGACTTGCGCGCCGTGGCGGCCACGTTCTCCACCGTCTTCTTCATGCTGCCGCTGGTGTCGAAGACGAGGATCACGTCGAGGGGTTCTTCGTTCTGGGTGACGTGGACCACCTTCTGCTCATGGCCGTTGTCCTTCACCTTGAAGTGCTGCGCGGCGAGATTGGGCACGGGGCCGCCGCGATCGAAGACTTCCACGTCCACACGCACCTGCGAGACGCCGGTCTGGAACGTCGGGGTCTGCGCCCACAGGCCGCCCAGGCACACCACTGCCACTATGTACCGCATCATCAGAAGGCCATACGATCCAGCCTCGGCGCGCGTTCCAGAAATTCACGAATAAAGTAGAGGGATGCTCTCCGCCCCCGCCGCGCTGTTCCTGCTGGCCGCCTTGCAGGCACCGCCGGGCTTCCGACTGCCGGACACCGTGCGGCCGGTCTCCTGTCAGGTCTCGCTCACACTCGATCCGGCGACGCCGGTCTTCTCGGGCTCGGTCGAGATCCAAGTACGGCTGAGTGAAGCCAGTGCGCGTCTTTGGCTCAACGCGAAGGGGCTCAGCATCGAGGAGGCCAGCGTCCAGGCCGGTTCGGTGGTGCTGGCAGCGCAGGCCACCCCTGTGGACGACGAGTTCGTGGCGCTGGAGACCCCGTCGCCAGTTCCGCCCGGGCCGGCCGTGCTGCGCCTGCGCTTCTCCGGCCGGATGAACGACAGGTCTCTCGACGGGCCATACCGCCGTCAGGTGGCGAACCAGTGGTATCTCTTCACGACGTTCACGCCGATCGAGGCGCGCCGGGCGTTTCCGTGCTTTGACGAACCGCGGTTCAAGTCCACCTGGCAGTTCCACCTGCGTGTGCCGGCGGCGTTGCAGGCGTTCACAAACGCTCCGGCTACCTCTGAGACCACGGAAGAGAGTGGCTGGAAGACGGTGCACTTCGAGCAGACCCAACTGCTGCCCGCCGAGGTGACGGCTTTCGCGGTGGGGCCCTTCGATGTCACCGCGGCGGCGCGCGCCGGGCGGAAGCGCATCCCTGTACGAACCATTACGCCGCGGGGCCAAGCCGCAACCGGGCTCTACGCCACAGAGATCACGGACACGGTGCTGCGGCGGCTGGAAGACTACACGGGCATCGCCTATCCGTGGCGCAAGCTGGATCACATCGCACTGCCCGAGGGCGCCTTTGGAGCAGTGGAGAACCCGGGCCTGATCACATACCTCAGCTCCTCGCTGCTGTTGACGCCGGAGGGTGACAACGACGACCGGCGGCGCGCGCTCCGCGGCCTGATGACGCACGAACTCGTGCACCAGTGGTTCGGCAACCTGGTGACGCAGAGCACGTGGAAGGACGTGTGGCTGAGCGAAGGTTTTGCCACCTGGCTGGCGGCGCGCATGATGGACCAGGAGCGGCCGCCGGCTCTGCGCAACCTGAACGCGATCCAGGCGCGTGAGCGGATGATGGGTGCCGATGCCGGTCCGCGCACGCGGCCCGTGCGGCTGGAGATGCCGGACCGCAACGCCCTGCGCGGAGCATACAGCCAGTTTGTTTATCAGAAGGCGGGGGCTGTGCTGCTGATGCTGGAAGAGTGGCTGGGGCCGAAGCGCTTTCAATCCGAGTTGCGCGCATACCTGAAAGGGCACGCCGATGGAACCGCATCGCTCTCCGACCTGCAGGCGGTGTTGCCGCCGGCGGCCGCTCCAGTGCTTGAAAGCTTTCTGAACCGCACGGGCATCCCAGAGGTATCCGCGGAAGCACGCTGCGAGCCCGGCGCCAAACCCGCGCTGGTACTCTCGCAGAGCGGCGGCAAGCAGCCTTGGACGATCCCGGTGTGCTGGCGCACCGACGCGGCTCACGGCTGCACGGTGGTGGACACGGAGCGGAAGGAGGTTCCGCTGCGGGCGTGCCCGGCGTGGATCCTGCCGAATGCGCGCGGCGCGGGTTACTACCGATCGCGATGGAGCCAGGGGCGCGTGCCGCCGTCAGGTGCACTGACACCGGCCGAACGGCTGACGCTGGTCTACGACCTGAAGAGCGGCGGGGCGCTGGATCTCGTGAAACCGCTGGCCGGGGACGCGGATCCGCAGGTGGCGCGCGCGGCGCGGCGGGCGCTGAACCTGCCTCCGCAATAAGCGGGCAAGCACGGCCGGCACCGTGTGGGATTCTCAAGTGAGCATGTTCGATTCGATCTGTGTCTATTGCGGCTCCAGCTCGCGAGCCGGCGAGCACTACTTTGAAGCGGCCCGCGGCATGGGCCGGGTGATTGCCGGACGCGGGCTGAAGCTGGTGTATGGCGGCGCGCATGTGGGTCTGATGGGTGCGCTGGCCGACACGGTGCTGGGAGCCGGGGGCCACGTCAGCGGCGTGATCCCGCGCGCGCTGGTGGAGAAGGAAGTGGCGCACACGCGGCTGACGGAGCAGCACGTGGTGGAGTCCATGCACGACCGCAAAGCGCTGATGTGCGAATTGGCCGGCGCGTTCGTCGCCATGCCGGGCGGCTTCGGCACGCTGGACGAACTGTTCGAGATCCTCACCTGGGCGCAGCTCCGCTTCCATGCCAAGCCGGTGGGACTCCTGAACGTCAACGGATTCTTCGATCATCTGCTGGCCTTTTGCGATCGCGCGGCGGCGGACAGCTTCATCCACCCGGCCCATCGAGAGATGATCTTCGTCGATTCCGATCCTGCCGCGCTGCTGGACGCGATGGCGGAGCACCGGGCGCCGGCCGATTACAAGGTGTGGTTGGCCAAGGGACGGTCAAAGGCGTAGCGCAAACTATTGTCTGCCAGGTGGCGGATCTGATCCTCGCCCAGCCCGAACTCCCGCATGGCGATCTTGTATTCGCGCACGAGGGTGGTGTGGAACATCGCCGGGTCGTCCGAGTTCAGGATGATGGGCACGCCGGCGTCGAAGAGCCGGCGGAAGGGGTGCTCGCGCAGGCTGCGCACGGCGCCGGTGCAGACGTTGGAGGTGAGGCAGATTTCGAGGGGGATGTCGTGGTCGCGGAGGTGCTTCACCAGCAGGGGGTCCTCGATGGAGCGGAAGCCGTGGCCGATGCGCTCCGCGCCGCACTCCAGCGCGGCCCAGACGCTGGCCGGACCGTCGGTCTCTCCGGCGTGCGGAGCCAGGCGCAACCCGTTGTCGGCGGCGTATCGGAACACCTCGCGAAACTGGCCGGCCGGGCCGTTCAGCTCATCGCCGCCGATGCCGAAGGCGATCACGCCGAGGTGTTTCAGCTTCACCGCCACGCGCGCGGTGTCCTGGACATGATCGAGCCCGAACTGGCGCACGGCGTCGAAGATGAACCGCACGCGTACGCGGCTCCGGCTGGCCTCCTCGGCAATAGCGGCGAAGATCTCCTCCACGGGCAAGCGGCGCATCAGCATGACACCGGCGCTGATGTTGACTTCGGCCTGAACCACGTTTTGCGCTTCGAATTCCTCCAGGAGCCGGCGCGTGATGAGCGCAAAGTCCCGCGGGGCGCGCAGGTACTGGTTCACCCATTTGAACGCCATGAGAAACCCCATGAAGTCCTCATAGCGATAACGGGCAACAATCTCCTCCAAGGACAAGGCAGGCGCGAGTTCGCGTAGCGTCTCCGGCCGGACGCTGCCTTCCAGGTGGACGTGCAACTCCGCCTTTTGCAGTGTGTCGATGTCCATGAACTGCCATAATAGCCGCATGAAGCCCGGAGAATTCGAAGCCCTAGTCGGCGGCTATCACGGCGATCCGTTCTCCATCCTCGGCCCGCACCGGGTGTTTAAGCAGTGGATTGTCCGTGCGCTGCTCCCACAGGCAGCTTCTGTGCGGCTGCTGATCCCCGATGCCGAGCCGGCGCCCATGCAGCAGGTACACGCCGGCGGACTCTTCGAAGCGAAGCTCAAGGCCGATCCTGGCCACTACCGGATCGAGATGGAGTTGCAGGACGGCGGCGTAGAGATCCTGGAAGATCCCTACAGGCTGCGGCCGCTGCTCACCGATCACGACATCTACCTGCACGCCGAAGGCACCAACCACGAAGCCTGGCACAGCATGGGCGCGCACCTGATGGAGATCGACGGCGTGTCCGGCTGCCGCTTCGCCGTGTGGGCTCCAAACGCGGAGATGGTGAGCGTCTCCGGCGACTTCAACCAGTGGGACCCGCACCGCCATCCCATGCGGAGGCGCAACGGCGGGATTTGGGAGATCTTCCTGCCGGGCGTGAAGCAGGGCGACATCTACAAGTACTTCATCCGTTCCAAAGTCTTCGGCGTTTCCGGGCTGAAGTGCGATCCATACGGCTTCTACAGCGAAGCTCCGCCGAAGCAGGCCTCCATCGTTTGGGACCTGAATCACTACCAGTGGCAGGACCAGCACTGGATGGAGACGCGCGCCCACACCAACTGGCTGGACCGGCCTGTCGCCTGCTACGAAGTACACCTGGAATCGTGGATGAAGTCGCCCGAGGGCGAGCCTCTCACTTACCGCGAACTCGCGGCCAACCTCATCCCCTACGTGAAACGGCTGGGCTTCACACACCTGGAATTGATGCCGGTGATGGAGCACCCTTACGCGGGCTCCTGGGGCTACCAGGTGGTGGGCTACTTCGCGCCGACCGCGCGCTTCGGCACCCCGGACGACTTCCGCTACTTCGTCGACCAATGCCACCAGAACGGCATCGGCATCATTGTGGACTGGGTGCCGGCGCACTTTCCCAAAGACGCCCACGGACTGGCCCGCTTCGACGGCACCGCCTGCTATGAGCACGAGGATCCGCGCCTGGGGGAACACCGCGACTGGGGCACGCTCATCTTCAACTTCGGCCGCAACGAAGTGCGGAACTTCCTCATCTCCAATGCGCTGTTCTGGCTGAAGGAGTACCACATCGACGGATTGCGGGTGGACGCCGTGGCGTCCATGCTCTATCTTGACTACTCGCGCGAGGCCGGCGATTGGATCCCGAACAAGTACGGCGGCAACGAGAACCTGGAAGCCATCGACTTCATCCGCAGATTCAACGAAGAGGCGCACAAGGTTCCGGGCGCCATCACCGTGGCGGAGGAGTCCACCTCATTTGCCGGCGTTTCGCATCCGGTGTACGCCGGCGGCCTCGGCTTCACCATGAAGTGGAACATGGGCTGGATGCACGACATGTTCGCCTACTTCAAGGCGGACCCCGTGTTCCGCAAGTTCAACCACCACCGCATCACGTTCAGCATGTTGTACGCCTTCACGGAGAATTTCATGCTGCCCATCTCGCATGACGAGGTGGTGCATGGAAAGTCTTCGCTGATCGGCAAAATGCCCGGCGACGAATGGCAGCGCTTCGCCAACGTGCGCGCGTTCCTCGGCTATATGTACAGCCACCCGGGCAAGAAACTGCTCTTCATGGGCAGCGAACTGGGCCAATACGAAGAGTGGAACTGGCAGGGCCAGATCCGCTGGGACCTGCAGCAGTATCCGCTGCACCGAGGGCTGCAGGAGTTCGTTCGGGAGTTGAACTACCTCTACGTGGCGGAGCCGAGCCTGCACGAAGTGGACGCGCACTGGCGCGGCTTCGAGTGGATCGATTTCCAGGATATCGACGCGAGTGTGATCAGCTTCGTCCGCCGGGCGAAGAACTCGTCGGACTTCCTCGTCTTCGTCTGCAATTTCACGCCATTGGTGCGCCAACCCTACAACGTGGGCGTGCCGGAGCCAGGCGCTTACCAGGAGATCCTCAACAGCGACTGGGAGCAATTCGGCGGCAGCGGCGTGAGCAACCCCGGCCTGCTCCACTCCACGCAGGGCGAGATGCAGAGCCGCCATCACTTCATCACTCTCACGCTCCCGCCGCTGGGCGTCTGCGCCTTCCGGCGTGTTTCCGAATAAACGACTATGGGCGATCCGCTCTTTCTCTCACTGTGGCTGCGCGGCTACTCCGCGATGGCCCTCCCTCTCTACCTCCGCAAGGCGCTGAGCGTCTTCCCGAATTCCAAGCTGATGCCGGGCGGCATTCTGCGCGTGTTCGCGCTCAACTTCCACGAGGCACCGCAACTGGAAGAGTTCATCGACGGCCCGCCGGACGCCTCCGCCGTGGCCAGCCGCGCGCAGGAGTTTCTGCACGAGGACTGCGCATTCCAGGTGGAGACCCGCTGGGACATCTATCAGTGGACCGGCGAGTGGGAACTCAGGCCCACCAAGGTGCTGATCGACGTCTACGGGCCGGAGTTCGACGCGCCACGCGGCGAGCATGTGCGGATCGACTTCGGACCGGACCGGCTCTACCTGCCGCAGGAGCAGAGCGACCACCTGCGGCCCGTGCAATCCAATATCCGCAGCCTGCTCCACTATGCGCAGGACGTGGAAGAGGAGCTCTCGGCCGAGCGGCGGATTCTGTGGTCGGAGGAGGAAGAGAACTTTTCCGAGCGGCTGCGGGCGATGCTCGACTGACGCGCCGCGGCGGCACTTAGGCGGAAGCGCCGCGGGCGCAGGGCGCCAGGGCTTGAATGGCATCCTGCAATTCCGCGGGCATGTAGGGTTTCAGGATGGAACTCACGCGCGGGCGTTGCGCCGCAGGCAGCACTTCGTTACTGAAGGGGGTGCCGCTGGAGATCAGCACCTTGAGCGACGGGCTGGCTTCGAGCAGCAAGGGGAGAAGCTGGTCGCCGTGCATGTCGGGCAATTTCAAATCGAGCACGACAATTTGAAAGGGACAGGGGCTCTGGCGGCATTTACTCAGTGCATCCTGAGCGGTTTCGGCAACGTCCACCGCATAGCCGTTACGCTCGAGGTACTTCCTCAGCAGCGCGAGCAGCGGTTTTTCGTCGTCCACCAGGAGCAGTGAGAGATTCCCCATGGGTTCCTCTGAACATACCATGGCATTAGGAGAGGCAATATGCAACGAGCGCTTTCCGTCATTCTGGCGGCGACCCTGGTTCAATCAGCGCCGATGGTGCAGGCGGCGGATCTGCCGGTCACCCGCGTCATCGTATATAAGAACGGTGTCGCTTACTATGAACGCGCGGGCGAGGTGAAGCCGGGCGAGTCCGGCCGGCTGGACTTCAAGGCCGGCGAGATGGACGACGTGCTGAAATCGCTGGTAGTGGACGCGCCGGGCGGCGTGGCCCGCATCCGCTATGAATTGAGCGAGCCGCTGCAGAAGAAGCTGGCGGACCAGGGCATCCAGATCGGCGCGCAACAGCCGTTGTCGGTCCTACTGGACCAGTGGCGCGGCGCGCGCATCGAACTCAAATACCGCGGCGAGGCGGTGGCCGGCTCCGTCATCAGCGGCCGGCTGACGGCGGCGTCGCAGGCGCAGCCGCAGAAGCAGGAGCTGACCATTCTGGCCGACAGCGGCGAACTGCGGATCCTGGATCTGGACGCGGCGGCGAACATCCGGCTGGCCGACCAGCGGCTGCAGCAGCAACTCAACGACGCGCTGCTGGCCATGGTGCAATCGCGCTCGCGGGACAAGCGCGCCGTGTTTGTCGATCCCGTGGGCTCCGGCGCGCAACGGCTGGTGGCCCGGTACCTGGCGCCGGCGCCGGTGTGGAAGTCCAGCTACCGGCTGGTGCTGCCGGAGACCGGCGAGGCCACGCTGGAGGGATGGGCGATTGTTGACAATGCCACCGGGGAGGACTGGGCCAACGTGGATCTCACCGTGGTCAGCGGCAAGCCGGTGTCGTTCATCAGCCGGCTGTACGATGCGCGCTACGTGCAGCGGCAGGAAGCGGGTCTGGCAGACGAACAGGCGGCGGCGCCTGTAGTGTATGAAGGGGCGCTCCGCGCTGCCGAGGTGCAGGAGATGCGCGCCAACGCCGTGGGCGGGGTGCGCCAGATGAGGGAAGCCAAGACGATGGCGGCCGCTCCGGTCGCGCCACCAAAGCCCGCTCCGCAGATGATGATCAGCAGCGTGGTGCCCGCAGCCGAGGCTAGAGAGGCTGGCGAATTGTTCGAGTATCACTTTGCGAGGCCGGTGAACGCGCGAAAGGACGAATCGCTGCTGATCCCGTTCGTGCAACAGAAGCTGGGCGCGCGCAAGCTGCTCATTTACTCGGACCGCAACCAGCCGAATCCGCGGCACGCGGCGGAGCTCACCAACACGACGGGCAAGACGCTGGACGGCGGGCCGATCACCGTCTACCACTCGGCGGGCTACTCCGGCGAGGCCCTGGTGGAGACGCTAAAGGCCGGAGACAAGCGCCTCATCAGCTACGCCGTGGATCAGGCTACGCGCGTCACCACGAACTTCGAATCCGGCACCGACACGATCCGCAGTCTGAAGGCCAACCGCGGCCTCATCACCACGCGAACGGCCGTGGAGACCACCACAACCTACACCGTCGACAACGCGGATGCGAAGGAGAAGACGCTGCTCATCGAGCATCCGGTGGACAAGAACCAGAAGCTGCTGCGCCCCAAGGCCGATGAGACCTCTCCCAACGCCTACCGCTTCGCGGTGAAGCTGGCGCCGCGCTCCACGCAGAAGCTCACCGTGGTGGAGGAGCGTGAGGTGGAAGAGAGCCTCACCATCAGTTCGCTCACGCCTGACATTCTGCTCTCCTACACGCAGAGCAAGAGCCTACCCGCCGCGGCGCGGCCGCAGATCGAGAACATCCTCGCCAAGAAGCGGCAACTGGCCGCTGCGCAGACGGAGAGTACGCAGCTGACCGGCGAAACGAATGAGATCCAACGCGACCAGGACCGCCTGCGTCAGAACATCAACAGCCTGAACCGCGTGGCCGGCCAGCAGGAGCAAGTGAACCGCTACGCCGCCGATCTCGCCAAGGGCGACGCGCGCCTGGCGCAGATTCGCGACCGCCAGGAGCAGTTGCGGAAGAGCATGGCCACGCTACAGACTGAACTGAACGCTCTCATCGAGAAGCTCGAATTTTGAACCTCGCCGTCCTCGGTTTCGGAAATGTCGCTCGCGCGCTGGCGCGCCTCCTGCACCAGCAGCGGGGCGCGCATCCGTTCCGCATCAACGCCATCCACACACGGCACGGCACGGCTTGCAACGTCAGCGGCCTCTCCACCGATCCGGAGTTCGGCCCGCCGGCAGCGTCTCTGGAAGAAGTGCTGGAACGCGCTAAGGCGCAGGTGCTGGTGGAACTCACCACGCTCAACCCCGAGAATGGCGAGCCCGCGCTGACGCACATCCCCACGGCCCTGCGCCGCGGGTTGCACGTGGTGACGGCGAACAAGGGTCCCGTGGCCTGCGCCTATCACGGACTACGCGATGAGGCCCGCCGGCACAACGTCCGCTTCCTCCATGAAGCGGTGACGATGGACGGCACGCCCGTCTACAACATGGTGCGCCAATGCCTGCCCGCCGCTACGGTGACGGGCTTTGCGGGCGCACTCAACTCCACCACCAAGGTGATCCTGGAAGCGATGGCGCGGGGCCACTCCTTCGAAGAGGGCATCGCCCAGGCTCGCGCGTTGGGCGTGGCCGAGGGCGATCCGTGGTTCGACATCGAAGGGTGGGACTCCGCCTGCAAGGCCGCCGCGCTGGCCAACGTCTGGATGGATGCGCGCACCACGCCCGCGCAGGTGGATCGCAAAGGAATCCGCCAGCTCACGCCGGAGAAACTGGCGGAGGCGGCCGCGAAAGGCAAGCGCATCGTGCTGGTCAGCCGCGCCCGGCGCACCGCGCAGGGCGTGAAACTGCGCGTCCGCGCCGAGGTGCTGGACCGCGACGACGTGCTCGCCTCCATGCACGGCACCTCCAATCTGCTCGTTCTTGAAACCGACCTCATGGGCCAGTTCGGCGTTTTCACCCTGAACCCTGGCCCGGAGCAAACCGCATACGGCGTCTTCGCCGACCTGATGGAGATCGCAAGGAACTCATGAAACTCATCCACTGCCAGCACGGTCCGGCCGCGCTCCGCGGCACCGAAGCCGTGCTCTTTTCTGAAGTGAACGCCACCCGCGGCACCACGCTGCCCGGCGATCTGCTGGTCCTCATCCAGAACGGAGACCTCGCTCCGCTGCGGGATCTGCGCGGTATCGCCGGCATCCCGCTCACTGAGGTCACTCCGGCCCTGCCCTACACCGCCCCGCCCAAAATTCTCTGCGTGGGCCCGAACTACCGCTGCCAGCTGCCGGATCCCAACACCGCGGAGCCGGACGAGCCCGGCAGCTTTCTGAAGCCCGCCTCCTGCATGGTCGCCCCCGGCGGCGACATCGTACTGCCTCCACCCGACGTCTGCGCCAAGGCCGACGCCGAATGCGAACTCGGCATCATCATCGGCCGCCGCTGCCGCTTCGTGCCGGAGGAGCACGTCTCCGAGGTGATCTTCGGCTACACGGCCACGCTCGATCTGACGGGGCTCGACATCATCGCCAAGAGCCCGCGGTTTCTCACGCGAGCCAAGTCCATCGACACGTTCTTCAGCTTCGGCCCGGTGATTGTCACGCCCGATGAGATCGCCGACATCGGCGCGCTGGAAGTGGTGACCGAACTGAACGGCGCGCCTTATTCGCGCGACCTGGTGTCGAGCATGTGCCGCCTGCCCGCCCAACTCGTGCGCTTCCACAGCGATTTCTACGCGCTGGATCCCGGCGACATCATCTCCACCGGCTGCCCGAAAGCCGCACCCTTCCAGCCCGGCGACACCGTGGGTGGACGCATCGACGGCGTCTGCCGCATCACGGCGCACGTCACGCAAGGATCCCGCGTACCGCTGTACTGAGCGCGCGCAGCCCGAACGCGAATAGCACGAGTGCCGAGGCGCGGTTCAGCCACGCCATCCCGGCCTGCGGGAAGCGTCCGCGCAGCGCCGCCGCCGCGCTGGAAAGCACCAGCCACCAGGCGAGCGATCCACTGAAGACACCCGTCATGAACCAGGCGGGCGAAGCCGCTCCGGCGCCCGCCACCATCGCCGCGAAGGCGAGGATGGTCATGGGATTCGAGAGCGTCAGCAGGAACGTGGTGATGAAACCGCTGCCGGCGGCCGCCTGCGCCGCCCCGGCTCCCCAGGCTTTCCATGCCAGCCAGCACAGCAGCAGGCCGCCACACAGCGCCGCCTGCTCCTGCCACCGGGCAAACAATGTGACGCCGGCGGCCGCCAGCGCGCCATAACAGAGATCGGCCACCGCCGCGCCCAACCCGCAGCGCAGGCCGGCCCGCGCGCCACCCGACAACGACTGTCGGATCACCAGCAAGCCGATGGGCCCCACGGGCGCCGCAATCGAAAAACCCAGCACCGCACCGTTCCAGTAAGGAGTCATAGCGGCAGAATAGGGCGAATCCGGCATTTGATACAGTAGCGATCGAAGGCTAATCGACATGAATACTTACGATTCGCTGGACGCTCGGGACTGGCAGCTTTTGAAGCTGCTACAGGAGAACGCGCGCATGACCTTCGCCGAGCTGGGCCGCAAAGTGAAGCTCACCGCCCCGGCCGTGGCGGAGCGCGTGCGCCGCATGGAGGACCTGGGCGTCATCCGCGGCTACACGGCGCGCGTGGACCTCAAGGCCATAGGCCGCCCGCTGAAGGTGATTCTGCGCGTGCATGTGCCGCCGAAGGACTATCCGCGATTCCTCAAACAGGTGCAGGGGCTCACTTCGGTGGAGGAGTGCCACCACGTCACGGGTGGCGAAGCGTTTGTGCTGAAGGCCGCCATTCCGGACGTCGGCGACCTCGAGAAACTAATCGAAAAGTTCAGCGCATTCGGCCCCACGGTGACGTCCGTGGTGCTCTCCACGCCGCTGGAGCGCCGCGTCTTCAGCGGACCGGCGTGAAGATGGCGATGTACTGCTTGCCGGGTACGTGCTCCACTGTGCGCTCCAACTGGAAGCCGAGCGCGGTCACCTCTTTGATCACGTCGTCCCGATCCAGGCGGATGTGCTGCAAAGCGTTGCCGGGCGCGTCCATGGCGCCTGCGCGCCTGAAGTAGTCGACGATCGCGAACCTGCCGCCCGGACGCAACGCCTTCTTCACGCTGGCCAATACTTCCGCGGGGTAATCCCAGTGATGATAGGCGTCGATGGTCACTGCCAGATCCACGGAGGCGGCCTGGAGCTTCACGTCCTTCTCGGTACCGAGCACGAAACTCACATTCTTCAATGCCGCGTACTTCGTCTTTGTCGGCGTGAGGAAATCCGCGAAGATATCCTCGGCTATCACCTGGCCCTTCGCGCCCACGGCCTCGCTGAACAGCGGCAACATGGCGCCGCCGCCGGTGCCGAGATCGGCCAGCGTGGAACCGGGCTGCACGCCCAGTTCCTTCACGATCGCCTCGCCCTTCAGCCGCGCGGCGCGATCTTCTGCGCTGAGGTTGGCCAGCATGCCCTGCCGGCCTTCAGCGGTGCGGTAACGTTCGTTGGCCTTGTCGGCCACCTGCCCGCAGACGGGCACGGCGAGCACAGCCGCCAGCACCAGTTCCTTCCTCACACGCCCCTCTCAATCGGCATCGCCAGCGGCGGCTCCACCATGAACTCCAAGGCCGCCATCTGCTCCACGGCGCTGCGCACGGAGGATTCCAGCGAGTTCTCCAGCGTGATGACGAACGGCAGGTTCTGCTTGTCCTGGTCTGGCAACTGCAGCACGGCGTCGATGGAGATACCGTGGCCGGCGAGGATGGAAGAAAGATCGCGGATGATGCCGGGGCGGTCCGTGATGCGGAAGCGCAGATACCATGGGCGCTTCTGGTCGCCGATGGGCAGGGGCTTCGAATCCGGCACTTCCGTGTGCGCGAATGGCGGCACGCGGTGTGCGGCGGCAGGGCGGATCTCGCGGGCGACGCGCATCAGGTCGCTCACCACGGCCACGCCGGTGGGCGTCGGACCCGCGCCGCGGCCGTAGTAGAAGGTATCCGCGCCGAACGCACCGCGGCACCACACGGCGTTATAGGCGCCGTGCACGCTGGCCATGATCGTCGTGCCGGGCAGCAGCGCCGGGCGCACGGACACGAACAGCCCGCCGTCCACGCGCCGCGCCGCGCACAGCAGCTTGATGGTGCAGCCCAACTGCTTCGCGTAGGCGAAATCCGTGGGTGAAACGCGCTGGATGCCTTCGGTGTAGATGTCGGCCGGAGTGAGCCGCACACCGAAAGCGAGCGAGGCGAGCAGAACGAGCTTGGAGCGCGCGTCGAAGCCGCCGATGTCGGCCGTGGGGTCGGCTTCCGCATAGCCCAGCCGCTGGGCTTCGGCGAGCACCGCGGCGAAGTCCGAGCCGTGCTGTTCGATCTCGGTGAGGATGTAGTTGCTGGTGCCGTTGAGGATGCCGAAGACGGTCTCAATGCGGTCGCCCGCAATGCCTTCGCGCAGCACGGCGTGGATGGGGATACCACCGCAGACGGAAGCTTCCATGGCCAACGTCACGCCCTTCGCCTGTGCCTGGCGCCAGATGTTCACGCCCTCCAGCGCGATCAGTTCCTTGTTGGCGGTCACCACGCTCTTACCGGCGGCGATGGCGCCCTCCACCACTTCTTTGGCCACACCGGTGCCGCCGACGAGTTCGGCCACCACATCCACCTCCGGATGCGCCACCACTTCGCGCCAATCCGTGGTGATGAGCATCGGCGCGATGCCGGCGGGCAGCCTCTTCTCCGTCGCCGTTCGGCTGCACACCGCAGTCACTTGCAGACGGAAGCCCAGCTTGCGCGCAATCTCTTCGTTGTTTTCAGCCAGAATGGTGAGTGTTCCACCGCCGACATTGCCGAGGCCGACGATGCCCAACTTGACGTCTTTCATTAGGAACCAGTTTACCAAGCCGGCTCTCGCCGCCCTCCTGCTGGGCTTCGCCGCCCTGGCCCAGTTTCCAGATCAGCCGCCCGACCAGCGCGAGCGCCCCGAAGATCGCCGGCTGCCCAACGGCAAGCTCCAGTCTGAAGCCATCCTGAAAGCGGACTACGAGGCGAATCTCAAGGACATCCAGTCCATTCGGGCCAAGCTCGACACCATCGAAGCGGAACTGAAGAAGACCACCGGCCATGTGCTCTCCCTCAAGGCCACCAAGGACCTGGAGGAGATCGAAAAGACCGCGCGGCGCATGCGCGGCCGGATGATCCGTTACTGACTCCCCATGAAATCCCTGCTCTTCTTCCTCCTTCCGCTGCTCGCCTCCGCGCAAGCCGATTGGAACGTCCGCGGCCACATCCCGCTGCGCGAGTTCGTCGTGCAAAGCCATCGCGGCGCCGGCGAACTGATGCCTGAGAACTCGCTGGACGCCTTCGAACTCGCCTGGAAGCTCGCCACGGTGCCGGAAGCCGACCTGCGCACCACCTCCGACGGCGTGATCGTCGCCTTCCACGACAACGACTTCAGCCGCATCCTGCCCGATGCCTCGCCCGCGGAAAAGAAGCGCGGCATCCAGGATCTCACCTGGTCGCAGGTCTCTCAGCTCGACATCGGCGCGTGGAAAGGCGGCAAGTTCAAGGGCCAGCGCGTGCCGCGGCTCGATCAGGTCTATCAGATCCTCCGCAAGAATCCCGGCCGCCGCCTCTATATCGACATCAAGAACGTCGACCTGGCGCAGCTCGCGCGAGAATCCGGCACGGCCCAAGTGCGCGGGCAACTGATCCTCGCCAGCACGGACTACAGCATCATCCGCCAGTGGAAAGCCCTGGCGCCGGACTCCTTCACGCTCCACTGGATGGGCGGCACGGAAGCCGATCTGGCGGCGCGTGTCGCCAAGCTGCGCGAGGTGAACTTCGCCGATATCTCGCAGCTTCAGATTCACATCCGCTCCGTGAACGGCGCGCAGTCTCCCTCCGACGAGTTCCTCATCAGCACAGGCCGCGAGTTGCGCGCGCACAACATCCTCTTCCAGGTGTTGCCCTGGGCCACCAAAGACGCCGCCATCTACCGCCACCTGCTCGACGTGGGCGCAGCCAGCTTCGCCACGGATTTTCCAGACACCGTGATGCAGATTATTCGCGATTACTACCACGAGAAGCGCTGACGGAGCGGGGTCCCGCGCCCCCCTGAAGTAGTAAACTGAACTCCGATGAGCGCAACCAGAGAAAAAGCCCAACTCATGAGCGCTTCCGAGATCGACCGCACGCTGGTGCGCCTCGCTCACGAAGTGCTGGAAAAAGTAGGAGACCCCGCCAACCTCGCCTTCATCGGCATCAAGCGCCGCGGCATTCCGATGGCGGAACGCCTGGCCGCCAAAATCGAGGCGCTGGAAAAGATCTCCGTACCGGTGGGGATCCTCGACATCAATCTCTACCGCGACGACCTTTCCACCGTGGGCCCCAAGCCGGTGGTGAGCGGCACGAAGATCGACTTCTCCGTTGCCGGCAAAGACGTCATCCTCATGGACGACGTGCTCTACACCGGCCGCACCATCCGCGCCGCCCTCGATGCACTATTCGAACTCGGCCGCCCCTCGCGCGTGCAACTGCTCGTCCTCATCGACCGCGGCCACCGCGAACTGCCCATCGAAGCCCAGTACATCGGCCGCAAGGTACCCACCTCCTCGCGCGAGATCATCGAGGTCAAGTTCCAGGAGATCGACGGCACCGAGAAAGTCCTGCTGGTCGAGAAGGCCGACTAGGGAGGTTCCACCATGGCCCTGGGCCTGCTTGGCATCGAGGAAACGGATCGCTCCGTCATCGAGCAGATCCTCGAACGCGCCGTCGCGTTCCAGCCCCATGACGGGCGCACCTTCGCCAAGGCGAACACCTGCACGGGCAAGCTGGTGGTGAACGCCTTTTTCGAAAACTCCACGCGCACGCGTTCCAGCTTTGAGATCGCCGCGCACCGCCTCGGCGCCGACACGCTGGCCATCACCGCGTCCGGCTCCAGCGTCTCCAAAGGCGAAAGCCTGGTGGACACGCTCAACACCCTGGCGGCCATGCGGCCTTCCGCCATCGTCATGCGCCATCAGGCTTCCGGCGCGCCGCACTTCCTTTCGCGCCACCTCAGCACGCCCATCGTCAACGCCGGCGACGGCACGCACGAGCACCCCACCCAGGCGCTGCTCGACGCGCGCACGATTCTCGATTGCTGCGGCCGCCTGGAAGGGCTTCGCGTGGCCATCATCGGCGACATTCAGCACAGCCGCGTGGCGCGCTCCAACGTGCATCTTCTCTCGAAGTTCGGCGCGGAGATTGTGCTGTGCGGCCCGCCCGCTCTGCTGCCGCGCGAGATGGCTTCCATCGCCTCCGGCGTGACGCTCGAATACGACATGACGCGCGCCGTCACCGGCGCGGATGTGATCATGATGCTCCGCGTGCAATTGGAACGGATTCACGAGCCCGCCATGCAGGCCGGCGAGTACTTCCGCTTCTACGGACTGCGCCGCGAACACCTCGGCCTGGCCCACCCGGAAGTCATCGTCATGCACCCCGGCCCGATGAACCGCGGGCGTGAAATCTCTTCCGACGTGGCCGACTCGCAGCGGTCCCGCATTCTCAACCAAGTGGAAAACGGCGTCGCCGTGCGCATGGCCGTCCTGGAAAGGGTTTTGTCGCAGTGAAGCTCCTGATCCGCAACGGCAGAGTCATCTGCCCGGCGTCCGGCCACGATGCCGTCGCCGACGTCCTCCTCGAAGACGGCCGAGTCAGTGCCGTCGCCCCCGATCTCTCCGCCCCCGGCGCCGACGTCTTCGACGCCGCCGGACTCGTCGTCGCGCCCGGCTTCATCGACATCCATGTCCACCTGCGCGAGCCCGGCTTCACCCACGCCGAAACCATCGCCACCGGCTCGCGCGCCGCTGCCGCCGGCGGTTTCACCACCGTCTGCTGCATGCCGAATACGAACCCGGTCAACGATTCGGCCACCGTCACTACCTACATCGTCGAGAAGGCGCGCCGCGAAGCCATCGTCAACGTCTGCCCCATCGGCGCCATCACCAAGGGCAGCGCCGGCGAGGAACTCGCCTCCATCGGCTCCATGATCGCCGCCGGCGCGGTCGCCATCAGCGACGACGGCCGCCCGGTGATGAATGCGCGCGTCATCCGCCGCGCCATGGAAACCGCGCGTGCGCACGACATTCCCCTCATCCAGCACTGCGAGGACCTGAACCTCTCGGCCGGCGGCGACATGCACGAGTGCGTGGAAAGCGTCCGCCTGGGTATCCGCGGCATCCCCGCCGCCTCCGAAGACGTCATGGTGGCGCGCGACATTCTGCTGGCCGAACTCACCGGCGTGCGCTATCACGTGGCCCACATCTCCACGCGCCACGCCGTCGGCATGGTGGCTTTCGCCAAACAGCGCGGCCTACCCGTCACCTGCGAGGCCACGCCCCACCACATCGCGCTCCATACGGAGCACATGAAGCCTTACGATTCGAACTACCAGATGAAGCCGCCGCTGCGCTGCGATCACGACGTCGAAGCTGTGATCGCCGGCGTCGCTTCCGGCGCCGTCGATTGCCTGGCCACGGACCATGCGCCGCACGCCGGCGACGACAAGATGCAGGAGTTCGAACGCTGCCCCTTCGGCATCACGGGCCTGGAAACCGCGCTCGGCGTGTCGCTGGAAGTGCTCGTCCACTCCGGCCGCATCAGCCTCAACAGGCTGATCGCGCTCTACACCAGCGAACCAGCACGCGTCATCGGCTGGAAAGGCCAGCAGGCACGCGGCGCCCTCAAGCCCGGCTACGTCGGCGACGTCACCATCCTCCACCCCGAATATCCGTGGACCTACGACGTGAAGCAGACCGCCTCGAAAAGCACCAACACGCCCTTCAGCGGACGCACATTCCACGGCGGACCCATTGCTACCGTGGTGGGTGGACAGGTCGTCTGGAAGGTGCCTGGCTTTTAATTCCTAGTTCAGCGCCTGCAGTTTGATATTCCGGAAGGCGATCTCATAGCCTTCCGCTTCCAGGCCGATGTAGCCGCGCCGCAGCCCCACACCCACATACTCGCTCGCCACGCCGCCGTTGATCGAGAGCGTGATCTTGTCGCCCTGCACGCGGATCTCATAGACGTTCCACTCGCCCGCCGGCTTCACGCGGTTCTCTTTCATCTGGTCTTTCAGATTCACGCGCGCCAGCGCGCCGTTGGCGAAGTTCACGCCAAACAGCCAGCCGCCGGCCAACCCGGTCTGCGCCTGCCACCACAGCTCGCCCATGGGCGACAGCCGGATGCCGATGCCGCTGTTGTATTTCGTCTCGCCTTCCTTCGGCGTGAAGCGCCATTCCACCTGGAGCACGTAGTCGCCCAGCTCCTTGTCGTAGCGCAGCCACTCGTGGCCGCCTTTGCCGGTGCAGATGATCGACTTCGTAGCCGCGTCCACCTTCCACTGCGGCTCCGGCTTCAGCCCGGCGATGGCTGGAATGGGGATTCTCGTCCAACCCGGAATCGGCTGGCCTAGCGCGGTCTCCGGCGGCAGCAGGTCCACCCAGTCGGCGGCCATCGCGGGCGCCAGCATCAGCGAGAAGAGAAGAAGGCAGCGAATCGTCATAACGCAAGTCAACGTATCATAGGTACGGACCGGATTGCCCGTCATGAAGACCCTAACTCTCCTCCTCCTCATCGGCTTCGCCTGCCTGGCCCAGACTCCGGAAGCCCCCGTCCGCTCGGTCACCGATTCCGGCGTGGTCACCACCAACCAGCGCACCACGCCCGCCGGAGTGCAGAGCATCTTCCAGGGCCGCGTCTATGGCGTTGCCTTCGGCGCCAGCAGCGCCGAACTCCACGTGCTGCAGGCCACCGGCCTCTATCGCATGGACTGGAAAGAGAACAAGGTTCTTCAGCGCATCGCCATCAAGGGCCGCATGGCCCTGCAGGGCATCACCTTCCTGCCGGACGCCGGCCACGCCTTGGCCGTCTACACGGACGCCAAGGCCCAGGTCCACATCCAGAAGTCCTCCGGCGACGAACTGGCCGACGCGGCATTCCTGCCCAAAACCGCCCTCGCCGGAGCCATCGCCTCCAACGGTTCCGTGCTCGCCGTGCCCCTCACTGCCACCAATGAACTCGCGGTGATCGATGCGAAATCCGGCGCCGTCCGCGGCTCCGTCAAAACCGGCATCGCCCCCTTCGGCGCCGTGATCAACGCGGAAGGCACCGTCGCCTATGTCTCCAACTGGGCCGGCCGCGTCCCCAGGCAGGGCGACCTCACCGCCGCTCTCGGCCTCGACATCAACGCCGACAAGGCCGTCGTCGACGCGCGCGGCATCGCCGCCTCCGGCACCCTCACGCGCATCGATCTCAAAACCCTCTCCGCCACCCACACCATCGCCGTCGGCCTCCATCCCACAGCCCTCCGCTGGGACGAAAAGCGCCACCTCCTCTACGTCGCCAACTCCAATGCCGACACCATCAGCGTCGTCGACACGCGCACCAACGCCGTCCTGCGCACCATCGATCTGCAGCCCTTCCCTCAGCGCGTCCGCGGCATCTCCCCCACCGCCCTCGCCCTCTCCCCCGACGGCGCCACTCTCTATGCGGCATGCGGCGGCATCAACGCCGTCGCGGTGGTCGATCCCAGTGCCGGCCGCATCCTCGGCCTCATCCCCACCGCCTGGGTCCCCAACGCTCTCGCGGTCTCGCCCGACGGCCGCCAGCTCGCCGTCGCCACGCTCTTCGGCCCCGGCTCCGGCTGGAGCGGCGAGCCCAAGCGCCGCTTCGTCCACTCCTACCGCGGCTCCGTCAACGTCATCACCGTCCCCGACCGCAATCTCCTCGCCAGCTACACCACCGCCGTCGCCGAGAACAACCGCATGACGCTGCCCGCCGTGCCCACGCCTCCAGCCACGAAGCCTGTCGCCATTCCGGCCCGCTCCGGCGATCCCTCCTTCATCGAGCACGTCGTCTACATCGTCAAGGAGAACCGCACCTACGACCAGGTCTTCGGCGACCTGCCCCGCGGCAACGGCGACCCCTCCCTCACCATGTTCGGCGAGAAGGTCACCCCCAATCACCACAAGCTCGCCCGCGACTTCGTCCTCCTCGACAACTTCTACGCCACCGGCGGCAACTCCGCCGACGGCCATCAGTGGGTCACCCAAGCCAGTGAAACCGCCTACTGCCTCTGGCCCGGCTACGAAGGCCGCAGCTATCCCTTCGACGGCTCCGATCCTCTCGCCTACTCCTCCGGCGGCTTCCTTTGGGACGCCGCGCTCGCCCGCGGCAAGTCCGTCCGCATCTTCGGCGAATACGCCGGCCGCCTCAGCGTGCCGCGCCAGCAGCGCCAGCGCCTCCTCGAAGAGTGGAAAGCCGGCGCCGATTTCACCAAACGCTGGAACATCACCGCCCCTATCGCCCCGGTCAACAAGATCCTCGCCAGGAACTTCCCCAGCTACACCACCGGCATCCCCGATGTCGTCCGAGCGCAGATCTTCCTCGCCGAATTCAAGCAGTGGGAAGCCGCCGGCCAGATGCCCAACCTCGTCATCATGTCGCTGCCCAGCAACCACACCAACGGCGCCTCGCCCGGCACCAACACCCCACAGGCCATGGTGGCCGATAACGACTACGCGCTCGGCCAGATCGTCGACGCCCTCTCCCACTCGCCCTTCTGGAAGAAGATGGCCATCTTCGTCGTGGAGGACGACGCGCAAAACGGTGTCGATCACGTCGACGGCCACCGCACCGTCGCCCTCGCCATCAGCCCCTACACGCGCCGCCAGCACGTCGACTCCACCTTTTACGCCAACCAGAGCATCGTCAAGACCATCGAACTCATCCTCGGCCTCCCCACACTCTCCCTGTTCGACCTCATCGCCACCGACATGCGCGCCTCGTTCACTGACCAGCCCGACTTCGCCCCCTTCGCCCACCTCCAGCCCACTCACTCTCTCTTCGAGATGAACCCCTCGCTCAACGCCCTCCGCGGCCCCGCGCGCCAGGCCGCCAAAGACTCCGCCCGCATGAACTGGGACGTCCCCGACGCCGCGCCCGTCGAACGCCTCAACCGCATCGTGTGGGGCCAGATCAAGGGTTGGAACACCCCCTATCCCGCCCCGAAAAACGCCGTCTTCGCCCCGCTCGCCGTGCCCGACGCTGACGGCGACGACGACGAACGCTGACTCTTCCTTGAGCCCCGCCGAGCCCACCCCACCGCCTATAATGGAATTTGGTGCGGGCGAAACTCCAACTCTGGCGACTGTGCTTACTGGCGGCGATCCTCGCCGTCTCTTTTGCCGGCTCGGCTTCCGCTCAGACCGGCACGGCTTCCATCCGCGCCACCCAGCCGGAAGGCCTCGCGTCGCACTCCGCCCCGGAATCACTCTCTGGGAAAGCCGCACCCGTCAGCCTGGTATCCAAACGGCCCACCCAACGCCACAACGCCGAGAGCGGCGCTCTTTTACTTGAGCTCCAGTCGTTGGAAGGCCTCGCCGCCTCCTCTCAACTGGCGGCATCCTCTCGCGCCACCTCCTTCTCCTTCTGTGCCCGCTGCTCCTTCGGCCGCGCGCCTCCTCGCGCCTAGCACCCTTCCACAACTAGTCCCCTGACTGCTCCCAATGTCTCGTGTGTCGCGCGCCCCCAGGTGCAGCCACTCTCTCATTCATCCATACACCCGCAAGAAAGGTAGGTTTCCCGATGAGTTTAAGGGTCAGGATGATCCTCATCACCACCATCGTCGTGACCGTTCTGTTTGGCGTCTCCGAATGGCTCAATTACGCCCAGACTGCCGCACTCCTAGATCAGCATGAAGCCATTCTCCAGGAGACCGCCGATCACACGGTCGCGCTGCGCAAGCTCCAGGATACCCGCGCCCAGATGTTCGTCTCCACCACCACCATGCGCATCTGGCACGCGCTCGGCACGCTGATCATCGCCGTCACCATCCTCAACTATGTCTGGTACCGCGTCATCTACCGCCCCATCAGCCGCCTGCTCTACCAGATCAACATCATGGGCCGCGGTACCTGGACCTCCGCCCTCCCCATCAAACGCAATGACGAAATCGGCGAACTCACCATGGCCTTCAACGACCTGGGCCGCCAGCTCACATCCACCTTCGAATCCATCAACGCCTCCTCCAAGCTCTCCGCCCTCGCGTTGATCGGAAACCGCCTCGTCCGTGGCATCGCCTCCGTGCGAGGCCAGGTCTCCGGCTGCGCCCGCAGCCTCGAATCCAGTACCGATCCCACCGCCGCCGGCGCCGCCGCCACGCTCTCCCGCGTCGACGCCCGGCTCGCTCAACTCGAATCCCAGTTCGAGGCCGACTTCGACCGCGAACTCTCTGCCTTCTCGGCTGACCACAACCACGGCTCTCACCACCAGACGGCGGACTCCACCGCCGGCACGAACTCCGTGCGCAAAGAATCCACTCAGGGGTAACTCATGTCATCGAATCTTCGCTGGAAATGGCTTTCCATCCTCGCCATTGTCCTCATCTGCATCCTCGCCTTCACCGGCTTCCCAAGGTCAGGCCAGGAACTGGCCGATCACTTCCACCGCAGCATCCGCCTCGGCCTGGACCTCAAGGGCGGCAGCCACATGGTCCTCCAGGTCCAGGTGCAGGACGCCTTCAAGGCCGAAGCCGACCAGTTCATTGACCGGCTCAAACCGCAGCTCGAAAAGGCGCAGGTCTCCTTCGCCTCCATCGACCGCAACGATCCCGCCTCCATCGCCGACGCCCAGAACATCGCCATCACCGTTCACGGCGTCCCCACCGCGAAGGACGCCGACTTCGTGCGCGTCACCAAGGAAGCCGTTGGCGATACCTGGACTCTGCAACCCACCTCCCCCGGCAACTACCGCCTCACCATGCGCGCCACTGCCGCCCTCGCCCTCCGCGACGAGACGCTCCAGCAGACCATCCAGACCCTCGACCGCAAAGTGAACGCCCTCGGCGTCGCCGAAGCCAGCGTCCAGCAGCGCGGTGGCGCGGACTCGCAGGCCGAGGTCCTCGTCCAACTGCCCGGCGTCGACGACCCCGCCCGCGTCAGGAACATCCTCCAGACCGCCGCCATGCTCGAACTCACTGAAGTCAAAGGCGGCCCCTACGCTTCCCAGGAGTCCGCCCTGGCCGAGCTCGGCGGCATCCTCCCGCTCAACTCGCGCCTCGTCCCCGGCAAGCCGCGCTCCGGTGAAGGCACCGGCTGGTGGCTCGTGGCCCGCTCGCCGGTCGTCACCGGCCGCGATCTTCGCGACGCCCGCCCACAGACGGGTGAAGAGGGCACCGGCTGGGAAACCTCCTTCGTCCTCGCCCAGGACGCTGCCGACCGTTTCTCGCGCTTCACCGCCGCCAACGTCGGCAACCGCCTCGCCATCGTCCTCGACAACCAGGTGCTCAGCGCCCCCCGTATCAACTCCCAGATCTCCGACCAGGGCCGCATCACCGGCGCCGCCAATCAGGAAGAGGCCAGCGACCTCGCCCTCAACCTCCGCGCCGGCGCTCTCCCCGCCGGCATCAAGGTGATCGAAGAGCGCGTCGTCGGCCCCTCCCTCGGCGCGGACTCCATCCACCGCGGCATCACCGCCGGCCTCGTCGGCCTCGCTCTCGTCATCGCCTCCATGGTCCTCTACTACCGCGGCGCCGGCCTCAATGCCGTCGTCGCCCTCATGCTCAATACCCTCATCACCGTAGCCGCCCTCAGCTACATCGACGCCACCTGGACCCTGCCCGGCATCGCCGGCCTCGTCCTCTCCATCGGCATGGCCGTCGATTCCAACGTGCTCATCTTTGAGCGCATCAAGGAGGAGATGTCCAACGGCAAGGCCGTCTCCGTCGCCATCGGCGCCGGCTTCCAGCGCGCCTTCGTCACCATCCTCGACACCCACGTCACCACCGTCGTCGCCAGCCTCTTCCTCTTCCTCTTCGGAACCGGCCCCGTGCGCGGCTTCGCCGTGACCCTCGTCATCGGCCTCGTCGCCAACCTCTTCACCGCCGTCTTCGTCTCCCGCGCTATCTTCGACTGGCACATCTTCCGCAATCCCCGCCTGCAGAAGCTCAGCATCTGGCCCACCAGCCACGGCGAGCTGTTCAGCGCCACCAACATCGCCTTCATGAGCAAGCGCAACCTCGCGCTCGGACTCTCCCTCCTGGCCATCCTCGCCAGCGTCGCCCTCGTCGCCACCAAGGGCGTCACCTACGGTCTCGACTTCCGCGGCGGCACGCTCACCTACGTCAAGTTCGAGCCCAAACCCTCCATCGACGAACTCCGCTCCACTCTGTCGGCCCACATCCCCGGCGAGATCTCCGTCCAGGAAGTCCAGCACGGTGGCGAATTCATCATCGGCTCCGGCCTCGCCGACGAAGCACAGCTCGAGCGCACCCGCGAAGGCATCCGCAAGACCCTCGAAGAAAAGTACGGCAGCCTCGGCGGCAAGCTCGATCTCAACAACTCCCCCCACCGCCAGCTCGCCGAACGCTTCGAAACCGCCGGCATGCGCAACGGCGTGCCACTCAACTCAGAACAGTGGAACGCCCTCACCGCCCGCATCCTCCAGTACCGCGACCGCGAAAAGAGCGGCATCATCAGCGGCTACGACGAACTCAGCCGCATCGAAGGCGTCACCCCGCAGGTCCTCGAAACCATCAAGGCCGAAGCCGGCATGAGCAAGTTCAACATCCGCTCCGTCGAGATGGTCGGCCCGCGCGCCGGTGAACAGCTCCGCCGCCAGGCCCTGCTCGCCACCCTGGGCGCGCTGGGCGGCATGCTCCTCTACATCGCCTACCGCTTCAAGCTCATCTCCGGCGTCGCCGCCGTCATCGCCACCGTCCACGACGTGGTGATCACCGTCGGCCTCTTCGCCCTCACCGGCCGCGAGATCGATCTCAACATCATCGCCGCCCTCCTCACCCTCATCGGCTACTCGATGAACGACAAGATTGTCGTCTTCGACCGTGTCCGTGAAAACCAGGGCGCCCGCGCCGGCCGCGGCGACTTCATGGACCTCGTCAATCAGTCCATCAACCAGACCCTCAGCCGCACCCTGCTCACCGCCGGGCCCACGCTGCTGGCCTGCCTCGCCCTCTACTTCCTCGGCGGAGAGGTCCTCAACGGCATCGCCTTCGCCCTCCTGGCCGGCATCATCGTCGGAACGTATTCGTCGATCTTCGTAGCCAGCGCCCTCCTGGTCCTCTGGCATCAACGCAAGGAAGCGCAGTCCGTGGCCCAAGCGGCCTAGGCTGCCCGCGTCCTCACAACCCGCGCCTGAATGGAGCAGGCCGCCAGGCCTGCTCCACCCCGCGCCCGGTTTTTCTACCCCGCCCGCCGCGGCCTCTGCCTTCCGCTCAATCCTCCACCGAAAACGTCGGCGCGTTTCGCTTCCCGCCGCATCGCGCCATCAATGCCCTCGCCATCTCGTAAAACGGAGCGCTGCTCGGATCCTCTTCCCCCAGCAGCGCCACCGGCCGCCCCGAATCTCCGCCGATCCTCACCTGCGGATTCAACGGCAGTTCGCCCAGAAACGGCACATCCATCGCCTCCGCCGTCCGCCGTCCGCCGCCCTGCCCGAAGATGTCCACCTTCTGCCCCGTCTCCGGAACAACCAGGTAGCTCATGTTTTCCACGATCCCCAGCAGCTCCACCTTCACCTGCTGGAACATCAGCACGGCCTTCCGCCCGTCTTCCAGCGCCACTTCAGAAGGCGTGCTCACCACCACCGCCCCCGTAATCGGCGCCGTCTGAATCAGGCTTAGCGCCACGTCGCCCGTGCCCGGCGGCAGGTCCACCAGCAGGTAATCCAGCTCGCCCCACTCCACCTGCCGGATGAACTGCTGCATCACGCTGTGCAGCATCGGCCCGCGCCAGATCAGCGGCTTGTCCCCGGGATTCAGAAACCCCATCGACATCAGCTTCACGCCATGCTGCTCCAGCGGCTGAATCCGGTTCTCAATCGCGTACGGCGTGTCCCGGATGCCCATCATCAGCGGCACATTCGGCCCATACACGTCGGCGTCCAGCAAGCCTACCTTCTGCCCCAGTTTCGCCAGCGCGATCGCCAGGTTCACTGAGACAGTGGTCTTGCCCACGCCCCCTTTGCCCGATCCGATCGTCACCAGGTTCTTCACGCCTTCAATCGGCTGCTTCGGCGGTTCCATCTGTGGAGGTGCACCCATAGCAATCCAGTTTACCGTCCCTCGCTCTTTTCCACCCAATCCCACAACCCCGCCGCATGCTGCAGCACCCGCTCCCGATCTCTCTCCAGCAGGAACCGCCGCTTCACCAGCTTGTCCGTCTCCTCGCCCACCCGCTTCAGATACCCGTCCTTCGACCCGTACCTCCGCGCCACCTCAGCCTTCGGAAATGCAAAGAACGACCCCAGCGTCGGAGCCATCTGCTTCACCCCGCCCGCCTCCACGCTCCGCATGTTCCAACCCGTAAACCGCCCCAACGGCGCCGCCACCACCGGCATCCGCACCCCGCCCAGATCGATCCCGTCCGCGTCCACCTGCGGCAGCAGCACCGCGAACCGCCCCTTCACCTTCGGCGGCTCGATCGTGACAATCCCCTTCGTTTCAAACTCAGCCCCGTAGTCCAGCAGATACGCCTGCTTCGGATTCTCCGGCAGCGCCACCCCGGCCGCCTTCGGCCACTTCACCTTCTTCAGCGGCACCAGCTCCTCTTCAGCAATCAACGGATATACCGAACGCGGCGGCTCCTTGCCCTCTTTCACCCACTCCTGCATCGCCGCCAGCAGCGCCCGCTGCAGCGGACGCGTCTCGTTCGGATTCGTCCACTGCGCCGCCTCCTTCGCCTTCCGCGGCAACTGTCCCGGCCCATGCTGCGACCCCGCCACGAAATACAGCCGCGTCGACGGCCCCAGCGGCACGTCCAGCTCACCCGCGCCGTCCGTGTGCACCAGCGCCGCGCAGCGATTCCAATACTCCCACGACCCGTTCGTGTAAAAGATCCGCGGCATCGCCTTCTCGCTCACCCGCATCAGCAACCCATCGTTCTCCTCCTTGCCCGGCGCCGGCTGCGGCACATCCGAGAAGGGAAACAGGTCCGTCTGATACAGCGTGTTCGCATGCGCGTACCCATCCCTCGATGCCTGCGCGAATCGGTGATTGAAGCTTCCCCGCCCCGCACCGCCCACATCCGCCCACACTCCGTCGAACACCTTCCGCCCCGCCTCGTCTTCGTTCATCCCGTAATACAGAAACGTCCGCAGCAACCGCCCGCTCTGCGAGATCCCGAATCCGATCGACCTCTTGATGAACCGCGGCTGGTCCCCCAGCAGCGTCACACCGTTCTTCGTGTATTTGAAGAACGAGACGATGTCCCGCACCGCCGCCAATCCCGCTCCGGCCAGCCTGGGATTCTCCGCCTGATACACCAGTTCGTAGATCAACCCCGGCTGGAACCCCGCCGCCATCTCGATCGCCGTGCGCTCCGCCGTCCACTTCCACTGCGCCGCCGGAATCGCCTTCCTCCGCCCCAACGTCCAATCCCGCACCGTCAACGTCGCGGGCGCTCCGGCTACCGCCGCATACGGCACGTGCCCCCGGTCCGCCACCTCCATCCGCTTCACTAGCGCTTCCGGAATCAACTCCGCCCGCACTACTCCCTGCTTCCCCTGGATCACCGGCGCATCCAACCGCAGCAGCTTCGCATTCTCCGCCGGCACATCCCACTGCCACCCCAGCCACACCAGCGTATAGCCCTGCTCCAGCAGCCAACCATCCCCAAACTCCTCCGCCGTCGTCGGGTCCAGTGACCCCTTCGCATACATGAATCGCGCCAGCATCCCCTTCCCGCCCCGGTTCGACACCTCAAACAGCATCGTCCCATTCCCCTTCGCCGGATCTCGCGGCTTCAGCACATACAGGTCCGCCGTGAACTCCACCAACCCATTCTCGTTCTTCGGCGCCAGTTCCAGATCCCGGATCAACTGGTTCTGCCGCAGCCTCGGATCCACCGCAAAATGCGCCTTCGCTACAATCCGCTCATACGGCCCCGCCGTTCCCCACGCCTTTCCCCCCAGCACGTCGCTGCGGTCCACTACCTGCACATTCGTCACCTCGCCCAGCAGCGGCAGGCACAACACACCCATCAATGCCATCCAGCGCATCGCTCTTGCTCCTTCGATCCAACGATTCTATGCCAGGCTCAGGTTCGCCTGCGCCTTCAGGGTGAGGTCGTCGAACTCGCCTCGTTCAAACTTCGGCCACGCCGCCGCCGCAATCATCGCCGCGTTGTCCGTCGAGAGATGCACCGTAGGGAAGTACACGGGACACGACACTCGCCCGCTGTGCGCCGCAGACCTCAAGCCCGCGTTGCACGCCACCCCGCCCGCCACAATCACACTCCGCGCCCCGGTCTCCTCCACGGCCCTCTCCACCCTCCTCAACAACTCTTCCACCACCACCTGCTGAAACGCCGCCACCGCATCCAGCGTCTCCTGCGGTGTCACCTCCAGCCACTGCTCCAGCGTCACCCGCCCGTGCAGCTTCTGCACCGCCCGCCGCGCCACAATCTCCCCCTCCATCTCACGGCCCTGCGTCCACCTCAGCATCGCCGTCTTCAATCCGCTGAAGCTGAAGTCCAGCGCGTTGCCCTTCATCTTCGACATCGGCAGCCGCACCCCGTCCGCATCGCCATACGGCGCCAGCATGTCCAGCACCGGCCCTCCCGGATAGCCAAACCCCAGCAGCTTCGCCACCTTGTCGTAGGCCTCGCCCGCCGCATCGTCGCGCGTCTTCCCCAGTAATCGGTAACGCCCCGCTTCCAGGAACTCGAACAGGTGCGTATGCCCGCCGCTCGCCACCAGCGCCAGCGCCGGCAGCTCAATCTCCCCGCCCGTGCGCTTTACCTCCAGCACCACCGCATGGATGTGTCCTTCAATGTGATTCACGCCGATCAGCGGCAACCCCCGCACCACGCTCAGTGCCTTCGCATACGTCAAACCTACCAGCAACGACCCCACCAGTCCCGGCCCCGAAGTTACCGCTATAGCCGACAACTCCCGCCACGTCACGCCCGCCTCTTCCATCGCCCCCCGCACCACCGGCACAATCGACCGCAAATGCTCTCGTGACGCCAGCTCCGGCACCACGCCACCGTACTTTCCATGCGTCTCTATCTGCGACGCCACCACGCTCGAAAGCACCTCTCCTTCCCGGCTCACCACCGCCGCCGCCGTCTCGTCGCACGAACTTTCGATCCCTAGGATTAGCGCCATGTGTCCCCAAATGGGTATAGTATTCGCAGCGGGGCTATTTCCGCTTCGCTTGGTCTAGCAATGCTGCTGTCTGAATTTGATTATCATCTGCCGGACGAACTGATTGCGCAGGAGCCGCTCGCGGATCGCGCCGCCTCCCGCATGCTCATCGTCCGCCGCGATTCCGGAACCTTCGAGGACCGCTCCTTCCGCGATCTTCCTTCTTTCCTCTCGACCGGCGACTGCCTCGCCCTCAACGACACCCGCGTCTTCCCTGCCCGCCTCTTCGGCACCAAGGAAGGCGTCGATCGCACCGTCGAACTCTTCCTCTTGCGCCCCGAGAACCCGGAACGCACCCTCTGGGCCGGCCTCGTCCGCCCCGGACGCCACCTCCACGAGGGCGCGCGTATCCGCATTACCCCCGGCCTCGCCGCCGAAGTCCTGGAAACCCGCATCCGCGGCGAGCGCCTGGTGCGCCTCGAATGTTCCACCGATCTCGACCAGGAACTGGAGGCCGCCGGGCACATCCCCCTCCCCCCTTACATCCACCGCCTCGACCAGCCCGCTGACCGCGAACGCTATCAGACCGTCTTCGCCAACCAGTCCGGCTCCGTCGCCGCGCCCACCGCCGGCCTCCACTTCACACCCGAAGTTCTCGACGCCTGTTCCGCCACCGGCGCCAGCATCGCCCGCATCACTCTCCACGTTGGCCTCGGCACCTTCCAGCCCCTCACCAACGACACCGTCGAAGAGAACCACCTCCACACCGAGTCTTTCTCCATCTCTTCCGATGCCGCCAGCGCTCTCCAATCCGCCCAGCGCCGCATCGCCGTCGGCACCACCACCGTGCGCACCCTCGAGTCCGCCGCCCTCCGCGGCCCCTTCACCGAAACCGCCGGCGAAACCGACATCTTCATCTACCCCGGCTACCAATTCCGCGCCGTCGACGCCATGCTCACCAACTTCCACCTCCCGAAGTCGAGCCTCCTCCTCCTCGTCAGCGCCTTCGCCGGGAAGGAACTCATCCGCGCCGCCTACGACTTCGCCGTCGCCCAGCGCTACCGCTTTTTCTCCTACGGCGACTGCATGCTGATCCTCTAAGGGGGGAGCGTCGCCAGACCTGCCCCGGACCGTCAAGCTCCACCTTCGCCTTCAGCACCTCCGCTAAGTATCCAACCCATCCCTGGTTGATGCGCGGCGCATGTATTCCTCCTGTTACCCGCCATTATGCGCACCCTCCGCGCGCAACATAATGGATTTTATGCCCGCCTTCGCCCTCTGCCTCTTCCTCCTCGCCGCCAGCCCGGATACTGAGGTCCGAGCCGTCCTCGACAGGCAGGTGGCCGCCTGGAACCGCGGCGACATCGAGGCGTTCATGACCACCTACCTCGACTCGCCTTCCCTCACCTTCTCCGGCGCCGACGGCGTCACCCGCGGCTACCGCCCCGTCCTCCAGCGCTACCGCGCGCGCTACTCCTCCCCCGCCGCCATGGGCACTCTCCGCTTCACCGAAATCGAAGTCCGCCTCGTCGGAGACTCCGCCGCCCTCGTCCTAGGCCGCTTCGATCTCACCCGCACAGCCGAAGGAGGCGGCAAAGCCAAAGGCCGATTCACGCTTGTTCTGCAGCGCACCCCCCAGGGCTGGAAGATCATCCACGACCACACTTCCGCCTCCACCACACCACTGCCTCCCATTAATGCCCCACAATAATCAAATGCGCCTCGGACTCGGGCTCTACCGCCACATGCTCACCGCCGAGAACTTCCGCTTCGCGCGGCAGGCCGGCGCCACCCACATCGTCGCCCATTGGGTGGACTACTTCCACGACTCGCCCAAGATCCCCGCCACCGACGGCGACAAATGCTGGGGCATCTCCGACAACCGCGGCAAGCTCTGGTCCGAAGACGAGCTCCGCGCCGTCAAGGCCGCCATCAACGCCGAAGGCCTCGAACTCCACGCCATCGAGAACTTCGATCCCTCCCACTGGCACGACATCCTGCTCGACGGCCCCCGCCGCGATCAGCAGGTGGAGGACGTCAAGCAACTCATCCGCACCCTCGGCCGCGTCGGCATCCCCGTCATGGGCTACAACTTCTCCATCGCCGGCGTCTGGGGTCACGTCGTCGGACCCTGGGGCCGCGGCGGCGCCGAATCCGTCGCGTTCTTCGGACCCGACGGCCCCGCCGAAAAGCCCATCCCTTCCGGCCAGATCTGGAACATGATCTACGATCCCGAGGCCGCCCCCGGCCAGATCCCGCCCATCACCCACGAGCAGCTCTGGGACCGCCTCGCCCGCTTCCTCCGCGACGTCGTCCCCGTCGCCGAAGAGGCCGGCGTTCGACTCGCTGCCCATCCCGACGATCCGCCCATGCCCACCCTCCGCGGCCACGCCCGCCTCGTCTACCAGCCGCATCTCTATCAGAAGCTGCTCGACCTCGTCCCCAGCCCCTCCAACTGCATGGAGTTCTGCCAGGGCACCATCGCCGAAATGGACGGTGGCGACGTCTACGACGCCATCGACCAGTACTCGCGCACAGGCCGCATCGCCTACGTCCATCTCCGCAATGTCAAAGGAAAGGTGCCCAGCTATACCGAGGTCTTCCTCGATGAAGGCGACGTGGACATCGTCCGCGCCCTCAAGCTCTATCAGGCAAACGGCTACGACGGCGTCATCATCCCCGACCACACACCCCAGATGACCTGCCCCGCCCCCTGGCACGCCGGCATGGCCTTCGCCCTCGGCTACATCCGCGGCATCCTCAATTCGATCTAGGCCGCCCCTGCCCGCGCCCGCCTCCCGCGCCACCCAGCAGCGGAATCATCTCCTGCAACTGCACCGCCCGCCGTTGCGCGCACTCCACACTCGTCCGGATCTCCCCAGCCCGGTCCAGTGACTGCAGCGCCACGCTCTGGTCCGGCGCCGGCTCCACGCAGCCGTGCATCACCATGGCGATGGACCACGTCTCCCGGAGCGTGCTCTTCTGCGCATCCGGCAGCTTGTCGTAGTCCGCATCCACCGCTTCAATCGCATTCAGCACGCTCTTCGACTTAGCCAGCGCCTGCGGCAGCAGCGCCTCGGCCGCCTTCACCTGCGGCGGCTTCTTGTCCAGTTCCGCCAGAATCGCCTTCGTCGTCTCCTGCAACTTCGCCAGTTCCTCCAACACTGCCCGCCCGCGCTCGCCAGGCCCCGGCGCCGCGGGCCGCGTCTGAGCCGCGGCCACCCCCAAAGTCAATGCCACACAGAACGCAATCTGCTTCCTCATATGCGCCTCCATGACGTCCCGGCGCAACATCATTCCCAGGGCCGCATGCCATCGCCGGGCGCCTCGCTCTCACGGCCTCTGTTTCCATCGACGCAGGCACCCCCCCACCGGGTTACGGCCCCCCGTCCCGCCGCCCCGGACTTAGCAATCTCTTAACACCACCCCCTTTCTTTCGATGCCCAAACCGCCCCATCCGCCGGTTAGCCTGTTTCCCCCGAGACGAAGTCTTGGGGCCACCGTGGAGCCCCCTCGGCGCGCCAGTCCACCTGCCCGTTTCCCCCGAGACGAAGTCTCGGTGCCACCGTGGAGCCCCCCCGGCGAGCCAGTCCATCTGTCCGTTTCCCCCGAGACGAAGTCTCGGGGCCACCGTGGAGCCCCCTCGGCGCGCCAGTCCACCTGCCCGTTTCCCCCGAGACAAAGTCTCGGGGCCACCGTGGAGCCCCTCCACGCCCTCCACCCCAGTCACCCTTCTCCCCAACACTGCCAAACCGGCCGAGGGGACAGCCCGCCGCCCCACCCCCTCTCCCGGCCCTGCGCACCTCGGATAAACCCCTGTAATGTCAAAAGTTACTTGTCTTGCCCCCTGGAACCTGCTAAAAGTTTAAATAGCGTAATGTGGCGTGCGGATCTGGGATCCCATCACGCCTTTTTGGAGGAAAATTTGAAGTCAATGAATCGGATCTTTGTGTTGGCGTGTGCCACTTGCCTGCTGGCCGCCGCCAAACCGGTAATTACAGCGAAGACCGGCGTGCAGACGCTGGCTACGGTGGCATCGAAGACCACCTTGGCGCGTGGATCTGTGTTTACAATCACCGGCACGGGATTGGGCCCTGTCGATGCGGTGAACGCCGAATTGCCCTACGGGCAGGAATTGGCGGGCGTCATCGTCTACCTGGCCACTCCCGACAACTCTTCGATCGTCCAGGCATTCGTGATCTCCGCTTCCGAGAAGAAGATCACCGCCATGGTGCCGTCGAGCACCGCCGCCGGAGACTACAACGTGGTCGTCAGCAACAACGGCGACATGAGCGAGGGCTTCGCGGTCAAAGTGGCCGACCGCAACTTCGGCCTGGTCACCACCACTGGCATGGTGGGCGGCTCCGTCGTGGGCCGTGCCTGGGTGCCCGAGTCCGAAAGCTGGCAAGCCATTGCCTCCCGCACCTCCGCCAAACCAGGCTGGCTGGTGGAACTCTCCGCCATGGGCCTCGGCGCCATCGACACGCCCGACAATGAACTGGCGCCCGAACTCAACGTCATCGACGGCGCCAGCCTTCTGCTCGGCGGCAAAGAAGTGGCCATCACCTACATCGGCCGCGACCCTGAAAAGCCGGGCTACGACAAAGTGCGCGCTGTGCTGCCGGATGACGCTCCGCTCGGCTGCCTGGTCATGTTCCAGGCGAAGCTCGCCGCCGACCAGATCAGCGCCACCGTCTCCCTGCCGGTTGCCCAGGGCGACGGCACCACTCTCGCCTGCGTCCACCCGCTCGGCCTGACCCCCGACGGCCAGGATGCTCTCGACGCCGGCGGCACGATCGTCACCGGCGGTTTTGGCCTCCTGAATCAGAGCCTCTCCGTCAACATGCTCGGCATCTCGCTCACCACCAAGACAGAGACCATCAGCGGCAGCTTCGAGCGTTACAACGCCGCCCAGTGGGCTCTGCACATGGCATCGAGCGATGTCGGCTGGGCGATGAACCCCAACGGCTGCACGCTCTTCACCTCGGACGACACCCCCTTGCCCGACGAACTCCAGGCCAAGATGGTGGATGCCGGCAAGATTCGCATCTCGGGCCCCAACGGCCTCAATCAGGAAGTCCCGCAGGACCCCACCACGAAGGCCTATAACCTGATTCTCACCAGCCCCACCTCCGGCGGCGGCACTCCCACCATCCCCGGCCTGCCCACCATCCCCGGCCTGCCCGGCGGCGGCGGCACTGCCGCCAAGGACGTCATCGGCGCCGGCGCTTATACCCTGAAGGGTGATGGCGGCGCCGTCGTGGGTGCATTCACCTCCACCCTCAATGTGCTCGATCCCATCACCTGGTCCAACAAGGATGACGCGCAGTTCTCCATAGTGAACCGCGCCACCGACCTCACCTTCCTCTGGACCGGCGGCACCGACAATGCCTACGTCTCCGCCACCGGCCTCTCCCGCGGCCCGGCCCCGGAAGACAACTCCAAGATCGTCGTCCGTACCTTCATCTGCATGGCGCCGGCCACCGCCGGCAAGATCACCGTTCCCTCCAGCCTGCTCCTGCAGATGCCCGCTGCCAATGGCACCACGCCGGAGGCCCTGGGCACGGTCGGCCTGCAGCACGTCCCTAACGAAAAGGGCGTCGCCGCCATCGCCGCTCCGCTGGTCGACGGCGGCCACATCGAGTCGTCCTTCTTCGTCTGGGCCTACGGCAGTTCCAAAACCCTCGGCTACAAGTAAAGGCGGAATCGTCCCGAGAAACGGCCGGTCCCCCACGGGGCTGGCCGTTTTCTTTTCGCCCCCGCCTGCCCTGCAGTTTCCTTCCGTCGCCGCAAACCCCATACAACAAAGCGATTCAGACCGGACACTCCATTTCTGTGCCAAGTGGGATAGAATGACAACTTGGCCGGAAAGCCCCTATGGACCACCTGCTCTCTATCGTCCTGTGCACCCCCCTGGTTGGGCTGCTGGTGCTCTTCTTTCTCCCCTCTTCCAATCAGAAACTCGTCAAGCTCTGGTCGAACTTCGTCTTCCTGGCCGGGTTTCTGATCTCGCTGCCGCTCTGGTTTGGGTTCGACCCCGGCAAGGACTTTCAATTTGTGGAGAAAGTGCCTTGGATCCCGGCCATCGGCGCCTCCTGGCACCTCGGCGTGGATGGGTACGGCATGCTGCTGGTCCTGCTGACCACGCTCATCGGGTTTCTCTCCATCCTCTGCTCCTGGAGCGCGATCACCGAACGGCTCAAGGAATACTACGGCCATTTCATGCTGTTGCAGTTCGGCATGCTGGGCGTCTTTTCCGCCCGGGACTTTCTGCTCTTCTTCGTCTTCTGGGAACTCACGCTGATCCCGATGTACTTCATCATCGCCATCTGGGGCGGCCAGCGGCGCGGTTACGCCAGCATCAAGTTCGTCATTTATACGCTGATCGGCTCCATGCTGATGCTGCTCGGCATTCTCGCCTTCTACTGGCAGCACTGGATCCAATTCCACACCCTCACCTGGGACATGGCCGAATTGATGCAGACCACCATCCCCACGCACATGGCATGGTGGGTGTTCTGGGCCTTCTTCATCGGCTTCGCCGTAAAAGTGCCCATGTGGCCGCTGCACACGTGGCTGCCTGACGCGCACACGGAGGCGCCCACCGCCGGCTCCGTCATCCTGGCCGGCATCCTGCTGAAGATGGGCACCTACGGCCTGCTCCGCTTCTCGTTGCCCATGCTACCGGAGACCAGCCGCGATCCGCAGGTAGTGGCCATCGTCGCCGGGCTCTCCATCATCGCCATCGTCTATGGTGCGCTGGTCAGCCTGATGCAGAAGGACTGGAAAAAGCTCGTCGCGTACTCTTCGGTCAGCCACATGGGCTTCTGTACGCTGGGCATCTTCGCTCTCAACCACGCCGGCATCGCCGGCTCCATCATCCAGCAGATCAATCACGGCGTCTCCACCGGCATGCTCTTCCTGATTGTCGGCGTGGTGTACGAACGCCGCCACACCCGCGAGATCGCCGAATACGGTGGGCTCTTCCGTGTAATGCCCGTCTTTACAGTGGTGTTCCTCATCGCCGCCCTCAGTTCCATGGGCCTGCCCCCGCTGAACGGTTTCATCGGCGAAGTCACCATCATCAAGGGCGTGTACGAGGTTTCACTCGGCTGGGCACTGGCCTGCGGCGCGGGCATTGCGCTCGGCGCGGCCTACCTGCTGTGGCTCTTCCAACGCACCATGCTGGGTGAACTGAAGAACGAGAAGAACAAGGTGCTCCAGGACCTCAACTGGCGCGAAGTGGTTTACTTCGCCCCGCTGCTGGTTCTGGCCGTCTGGATCGGCGTCGCCCCGTCGCCCTTCTTCAGGATCATCGACCGCTCGGTTTCAAGCGTCGTCGAGCGCGTCCAACCCGGCTACTACCAAGCCCACGGCAAGTAATACCCCCCAGCCTCTCCCAGGGCCACTATCAGGGACTACCTCCTCCCCACCCAGGGTCAATTTTGGGGACGGTGCACTCAATCCCTAAACTCCAGCGAGAGTCCGCCCCAAAATCCGGCACTAGGGATTCGTATGGCGAGAATGCGTCGCGCCGTCGTGCGCGGTTATCCCTACCACATCACGCAGCGCGGCTCGGACCAGAAGCCCGTCTTCCTGGAGGATCGAGACCGCTTCGTATACCTCGGCCTACTGCGCCAGGCTGGCGAGAGGTATCACCTCACTTACGAGGGCTACTGCCTGATGACCAATCATGTCCACTTGGTGGCGGTGCCGCAGGAAGCCGAATCCCTGCACTTGGGCTTGAAGTGGGCGCACTCAGCCTACTCGCGCTACTTTCATGCCACCCACGGCGGCTGCGGCCACCTCTGGCAGGCACGCTACTATTCATGCCTGCTCGACGGCTCATATCATTGGCGCGCAATGGCTTACGTGGAGATGAACCCGGTGCGCGCGGGCCTCTCGAAGATGCCGGAAGAGTATGACTGGTCCAGCGCCCGCTCCCATCTCGGACTCGGCAAGGCCTATCTTCCCCTCCGGGATGAAGTCTGGAATGTGGACTGGGATGAAACCACCTGGCGGGCGCAACTGGTCTCCATGGGTGGCGATCTGCACTTTCTGAAGAACGTCCGGGCCGCCACGAGAACGGGCCGGCCGCTGGCCTACGAAGACACGATCACGCGTCTGGAGTTCGAGTTGGGGTGGAGTCTGCGGAAGAGGAAGACCGGGCCGAAGCCGAAGTCGCTGGCGGCTTCAGCTGGACAAGATCTGGTGCAGTGCTCGCTGGAGTTTGGGGATTGAGTGCACCGTCCCCAAAATAGCCCTTGGGGAAGTAGCGGTAGGCCAGGCGCTCGATGAGGGGTAGGAGGGAACGGACCACACGGCCGTGCAGCACCAGGCTGCCGGCGGCGAGAATGGGGTGGGGAATGGCCGTGCAGCAGCGCGAGCAGATCCCGATTTCACCCGCCCGCCCGGCGACGTGCAGCCGCCGCATCTCCATCATGGCAGGGCCATTAAAGATCTCCGGCAGGCCCTGCGAGTTGATGTTTCCGAGCGGCTCGCCGTCCAGCATATAGCTCTGGCAGCAGGGGTAGACGTCGCCGTTGTGCTTCACGTACATGGCCCCGCGCCAGAGGTAGTGGCAGGGGTGTTTCCATGCGCGGCCCTTGGCGGCCTCGGGGTTCATGAGATTGGTTTCGTCTTCCTTGACGCGGATCAGGTCAACGCCCGGCACGGCGCGCCAGAAGCGCGCGAACTCCTCCACCTCGTGGCGGTTCCCGTCCATCCGGACCATCTGGACGACGATCTGGAGCTTCGACTTCCGCTCGTGTTTCATGCGGCAGAAACGCACGAAATTGTCACGAACGCGCTCAAAACGAGCCCCTTTTCGATAGAATTCGAACGTTTCCTTGCTGTAGCCGTCGAAGCTGAGGGTGATGTGCTCGAGCGGCGTGGAGAGCAGCCGTTCGGCGGCCTGCTCGTCGAGCAGAGTGCCATTGGTGGAGATCAGCGTCGAGATGCCGTGCCGGGCACAGTGGTGGATGCGGTCGAAGATCCGCCGGTCGAGCAGCGGTTCGCCGAGACCGATCAGCATCATGTGCTCGGCGGTGGCGGCTGCGGAATCCGTAAGCCGTTGAAACGTTTGCTCTTCCATGTCCTCTTTGGGCTGCGGGTGGGTTTCGCGCGGGCACATCGGGCAGTAGATGTTGCACTTGGCCGTGGTTTCGACGATGTACTCGACCGGCAGAGCGGGTACGCGCGCGTGACCGCGAAGGAAGCTCCACAGCAGTTTGGCTCGGTTCCAGGCGCGCATATCGGGGAAGAGGTACCTTTTATTGTAGCGGGCAGCCCGGCAGGGCCATCAGGAGAGTGGTGCAGGAACGGATTCGCAGATTGAACGACAAGCCGTTGCGCGACGGCGCGCGGTATGTCCTGTATTGGGCACAGATGAACCGCCGCGTGGATGCGAACCACGCACTGCTGCGAGCGGTGGAGATCGCCAACGAACTCGCGCTGCCGGTGCTTTACTACGAGGGGCTGACGTGCGACTACCCGTACGCCAACGACCGGCTGCACACGTTCATCCTGGAAGGCGTGCCGGAGACGGCGCGGCGGCTGGCCCGGCTGGGCATCGGTTACTGCTTCTACCCGCGGCGGCGGCGGTCCGATGCGAACGACATTCTGTACCGCCTGGCGGCGGGGGCGGCCTGCGTGGTGACGGACGACTACCCGACCTTCCTCGCGCGGCGTCACAACGCGACGGTGCCGGCGCGGCTGGCGGTGCGGTGCGAGGCGGTGGACTCGAGCTGCGTGGTGCCGATGAACCTCTTTGAGAAGCGGGAGTACGCGGCGTATACGATCCGGCCGAAGATCCACCGCGTGTGGGCGAAGTACCTGGTGGACGCGCCGCCGGTGAAGGTGCGGCGGCGGTGGCAGGATCCGGCGCCGGAGTTCCATGTGGCGCTGCGCGAGGACGAGATCGGTGAGTTAGTGGAATGCTGCGAGATCGACCACTCGGTGAAGCCTTCGATTTCGCAGACCGGCGGGCGGCTGGCCGCGGAACGGGCTTTGGCGCATTTCCTCGAGAAGAACCTGCGGCGGTATGCGCGGGAGCGGAATGAACCGTCGGCACATGCCACTTCGGGCCTGAGCGCGTACCTGCATTTCGGGCAGATCTCCTCCTTGGAAGTGGCCCTGGCGGCGCGGCGATATGCGGAAGAGCACAAGCTGATCGCGGAGGAGTTTCTGGAAGAGCTGATCGTGCGGCGCGAGCTGGCGTTCAACTATGCGCGCAGCGTAGAAGATCCGGCGTCGATCCGCAACCTGCCGGAGTGGGCTCAGCAGACGCTGGCCAAGCACGCCAGAGACAGGCGTGAGCCCGAGTATTCGCTGGAACACTTTGAGCGGGCCAAGACGCACGACGCGCTTTGGAACGCTTGCCAGAAAGAGCTTCTGCTGCGCGGGACGATCCACGGCTACTACCGGATGTACTGGGGCAAGAAGATCATCGAGTGGTCGGCTGACTGCGAGTCCGCCGTGCGCACGATGGTCTACCTGCACGACCGCTATGCTTTGGACGGGCGCGATCCGAACACCTACACGAACATCCTGTGGTGCCTGGGCCTGCACGACCGGCCGTGGCAGGAGCGGCCCATCTTCGGGATGGTGCGGTACATGTCATCGGACGGCATGAAGCGCAAGACCGGGGTGGATGCCTACTTGCGCGAGATCGCCCATCTGGAGTTGACTGGGAAAGACCCATTCCGGCTGGCAGAGGGCTGACTATGCGAATCACCGTAACCGGCGCGTCAGGGTTTCTGGGCAGGCGCCTAGCCGTGGAATTGGCGGGCGCAGGCCACGAAGTACAGACATTGAGCCGCAATCCGCGCGGGTGGGGCGGCGGGTCGCGATGGGATCCCATGGGTGGACCGCCGCCTGGGGAGAGCCTGGACGGCGCCGATGTGGTGATCCATCTGGCCGGAGAGCCGATCGCGCAGAGATGGACCTCCTCGGCGAAGCAGCGGATCCGCACCAGCCGGGTGCGGGGGACGCAGAATCTGGTGGAGGGCCTGAAACTGGCGGCCCGGCGGCCAGAGGCTCTGATTTGCGCCTCGGCGGTGGGGTACTACGGATCGCGGGGGGACGAGGTGCTGACGGAGGCTTCAGCGGCGGGGCAGGGGTTTCTGGCGGAGGTTTGCCAGGCGTGGGAGGAGGCGGCGGATTCGGCACGGGAACTGGGTTTGCGAGTGGCAAAGGTGAGATTTGGAGTTGTGCTGGGGGGCGAAGGCGGGGCGCTGGGCAAGATGCTGCCGGCGTTCCGGCTGGGGCTGGGCGGACCGCTGGCGGACGGCCGGCAGTGGATGTCCTGGATCCATGGCGGAGACGCCGCACGATTGCTGGCCTGGTTGGCCGAGCACCGGGAGGTGGACGGGGCTGTCAATGCGGCTTCTCCACAACCGGTTCAAAACGCTGAGTTTACGCGAGCGCTGGGACAGGCGTTGAAGCGGCCGGCGGTGACTCCGGTGCCGGCCTTCGCGCTGCGATTGCTGTTCGGGGAGATGGCGGAAGTGCTCACCGGCAGCCAGCGAGTGTTGCCGGAGAGGGCCCGGAGCGGCGGATTCCGGTTTCAGTACGAGGATGTGGTGGAGGCTCTACGGGCTCTGCTATAGTGGAAGGGTTATGTCCATTCCGAATGTCCGTCGTTTCCGCATCACTGGGCCCAATGGCCAAGAGGCGACCCTGATGGCCGTGGTGCCGAAGGGCGTGGATGTTGATACTTACCTGGCTGACGCCACGAAACGCTTCGACTGGAAGGCGTGGGAAGACATGCAACAGAAGCAGTTCAAAGTCCGCGTCGGTCAGCAGAAGCAGAAGAAGGCGAAGTAACAGCTTCACTTCTTGTCGAGTTCAGAAAGGGCAGGTCTTCGGACCTGCCCTTTTTCCGTTTGTTGGGTGGGAACAAGCGGGGATTACGCCGGGGGGCCCTCGTTTCGTGTGGGGAATGGGAGCGGCGCCGGGTGGGTGCAAGCGGGCTTGGACACGGGGCTGCGGGCTGGGACTTGTGGCTCCGAGGCTGGCGCCGGGGGAATCGGGCTTGGATACGGGGGGGGCGGGCTGGGGGGCCCTCACTTCGATCAGGGTAAGATAGGCGGCGGTCAGCGGGCAGTGCCGCGGAGGATTCTCAGGGAGCGGAGAGACTCTTTGGCCACGGCGGGGTCGGGGTCCCTGGAGAGTTGCTCAAGGATAGAGACGGCGTCGGTGGAGCCGCAGCCGGCCAGAGCCTGGACGAGTCCGATCTTCTCATCCGAGGTGGAGGCGCTCTGAGTGGCGGCGATGATGGCGCCGCGGGCGGCGGGCTGCAGGGCGAGTTCGGAGAGGTAGGGGCTGGCGACGCCGCGCCAGGAGCGCTGGTTGAGCTGATTGACCAGATAGCCGAGGGGGGCGAAGTTGCTGGTGTCGAGGTTGCCGGCACGGACCAGGGCGTAGGCGGTGGCGAGGCGGACAGGCGTCTTCTGGTCGCCCTGCCAGGCGGCATTGAGAGCGGCCTTGTCCTGAGGGTCGCCGATGCGGCCCAGGCCTTCGATAGCGGAGGCGCGCACTTCGTCGTCCTTGTCGGCCATGAAGCCCTGGAGGGTGGAATGGGTGGAGGGGTCGGCGATGTTGGCCAGGGCGGTGACAGCGTAGCGGCGGACCTTCTTGCTGCGCGGATCTTCGAGCACGCGCTTGAGTTGCGGGAGGGCCTCTTTGGAGCGGAGGATGCCGGCGGTTTCGATGGCGGCGAGTTGAACCTTCTCATCGAGGTCGCGGATGAGGAACGCGACGCGGTCGGCCGACTGCGGATCGCGGATCTTCTGCAAGGCGATGAGGGACTCGAAGATCAGGCGGCTATCCTTGGTCTTCAGCGAGTCCAGGAGGGCGGGCTGGCCGTTGCGGGCGCGCAGGAGGCCGAGCGCGCGGGCGGCATTGGCGCGGGAGTCCATGGAAGAGCCGTGCTGAACCAGGCTGGAGAGCGCCTCAACGATTTCGGGCCTCAACGGAGTATCGGGTTCCACGACGTCGCTGTTGGCGGTATCGGACCAGCGGCCGGTGACCACGGTGCCGGCCCGTTTGAGCGACGCTGAGAGCCCAGTGGACACGTAGCCGGGGAGGTAGAAGTTCACCAGGCCATCGGTGGCGCGGATCTGGACCTCGGCGTCGTTGTCCCTGCAGGCGGAGACGAGCGGCTCCAGGCTGCGCTGGGTGCCGACCTGCACCAGGCTGCGCACCGCCTCGCGGCGCACCTCCTCGTCGATGTCTTTGAGGTAGGGCGCGATCTTGGGGATGGCGGTGGAGCCTTCCTTGGCGAACTCTTTGAGGCCTTTGATCTTCTGCTTGGATTCGCTCTGGCTCCACAGCGGCGCGGCGACGGCCAGCAGCAGCCCAACGCAGGCATAGAAGCCGGCGGGCCGAAGTATCGAACGCAAAGAGGACATGATGTGTGAACTAGCGGACGAACTCCACCTGGACACGATGCGGGATGAGGCCGGCCTCGTGGCCGAGGTCGAGCAGTTTCTGAGCAGCCTTGGGGATGATGTCGCCGGCGTCCACTGTGTAGTGGTTGACATACATGCCGACGAATTTTTCGGCCAGCGCGGGCTCCATGTCGCGGGCGAACTGCATGGCGTAATTGAGCGCTTCCTCGTGGTTCTCGAGCGCGTAGTTGATGCTTTCGCGCATGAGGCGGCAGCACTCGGTGCGGACGTCCGCGGGGAGCTTGCGGAGCAGGGCATTGGCGCCGAGAGGAAGCGGGAGCTGGTAGGCGGACTTGAACCAGCGGCCGAGGTCGACGATCTGGTGGTAGCCGCCCTTGGCGAAAGTGAGCTGGGCTTCGTGGATGACGAGGGCGATATCGGCGGCGCCTTCCCGCACGGCATCGAGCACCTTGTCGAAGGGCACGACGACGGCTTCGAAGTCGGGCTCCATGATCCTGAGGGCGAGATAGGCCGTGGTCATCTTGCCTGGGATGGCGACGCGTTTCCCCTTGACGTCGGCGGGGCCGAGCGGCGAGGGGGAGACGAGCATGGGGCCGTAGCCGTCGCCGATGGAGGAGCCGCTGGCGAGCAGCATGTACTTGTCGGCCACGTAGGGGTAGGCGTGATAGGAAATCGCCGTGAACTCGTATTCGCCGACCATCGCCTTGCGGTTCAAGGATTCGATGTCGTCGAGAACGTGCTTGAATGTGACGAGCCGGGAGCGCACCTTTTTGGTGGCCATGGCATAGAACATGAATGCGTCGTCAGAGTCCGGGCTATGAGCGCAAACGATTTCCATTGGGGAATCTGGGTGCATAGGGGGGAAGTCTCAATATAGCAAAACCAGCACCCCCGCTACGCTTGCTGGGAAGGGGCAGTCAGAGACAGGAGTTCCGGACGGAGGCGTTCCATGAGTTGGCGGAGTTCAATTTCCGCCTCAACGGCGGCGGAGAGGCGGCCCTCGCGGGCGCTGGATTCGATGCGCCAGGCGGCCTGGCGGGGCAGTTCGGCGCAGAACTGCGCCAGCAGGCCCTTGAGCTGATGAGCGGCAGACTGGACGGCTTCGCAGTCATCGGCGGCAAGTCCGTCGTGGATGCCGGCAAGGAGCCGGGGGTACTCGTCGAGGAAGAGCCCGGAGAGTTCGGCGAGGAGGGCACTGTCGTCACCGACGCGGGCGAGGGCCTGTACATGGTCCATGAGGGGTGAAGCAGGTGATTGCATTGGGGCGAGGCCTGATTTGGAATCGGGAGAGCCAGTGGAGCCGGAGCCGCGGCGGGGAACGGCGGAGGCGAGAAAGCGGAGGCGCTCAATGAGGGCTTCAAGCCGCAGGGGTTTGCTCAAATAGGCATCCATGCCGGCGGCGAGGCAGCTCTGCATGTCGCCGGGCATGGCATGGGCGGTCATGGCGATGATGGGGATGTGGCGATGGGAGCCCTGCTCCGCCTGGCGGATGGCCAGCGTGGCCTCGATCCCGTCGAGAGTGGGCATTTGGACATCCATGAGGATGAGGTCAAAATCGCCCTGCACGGCGAGATTGACCGCCTCCTGGCCGTTGTTAACCAGGGTGCCGTTCAGGCCGATGCGCTGCAGCATGCTCATGATGAGCTTCTGGTTGATGCGGTTGTCCTCGGCGACAAGGACATTGCGGAAATCCGACGGCAGAGATGCGGGATCTCCGGTGGGCAGAGCCTGTCCATCCTCCTCGAGCGCCGCGATGGGCACCGGGATGGTAAAAGCGAAAACGGAGCCGGCGCCGGGCAGACTGGAGACCATGAGCCAACCGCCCATCAGCTCCACGAGTTTGGCGGAGATGGGCAGACCGAGGCCGGTACCACCGGGGCGTCCGGCATCGGAAGCGTTGAGCTGGGAGAAGGGCTCAAAAATGAAGTCGAGACTCCCGGGCGCCATACCGACACCGGAATCGACCACCTGAAAGCGGAGTAGTGCGTTGGCCTGGCGGAAGCCGAGCAGGTCGATCTTGAGCGAGACGCTGCCGGCGTTGGTGAACTTGATGGCATTGCCGACGAGGTTGATGAGCACCTGGCGGAGGCGTCCGCCATCGGCGACGACGACGGTGGGCGCGGAGTCCTGAATCTGCCATTCGACGTGGAGGCCACGGGCGGCGCCGCGAAAGAGCAGAGGGCGCATGAGGCTGTCGACGTGGGAGCGGAGAACGATGGACTCAGGGGAGAGTTCCATGCGGCCGGACTCAACCTTGGAGAGATCGAGCAGGTCATCCACAAGTGCCAGCAAGGCCTCGGCGGACTGATGGACCATTTCCAGGTACTCGCGCTGGTCGGGCTTGAGCTCCGTGAGGAGGGCCAGTTCGGTCATCCCGAGGATGCCGTTCATGGGAGTGCGGATTTCGTGGCTGACGTTGGCGAGGAAAGCGCTCTTGGCGGCGCTGGCGAGCTCCGCGCTGGCCGCCATTTCGCGCGCCCATTGCGTGGTGGTCTCCAGAAACTCGTTAGTGGCGCGCAACTCCTGCTCCACCTTCACGCGGCTGGTGATATTGCGGATGAGCATGAGCAGGAGGGGCGGGCGCCCGGGGGATTCGGCGAAGGAGTTGGTGGTTTCCAGCCAGACGCGGTCGCCATTCGGGAGTTGGTACTCGCGCACGACACAGGACTCGATCGCGCGGCGGGTGAACTCATCGCGGTAGCGGGAGAGTTCGGCCTCCTCATGCCCGGGCCATTCGGAGAGGGCGGCGGTGATGCGGTGGCCGACGAGCTGCCCGGCGTCGAGGCCGATCAGCTTGCAGAAGGAAGGATTGACGTCCTGGAGGATGCCGTCATGGTCGACGAAGGCCATGGCGTCGCCGGCGTGGCGCCAGACGGTTTTGAGTTCGAGGTCGGCCTGGACACGGCCGCGTTCGGCGAGGACTTCGCCGGTGCGGTCGATGGCTGTGATGACGACGAACTCGGCTTCGCCGGAATCGCCGCGGAGGAGATTTCCCGCCATGGAGAGGTGCAGAGTGGAGCCGTCCTTGGCGAGGATTTCAGCGTGGACCCGGTCGAGACGATCGCCATCGACGAGCCGGCGGAAAGCGGACTCGACGGACTCAACCTGGCTAGGGTTGAGCAGGCGGCGGGTGAGGACCTGGCCCCGCAGCTCGGACTCATGATAGCCGGAGAGCCGCTCGCAGGCGTGATTCCAGCGGACGAGGCGCCCTTCACGGTCGAGGACGATGATCATGGCAGCGGTGGTATCGAGCACGACGCGAATGAAATCGCGCTCTCGCGCGAGCTCCACCTCAGCGTTCTTCTGACCGGTGATGTCGGTGATGATACCGACGACGACGGGACCGGTTTCAGGAGATTCGCCGCGGGTCTTGGTGACGAGGACGGCGCCCTCGTTCTGCTGCCAAAGGAGTTCGGACTTGCTGTACTCGCATTCGACGACATCGGCTTCGCCGGAGAAGACGCGGCGGTCCGAATCCTGGACTCGCGCGTAGGTGTCGGGGGTGAGAAGGGAGGAGGAAGGCACCTGGAGGAGGCGGTCGGCGGCGGGCCCCAGGGCCACCCGGATGGCGCGATTGAGAAAGATATGGCGGCCGCGCGCGTCCTTCACAAAGACGGGGATGGGGACTGACTCGAGGATGGTTTCGAGGTGGAGGCGGGAACGCGGTTCAGAGGAACTGGTACGGCGCGGGCGGCGCAGGAGGAGCCACGCGAACAGAGCGCCCGCCAGAAAACCTGCCAACGACCATGCGATTGCCGGATTCAGACCGCCCTCCTCGAGTGAGTCTACTTCAGCTCGCGAATCCGGATATTGCGGAATTCGACGCGCGTTCCGTGGCCGAGGAAGCCGATGTGGCCGGAGGAGCGGGCCAGTCCGGGGTGTTTCTTGAGGACAGCCGGATCCTGCACGGTGCTGAGGTCCACATCGGTGACCACCTGGCCATTGAGAGTGACGCGGATCTTGCGGCCGTCGGCCACAATCTCCTCCTGGTTCCAGGCGCCATTGCGCCGGACGAAGCCGCGGCGGGCGGGAAAGACGTCGTAGACGGAACCGGTGTACTGCGTCGGCTTAAGGTTCATCTTCTGATAGACTTCAGCCTCGTCGTCGAGCACCTGGATCTCCATGCCGGCATAGGCGGCATCGCCCTCCAGAGGCGTGCGAATGCCGACGCCGTTATTGCCGCCCTCCCACAGGCGCCATTCCAGACGCAGAACGAAGTTGGAGTACTCCTTCTCGGTGAGTAGATTGCCGCCGCCCTCCTGGGGGCAGACGATGACGCCGTTTTCAACGATATAGCCGGGGCCACGGCCATGCATGAGCACCCAGCCGTTGAGCGTTTTCCCATCGAACAGCGGCACGAAGCCGGCCTCCTCCTGCGCCCGAACCAAAGGCGCGGCGGCGAAACAGAGCAAGCAATTACGTCGCGAGATCATTGCGGAGTTATCCCTTTCAACGGGCCTTTTAAGAGGGCGATGCATTCGATCATCGCCCGGCCATTATGATACCCGGCCTTCCACTCATTTGCTTTGCCGCCCGAGGGCCTGAGACCGGCATCGACATCGGACCACCACTCACCCGACTTCCAATCGATCTGGTGCTGTTTCACGAACGCCCAGGTTTTGAGGAACACATCCCAGTATTGGGGATCGGAGGTGAGCTTGTACATGGTGAGCGCGCTGACGAGGGCCTCGGACTGGACCCACCAGGACTTAGTGAGGGCGGTGGCCGGCCGGCCGAAGGGCCCCCAGTACCAGAAGCCGCCGTCTTTGGCGTCCCAGCCGTATTTCATGGAGTAGGCAAAGCTGTGGCGAAAGAGGTCGAGATAAGGCGCCACGGGAATATGGGCGGCGGCCGCGGCGTCGACGAGCAGCCAGATGTTTTCGAGGTCGTGTCCGTAGCTGGCCCGGGCGCCGTTGCCCTGCAGGATGGGAGTCCAGTCGAGCTTGTACTGATCGCTGCAGGAGCCGATGTCCTTGCGGAAGACCGTGTTGCTTTCAATGGTGATGAGTTCCAGGAGCCGTTCCCGGGCCAGTGGCAGTTGGGAGGCCCGGTAGAAGGTGGTGATCGATTCAAGCAGGTGGAGATGGGTGTTCATCAGCTTGACGCTGCTGTCGACACCCATGGAACCAGGCTCACCGGGAGGGGTGGGGGTCCAGTCGGGGTTGAACTGTTCCCGGTAGCCGCCATGGACGGAGTCGTGCGACTTGCGTTCAAAGAGCTGGAACAGTTCGGTGGCGCGGGCAAGGACGTCGCTGCGTCCGGAGGCCATGGCAAATTCGCTGAGGGCGTAGAGAGCGAAGGACTGGCCGTACATGTTTTTCTTTGGCCGCTCTTTCCTGTTGCCCGTGGCATCCACTCCCCAGTAGAAACCGCCATGGGCGGGGTCCCACATTTTCGTCATGAGGAACTTGTAGCCGTGATCGGCGGCCTGCAACATCTGGGCACGGTCGCCGTAGCCGGCGCGGGCCAGCCTGGCGAAGAGCCACACCATGCGGGCCTGGGTGACGATCATTTTGGGCGCGTCACCTTTCCATTCGCCCGAGGGTCCGTGATTGAGCGTATAGCCGCCATACTTGCGGTCGAGGGTCTTGGGGTACCAGAAGGCAACGATGTTGTCCTTGAGCACCTTTTCCATCTCGGGCACGACAGCCGAAGGGAGGGGGGATTGGGCCAGGAGAGGCGTGACGGCAAGCAGGACGAGGCCCAGCGTTCTCATGCTCGCGATTGTATAACGGAGAGATGAGACCTTTCCTGCTGCTGGCTCTGGCCGCGATCACCTCGCTGAACCTGGGAGCCGAAACGTTGCGCGTGATGAGCTTCAACGTGCGGATGCCGAGCCCCGGAGATGGCGAGGATATCTGGTCGAAGCGGCGTGACCTGCTGGTGGAAACTGTGAAGATGCAGGCTCCGGACGTGATGGGCACGCAGGAGCTGTTCTATGAGCAGGGGCAGTATATCGTGGAGAAGCTGCCGGAGTACGCATGGTTCGGATTGAGCCGCCGGGGTAACCACGAAGATGAGCACATGGGCGTGTTTTACCGGAAGGAACGGCTGCAGTTGGTGGACAGCGGCGATTTCTGGCTGTCGCCGACGCCGGAGAAGGCGGGCAGCATGGCCTGGAACATGAGCCTGCCGCGCATGTGCACCTGGGGTCTGTTCGAGATCAAGGGCAACGGGACGCGGTTCCTGTACCTGAACACGCACCTGGCACACCGGGGCAACGACGAAGCGGCGCGGCAGATGAGCGCGAAGCTGCTGGCGTTCCGCATCGGCATGCAGGACGAGAAGCTGCCGGTGGTGCTGACCGGCGATTTCAACGCGCCGGCGGGCGGCCCGACCTACGCGCTGCTGTCGCCGCCGCTGAAAGACGCGCGCATCGAGGCGGCGCAGAAGGAAGGGCCGGAGGGGACGTTTCACGGCTTCCGAGGGAAGGTGGGCGCGGCGCGAATCGATTGGATTCTCTACCGGGCACCGTGGACCGTGGAGCGGCAGGAGGCGATCACGTTCAACAGGGACGGCCGGTATCCGTCGGACCATCTGCCGGTACTGGCTGTCTTCAAACTGCCTTAGTCGATATGGGGCGGCGTGTGGCGATGCGCCGTCCACTGGAAGAATGTGGTGATGATGTGGGAACCAGGTCCGGCCAGCGCCTGCCTGTACTCGTAGCCCGCACCCAACAGCACCCGCTTCTCGACCTGCCATTGAAGGCCGGCGGCGTAACGGCCATACCAGACACCTTGCTGGAGCAGGGCCTCGCCGCTGATGTAAGGCATGCCGATGGGAGACCTGAAGTTCAGCATGGCGCGATTGCGCCAGCGGCCATAGTCGTGAGACTGAGGGGAGATGTGCCTCTCGACCAGACTGCGGCCATCGACAGACCAGGATTCCCCACGGAGGAAGCGATACTGCCAGCCGCCCCAGACCCGGTGAAGAGGGTAAGTGTGATGGGTGACGCGCGTGTTCTGTTCGATGTAGTAGTAGCCGCCCAGAGCCGTGAAGCGGGGCTTCACCTGCACCATGAGGATGGGGCCGACGCGGAACTGGTTGAAGGCGCTGATGTCTTCAAAAGTGCGGGCGCGAGTATGGAGTTGGAGAGTCCATCCGGGCTTCAGGTCAAAGTTGATGTTGGCGATATGGAGGGATTCGATGTCGTCGGCCAGGAGGGGCATCGACGACGCCACCAACGCGGCCCAAAGGGCGAGTCGCATGGATAGCTTTATTCTATTACAGTTCAGTTACAGCGCTGAGAGTTGAGCACGGCGGCGGCGGGTGTCATGCTCAGAGTGTGGAATTTGACCTGGATGCAATCGAAGCGCGGGTACTCGGCTGCCTGACGGAGAAGGACCTGGCGACGCCCGAGTATTACCCGCTGAGCCTGAATGCGCTGACGAACGCGTGCAACCAGAAGTCGAACCGCGAGCCGGTGGTGGAGTGGGACGACGCGACGGTGCATGAGGGGCTGGTAGGCCTGCGGGAGCGGCACCTGGCTGCCTTTGTGAGCGAAGCGGGAAGCCGGGTGGAGAAGTTCCGGCACCGGCTGAACGAGGAGTTCAATTTCTCGCGCGGGGAGATGGCGGTATTGACGGTGTTGCTGCTGCGGGGGCCGCAGACGCCAGGTGAGCTGCGGCAGCGCACGGAGCGGATGCACTCTTTCTCGGATATCGACGCGCTGATGCACACATTGACGAAGCTGGCCACGCGGGAGCCGGCGCCGCTAGTGAAGCAACTGGAGCGCGTGGCGGGCACGAAGGAGCCGCGCTGGGCGCATCTGTTGAGCGGCGAGCCGGCGGCGGAGGCGGGGTTCGTCCATAGTGCCGCCCCGCGCGGAGCGGGGCTGGCTGAGCGGGTGGAGCAACTGGAGAACGAACTGAAGGCACTCAAGGAAGAGTTCGAGCGCTTCCGGGCGCAGTTCTAGTTGAGCTTGGCTTCGAGTTCGGCCCAGCGGGCGTAGAGCTGATCGACCTCAGCCTGCGCGGCGTTGAGGATTTGATAACACTCTTCAATGCGGCGGGGATCGGAGACGACGTCGGGCGCGTGGAGGGTTTCCTTGGCGGCTTCGAGCCGGGTTTCGGCGGCGAGGATCTTCTCTTCCATGGCGTCCCATTCGCGCTGTTCAAGGTAGGAGAGGCGTTTCCTGGGAGCCGTGGCGGCGGCCTTTTCGGCGGGTCTGGAGGCGGCGCGGAGCTGCGCGGTGCGGGCGCGGCGCTGGTCGAGGAGCCAGGGCTCCCACTGGTTGAGATCGGCGAAGAGGCCGGAGCCGCCGTCGCCGTCGAGGCCGAGGACGGCATTGGTGACGCGGTCCATCAGGTAACGGTCGTGGGTGACGAGGACGAGGGAACCGGGGAACTCGAGGAGGCTGTCTTCGAGCACTTCAAGGGTGGGGATGTCGAGGTCGTTGGTGGGCTCGTCGAGGAGGAGGACGTCGGCCTCTTCGAGCATGAGGCGGGCGATGTGGACGCGGGCGCGCTCGCCGCCGGAGAGGCTGCCGACGGGCTGTACGAGTTGTTCTTCGCGGAAGAGGAAGCGGCGGGCCCAGCCGTTGACGTGAATGGTGCGGCCCTGGTAGATGACGGAGTCGCCCTCGGGGGCGAGGGCGCGCTTGAGAGTGATGGCGGGATCGATCTGCTGGCGTTGCTGCTCGAAGTAGACGACCTTGAGGGCGTCGGCCCAGCGGATCTCGCCGGAGTCGGGCTGAAGCTGGCGGAGGAGGAGGCGGAGGAGCGTGGTTTTGCCGCTGCCGTTAGGCCCGGCAAGGCCGAGACGGCGGCCGGGGGCGAATACGAGGGAGAGACCGGTGAAGAGCTGCTTGCCGCCGAGTGCGTGGCCGAGGTTCTCGACTTCCATGAGCTTCTTGGTCTTGCGGTCACTGGCGGTGAAGTCGATGGCGACGCTGGAGGTGCGGGCGCGCGACTGCATCTCTTCGAGCGCGGCGATCATTTCATTGGCGGCGTCGATGCGGGCCTTGGACTTGCGGGTGCGGGCCTTGGCGCCGCGGCGCAGCCACTCCACCTCGCGGCGCACCCTGGCCTGGAGCGACTCCTGCTGGCGGGCCTGGATCTCGCAATACTCTTCGCGCTTTTCGAGGAAGGCGCTGTAGTTGCCGGCGACGCGGAAGAGCCCGTCGGGGTAGACGCGATTGAGCTCCATCATGTGCGTGGCGACGTTTTCGAGGAAGTAGCGGTCGTGGCTGACGACGATGCTGGCGAAGGGGGCGGAGATGAGGAGGTCTTCGAGCCAGCCGATGCCTTCGACGTCGAGATGGTTGGTGGGTTCGTCGAGGAGGAGGAGGTCGGGCTTGCGGACGATGGCCTCAGCGAGGGCGAGGCGTTTGCGCCAGCCGCCGGAGAGTTCACCGGAGCGGGCGTCGCCGTTGGTAAAGCCGGCCTGGCCGAGGGCGACGGGCACGAGGGCAGGCTCATGCGCGGCGCGTTCGAGGATTTCGAGAACAGTGAGCGCAGGATCGAACTCGGGCTCCTGCGGAACGTAGATCATGCGCACGCCCTTGCGGAGGGCGACTTCGCCGCGGTCCGGCAGATCGAGGCCGGCGAGCACTTTGAGGAGCGTGGACTTCCCTGCCCCGTTGGGGCCGATGAGGCCGTGGCGTTCGTTGTCGCTGACGGTGAGCGAAACATTATCGAAGAGCGTCGCGGCGCCGAACTGCCGTCCGATGGACTGGCAACTGAGGAGAAGAGCCATGCTTCCTTTCAGTGAACCATCGTTGGGGCGGCTGGAACAATCCTGGGTGCAGTTGTTCCGTGCTAGAATCGGGGCAGGAGGTGGGTTTTCCCTAGTTTCCACCCCGCGAGACGTTCTTCGTTTCCGCCATTCGCCTGGCTGTGGCGAGCCGGGTCCCGCCTGCTTGCGCTTCTTCTTCCCGAAAATTGTAGAGTGTGCGATGCCGAACTAGGCGACGTTGGGCGCATCCCGGTGTGCGCGAAGTGCCTGGAACTGCCGGAGATCGTGCAGCCGGAGCATTTCTGTGTCCAGTGCCGGACGGCGTTTCTGAATCCGCGCCCGCTGAATGAAGCGGGGCTCTGCCGGCTGTGCGCGGCGGGGGTGACGAACTTCGAGGCGGCGTATTCGTGCGGCGCCTACGACGGGGCGATGCGGGATCTGATCCACCTGTACAAGTACCGCAGGGTGCGGCCGCTGGCGCGGCATTTCGGAAAGCTGATGGGGCGGGCGTATCCGCGCGATCAGGTGGTGGACGCTCTGGTGCCGGTACCGATGCACTGGCGAAAGTACTTGAAACGCGGGTTCGACCAGACGCAGGGGTTGGCTGAGGAGCTATCGAGGCGTACGGGGATTCCAGTGCTGCGGGCATTGAAGAAGAAGCGGCACACGGATGCGCAGGCGGGATTGAGCCGCGCGAAGCGGCGATTGAATGTGACGGGGGTGTTTCAGGCGCGGGCCGGAGTGGCGGTGCGAGGCCTGCACGTGTTGTTGATTGACGACGTCTTCACCACCGGCGCCACCATCAATGCCGCTGCCGCGGCATTGAAGCGGGCCGGAGCGGCGCGGGTCAGCGTACTGACGCTGGCGCGCGCGGATCGCTTGAGCGACAAGCCGGCCGCCGCAACGGCCGCGGAAGTTCATTCCCTGTCAGGAGCGTCCCGATGAACGCGATGCCAGAGCGGCTGCATAAGCCCGTTCTCGTCCTCAATGCCAGTTATGAACCAGTGAACATCTGTGCCGCGCGCCGCGCGCTGGTGCTGATTTTGAAGGGAGTGGCTCTGGCCGAGGAACACGCGCAAGGGAATCTCCATGCCGCGCGCGCCGCCTTTCCGATGCCCAGCGTCATCCGGCTGCTGGAGTATCGCCGCATCCCGCATCAGAGCCGGGCGCTGTCGCGCAAGAACATCATGATGCGCGACCGCTTCACTTGCCAGTACTGCCACAAGGTCTTCAACTCCGCGGATCTGACTCTGGACCACGTGATTCCGCGTTCGCGCGGCGGCGAGACGTCGTGGGAGAACCTGGTGGCGTGCTGCCACACCTGCAACAACCGCAAGGGCAACCGGACGCCGGACGAGGCGGGCATGAAACTGCTGCAGGCACCGCGGCCGTACAACCTGCATACAGGGCGCCACCTGATGAGGCTGATGGGCCGCGGTGATGAACAGTGGAAGAAGTACCTGTTCTACTGAGCGGCGCCTATTTGGCGCGATGGTAGTTGGGGTACTCCGGTTTCTGGTGCTGAGGCGGCGGGTTCTTCTTGAGCGTATCGAGAAGAACTTCGACCGCCTTTTCCAATTGCGGGTCACGGCCCTGGCGGACGAGGGCGGGGTCCATTTCGACGACGATATCGGGGTCAGTGCCGTGGTTTTCGACGTCCCACTGCTTCTCTGTGTTGTAGAAGGCGAGGTTCGGAGCGGTGATGCTGCCGCCATCGATGAGGCCGGGGAACCCGAAGATGCCGACGAGGCCGCCCCAGGTGCGGGTGCCGATGACGGGGCCAATCTTGAGCTTCTTGAACATCCAGGGCAGAGCATCGCCGCCTGAGCCGGCCGATTCGTTGACGATCATGGCCTTGGGCCCGAAGATGCCGTTCATGGGCGTGGTGAACTCCTTGCCGGCGCGAGTGGTGAAGTAGTTGAGCAGCGGGCGGCGGAGGTAGTCGACGATGTAGTCGGCGACGAAGCCGCCGCCATTGAAGCGCTCATCGATGACGATGCCGTCCTTGCCCTTCTGGGCCCAGAACCAGCGGTTGAAGTTGGTATAGCCCTGCTCGGCGGTGTTGGGGAGGTGAACGTAGGCGAGGCGGCCGCCGGAGAGCTTCTCCACTTTGCGGCGGTTCTCTTCGGCCCAGTCCATGTAACGCAGACCCTGCTCGTTGGCGACGGGGACCACGGTGACGTCGCGGGCGCCTTCGGGGCTGGGGTTGGCGCCGACCTTGAGCAGGACGCTCTTGCCGGAGGTGGCTTCGAAGAAGCTGTAGAGATCGTCGGCGGAGGTGACGTCGCGGCCGTTGACGGCGATGAGATAGTCGCCGGTCTTGACGTTGACGCCGGGGGCGGTGAGCGGCGCGCGGAGGCTGGGGTTCCAGTTTTCGCCGTTGAAGATCTTCGAGAAGCGGTAGCGGCCGTTCTCCACTTTGTAGTCCGCGCCGAGCAGGCCGACGGGGATAGACTTCACTTCCGGCAGCGCGCCGCCGCCGACATAGAGGTGGCCGACGGTGAGTTCGCCGAACATCTCGCCGAAGAGGTAATTGAGATCGGCGCGGTGGGCCAGGCCGGGCAGGAACCGGGCGTACTTGGCCTTGTAATCGGCCAGGTTGACGCCGTGGAGGTTGGGGTCATAGAAGTAGTCGCGCTCGATGCGCCAGGCCTCGTTGTAGATCTGGTTCCATTCGGCGCGCGGATCGACGCGCATCTCCATTTCGGAAGTGCGAATGACGCCGTCTCCGGGCTTGGGCGGCGCGGCGGAGCCGGCGATGGTCCACTTCTCGCCCTGGCGGAAGAGAATCTTCTCACCATTGAAGGAGACGTCGAAGGCAGAGATGCCGTCGATGACCTTTTCGGTCTTGCGGGTCTTGGCATCGTACCTGGCGGCAGAGTAAGCAGGGGGGCCATCCTCGGGCACGGGCGGACCGTCGAGCAGGAAGAGAGTTCCGGCCTTGCCGGCGGCGAGGGCGGCGTAGGATTTGGCGGGACCGGGCAGGGCGAGGATGCGCTGGCCGATGCCGTCGAAGTCGATGCGGACGTCTTCGGTTTTCTTGGCGTCGTCCTTTTTCGCTTCGTCCTTCTTGGCGTCGTCCTTCTTGGCGGGCTCAGTCTTCTCCTCGTCGCTTTCGGGGGCGAGTGGGGAGGGATCGTCGTTGCGGAGGACGACTACGTAGACATTGCGGTTCGTGACGCGGTCGATGGAGGACATGTCGAGCCAGCCGGTGGAGAGTCCCGTGTTGGTGCTGGCTGTGAAGTAGATGTGGCGGCCGCCCTTGTCCCACACGGCGTGGCGCTGATCGCTAAGGCCGTCACTGATCTGAGTGGATTTGTTCTGGTCAAGCGAATAGACGTGGACGGCGCGCATGAAGTTGGCGCCGAGCTTGTTGTAGACGATCCACTTGGAATCGGGCGACCAGGAGGGGTTGACCTCATCGCGGTCCGGGACGTCGTAGTAGTCGGCATCGACACGCGTCACCTTGCCGGAGTCGAGATCGATGAAGCTGATCTGGAGATTGGAGTCGCGGAAGAGGATCTTCTTGCCGTCGGGCGACCAGGTGGGCGTGTAGTAGAACGCCTTCACACCGAGGTCAATCTTGCGGATTTCGCCGATCCCGTTTTGCGACGCGATGTGGAGCTGGTATTCGCCGCTGGCGTCAGAGAACCAGGCGATCTTCTGGCCGTCGGGGCTCCAGGCGGGGAAGCGCTCAGCGGCGCCGGGCGTGGAGGTGAGATTGCGGACGTCGCCCTTCTCGGCGGGCACGGTGAAAACTTCGCCGCGTGCTTCGAAAACGGCGCGGGCGCCGGAGGGGGAGAGGCCGTAGGAGCGGATCTTGGAGGCGACCTTGTCGTAGTAGGGGCGGACATGGGGGAGATCGCCGTGGATGCGCACGGGGACGGGGGCGAGTTTGCCGGACTTGAGGTCGTAGATTTCGATGGCGCCGAAGTGCTCCAGGACGATGGCATCAGGGCCGAGCGAGGCGCTCTTGTAGTCGAGACCGGTGTTGCGGATGGCCTGCTCTACCTTCTTGGAGCGGGTGTCGAAGGAGCAGAGGGTCATGGCGCCGAAGCGGTCACTGAGGAAGTAGACCTTCTCACCGCTCCACATGGGGTAGTAGTCGTTGGAGTTGACGCGTGGAATCTTCTCGATGCGGGAGTCTGAGATGTTGGCGATCCAGATGGGGCTGGTCTGGCCGCCGGCATAGCGTTTCCAGATGAGGAAGGCGGGGGCGAGCGGCGTATAGGCAAGTTGCTTGCCGTCGGGGGACCATGCGGCCTGATGGCCGGAGGGGAGAGGCACCTCAGAGGCTGGTCCGCCATTGAGGCCGATGGTGTAGAACTTCGCGCCACGGGTAGCGGTGGCGCGGCCGCTGCGGATGAGGAGTTGATCCCCGGCGGCGTTGAAGGCGACTGGGATGTCGATGCTGGGATGCCAGGTGAGGCGCTTGGGGACTCCCCCTTCGGCGGGGACGGTGAAGACGTCGGTATTGCCGTCGTAGCTGGCGGAGAAAGCGACGGTGCGGCCGTCCGCGGAGAAGATGGCGTCGGTTTCGATGCCGGGGCCCGTGGTGAGGCGAACGGCGTCGCCGCCGGCACGAGGCACGGACCAGAGGTCTCCCGCATAGGAGAAGACGATGTGCGTGCGGCTCAAGGCAGGCTTCTGCATGAGCAGCGGATCCTGCGCGCTGGCGAGCAGAGAGAGGGCGGCAAGGAACGGGAGTTTGCGAAACAAGAGCGAGTCCTCCAGAGTTCCAATTTTAACCGCGCCGGACGCGGAAACGCGTAAACTCTTGCCTATGCGGGTTCTTCTGATCCTGGCCTCACTCCTGTGGCAGCCGCCGGCGGAGCAGGGCGACTTCCTTCCGAACGATCTGGTGGAACTGGTGAAGCTGGATGCGACGATCCGTCTGGACATCCGCTATGCGACGGCGAACAACTTCCTGGGCAAGCCGGTGTACAGCGAGGCGCGGGCATTTCTGCAAAGGCCTGCCGCGGAAGCGCTGGTGCGGGCGCACCGGAAGCTGCAAGCGCAGGGCTACGGGGTTCTGGTACACGACGGCTACCGGCCCTGGGCGGTGACGAAGCTGTTTTGGGACGCAACCCCGGACGACAAGAAGGTGTTTGTGGCGAACCCGGCGCGCGGATCGCGCCATAACCGCGGCTGCGCGGCCGACATCACGCTCTACGACCGGAAGACGGGCCAGGCGGTGGTGATGACCGGGGAGTACGACGAGATGACAGAGCGCTCGTATCCGGACTACAGTGGCGGCACGGCCGAGGCACGGCGGCTGCGCGGGCTACTGAGAGAGGCCATGGAGGCGGAGGGTTTCATGGTGTACGAGTACGAGTGGTGGCACTTCGACTACAAGGACTGGCGGCGGTACCGGGTCACCGACGTGCCGTTCAGCGCGATCAGATAGCACGGCCGGTGCGCTGCAGCCAGGAACGGAGCATGAGGGCAAAGTCGGCGACGACGGGAGAGGCTTCGAGTTCCTCCAGGCTGTGGATCATCTTGCGGCGCCAGTTGGGGTACTGCCAGGTGGTGCCTGGCAGGTTTTGCTGGTCGAGTTCCTTGGTGAGGTCTTCCTGGTTGAGGAGCATGAGCATGGAAGGAGTGCTCATGAGGTAGCCGATGACGGCGTTATGGAGGTCGCCGGTGAGTTCGGGCCAGTCTGCCGATTCACGCGGGAAGTCTGGCGGGAGGAAGCCGTCGCGGATGAGAGCTTCGGTCATTTTGCTCTTCTCTTCGCGGCGCTCATGTTTCTGGCGCTGGTAGAAGCCGTCATCGTTGAGGACGCCGGCGGCGCGGCGGGCTTCGATGTCGCGTCCGGCCCAGAAGCCGGCGAGGGTGGGCAGATCGTGAGTAGTAGAGGAGACGAGGGCACGGCGGGGATAGTCCCGGCAGGGCAGCGGCAGTCCGTCGGGGCCCTTCTCGAAGTAGAAGAGCTTGTAGTTACACATGCCGTATTGCTCCATCGCCTCGCGCAGGCCGTCGGGCACGGTGCCAAGGTCTTCGCCGACTACGAGGAAGCGGCCGCGCACGCTCTCGAGCGCAAGGATGCGGATGAGGTCCTGCCAACGCTCGTTGACGTAGGTGCCCTGGGCTGCGGTGTGGCCTTCGGGGATCCAGAAAAGGCGAAAGAAGCGCATGACATGGTCGATGCGCAGGGCGCCGCCATGACGGGCGTTGCGGCGGATGGATTCGGCAAAGAGGCGATAGCCGTTGGCGCGATGGGCGGCGGAGTTGGGCGGCGGGAAGGCCCAGTCCTGGCCCTCGGGGGCGAAGTCGTCGGGCGGGGATCCGACGCGGCAGCCTTCGATGTAGAAGGGGCGGTGGGCCCAGAGATCGGCGCCGCAGCGGTCCGTGGCGAGGGCCAGGTCGTGGTAGAGGCCGATGGGCATGCCGGCTTCCGTGGCTTGCTTCTGAACAGCGGCGATCTGGAGGTCGATCAGCCACTGGACGTACTTGTGGAAGAGCACGCGGCGGGGATAGGAGCGGACGAACTCCTGCGCCGCGGGGGAGTCGGGGTGCTGGTATTGCTCGGGCCAGTCCGGCCAGATCCAAAGATCGCGCTGGCGGGCGTGGAGGACCTCGTCGAGGGTGCAGTAAGCAGCGAACTTATGGAGGAGGTCGCCCTGCTCGGCTGCCCACTGCGTGAACTGCTGGGCACGGGCGGTGCTCCTGTTCCAGTCGTCACGCAGGAACTGACGGAACAACAGGCGCAGAATGCCCCGTTTCAATCGGGCGACGCGCTCATATTCAACGAACTCAGCGTCGCGCAGGGCAGCGAGTTCGGCCTGGAAACGCGGGGAAGAGACGAGGCGGCGGGCGGCCGGACACGCGGCGAACTCGTCAACGGCTTCGACATCGAGGTAGAGAAAGTTTCGCTGATATACGGAGAGCGGGAGGTAGGGACTGGTGTTGTAAGGCTGGCGGTTATGGAGCGCGTGGAGCGGATTGAGGGCGATGAAGCCCACCGTGAGGGATTCGGCGGCCCAGCGGCAGAGGGCGGCCAGATCGGTGAAGTCGCCGACCCCCCAGTTGCGGGCAGAGCGGAGGCCATAGAGGCTGACGGCGAGTCCGGCGGTGCGCCCCCCCTGGCGCAGCTTCTCCGGCAGCCAGGCCTTTTCCGGTGCGACGATGAGGCGCTGCGTGGCGCAGACCTCTTTGCCGCCGGGCAGGATGACGGTGAGTTGGAGATCGTGATAGCCCAGCCGGAGTTGTTTTGGCAGGGCGAGAGTCTGCTGGCCGTCAGCGACGATGAACTCCCGCCGTTCCGCCCAGCCCTGCTCCCAGTGGAGAGCCATGGTCACCCGGGCGCCAACCGGGGCGCGCAGGGGCACGCTTGGGTCGGTATCGGCGACGCTGAGGACGGCGACGGGGTCGAGTGGATGTTCGGCAGCAGCGGCATGGAAGGCGGCGGCCGAACCTTGGAGGGCGCTCGGCGAACTGGTCTCCAGCCCCAGTGAGGCCAGGATGGACAGGATGGCGGATTCTTCCGTCTGGTGGTGGCGGCCCCAGATGTCCCAATACTCCGCGTCAATTCCGAATTCTGCGCACAGCGAACCCAGGAGAGGGGCGAAACGGGGATTCATGAGTGCTTTCTATTTTAGCTGCTGGGGCCTCGAACCTCCCAACCAGCCGTGGGATAATCAGAAAGAAGGGGCTATGGAACAAAGCATCCGCGAGACTCAGATCCAACTCGGCGAACCGCCGGCAGGGCTCTACGACCGGATCGACCAGGATGGCCGGTTTGGCCAGGATAGCGGGATTCTGCTGACGACGGTCGACAATGTCATCAATTGGGGCAGGAAGAACTCGATCTGGCCGATGACGTTCGGATTGGCATGCTGCGCCATCGAGATGATGGCGATGAGTGCGTCCCGGTTTGACGTGGCGCGGTTTGGCGCCGAGGTCTTCCGCGGCAGCCCGCGGCAGGCCGACCTGATGATCATCGCCGGGCGGGTTTCCAACAAGATGGCGCCGGTGATCCGCCAACTCTACCAGCAGATGCCGGAACCGCGCTGGGTGATCTCGATGGGTGCCTGCGCGACCTCCACCGGCGTCTTCAACAATTACGCATTGATCCCGGTGAACCAGGTGATTCCCGTGGATGTGTACGTGCCGGGCTGCCCGCCACGGCCGGAACAACTGATCTACGCCATCATGATGCTGCAGGAGAAGATCCAGAAGGAACGCGGCACCGCAATGCGCGTGCTGAACCTGGAATAGGGATTCAGCAGAGGTTAGTTTCCAGGGCGCCAGCCATCCAGGCCGGCGCCCTTTCTTTTTCTCACACGCTGCGAATTCCTTCCGATGTGTAGGTTGGGAGCCGAGGAGATCCCGAAAGGAGGCATCCCGTGGAGGTACGGAGAGTCGAGAACCTGAACGATGTTTCGGCGGTGACTCAAGTGCAGCCGCTGAGCCCGCAGCAGCGGGAAGAGCAGACTCGCCTGATCCATGCCGTTGAGAGCCTGAATGAGGCTCAGATGTTTGGAGAAGGCAACGAGTTGCGGTTCGTAATTGACCGCCACACGAAACGAACTGTGATGCGGCTGGTCAACAAGGAAACACAGGAAGTAGTGAGGCAGATCCCAGCGGAGTCGGTCCTGAGGATGGCGGCGGAGATCCACTCGTAATCGTCAACGGAAAGCAGAAGACAAGCGCATGTCCTACAATCCATACCAAGATCAGATGCAGCAGGCGATTCTCGATGCGGAGCCCATAGAACTGGTGGCGATGCTGTACTCCGGGCTGCGGGAATCGATCAGCAAGGCACGGGATCACATCCGGCGCGGGGAGATCCGGGAGAGGGCTGCTGCGATCAGCCGCGGCCTGGAGATCCTGGCGGAATTGACGTCGTCGCTGGATCATGACAGGGGTGGAGTGATCGCAAAACAACTGGCCATCCTCTACGAGTTTGCAGCGGTGCGGCTGCAGGAAGCCAATGCCCGGCAGGAAGCGCGGCCGCTCGACGAGGCGGAGATGGCGATCGCTCCGTTGGAAGAGGCTTGGCAGGAGTTGCGCCGGTCTTCGAATCTCCGGGCGATGGAGCAGTTCACGATCGGGATTTCCGCGGGCGCGATGAATGAGCCGTATCCGGCGCTGTCGGCCTGCGGGTGATCGCCCTGGCCGGCCACGCGGGACGGGAAGCGGAACAGCCGGGGTGGGCAATCGCTCACACAATGAGCGTGCGCCGAATCTCGGGGCTGGAAGCGGTCGGCGATGGAGCCGGGTGATTGGAAGGGACGACGGAACCGGGTCATGCGGCCGCTGGCGCCGCCGGGGTGCCGGATTGCCGGAGATGCTGTTGAGGTCGTTAAGGCCGCGGAAGCGGAGGGTTGGTGCCTGATTGGGGCGCGCTGAGTCCTTGTTCGACGAGGGCAGCGAGTCCGAAGCCGCCCCGCGACGCGAGAGCCTGCGCGACACACTGCTCCGCCATTTCAGTGAGCGTTTGGCCCGCCTGATCGTCACCGCCGCCCAACCAGCCGGCACCGTCGGATTGACGCATGCTGGTAAGCATCTGCCCGATCAACAGCGACTCAAACTGTTGGGCGGTTTCGTGGATCTTACCTGGATCCTGCTTCGACTTGACGGCGGCTCCCGTGGACGCCCAATCGAGCGGAGAGCTCCAGGCCTGGCTTTCGATACTGGAAGACATTGGCTAGATCACCTCGAGGTCGGCGTCGAGCGCGCCGGCGGCTTTCAGACTTTGCAGAATGGCAATGACGTCACGCGCCGTCGATCCGATAGCCGTGAGCGCCTTGACGAGATCATCGACCGTGCCGCCCGGCTTGAGCTGGATGTTCTTGGCCTTCTCCTCCTGCACGGCAGTGGAGACCTGAGGCACGGTGGTGGTCTTGCCTTGGCTGAACGGTGCAGGCTGGGAAACGTCGTAGCTCGTCTGTACTTCCACGGAAAGGGCACCGTGGAGAACTGCGACAGGACGGATGCGGATTTCGCGTCCGGCGATGATCGTTCCGGTGCGCTCATTGATGATGATGCGCTGAGGACGATCCGCCTCGAGAGTGAGAGACTCGACCTCCGCGATGAAGTCGACACCGCGAGAGGCGTATTCAGCGGGAACCGATACGCTGACCAGTCCGGCGCTCTCGCAACGGGCGACGTCGCCCGGGAATCTGGCATTGATGGCGCGGGCCAGCCGCGAGGCGGTGGTGAAATCCGCCTGACGCAGTTGAAGACGCAGTTTGCCCTCAGGCGTCACCGAGGGAGCGGCTCTCTCAACGATGGCACCATTGGGGAGACGGCCGGCGGTGGGATGGTTGAGCGTGGTCGAATTGCCGCCGCGGCCAGCCACGAAGCCGCCCGTGACCACGGAACCCTGTGCCACGGCAAAGACCTGTCCATCCACGGCCTTCAGCGGCGTCAGCACCAACAACCCGCCCTGCAGATTGGAAGCGTCGCCGATCGCAGCCACCTGCACATCCAGGCGCAGGCCCGGTTGCGAGAACGGGGGCAGGTTGGCGGTCACCATGACGGCGGCCGTATTGCGCACCAGAATTGCCGTGGGCGTCACCTGCACACCCATCCGGTCCAGGAGGTTGGCAAGAGTCTGCGATGAGAAGACGGTTTGGCGCTTATCGCCGGTACCGTTCAACCCGACCACCAGGCCGTAGCCCACCAACTGGTTATCCCGCACACCCTCAATCGCGGCGATCTCTTTCACGCGCACGGCTGCCGGCGCGCTAAGGGTCAGACACAAGACTGTGATTCCGAGTTTCATGGCTAGAAGGGCAAGATCCCGAGCAGCAGGCGATAAAGGAAGTTGGGACGGCGGATGGCGTCGTTGACCACACCTTTGCCATCCACGCGGACTTCCATTTCGGCCAGGCGATCGGAAGAGACGCGATTGGTGGGAGACAGGTCGTTCCAGCGCAGCATCCCACGGACGGTCACGCGCTGGTGCTCCGAGTTGACGGTGATGTCCTTGGTGCCCTCGATGATGAGGTTCCCGTTTGGCAGCACATGGGAAATCCGCGCCGACAGGGTGGTCTGCAGAACGTTCATGCGCGTTGTTTCCCCCTGGCCATCCAGCGCTGACTCCCCCCCGAGTTCCGCCAGCGAAGTCAGCGGCCCGGGGCTGCGCAGTGGCCCCCCCATGGCGCTGATGGAGGCCTTGGCGGAGGATTTGCGTTCCGCCTTGGTCCCGCCCTTGGCTAAGGCGGACGCTTTGTCGTAAACCACGATCGTCACGAGGTCATTCACCTGACTGGCCCGGAGATCGCGCGCCAGGTCGCTGAATCTCCCGCTGGCCCGATACAAAGACCCTGGAGAGGACGATTCAGTCTTCTGTGCCGCTTCCGCTTCCTGAATGATGAGGTCGAGTGGCCGCGGAGGCGGCTGCTTGCCCTCCTTCTTTGGAGCCGCGCCCCATGCCAGGCCCGGCAACAGCGCTAGAACCGCCGCGGCCACCAACGCCACGTTTCGACTCATCCAAGTGTTCATCCCGACCCTCCAATTCCACGGTCACCAGCCCCTTCGACTGCACCCTGGCCTTCACACGCTTACCCGACTGCACGTTCATCACCAGAATCGAATCACCGATCCGCCCACCGGTGATTGCCTTTGCTTCGGCGCCGATCTGTGCCGCGCCGGATTGAATCCGGAGTTGCACAATCTGCCCCGGCTCCACCGCCCTGGGCCGATTCAGTGCACCAATCAGAATCGGCGCCCCTGCAGGAATGCTCCGGCGGGCTTCCAAGCCCTCCACGGCGGTGAGGTCCAGAACAGGCTGCGGAGCAAGGAAGGGAACCATGCGCGTTTCCCACAGCAGGTCCTCCTTCTCCAGTAATTTGCCCTGCGGGATGGGTTGCGCGGCGAAGAATCCCTCCTGGCGCATCCGCACTTTGACGCTTGCCCAGAAGGAGACAGTCCGCTTTTCGTCGAACACGACGCGCCCCTTCCACAGGAGAGGAGCACTGGCGCCGGCAAGAGCTGAGCCGGACAGCCCGGCCTGTTGAAACGAGAGAGTTCCCTTCGGAACCGGCAGCCTGCAGTAGTCGACGAGTTCCAGTTCCGCGCCCTCCGGGAGCGCGGCTTTGAGCGACGCCAGAAGTTCCTCACGGCCCACCATTCGCATGGGCCGCTGAACGCAGAGGTCCTCGAGAAGCCCCGGATCGACGCCATGTCTTAGGGCGATGGCGCGCAGATGTCCGCCTCGCCACCACCGGGTGAGTCCCGCGCCCGGCGAGTAGCCGATTACGGTATCGGCAGGAACGGAAGCAAATGGCGGCAGGGCTTTGGCGATGTCCGACGCATGGACGCGCGCCCCTTCGATCTGCAGGCATGCCTCCGAGGCAAACAAGCTCGCCAGGCCGCACAAGATGGCGAAGATGATCTTCATCGCGTAATATTGTTCACCTGCTGATACATCTCATCTGAAGCCTTGACCACCTTCGAGTTCGCCTCGTAGGCGCGCTGGCTGACGATCAGATTGACGAACTCCTCCACGACGCTCACGTTCGACTGTTCGACGTAGCCCTGCATGAGCGCACCGAGGCCCTCCTGACCGCCGGGCGTCCCAATGGTCGGCTCTCCCGAAGCATCCGTCGGCAGATACAGACTGCGCCCGATGCTGTTGAGCCCCGCCGGGTTCGCAAAGCCCGCGAGTTGGATCTGTCCACCCAACTGAGACGCGGTTTGTCCGGGCAGCGTGTAACTGACCGTGCCGTCGGAGCCGATGGTGATGTTCTGGGCCTCCGGAGGAACGGTAATCTGCGGCTCCAGCGGGTCCCCGTCGCCGGTAACCATGTTCCCGTCGCGATCCAGGTGAAATTGGCCGGACCGCGTGTAGGCGATCTCACCAGTCGGCCGCCGCACCTGGAAGAAACCCTTCCCCTCGACGACGATGTCCAGGGGATTGCCTGTGCTCGAGAAACTGCCTTGTGCAAAGGAAATACCGTTGGAAGCGATACGCGTCCCCAGGCCCAGTTGGAGCCCGGTGGGCACCACCGTCTGGGCCCCGGCGGCGGCGCCCGGCTGCACGATGGTCTGATAGAGCAAGTCCTGAAACTGGCTCCTTCGCATCTTGTATCCCACAGTGTTCGCGTTGGCCAGATTGTGCGCAATGTTGTCGACATTGGTCTGCTGAGCACTCATCCCGCTCGCGGCGCTATATAGAGCTCGGATCATCTATGTCTCCTCCCTGCTATCCGTTCACCCGGGCGACCTCTTCCACGGCCTTCCGGCCCATCTCGGAACTCATCTGCATCGCCTTCTGAAGCGATTCAAACTGCCGCAGCACCGAAACCAGCCGGACCGCGGCCTCGGGCGCGGAGAAGTTGGATCCCTCCGACATGCCCTGTTTCACCTCGGCACGCGACTCCGCCAACGCTCCAGCCTGGCTGCGGTCCAAGGAGAAATACACGCCTTCTCGTTTGGCTGGCTGGCTCTTCAGGTCCGAACTCACCAGTTTCAGCCGGCCCAGCGCGACGCCATCCTGCCGCACTGTTCCATCCGTGTCCACTGCCACCGACTTCGCGGCATCGGCTCGAATCCTGCGCGGCTCGACTGTGGCGAATTCGTACCCTTCGGGCGTGGTCAGCTTTCCATCGCTGGAGATCCTAAATGAACCGCCACGAGTCAGCAGCGGTCCGTTCGGCCCATCCACCAGGAAGAATCCGTCGCCGGACAACGCAATGTCCTGGGTGGAACCGGTGGGGCTCAAGGCTCCCTGCCGGAAGTCGGTTCGATGCGCATCGATCTCAGGCACGACGCCTGGAGCCATGCCGAAGCCGGACTCGGCCGCCTCACGGCTGTCAGCGCCCAGGTAGATGGAATAGGCTTCGCGATCTGCCTTGAAGCCTGGCGTGGATGTGTTGGCGAGATTGTTGGCGAGCAGGTCCAGGGCCTCGAGTTTGGCCCTCATGCCGGCCGCGGCGGCAGTAGTTAGCGGATCCATCGCAACAATTCCTGTGCAATCCGCGTGCCACAGAGTATTTCATTGAAATTCCGTCCTCAGCCGCCGATAAGAGGATCAGACTGGGACACTCGGTTCGTTTTGGAGGTGCCGAAACGGAACAGTGCCCAGGTTGAAACACGCCCCAAACGGCCATCCCGTTGAAGGCAAAGCATCGCGCCAACTGGCAAGCCGCTTGCATCTACGCCGGTGTGACGAATTGCGGACTCTCCAGTCTGATGTCGATCGGCCCGATTGCTGTGCTCGGCACTCCCGGCGCCCCGGCGCAGCCAGAGCAGCCCAGCGGTGAACTTCAGCGCGGGCTCCGTTTCGCGGACCTGCTCAGCATGCCCGGCGGCGGAGATCCCGCCACCGAGACAGCCTCCCCAGCGGAACTGGTCGATCTTGTCCTCGGCTTACCCCACGCCGGACAGGCCCAACTAGCCGGCACTGCATTTCTCTCGTCGAGCGGTTGTCGCGTATCTGATTCTGATTCTGATTCCAGTAACGACGCGGGCGATGCCGAGTCCAGGCTTGGCCAGGACTCCGCCGAAGAGGAGGACGGCGCCCAAGGACAGCCGGCGCTCCTCCTCTTTCTGCTCCAGCCGGCCTTGCCTGCACCGGTCAAACCCCCAGTGGAGTGGACCGTCAACGGCGAACCGGAAACAGCGGCAAGTGAGGAGAAGACAGACGGCGCCGCGTCATTGATAGATGGCCGGCAGGCGGTTCTCATTTCGCAACAGTCGCCCCTCACTCTTGCTGTGTCGGAGCCCGGCTTCGGTGACAACAAACCGCCTGAGCCTGGCCTGCCAATGCCTGCGGCTTCGGATGGAGAAGCGATCAGTTGCTCTACGATCGGATCAACCGAAACCGCAAGCGAGGAAGCGGTCTCGGCGCTGGACAACTCGCCGCACGACAAAGTCCAGCCGGCCAACGATCAGACCCGCACCAGGGAACTGGAGCTATCCGTCGAAGGCAGGCTCGAGGCCCGCCGGATCCCGTCCGAACGGAGTTTGGACCAGCGCCCCGCTCTCACTGGGGCCGCCGACTCGAATTCAACTGCCCAGACCACCGTTTCGCGTCGGGCTTTCGCCGTGGAAACGGTTCCGTCCGACACGGCGATCGCGCCGGCATCTGACTCATCCAGGAACCAGGCCGAAGCGAAACGGCCCCGGAATGAGATCGCCGGAGCAGGCTCAGACTCTTCGAACCGGGGCGCCGCGGCACAGGCCGGCGCGTCCTCACAGCAATTGCAGGAATCGGCCCAACCTGAGGGCCGCCGCCAGCAGGGCGAAGGCTCGCCCAGCGGCTCCTCTTCTGGGGAAGGCTCCTCGTCCAGCACTGCCACCCCGAAGGCCGCCACCGCGTCCCCCCATGCAGCCAGGTCTCCGCGGACGTTGGAACCTGAGCAATTGGATCATCTCCAAGCCTCCCCTCTGGCGCAGGCGCATGGCGGTGATACCGCCGGAACGCCGGCTTCGGGACGCGCAAGAGAAAACGGCCCAGCCGGACCGGCTCAACTGTTGCGCGAAAGCGCCTTGGATGCTCCCAGCCAAACCTCGGCGCAGCCATTGAAACAGCTCGCGGTGCAAGTGGAAGCCTCCGACGGCCGGCGCATTCAGTTGCAGCTCTCCGATCTTGGCGGTCAGGTCGGATTGCGGATGAGAACGAGCGACCCGCAGCTTTCCGGACGGCTCCAGGAAAACCTGCAGCCCTGGACGCAGGATCTTCACTCCAAGGGCTGGACCGCCGAGCTGCGACCCGTGGAGGTCTCCGCGAACACTCTGGGCGGTCAGGAACGCGCGGGCTCCTCGCTGGCGGCAGACCATGCGTCGGCAGCCAGGAAAGACTCGGACGAGCCGGGCGTGAAGTTTGTTGCGAACGCAAGTTTTGGCACCCAGAGCCATTCGGAGAAGGGCGCTGGTGGAGACCGCGGCGGTTCTGCCGCGGCCGCTTGGACCGAAGACGGAAACGAACTGGATGAAATGACGGCACTACGCCGCCTGGCGGCATTGGGAGGACGACGATGAGCACGGTAACGGACACTTCGGGTGTGAATTGGGGGTCGATCGAGGATCTGATTCAGGGCTCCTCGACCACCACGAAGAAAAAGGAAGAGAGCGGCGCGGACCGGCTGGCGAACAAGGAGGTCTTCCTGCAACTGCTGGTGGCCCAGATCAAGAACCAGAACCCGCTGAATCCTTCCGACGGCGTGGAATTCGTGGCCCAGTTGGCACAGTTCACCCAATTGGAGCAGTCGATGTCGATGAAGCAGGACCTGGACGCGATTCGCGACGTACTTGCCCCCACAACGGAGCAACCATAGACGACCTGGGAAAAGGACACATATGTTTACATCATTCTCAACGGCTCTCAGCGCACTCGGCGCGCACACAACGGCGGTGGATGTGGTCGGCAACAACCTGGCCAACCTCAATACCCCGGGCTACAAAGCCAGCGTGGTGGCATTCAGCGATCTGGTGACGCAGTCCCTCGGCGCGGGACTCGGCGAGACCCAGGTTGGCTTCGGTGTCGCCCGCCCCACCACAATTCGCCAGTTCTCTCAAGGGGCGATCCAAGCCAGTTCGGGGCCGCTGGACGTGGCAATCCAGGGTGACGGCTTCCTGGTGGTGCGGGACCCCAATACGAATAGCGTCCTTTACACTCGCGGCGGCAATCTGCAGGTGAACAAGGACGGACAGTTGGTGACGGCCACCGGCTTCCGATTGCAAGGGTGGAATGAGGTCAATGGAGTGCTCGACACTACCCAACCCGCCACCGACGTGATGGTGCCGGTGGGTTCGTTGCGCTCCCCCATCGCCACCACCTCCCTCTCTTTCGACCTAAACCTCGACGCCTCGGCCACCGCCGGTCCGCCAGCGACTACCTTCTCCACTTCCATCGAGGTCTACGACTCGCTGGGTGGTTCGCATGTCGTCTCCGTCGCATTTCAGAAGACGGCCAACGCGGGCGAGTGGAGCTACAGCCTGTCGTTCCCCGATTCCGACCTTGCGACTCCTCCCGGGACGCCCGTCACCGGCACGATTCAATTCGACGGCAACGGGCGGCTCGCCGCGCCGGCCCTGACCGATCCGATGCCGAATCTGAACGTCACCGGCCTGAAGGACGGGGCCGCCGACATGAACCTGACGTGGAACCTCTATTCCGGCGCCACTCCCCGCCTGACGCAGTTTTCCCAGCCCTCCGCAGTGGCAGCGAATGCGCAGAACGGCTTCGCCGCGGCCCAGCTCGTCAAAGTCGGCATCGGAGATGGCGGTCGAATCCTGGCGCAGTACTCCAACGGCCAACAGGTCGCAGTCGGCCAGCTCTCCATGGCCTCGATCCGCAATCCCGAATCGATGATCGCCGTTGGAAACAACAACTTCCAGCTCAGCGCGCGCTCCGCACTGCCCGCCGTAGGTCTGCCGAGCACCGGCGGCAGAGGCCAGATCATGGGCGGAGCGGTGGAGTTCTCCACCGTGGACATCGCCCGCGAGTTCACGAACCTGATCGTCCTGCAGCGCGGTTACCAGGCGAACGCCCGCGTCGTGACGGCAGTGGACGAGATCAGCCAGGAAACCATCAATCTCAAGCGCTAGTCACTGAGGGACACCTATCGTGCTCGTAGCCGAACAGATCGCCCCGTTGGAGGATGTCGCCCTGGACGTCGAAGTTGAACTCGACCGCAAGACCATGACAATGCGCGCCGTGCTGGAACTCGACAAGGGCAGCGTCATCCGGATGAACAGGTCCGCCGGAGAGAACATCGACATCCGTGTGGGCCAGGCGTTGGTCGCCTTCGGGGAGATCGTCATCATCGAGGACTCGATGGGTGTCCGCATCACGGATTTCAACGTGGAGGAATAGTATGCCGTTGTTTGACCAGGTGCTGGCGGTGCTCTTCGTGTTGGCCCTGTTGGGAGGAGTGTTGTGGTTCGCCTCGCGGCGGGGATTGATCTCGCCGAGACTCCTGCGAAGCAACCTCGACACGGCGGACACCATCCACGTCGTTCAGCGGATCGCGCTCACACCGCAGCACTGCCTGCACGTCGTGGAGGCGAAAGGCACGGCGCTGATCGTCGGCACTTTCCCGGGCGGTATGGTCTTCGCCCCGGAGGCGCCCGCGTTCGACGCCAGCCTGCAGGCGGCGATGCGCCGCTCGATGGGGGGCCAGCAGTGACCCTCCTTCGGCTCTTGCCCGCCTCATTGCTGGCGCCGGTGGCATTCGCGGCGGCCAAGTCTCCGCTGCTCGGAACTCCCGCGCGCGGCGGCAGCGAATCCCAGGTGCTGGGTCTACCGTTGCAGATCGTCGTTCTCCTGACGGCGATGACGGTGCTGCCCGCAGTGCTCGTTTCGTTGACGCCCTTTCTGCGCATCAGCCTGGTCCTGCACTTCCTGCGTCAGGCGCTGGGCACGCAGACTGCCCCCTCGAATCAGGTTCTGATCGGCCTGTCGCTGTTTCTTTCAATGCTGATCATGACGCCCGTCGCCAGCGACGCGTACCAGAAGGGGTGGTTGCCGCTCGAGTCCGGCAAGATGTCGCGCGCCGAGGCGTGGGAGGCGGGTTCACGGCCGGTGAAGGACTTCCTGCTTCGCTTTGCCCGCGAGAAGGACATCGCCTTGATGGTCGAGTTGACCAAGGCTCCGGCACCCAAGTCACCACAGGACCTCAGCCTCACAGTGCTGGCGCCGGCCTATGTCCTGTCGGAGCTGAAAGCCGGCTTCCAGATCGGGGCGGTGCTCTTCCTTCCCTTCCTTGTCATCGATGTGGCGGTGGCCTCCATCACACTCTCCATCGGCATGGTGCAACTGCCGCCAGTGATGGTCTCGGCGCCGTTCAAGATCCTGCTGTTTGTCCTCGTGGACGGCTGGAACCTGGTAGTCGGCTCGCTCATGAAGAGTTTTTCCTGACCTGGAGTTCATATGAATCAACAGACCGTCGTCGACCTGATCCGCCACACATTAATGACCGCGTTCTGGCTGAGCCTGCCTCTGCTGGCGGTCGGCTTCGCCGCCGGCATCCTCATCAGCCTGTTGCAGATCGTCACATCTGTGCAGGACCCGGCGTTCGGCAGCGTGCCGCGCCTGGCCGCCTTCCTTGCCGGCCTGGTGTTTCTGCTGCCGTGGATGCTGATCCGGATGTGCTCGTTTACTGAGCAGTTGTTCTCGAATCTGGGGCGGTATGCCGGCTGAACCAGCCATTTCGACGTCGACTCTGGCGTCCTTCCTCTTCGTCCTGGTGCGTCTGGGCGGAATGCTCTCCTTCGTGCCAATTCCAGGCTCGCGGACGATGCTGGAACCGGTGCGCGTCGTCCTCCTCCTGTCCCTGACGTTCGCAGCGTACCCGCTTTGGCCGGCAGCGGGGCCGGAGACTCTCACCGCGGGCCGGTTTCTGGTATGGCTCGGTGGCGAGTGCATGATTGGTGTGGCGGTGGGACTGCTGGTGGGATTTCTCTCCGAAGCCCTGGTGTTCGGCGCTCAAGCGGTGGTGATGCAAGCCGGTTTCTCCTACGCCTCCGCCATCGACCCTTCGAGCCAGGCCGACAGTACAGTGCTGCAGATGCTGGCTCAACTGACGGCCAACCTCCTTTTCTTCTGCCTGGGTGCGGATGCACTGCTGCTGCGGACCTTCGCACGCAGCCTGGAATCGCTTCCACCCGGCTCGATCGAGATCAGCCAGGCGCAAGCCACTAGAATCATTGCCTTTGGGGGCGAGATGCTGTCGTTGGGCGTGCGCCTGGCACTCCCGCTCGCAGGCCTACTCCTGCTCACGGACCTGACACTCGCCTTCGTCAGCCGGCTGCAGTCTCAATTGCAATTGTTGTCTCTGGCTTTCCCCGCCAAGATGCTGGGCACACTGGCGGGCCTGGCTGCCCTGGCGCCGGCATCGGTCTGGATCTATCGTGTCGGTTTGAACCGGATGGCGGCCACCCTGCAGGAATTCGTGCACTAGCCCATGTCGGATCAAAGCCAAAAGACCGAACAGCCATCCCAGCAAAGGTTGCGAAAAGCGCGCGACGAGGGCCGCTTTCCTGTCAGTAAAGAGTTCACGGCAGCCATCCAGTTTGCAACCTTTGCAGCATTGTTGACCGGCATGGCTTCGACATGGTGGCCGGCGCTGCAGCATGGCTTTCAAAACATGCTCCGGGCCGGCTTCCAATGGAACGCCACACTCCCCGGGCTCCTCGCGATTCTCAAGGCGCAGGAAGTGCCGTTCGGGATCGCCCTGCTTGCGGCGGGCGTGGTGATGAACATCACCATGCTGATGGCCCAATTCGCCATGACGGGCTTCGGACTGGCCGGGTCCCGCCTGACCTTGGACCTATCTCGCCTCAATCCCATCAATCACTTGCGGGAGTTACCCCGGAAGAACTTCTCTTCGTTGCAGGAAGCCGTGCTGCTCCTGCCGCTGATGCTGTTCATCTCCTGGGCGGTGATCAGCGCCAACATGGACGACTTTCTGAGCCTGCCGTTTCAAAACCTCTGGGGCGGCGTCCGGCAGGCTGGCGACGCCATCTCGCAGTTGCTTTGGAAGTCGGCGGCGGTGTTCCTGATCTGGGGTTCGGTGGATTTGTTCCGCCAGCGGCGCCGTTACATCAACGACATGAAGATGACGAAACAGGAGGTGCGCGAGGAGGTCAAGCAGAACGAAGGCAATCCGGAGATCAAGATGAAGATTCGCCGGATGCGCCGGGAACTGCTGCGGCGACGGATGATGTCGGAGGTGCCGACGGCGACGGCCGTCATCATGAATCCGACGCATTATGCCGTGGCGTTGCGCTATGACATGCAGGGCATGGCGGCGCCCAGGGTGGTCGCCAAGGGCAAGAATTACCTGGCTTTGCGCATCAAGGAGAAGGCGCTGCAACATCAGGTGCCGGTAATCGAGAATCCTCCGCTCGCCAGAGCACTATACAAACAGGTCGAAGTTGGCCAGGAGATCCCGGCTCAACTCTACCGCGCAGTCGCGGAGGTACTGGCGTACGTCTTCCGGATTCTGAACGGCGGACGCTAGGGCTCCCGAGAGGCGCGCGCATTGGAATTGGCATAGAGAATGACGGCACCCATCGCATCGACGCCGGCCAACGCCTTGGCCGCCCCCGCCACCGGAAGGACACCATCCGAGGGCGGCGCTGGGGGTGCGCGCGCGGCCGGCCCCGCCGCGGGCGGCGGAGCGGACTGGCGCCAGTTGATGAAGGCGGAACTCGCTGTCCCCGTTGGAGTTCTCTTCATTCTGCTGGCGATGGTGACGCCGCTGCCGCCGCTGATGATGGATGTGCTAATCAGCGCAAATATCACACTTTCGACGGTGATTTTGCTCGTTTCCATGTACATTCGGCGCCCTGCGGAGTTCAGCGTCTTTCCAACAACGCTGCTGCTGATGACCTTGTTCCGGCTGGCGTTGAACGTATCCACGTCGCGCCTGATTCTGCTGAACGGCAGCAAGGGAACCTCGGCGGCCGGCGAAGTGATCGAATCGTTCGGTAACTTCGTGGTGGGCGGGAACTTCGTCATCGGCGTGGTGGTGTTCCTGGTACTGATCGCCATCCAGTACGTGGTGATTAACCACGGCGCGGTGCGCATCTCGGAGGTGACCGCGCGGTTCACGCTGGACGCGCTGCCGGGCAAGCAGATGTCGATCGACGCGGACCTGAACGCCGGGCTAATCAACGAATCGGAAGCAAAAGCGCGCCGCAAGGCGCTATCGGCGGAAGCGGAGTTCTACGGCGCGATGGACGGGTCAACGCGCTTCACCCAGCGTGACGCGGTGGCCAGTATCCTGATCACGGCCATCAACATCGTGGCGGGGTTCCTCATCGGAGTGTTGCAGCATGGCATGGAACTGGCCGAAGCCCTGCAAACCTACACAGTTCTGACGATCGGCGATGGGCTGGTGACAGTGCTCCCGGCGCTGATGATCTCGATTTCAGGCGGCCTGATTGTGACCCGCGCCAGCTCAGAGGGAGAGATGGGCGAGGATTTCCGGCGGCAGGTCTTCGGCACCCCGCAGCCACTGCTGTTGACGGCCGGCGTTCTGCTGGCGATGGCCGTGGTGCCTGGCTTGCCGAAGATACCATTTCTGTTGATGGCCGCGGCGGCGGGCTATGCGGGCAACCGCCTGCGCCAGCGGCCGGCGGCCACAGCGGAGGTCCGCCAACCTCAATCGCAACCGTCGGCCCGCGAGGGCCTGGAAACGCTGATGCGAGTGGAGCCGTTGGCGGTGGAAGTGGGCCTCGGCCTGGTGAAACTGGCCGACGGCGGGGAGAGTTCGCCATTGCTGAAGCGGATCGCGGGAATCCGGCGCCAAATGGCGGCTGAGTTGGGCTACCTGCTGCCTCCGGTGCGAGTGGTGGACAACCTCTCCCTGCGCGTGCGCGAGTACGTGATTCTGCTGAAGGGCGCCGAGATCGGGCGATTTGAGATCCCGCCGGGCTGCGACCTGGCGATTCCGCCCTCCGGCGGGTCCACTTCCATCCAAGGCACCCCCACCCGGGAACCGGCTTTCGGGCTCGCCGCGATGTGGGTTCCGTCCGAGCAGGCCGACCGCGCCAGAGCCGGCGGCTGCACGGTGGTGGACCCGGTAAGCGTTCTAGGTACGCACCTGGCAGAGTTGGTGCGGCGGCATTGCCATGAGATCTTCTCGCGCCAGGATGCCAAGAGACTGGTAGACCGCGTGGCGGAAGACAACCCGCGAGTAGTGGAAGACCTGATCCCGAAGCTGCTGCCGCTGCCCACGGTCCACAAGGTGGTGCAGAACCTCTTGCGCGAGCGTGTGCCCATCAAGGACGCCGCCACCATTCTCGAAGCCCTGAGCGAAGGCGCCACGATCACGCGGAACCCCTTGCTGTTGACCGAGTTCGTGCGTCAGTCGTTGCGGCGGACGATCGTGAGGCCCTTGCTGAACGCCAACGGCGAACTACCGGTGTACTTCTTCGACCCGAATCTGGAGCGGGCCGTGGAGCAGGCGGTGGAGCATGGCGAACACACCTCACATCTGAATCTTGCGCCACAAACGGTGAACGAACTGCTGGAATCGGCCAGAGGCGCAAACGGCCAGGGGTATGGAAGCTGGACGCTTCTGACCAGCGCCGGAGCACGTCACTTCGTGCGCCAGATTCTCGAGGCGAATCACCCTCAGGCTACTGTTCTGTCGCACGGCGAAGTACCTCCGGCCACCAAGGTGGTGTCGCTAGGGGTGCTGAAAGGAGGCCGTTAGTTGCCCGCCACACGAATCTATTTCGGCAACACCGTGGAAGCTGTACTGGCTCAGGCCCGCAAGGAACTGGGAGAAGACGCGATGCTGGTGGACGCCAGCGCATCCGCGGGTGAGGATCTTCAATTTGGCGCGTACAAGCTGGAGTTCCATGTTCCCCACCAGGAACAACCGGCTCCGGCAGCGAGACCCGCGCAGGAGTTACCAGGCGCGCTCGACGACCCGCGAGTTCCCGACTCACGAATTCCACTGGACGCGCTGCACGCGGAACTGAAGCGGCTGTCCACGCTGGTGGCGCGCATCTCGACCGGACTCGGGCACCCGGGCTCCAGTCCTGAACTTGGCGCCATCGGCGCCGCGCTGACGGCGGCCGATCTCCCGCCAGCGCTAATCCTGGAACTGCTGGACCACGTCGAGCGGCGGCTTCGATTGCGCAACCGGCCTGAACCGGCTCCGCAGTCCCTGCTGAGGCAGGCACTGTTGACGGAGGTGGAGGGCCGCCTCAGCGCCGCGCCGGAACTAGGCCGGGCGGGCGCGGCGCGCAGGATCGTGGCCCTGGCCGGCCCGCCGGGGGCGGGCAAGTCGACGACACTGGCCAAACTGGCGATGCGCGAGGGCGTCGCCGCGAGGCGGCCGACTCTGGTGCTGAGCGCGGACACCTACCGCGTGGCCGCCACGGAACAGTTGAGGACCTATGCCGCGATTCTCGGCCTGCCGTTCGCGGCCGCCGAGTCTCCCACGGCGCTCCTGCAGATCCTGGAAGAGAACCGCAGCAAGGAACTAATCCTGATCGACACTCCGGGTTTCGGAAGAAACGAACTGGAGTCCGCGCGCCTTTGGGCAGGTTGGCTGCGAACCAGCCCGGAGGTGGAAGTCCAACTGGTGCTGCCTGCAACCACGCGCACGGCGGATCTTCTCGATGCACTGCAGTGGTGGGAGCCGTTCGGACCCGCCAAGCTGATCTTCTCCAGGCTGGACGAGACGAGCGCCGCCGGCGGCTGCCTGGCCGCGGCGATGCTGAGCGGCAAACCGGTGTCCTATCTTTGCAACGGGCAGCGAATCCCGGAGGATCTGCAACCGGCCACGCTGCCGGGCCTGCTGCGTCTGCTTTCCACATCGCCCCTGGCGCTCGGAGCATCGGCATGAGCACTCCTATCCTTGAGGAATCCGCAATGAACCCTTACCTGGCCTCTACACCCCTGGACGCCGCAGAGCGCGAGAGGCTGATTTTGGAGCACTTGCCGCAGGTTCGCCTGATCGCACGCCGCATTCACGAGCGGCTTCCGGAAAGCGTCAGCCTGGAAGACCTGGTCTCCACCGGCGTCGTCGGCCTGATCTCCGCTATCGACAAGTTCGATGCCTCGCACAACGTAAAGCTCCGCACCTACGCCGAATATAAGATCCGCGGCGCGATCCTGGACAGCCTGCGAGGTTTGGATTGGGCGCCGCGGCAGCAACGCCGGCGCAGCAAGCAGATCGAGCAGGCGATCGCGGGCCTGGAACAGCAGTTGAAGCGGGCCCCCTCCGAAGAAGAGATCGCCACCGCGATGGGGGTTTCGCTGGAGGAGTATCACGAATGGCTGGTCGAGATCCGCGGCCTGAACATGGGGAGCCTGGAAAACCATCCGCCCGAGGAAGAAGGCCGGGACCTGCTCCGATTCGTTGCGGACAAGGAAGAGGAGTGGCCCAATCAGGTCTTTGAACGCAGTGAGCTCAGGAAACTGCTGGCGCAGGCCATCACCCGCATGCCCTATGTGGAGCGCACCGTGCTGGGCCTGTACTACAAAGAAGAGCTGACGTTGCGCGAGATCTCGCGAATTGTGAAGCTGCACGAATCCCGGGTGTCGCAACTGAAGACACAGGCGATCCTCAGGCTGCGCGCCTTCATGCGGAAGAAGTGGCCGTCCGAGCGCGGACGGTAACAGCGAATTGGGATGGGAGAGGAGGCCGCCATGAATGCGGAAGGCCAATGGCTGGCGGAGGGCTGGGCGGAACAGCTAGGCCCGTCGATCAGCGCCATGACGGGGACGGACGTTCGCGCCAAACGCCTCGACAGCAGTGTCCCGTCGAGCTCCGCGGTGACAGACCTGTGGTGGATGCAGCCGCTCACCGCAGGGCAGGGTGTGGGGCTTTGGCTGGCAGTCAGCGAGGCCTTGTGGCGCGAGACAGGGCAGCAGGTGCTGGCCGCAGCCGGACTTGAAGAGGCCGACGAAGCGGACATCCGGAGCACGTTTCTCGAGGTACTCCAGCAATCGCTCTCGCGGTTGGCGTCGGCCATCGGAGCGCGACTAGGGATGGAAGTCGGCCTGGAGGGCGGGGGCGTACAGGAATCTCTGCCGGAACATGTGGAGTGGCATGCAGTCGAAGTCATCGGCCGGCGTGGAGTCCTGGGGAAAGCCTGGCTGGCCGGCAGCTCCGCGCTGCTGGCGGCGTTGGAGCCCCCGACTGAGAGCAGCCTGAACCCGGCCACGGAAGGCCGTCTCGAACCGGTGCGCAATTCGCAGACGCTGGACCTGCTCCTGGAGGTGGAACTCCCGGTAGCGGTCTCCTTTGGCCGCGCCCAGATGCGGCTCAAAGACGCGGTGAAGCTGACCACAGGCAGCATTGTGGAGTTGAACCGCTCGATCTCCGAGCCGGTGGAGATTCTGGTGAACAATTGCGTGATCGCCCGCGGAGAGGTGGTCGTCATCGAGGGCAACTACGGAGTGCGTATCAAACAGATCATCAGCCGGGAGGAGCGGCTGCGCACGCTATTCTAGCCAGCCGGCCAAAGGGCGCAGCGAGGCCGCGGGCACGAGTCAGCGGACAAAGCACCGCCACTCGGGGCATTGGCTATGATGACTACGATGCCAGACACTCCTCTGCCGCTCGGCTACAACACGTACTGCCTCCGGTCGCTGCGCTGGCCCGACGCCCGCCACCTGGAGTTTGCCGCCGAGCAGAAGCTCGATGGCATCTTTTTGCAGGATTCGCTCGATCCGCAGACGGCGAACCCGGCGCATTGGAAAGAAGTGCGAGAGAGCGCCCAGCGGCTGGGCCTGCACCTGGAGACGGGAGGAGGCGGGCTGCTGCCGAAGACCGCCGAGGGCCTGGACGCCAGCATCGCCACATTGCGCCGCAACATCGAGCGCGCCGAAGCGATGGGCTCCACCTTTGTGCGGGGCGTTCTGGCAAGTAACCGCGCGTCGTTGCCCACGACGGTGGAGCAGTCAGTCGAATGGGCACTCAAGATCCTGCGGGCCGTGCGGCAGGATCTGTCCGGCCGTGGCATGAAGGTGATCATCGAGGTACACAAGGACCTGCAGGCTTGGGAACTGAGACAGGTGATTGAAGCGGCGGGCAAGGACGTGACGGGCGTCTACATGGACACGGGCAACCCGGTCTTCGTGCTCGAGCATCCAATGACCACGTTTGAGACGCTGGCTCCCTACATCGAGTCAGTTCACCTGCGGGACTCGGCGATCTACATGCACCCGCGCGGGGTGGCGTTGCAGTGGGTGCCGCTGGGCGAGGGGCTCTTCGACTTCAAGACGTTTGTGGCGGCGGTGGCGGAGAAGTGCCCCAAGGTGCACGTCTACAACAAACCGATCACGGGCAGGCCGCCCGAGGTGATCCCGTACTTCGATCCGAACTACTGGAAGTCCTATTCGAACGCGCGGGCATCGGAACTGGCGCGGTTCCTCGATTGGGCGCGCACGGGGCGGCCGTACGAGGGCCACATGGTGATTGAGGACCTGGTGAGCCGGCAGACGCCGCCGCAGTTCCTGGAGGCGGTGCAGTTCCAGCAGAAGGATCACGTCCTGCGCGGACTGGAGTACGCAAAGAAGGAACTGGGGCTAGGACGCCGCTGGCGCGCGGCCTGAGCCAGCGCAGTTACTCGGCGGTGAACTTCGTCCAGGGGTGCGACGGCATGTCGCGCAGCAGCGGCTTCATCCAATCAAACTCGGGATGCGCCTTGAGGAACGGCTCGGCTTTGAAGCCAATGCCGCAGGAATGGCCGAGTGCGGCCTCGAGTTCGAGCTTCTTCACCATCGTGCCGGTGGCGAGCTTGGACTGAACGGCGCCGGCCGGACCGAACTCGTCCTGCCAGGGCTTCAGGCCGCGCGGAGAAAGATCCACGTGGCCGCAGAGCGTGCGTTCGTTAGGCGAATCGGCTTTCTTCGCGAAGGAGTCGTAGTGGTCGGCCAGGAAGCGTTTGCCGGAGGCGGCGTCGATCCTGCCCTTGTTCTCCGCCATGAGTTGATCCCATCGCACGCGCCGAGCGTTGGCGCTGACCGAGAGGTTGCGCACCGGGAAGTCCGTCTCTTCGGCCGCCAGCTTGGGATTGACGGGGTAGTTGGCGCCGGTGAAGAAGCCGTCCTTCGAGCGCTCCAGCGTCACATTCTTCAGGCCGAGTTCCAGGCGGGCGATCTCGTTGCGGTTCACATCGGCGATCAGCCAGGCGTTGGCATAGCCGCCGTTGTTGCCGTCCTTCATAATGCCGGCAAACTCATCGATGGAGGAGGCGTATTGCATGGCCTGGCGAGCGCGGGCGAATTCAGCCACGCCCTTGGGGTCGAAGCCGCGGAAGGCGGTGATGGTGGTCTCGGTGATCGCCAGCCCACCCGAGTTCAGGCCGAAGTCATCACCGCTGTGGATGAAGCCGGGGAAGCCGTCCATCAGGATCCGGTAACCGTGTTCGGGCCGGATATCGAAGATGATGTTCCAACGCTCACCTTCCAGGTAGCCGGACCAGTTGTTGTGTCCGATCACCACCTGGCCATCCCGGGTGGCGCTCCCGACGGCGACGAAGGCGCTGCAACGATCCGGAGCGGCGGAGTTCGGGCTCCTGTCGAGCCAGGCCGTGTAGTAGCCCATCTCGATGTTGGCGTTCAGCACGGTGAGGTCGATCGCATCGGCCTGAACGCCCTGCGCAGAGAGGCCTTCTGACATGGCCTGAATCTCGCGGCGGTATTCGGCGGGGATGCGCGGCCAGAAGACCTGCTCGGCGGCGTCGCGATAGAACTTCCAGTCGTGCGCTCCGTCGTGAGTCAACTCGAGTCTGGTCACGGCGAGGGCGTCCTCAATCTCCCTGGCCAGCAGGAAACCGTGCTGATAGCCGATCTGCTCTGGCGTGCCCTGCAGGCGCACGGGAATCCAGCCGCCCTTCACGGCCCCACGGGAGCCGCCGGCCAATCTCGGATCGGCGCCGGGAGCGAAGCTCAGGAGCGCCGCGGCGGTGACGAGCAGCAACGTGAGGGAGGACGCCAGTTTTCGAACCATCAATGGCACCCCTTGCAGGTGAATTTCTTCCCGTGACAGGTAGCGCAGGTGGACTTATCGAGGCTCTTGTCGGAGTGCTTGTCGGCAAAATCCGCCGCGTGCGAGGTGGGCCGGAAGTTCTTGGTGGTCTCTTCGTGGCACTGGCGGCAGGATTCCGGAGGATTGATTTTGTTGTGGCAGGTGAGGCAGTCCGCCATGTGGGGGAAGTGGCCTTCGCCGGCTTTGGCGGGATTGACAGACTCGCTTTCGGGGATGCCGTAGTGGCAGCCTGTGCAGGCGTCCTTGGCCGCGGCGAGCACCTCAGCGGCGGGAGGATGCTGTCCCAAGTAGGTTTTGGACTTGATGGCGGCGGCGATCATCGGCGCGACGCTGCCCATCTGCACGTGTTTGGCGTGGTTGAACTTCTGTACGCCGAGCTTGCGCGGCTCGCCGATTTCGATCTCGTCATGGCAGGTCGCGCAGGCGCTCTTATCGGGGATGAGATTGTCACCCGCCTTGGTGGACGAAGCCGCCTCCGTATGGCAGTTCTCGCAAGCCGCCACCTGCGTCAGATGATATTTGTGCGAGAAAGGGCGCTTGGGCGCCGCTGCGAAGAGCAGCGGCACGCCCAGCACCAGGACTCCGGTCAACGCCAATCCGGTCACTGCTTTTTGTAAGTAATTCGCCACAGTAGATTGCCTCCGTCGTCGGAAACCAGCAGGCTGCCGTCGTTCAGCTCCAGCAGCCCTACGGGCCGGCCCCAGACTTCTTTCTTCGCCGGGTCCAGCAGGAAGCCGGTGAGGAAATTCTCCGACTGGCCGGCCGGCTTGCCATTTTTGAAAGGAACGAACACCACCGAGTAGCCGATCCGTTCGGCGCGATTCCAGGAGCCGTGGAAAGCGAGGAAGGCGCCGTTGCGGTAGTTCGCGGGGAAGAGCTTCCCGGTGTAAAAGCGGGCGTCCAGCACGGCCACGTGGGCGGGGAGCACGACATCGGGCACGATGGTCTTGGCCACGAGGTCGGGCTTCAGGCCTTTGTTGCGGGGATCCTCGTTCGGTCCGATGTAGGCGTAGGGCCAGCCGTAGAAGCCGCCGGATCTGATCTGGGTGAAGTAATCGGGGACCAGGTCGTCGCCGAGGCCGTCGCGCTCCTGGATGGCGGCCCACAGGGCGTCGGTGCCGGGATACCAGGCGAGGCCGATGGGATTGCGCGTGCCGGTGGCGACGAATTCGCGCCCGCTGCCGTCGGGGTTGTAGCGAGTGATCGAGGCGCGGATCTCGGGTTCACCGGTGCTGACGTTGGACGCCGAGCCAACGCCCAGGTAGAACTTTTCGCCCTTGCGGTCGAACAGGATCGACCGGGTCCAGTGGCCGTTGCCGGCGTCCTTCAGCGGGACCACCTCTTCTCCCGGCCCCAGCGCGAGTTTCTTCGCATCGTACTTGTAGCGCTTGACCGAGGTGGTCTCGGCGACATAGAGGTAATCCTTCCAAACGGCGAGGCCGAAGGGGCGATCCAACCCGGAGACGAGCTTGGTCTTTTCGTCGTCGCCGATCCTGCCGTCGTGATTGCGATCCACCAGGGCATAGACACTGCCGCCCTTGACGGAATCGGAGAGGAGGATCTCGCCGCCGGGACCATAGATCATGTAGCGCGGCCGCTCAAAACCGGTGGCGAACGGCTGCACATCGAAGCCGGCGGGCACCTGTAGGCGGGCTCCGTTCGGGCGCTCGATGACACGCGGAGCGTTGGAAGCGGAAGGGGTGTGATACGGCGCAGGCAGTTTCGGAGCCTGGCCCGAGGCAGCAGCACCCAGCGCCGCCAGGGAGAGAAGAATGTTGTAAGCCCTCATTACCTGCCATTCTACCGGCAAGCGCGGTTCGCTTACAGACGCCACGGGCTGCGCATGTCGCGGCCCAGCAGCTTGGACGCCTCGGCGTCGCCGGAAATCTCCATCTTCGCAGCGTCCCATTTGAGCTTTCGGCCGGTGCGCATCGAGATGTTGCCGAGAAAGCCGGGCGTGGCGGAGCGGAGCGCGACCTCGGCGGGCGTGAGGGTGGGACGGCGGCTCTTCACAGAGTCGATGAACTCCTGGTAGTGGCCGGGGGACTTGGGATAGGGTATCGCGGGTTTGAGGTCCGCGGTCAGCAGGCCGGGGTCTGAGGCTTCGAGTTTGCCGCGGTTGACGGCGACCCAGCCCTGGTCGCCGATCCACCTCGTGCCGCCGGCGATCTCCTTGTAGCCGCCGGCGATGATCATAGTGACGCCATCCGGATAGGCGCAGGTCACCTTGTATTTCGTTGCGGTGTTGTAGAGGGCATCGCGCGGGGGGAACTCGCCGGCACCCTCTACTTCAAGCGGCCCGCTGGCATCGAGGCCGAGGCCCCAGTGGGCGATATCGACGTGGTGCCCGACCCAGTCCATGAGCTGGCCGCCTGCGTAGTCGTAGTTCCAGCGCCAGTTCTTGTGGACGCGGGCTTCGCAGTAGGGCGCCTCGGGCGCAGGGCCCAGCCAGCGGTCGTACCAGAGCCATTCAGGCGGCTTGACGATCTGCGTTTTGTCTTTGGTTTTGGCGAAATCGGTGTGGCCGGCGGGCAGGCCCACCTCCACGGTGTGGACCTTGCCGATGGCTCCATTGCGCACCAGTTCGCAGCCCTTGCGGAAGTTCTCGCGGGAGCGCTGCCAACTGCCGGTCTGCCAGATTCGGCCGAAGCGCGCGGCGGTCTCCATCATCTGGCGGCCTTCGTTGAAGTTGTGGGCGATCGGCTTTTCGCAGTAGATGTCTTTGCCGGCGCGGGCGGCCAGCACGGCGGCGATGCCGTGCCAGTGGTCGGGGGTGGCGATGGAGACGGCATCGATGTCGCGGCGGGCCAGCACCTCTTCAAAGGCGTGATAGGCCGCGCAGCCCTGATTGCCGTAGGCGGTGTCGATTTTGGCTTTGTTTTCCGTGAGATGGTGATCGTCCAGGTCCGCCAGTGCGACATATTGGACGCCAGTGCATTTGAGGAACTCGTCGACGTGGCCGCCGCCCATCCAACCGACGCCTATGGTGGCGAGGGTGACCCGGTCACTGGGAGGGACGGCGCCATTCAGCCCGAGAGCGGAGGCGGGGATGACGGCGGGTGCGGCGAGCGCGGAGAGGAGGCGGCGGCGAGTGGTCATGGCTGGAGCGAGTCCATGATATCGAAGTAAGCCGCGGGGCAAAGGCGATTGCGTTGAGAAATTCGCGCGGGAATGGCCACTTCTATGACGTGAGGACCCGCAAAGCGAACTTCGGCGCCGAGGTGGACAAGCTGATGGAAGCGCATCAGGAGGACGCCGCCGCCGCGCTCTGCCGGCTGTCGGTGGCCCAGCAGGCGTTCGACACCCAGGCGGAGGGCCTGAAGGAGCGGCTGGCAGAGATTCCGTTACAGAACGGACCTGAAGCAGGACTGCCGATAGAACTGCCTCCGATGGAGGCGGACGAGTTTCTGAGTCTGGAGATGCCGAAGCGGATGCTGCAGCTCTTCTGGCTGCTGCTGGCCGCGTTCTCCCTTTGCGCTTTTGCGGCCGGCTACTGGGTGGGGCGCTTCAGCTAGCCCGCGGAACTACTTGGCGGGGCGCAGCAGCACGATCGGATCCGGCTTGGCGCGAGTGGAGATTGACTGGACCTGCTCGAGATCCGGCAGGGAGAACTTGATGACGCGATTCTCGGCCTGCGCGGAGACATAGAGGCTGGTTCCGTCGTCATCGAGCCGCATGCCTTCCACCCGTTGACCAGCCGCCACGCGGCGTTTTTCCAGCATGGTTTGCGTGTCCAGGACGGCCACCTCTCCGCTGCCGATCAGACTGACGTAGAGCCAGCGTCCATTGGGAGAGAGTGCCAGGCGTGCGGGCTCACCAGGCACGCCGATCTTGCGTTTGACGCGATTCGTGACGGCATCCACGACCACCACCGTATTGGCGCTGCGCGTGGCCACGAAGAGCGTCTTCTCGTCCGGGGTCAAAGCGAGCCCCATGGGGACGCCCCCGACTTCGATCTGGACGCGTTGGCGTTTGGCGGCGATATCGATCACGCTCACCGTGCCGGAGCCGGCATCGGCGGTCCAGGCCTGGCGCTCGTCGGCGGTCAACTGGATCATGTGGGGCAGCTTTCCGGTGACGGGGATGGCTTGCTGGATCTTCCTCCGGGCACCGTCCACCACCAGAACGGCGGCGGGAAAGTCCGTGGTGACGTAGAAGCGGCCGGACTTGCCCCGTTCAATGCCGTGCGGCCGGTGGTAGTCTCCCAGCGGGATCTCGCCGGCGTTCCCGCGCTGGCGCAGGTCAATGACAGAGATGGTGTTGCCGCCGGGCTGGGTCTCGGTGTAAGTGTCGGCGCCGTAGTTAGTGACAAAGGCGAACTTCCGATCGGCGGAAAGAGCTAGTTCATGCGGTTTTGGCCCGGCCGGGACGGCAGCCAGCAAGCCGCCTTTTTCTGCGTCGTAGAACCCCAATGAATTGTCGAGCTTGTGGAGAATGAGCAGGGTGTCCTGCGCCAGGCAGGAGGCAGCCCAGGCGGCGAGAACCAGAACCCGGAACGTCGCGGCGTTACCACTCATTCCTTCATACTCTCACCGGCGGGCGGCGGGCGGAAACAGGCGCATGCGCGAAACCATCTGCTAAACTAAAATTCCCCAGACTGACAGACAGGAGTCCTGTTTTCCCATGCTTCAGGCGACACAACTGCGCCCCGGAATGGTCGTAAAGTTCAACAATGAACTGCACACCATCTTCACGATGACCCACCGCACCCCCGGCAACCTGCGCGGCTTTGTGCAGGTGAAGATGCGCAATCTGCGCAGTGGTTCGATGATTGAACACCGCTTCTCTTCGGAAGATCGCGTGGAGAAGGCCATTCTCGAGGAAGTCGAGATGGAGTACATGTACGACGACGGCGAGTTCTACTATTTCATGAACACCGAGAACTACGAGCAGACCCATCTGACGAAGGAACAGCTCGGCGGTGGCGTGGAGTACCTGATCCCGAACCTGAAGGTGCAGGTGGAGTATTACGAGGGCAAGCCGATCAGCGTGGAACTGCCGGCCAGCGTGGAGATGAAAGTGATCGAGACGGAACCCGGCATCAAGGGCGCCTCGGTTTCGAATGTGGGCAAGCCGGCGAAGATGGAGTCCGGGGTGATTGTCACCGTGCCGCAGTTTGTGAACGAGGGCGACGTGATCCGCGTGAGCACGTCGGACGGCAGTTACCAGGAGAGGGTGGCGACCGCCTAACGGCAGGTCTTTCCGCGCGTGCTACTCCCGCGCTGCGTTGCGCAGCGCCTGAACTATCGCGCCGCATTGCGCAGCGCTTGAATGCGAGGCGCTCTCGATTTTGGCGAATCCAGGCTGAAGGTACGGGCATCTCCCAGTTCGTCGCGAACGAAGGCGGAGACGCGCTGCACTTCAGCCTGAAGTGTTTTTGGAGCCTTTTCGAAGGTCATCCAGGCGATTTCGGCGCGTTCGGGATCGAATTCCCACAAGCCGACGAGGGTGCCGCGATCGAGGATGGGATTGCTGGGGAGATCACTGAGGCCCGTGACGAGGGGGAAGTTCGCGGAGGGATCGGGGAGCAGGTCTTGCACACTGCGGCGGAGGAGAGAGATGCCGTCCAGGCTGGAGGCGAGTACGTAGTGGGGCTCCTTGGGAGGGCGGAATGCATGAAGAGCCTCCAAATCCGCGGGAAAGATCAGGCGGTCTGAGCCCGCTTCCAGCGGGACCAGACCGAGGCCGGCAACCGCCTCCTTACTGGCTTTGACACCGAGGCCGGAGAACCACTGGAACTCGGCGAGCGTGGCGGGGCCGGTCCACTGCCAGTAGAGGCGGGCCAGGGCGGCCATGCTTTCGTCGAGCGTGAGCTTGAAACCGGCGCAGGGATTGGGCGACCAGAGGGCGTAGCGATAGCGCTGGGAGTCGAGCCGTCCGTTGACGGCGATGCGGCGGATCTCGCCGGAGGACTGCAAGGCGGCAAGAGCGACAGGCAGGGTGGTGGCGAGGCCCTTCTTCTTGCCTTCCTCACCCAGGTTCTTCACGGCGGAGCCGGCGCGGGCCTTGATCGCTTCGGGGTCGAGCGGGCCATCGCGCAGGGCGTCGAGCACTTCCCCGCAGAGGCGATCGATCTCCTTTTCGGTGACCCCAAGCTTCAACGCCGTGCGCTTGTCGCTGCCTTCATTGAAACTGCGGCCGACGGTAAGGGCCAGCGCGTAGTGCGCGGCCGGGACGACATAGGTGCAGCCGCGGGCGGCGGGGAGTTCATGGATCTCAGTTCTCCCCACGGCTGCATCGGCAGTGGCGCGGCCGATGCCGGCGCGGGCGTGGAGGGTAAGGTAAGGGGCAGCGCCGCCGACGGAGCGGGCCCAGCCGGTTTCCGCCAGGACTTGGGCGGCGGTTGCGCCAGCCAGCCTGCCGTCGAGCCCCTGCCGGTGCGCCCACCATGCCTGCAATTGGGTGCGCAACCGGGCTGCAGCCACGATTTGAATGCCCATGCTGGACATCTTGGCAGAATTTGGGTCTGTTTCGTCAGGCGGCGGTGATGGCCTGGAGGGCGGCAAGCACGGTGGCGTCGTCGGACTCATCGACAGTGCGCAGGTCGAGCAGCAAGCGGCCCTCTTCGATTCTGGCGATGATCGGAGGATCCCACTGGCGAAGGGCCTTTTCGATGGCTACCACATCGCCTTCCACGGCAAGCAGGGGCGTGGGCAGTTTCTGCTCCGGGGTGGAGCCGCCGCCCAGCAGCGAGTGACCTTCGCTGAGTTGGACCCTCGGAAGCCCCTCCGGCTGGAGGAGTACCGTAAGAAACGGCTGAGCGCGTCGGAGGAGAGTGTCGCGACTCATTCGGATCATGCGATATACCGGAAGGGCTTCCACCTCTTGAGAGAGAGTGAGGCGCAAAGAGGTTTCCATCGCGGCGATGATTAGTTTGTCGACGCGGAGGGCGCGAAACATGGGATTGCGGCGGAGGCGCTGGACGAGGTCCTGGCGCCCGGCCAGGATGCCGGCCTGCGGCCCACCCAGGAGCTTATCGCCGGAGAATGAGATGAGATCGGCGCCGGCCTGCAGGCTGGCCTGCGCGGTGGGCTCCGAAATGCCGTGGGCGGAGAGTTCGGTCAGGCAGCCACTGCCAAGGTCTTCGTAAACGGGGATGCCGTTCTCGCGGCCGAGCAAGGCGAGCTCTTCCAGCGCGGGCCGGCCGGTGAAACCGGAGATGCGGAAGTTCGAGGGATGCACCTTCATGAGAAGGCGCGTCTCGGGGGTGATGGCAGCGCGGTAGTCTTCGATGCGGGTCCTGTTCGTCGTGCCCACTTCTACCAGGCGCGCGCCACTGCGAGCCATGATGTCCGGGATGCGGAAGCCGTCGCCGATTTCGATCAACTCACCGCGCGAGACGATGACTTCGCCACCGGCGGCGAGTTCGTTCAGCGCGAGGAAGACCGCCGCGGCTCCGTTGTTCACCAGAATGCCGGGCGCGCCCAGTAGACGGTAAAGCAGTCGCTGCGTGTGCGCGTCGCGATTGCCGCGGCGGCCAGCGGCCAGGTCGTACTCGAGATTCGAGTAGCCGCTGAATGGTCCGAATTCGGGCAGAGGCGCGCGGCCGAGGTTGGTGTGGAGGATGACGCCGGTAGCATTAATCACGCGGCGGAGAGAGGGTTCCGTGAGGAGGTGAAGGTATTCGCGCACCTCCTGGGCAAGGTCGCCGACGGGCTCGCCGGCGCGAATGCGGGCACGGGCGGCTTCGAGGACGAACCGGCACTCCTCCACCAAAAGAGACCAGGGCCACTGGCCGCCGGCGGCCTTGGCCAGCGCGTCGACGGAGGGCAGATCGCGGTATTGGCCGGTGGTGCTCACTTCAGGGGAAAGAGGGCGCGGAGTTCGTCGATCTTCGGACGCCGGCCGTATTCGCAGAGTTCGAAACTCTCCACGTGCTGCACCTGGGCGGCGGCAGCTTCGCCGAGCTCTTCCACCAGCGCTTTGCGCTCCGCGTCGGAGATCCGGCCGGAGCGGCCCTGCGCCAGCCAGGCCTTGCGCTCCTTGGGATCCTTCGGGACGGTGTCGAGCTTGCGATCGACCCAGGGCAGCCATTCGTAGAACTGCGAGACGTGGGCGTCGAGGCCGTTGATCTTGGTGGCAAAGGTGCTGTCGATGGGGACGACGACATCGGGGCGGAAGGGCGCGGGCTTCTGGAAGCCGTCGGCCTGGTAGAGGAAGATCGGATTGCGGTCGAGCGGCGCGGTGTCGGCGACGGTGTTGGGCACCACCACCATGTAGGCCGCATCCTGCACCAGCACGCCGGTGTAGCGGTGGTCAGGGTGGTAGTCGTTGGGCCGCGGGGCGATGACGATGTCGGCCTTCCACTGGCGAATGGCACGGATGATCTGGCGGCGGACTTCGAGACTGGGCATCAGTTCGCCGTCGTGGTTGTCGAGGATCTGATACTCCATGATGCCGAGGCGGCGGGCGGACTCCTGCGCTTCCAGGAAACGCCGCTTGGCCAGCGGGGCACCGCCCATGGACTGGTGGCCGGCATCGCCATTGGTCACCGAGAGAAACTTCACGGCATGGCCAGCCTTGGCCATTTTGGCGGCGGTGCCGCCTACGCGGATGTCGCAATCATCGGGGTGCGCGCCGATGACCAGCACGCGCAGTTTGGCCGGCGCGCTCTGGCCGCTAGCCAGGAGGCAGGTAACAGCGAAAGCGGCAGTAAGTTTGCTCAGGTGGTGCAGCATGAATCTCCCTCTGGGGCTTGATTCTATCTCAGTCGGCCTGGACGGCACCGGCTTTCTGGGCGTCGTGCGCATGCCGGCGTTCGTAGGCGGAGTGGTAGATGGAGCGGATTTCGGAACCGGTCATAGCCAAGGCGAGCGCTCCCGCGGCCAGCAGGGGGACAGTGACCACGAAGAACATAACGCCGGAGAGGGACTTGGCGGTTTGCGCGTCGACATGCATCACCCGATGCAGCGCCAGATAAGCAAAGAGATGGAAAAGCCCGACGTTTCCAGGCGCGCCGGGCAGAATCGTGCCGAGCCGCAGAACGACGAGGACGATGGCGGCGGAGCCCCACGGCAGGTCCAGCCCGTAGCCTTCCAGCATGGCGTGAATCGGGACCACCTGCAGGCTGAGATAGACGGTGCTGGCGGCGACCGCCACCAGAAACGACTTGGACCGGCCCATGGCGTGCAGGCCTTCGATCACCGTGCGCACGATTTCCGACCAGCGGTGCCGCGTGCTGACGTGATGGGCGAACTTCTGATTGAGAACTGCGAAGACCACCAGCGCCCCGATCACCGCCACGACGGCAGTCAACGTCCAGACCGCGGCATCGATTTCATTTGGCAGGTCCACGGAGAGCGATATCAGCGCGAAGCCAACGATAAGCCAGACGCCGTCGATCAGCCTTTCGATCAGCGCCGAACTGAGCACGAGCGGGAAGGAGACCTTGTCCCAAACGGAGATCAGATAGCAGCGGATGAGCTCGCCGCTGCGCAGGGGGAGGACTTCATTAGCGAAGAGTCCGACGTAGATGGCCTGGACACTCTTCCAGAGGGGCATGCGCGCGACGGGACGGAGAAGGATGTTCCAACGCCAGGCCTGGGAGACGTAGACGAGGACATCGGCCGCCACGGCCAGGGCGATCCAGCCCCAGTGGATGCGAGCGAGCTTGGGCAACTCGGTCCGCCAGTCGAAGTCGTGGTAGACCCACAGCAGACAGAGCATAGAGAGGGAATAGGCCACGACGGGGCCGACCCATGGCGGCCGGCGGCCGCCACCCAACGCATCCCTGCTAGGGTCTCTCCCCATGCTTCTTCATGATAGACGCCAAAAACCCGTTCTGAGGCGTACAACTTTATTTCAGGATCGTGTCCACTGTGGCCTGGGTGATGGGGTGATATCCGGGGCGGGCCTTGCGGTAGATGGCCTGGGCACGGGTTTTGCCGCCGGGCGTCCTGGCCAACTCCTCATAAAGCGGCTTCACGAACTTGCGGCGGCCGACGCCGATGAGGAACTGCTCCAGCTTGCCGAAGGCCGGCTCGTAGCGAGCCCGGATGGCCATGAGCAGCCACTGCGCGGAGATCTCGCTGTTACCGGACTGGGTGAAGCCCCATTCCGCATCCAGGGCTGCCATCTTTGCCGCGCTGAGGTCCACGGGCATCTGGCGCAGCCAGTGGAGCCACTCCTGCGTTGCCCAACTTTTCTTCGGCGTGGACTCGAAGTCGTAGGTGACCTTGGGCGCGTCCGGCGGCAGGCCAGGCTGCGAGATCCAGGCGCCCAACTGCTCGCCGGGGAACGTGGCGTGGAGGTAGGTGAGGAACTGTTCCGTGGTGATGGATTGAAAGGCGAAGTGGTCGAAGTAGGACTTCACCCAGGTATCGAATTTGGCGCGGCCGTATTTCTCTTCGAGCAGGCGCAACATGAGGGCGCCCTTGACGTAGGGGACCTGGGTCATGCCGTCGTCGGGGTCGCGGCCGTCGAGGTTCACGGCGAGTTTCTGGTCTTCGGCGGGGAGACCTTTCATTTCGAGAGTGAGTTCGCCGGTCTCGATGGCGAACTCCATCTCACTGCGCTTGCGGCCGTAGAGGGCCTCCTGAATCCGCCGCTCGATGTAGGTGGTGAAGCCCTCGTTGAGCCAGAAGTCGCTCCAGGTTGCATTGGTGACGAGATTACCGGACCACGAGTGAGCCAATTCATGGGCGACGAGCGAGACCAGGCTCTTGTCGCCAGCGATGACGGTGGGCGTGGCGAAGGTGAGGCAGGGGTTCTCCATGCCGCCGAAGGGGAAGGAGGGCGGCAGCACCAGCAGGTCATAACGGCCCCAGCGATAGGGGCCATAGAGGCCCTCGGCGGCCTGCACCATCTTCTCGACGTCTTCAAACTCGTGGGCGGCGGACTTGAGCATGGAAGGCTCGGCCCAGATGCCGCAGCGCTGGCTGACGGCCTGGAACTCGAGATCGCCAACGGCTAGGGCGATGAGGTAGGGCGGAATGGGCTGGGCCAGATGGAAGTGGCCGTCACGCACGCGGCGGGCGGACATGAGGGCTTTGAGCGGGAGGGGTGCGTGGATGCGGGCGGAGTAGGTGACGCGGACGCCGGGCGAGTCCTGCAGCGGGATCCAGGAGCGGGCGTGAATGGCCTGGGATTGCGAGAAGAGGAAGGGGTGCTGCTTGCCGGCGGTCTGGGCCGGATCGAGCCATTGGAGACCGGAGGCGGTGGGTGCGGTTTCGTACTCGACCAGGACGCTGCGGGCGCCGGCGGGGAGATCGATGGTGAGCGGCGCGCCGAGGTTTTTGTCACGCTCGCCGAGGCGGAAGCCGGAGGAGGAGCCGTTCACGCGCTGAATGGTGAGGTCGCGCGTGTCGAGCACTAGGGTCTTGCCCGCCGGTTCGAGAGAGAGGGTAACGGCGCCCCTCAATTTCTTATCGGAGAAGGATACCGCCAGATCGAGTTCAACGTGGCGGACCCGCGACTCCGCGGGATTTGAGTAGGAATGGACGTCATGCGCCGGCACATTCGTTATGGTAGCGTCACTGGAATATGAGCAACTCGCCCTCGGGCCGCCTGCAATCGCTGGATATCTTCCGCGGGGCGACCATCGCCTCGATGGTGCTGGTGAACAACCCCGGTTCGTCGCCCACCTACGAGCCGCTGGAGCACGCCGTGTGGCACGGCTGGACGTTCACCGATACCGTGTTTCCGTTCTTCCTGTGGATGGTGGGCGTGGCGATGACGCTCTCCACAGCGCGGCGCGTGGAGCAGGGCGCGGACAAGTCGCAGTTGCTGCGGCACACCATCCAGCGGGCAGTGATCATCTTCCTGCTGGGCTTTCTGCTGAGCCCGCTGCCGAACATCAACTGGGCGACCATCCGCATTCCAGGCGTGCTGCAGAGGATCGCCATCTGTTACCTGATCGCGGGCGCCCTGTTTCTGTTCACGCGCATCCGCGGCCAGATCATCGCGCTCATCGGCGTGAACGCGCTGTATTGGGGCCTGATGACGCTGTATCCGACGCCCGGCTGCGGGGCGGGATCGCTCACCATGGAGTGCAACTTCGCGCGCTACGTGGACAGCCTGTTCCTCACCGGCCATATGTGGCGGGCGACGAAAGTGTGGGACCCCGAAGGAATCATCTCCACTCTGCCGGCGGTCTCCACGGTGCTATTCGGCATTCTGGTGGGCCACCTGCTGAGGCGCTACACGGGCCATGCGGAGAGGCTGAAGTACCTGTTCGCGGGCGGTGCGGCACTGCTGGTGCTGGCGCAGGCGCTCGCCATCTGGATGCCGATCAACAAGAACCTGTGGACCACGTCGTTCGCCGTGCATATGGCGGGGCTGGCCATGGTGGTGTTCGGCGTCTGGTATTGGATCGCCGATGTGCGCGGGCAGGGGCGTTGGTTCCGCTTCTTCGAGATCTTCGGCACGAACTCGATTCTGATGTTTGTGCTTTCCGGCACGGTGGCGAAGATCGCCTCGCGCACGGGCTTCCACAAGTGGTACTACGACAACATCTGCCTGGCGGTGGCTTCGCCGATCAATGCCAGCCTGCTGTATGCGCTCACCAACGTGGCCGTGCTTTGGGTGATCGCCTGGGCGCTGTGGAAGCGGCGCTGGTTCCTGAAGTTTTAGAAGAACCAGCGCAGGCGCGCGCCGGCGGAGAAGGGCTGGACGAGCCGGGTGCCCACGAAAACGGACTGGAAGTTGAAGAGCGCCGTGCGTGCCGTGAGGTTGGTGAACTGGACGCCGGCGTCCCAGCGCTTGCGGCCGTCTTTGATTCGCTCCCAGCCGAGCGCCAGATCGACGATGTTGCGCGGTTGGACGCGGGCCGGCGTGGCGTTGAGCTTGACGTAGGGCAGGAGATCGGAAAAGTCGGGGTCGGCCGCGACCTGCGCCGGATCGGAGGGGTTGGCCACGAGACCGGAATCGTAACGGTTGCTGAGCGTGGCGTAGAAGCCGGTGGGATGGGAGTAGGTGAGCACGCCGTGGACGGCGAGCGGCTGATCGTGATCGATGACGAAGGGGCCGGCGGTGAGCAGCGCGATCGCTTCGTTGCCGATGTAGAGTCCACCGCTGAACGGCGGCGTGGAGATGGCACGGGCGTGAGTGACGGAGACCGAACCGGAGAAGCCCCGGATGGGCGGGATGACGAGACGGCCTTCCAAGCCGTTGACGCGAATCCTGGAAAGAGTGACGGGGAAGATGATGCCGGTATTGAGGAAGTTATTGTTGTCCTGCTGGTCCGTAGCGTTCTTGTGGTAGTAACTCGCGTTGATGCTGGCACGCCTGCCTACCGCCTGCTGGAGTCCAGCTTCGAGGAAATTCTGGCGCTCCGGGCGGAGGAGTACCACGGCGGAACCGAGGTTCTCCTGAATGGCAGGAGGCGCGATGGCGGCGGCCTGCTGCGAGGAGGAGAGCAGGAGGTTCTCGTTGGGCGGCGTCTGGTAAGTGCGCGAATAGGAGCCGCGCAGCACGGTGCCGGTCTCCTTGAGGTGATAGGCAAAACCGACGCGGGGCTGGAGTTGATTGCCGTTCACCAGGAAGCGGTAGCTGTCGTAGCGAACACCGAGCGAGAACTGCCAGCGGCCGAGGGAGAGAGCGTCCTGGAGGAAGCCCGAGTAGAGGCCACCGGTCTGCCGGTCGCGGAAGTCGAAGAGGCGGCCACCGCGCGTGAGATCGTGCGGCAGAAGGTTGGGGTTGAAGCCCTCGGCGCCGGGTTGATTGAAGCCGCGATCCGTGATGCCGAAGGTGAAGTGCTCGCTCACCGGGAAGCGCTGGACATCGAACCCGGCGCGAATGTTGTGGACGCCGCGAACGGCGTTCCACCGAGCGCCGGTGGTGAAGGTGGAGAGATGGCGCGCCTGGGAAGCGGTGACGGGGGTGTCGCCGGCGCTGGGAGAGAGTTGGGCGATGGTGCTGCGATAGGAGGTGGTGGATTCGAGGGTGGTGCGGGCATCGATGGTGTGGACCCAGGAGATGGCGCCGGAGGCGTCGCGCAGGAGTTGACGCTGGTCCATGCCGGCGGCGTGCTGAGAGCGGAGGTTCGCCAACTGGCAGGAGGAACGGCCGGCCATGGCGTTGACACGGAGGATGTCGCGAGCGCCGGCCTGCCAGTCGAGGCGAAGGAAGCCGCGCTCGTTGTTGCCGCCGTTGTGGAGGTTGTCGAGCGAGACGGCGTCGAGGTGGCGATTGGACTTGGAGGTGTTGACGATGGCGGAGTAGCCGAAGCGGCCGCTTTCGCCGGCCACCTGCGTCACCTGGCTGAGCAGGTCGAAACGCGCGGCGTTGAAGAGTACGCTGCCGCTGAACCGGCGTCCTGAGCCCATGCCGGATTTGGTGGTGATGTTCGCCACGCCGCTCACCTTGGCGCCGTACTCGACCGGGACATTGCCTGTGAAGAGTTCGACGGTCTGGACGATGTTGGGATCCACCGCGTTGGCAAAAGCGCCGGTGAGTTGATCGGAGATGGGCATGCCGTCGATCACGTAGGTCATCTGGTTGTGGGCGCCGCGCGGATGGATGGCCCCATTGGCGTTCTGTGCGAATCCCGGGAAGCTGACGATGACGCTTTCGATGCCCTTGTTGCCGGTCTGGAGCGCCAGCCGTTCGATATCGCTTTGATTCATCTGAATGTGAGTCCCGGTCTCTTCCGGATCGACCAGCAGTTCATTGGAAGCGGTAACGGTGACGCTATCAGCCGCCGCGGCCAGGCTCAATTTGACCTCAAGCGTCTGCGGCACGCTGCTGCGCAGGGAGATAGTCTCCTGGAAGCTCTGAAAGCCCTCGCGCCGGACGACAATGCTGTAGGTGTGGAAAGGGATATTGCGCACGGCAAAGACACCCGAATGGTCGCTTTCCACCTGGGCTTTGAACTTCGTCACAGCATTCTCGACGATGACACTCGCGCCGGGAATCGCCGCGCCCGTGGGATCGTGCACAGTTCCGGAAATTGCCGCGGTTGTCTGCGCACTGAGCGCGAATGCAAATAGAGTGAGGGCGGCACAGCCGCAAAGCAAAAAGGAATGCATAGAAATTGAACAACACCCAAGCAGGAGCTTTCTTCTATTCCCTCATGCGGCTCGCTGCTCCGTCAAGCCGCCCGGAGAGCGCATCGCGTGTAGACTCAAACAATGCGCGGCCCCGTCCCCACGCAGGTTAGCCGAGTCCGCGGCCTGCTGCTGCTAGCCCTGCTCTATTGCGGAATCGCTTATGTTCTGCCTCGTCCCGCGTCGCTGACGCCGGAGGCCTGGCGGTTGGCCGCGCTGTTCTTCACCACTGTGGCCGGGCTCGTCATCCAACCCATCCCCGGCGGCGCCCTGGTGCTGCTCGCAGTCACGCTCACTCCGCTGCTCACACGCCTCAAGCTGGCCGATGCGCTGGGCGGCTACTCCGATCCCACCGTCTGGCTGGTGCTCTCCGCGTTCTTCATCTCCCGCGCGCTGTTGAACACCGGCCTGGCGCGCCGCATCGCGCTGGGCTTCGTGCACCTCTTTGGCTCCAGCACCATAGGCGTCTGCTATTCGCTGGGCCTCTCCGATATGGTGTTGGCCACCGTCATCCCCGCCAATGGCGCCCGCTCCGGCGGGGTGGTGCTGCCCATTGCGCGCTCCATCGCGGAACTGTACGGATCCAAGCCGGGGGCGACGGCGCAGCGTGTGGGCGCATACCTGATGGCCGCCGTTTATCAATCCATCTGCATCACTGCCGCGATGTTTCTCACCGGCCAGGCGAGCAACCCGCTGGCCGCCCAGATGGCGAGCACTTACGGATACAGAGTGACCTGGGCCGGCTGGCTGGTGGCTGGGCTTGTCCCGGGACTGCTTTCGCTGGCCGTCGTTCCCTGGGTGGTTCTGAAGCTCTACCCGCCCGAGATCCGGCACACGCCCGAGGCTACGGCTTTTGCGCGCGCGGAACTCGACAAGATGGGACCGATGTCTTCGAGTGAGAAGACACTGACGGCAATCTTCGCCGCGGTCTGCTGTGCCTGGGTGAGCTCCAGTTGGACCGGGATCGACATCACGGTGGCGGCGCTTTGCGGCTGCTCCGCGCTGCTGCTCACGGGAGTGCTGGAATGGAGCGACATCGTCAGCGAGAAGGCGGCTTGGGACCTCTTCTTCTGGTACGGCGGGCTGGTCCGGCTGGGAAAAGCGCTGAACGAACAAGGAGTGACACAGGCGTTTGCGCAGGGAGTTGGCGCGAGTTTCGCGTCGCTGGAGTGGCTGCCACTGCTGCTGGTCGCCCTGCTGGTCTTCTACTATTCGCATTACTTTTTCGCCAGCATCACGGCGCATATCGTCGCCATGTACGCGCCCTTCCTGGCGCTGCTCGCGGCCAAAGGCGCGCCGATCGGACTAGTGGTATTTAGCTTCGCCTGCTTCGCGAACCTGAGTTCCGGACTCACGCACTACGGGACGACTCCGTCGCCCATGTTTTTCGCGCAAAACTATGTAGCCATGAGGGATTGGTGGCGAATCGGCTTTGTCGTCTCACTGTGCCACCTGGTGATTTGGGGCACGGCCGGCTTCGCCTGGTGGAAACTGCTGGGGCTGTGGTAAACAAGATCCGCAAGTCTTCAGTCTTTTTGTTTTTCGCCCATACCAAACGGATATAGACTGATAATGCAAGGGGGCAATGATCGCTCCGCCGCTGAGGCTTATCCCGTGCGCTGCTTGTTCCTCTCCCTTGTCTCTGCTTCGGCCTTGTGGGGTTTCGAAGGCCATCCGTCTCTGCACGCACCCCTCACCCTAGGTCGTCGACAGCAAGAAATCACTCCTAGCCAAAACGTTGCCGCAGCCTGACTGCGGTGACTGAAAACGTTGGACGTAGGTGGGTTGGCAAGGGGCGGTTTGAATGTAGAGGGCTCAGGCGGGGAATTTGGTCCTCAACGAAACCCCGTTTCGAGTATTGCAAGTGTAGTTCGGGTCCGGATCAGAACAAAATATGAATCGGGCCTACAGAAACTTCTGACCGAAGAGACGGCAATAGTTTAGCTGACTGCTTCCACTTCTACTTTGCGCGCCGCGCGCTCGAACTTCAGCTTGGCCTGATACTCCTGCCAGAGCGTGGAGCAGCCTGCCCATAGATAACCGCAGACGAAGATCGACAGGAAGGGCAGCGCGAAGTAGTTCTGCACGTCGATGCAGTAAGCCACCATTCCGAGGAAGAAAAGGCCCATGCCAATTTCGGCCATCGGCAGCCAGCCGGACTTGCGCTTGTAAGCAACGGCGAGGGCGGCGCCAGCAGCCTTCGGGGCGTACTTGGGCGTCCGGACGAAGCTCGACTGCTTCCGCATCAGGGCTTCGATCACAGCCTTAGTGTTGGAGATCGTGAGAGCCACGCCCATCGCCAGGAGGAAGGGCAGGATGAACACGGCGCGCTTCCAATCGTTGGGATACAGTTCGCGCTCCGCCAACAGGTAGAAGCTCACCACGGACCAGAACGAACAGATGATCAACGGAGCATCCACAAACAGCATCTGTTCCCAGCCGATGTAAAACCGGACCATCATCACAGGCAGCATCAGCGCCGAGACGATCACCATCATCGGATAGCTCACGTTCGGCGTGAGGTGGAACCATGCTTCGACCTTCTCACGCCACCCGATGGGCGCCCGCATGATATCCGGCAGGAGTTTCATCGCCACCTGCGTCAACCCCTTGGCCCAGCGCTGCTGCTGCACCTGGAAGCCGTAAGTGTCCACAGGCAGTTCCGACGGGCACTCGATCCAGGGCAGATAGAGGAAGCGCCAGCCCTTCAACTGGGCACGGTAGCTGAGGTCGGAATCTTCCGTGAGAGTATCGTGCTGCCAACCGCCCGCATCGTCGATCATCGTGCGGCGCAGGATTCCGGCCGTGCCGTTGAAGTTGAAGAACAGGCCACCACCGAAGCGCGCCACATGCTCCAGTGCGAAGTGGCCGTCCAGCATCAGCGCCTGCACTTCGGTGAGGAGGCTATGGTCCCGGTTCAGATATGTCCAGCGCGTCTGCACGACACCGATCCCGGGATCGGAGAAGAAGTGCATCGTCTTCTCGAGATAGTCTTCCGGCGGAATGAAGTCGGCATCAAACACCGCCATGAACTCGCCCTTGGCTTTGGCCATGCCCTCCTGGAGGGCGCCGGCTTTGTAGCCCGTGCGATTCGTGCGATGGATGTACTCGATCGGGTGCCCTTGTTCCCTCAGGCGGGCCACCAGCGCTTCGGTGTAGGGGTGAGTGTCGTCCGTGGAGTCGTCCAGGACCTGGATTTCGAGCAACTCGCGTGGATAGCGGACTTTCAGGACGCCTTCCAGCAACTGGTCCACCACGTTTCGCTCATTGAAGAGCGGGAGTTGAATGGTCACCGGCGGCAACTGCTCGAAGCGCTTCGCCGGTTCAGTCGGAACCTTGTGTTTGTGCTTGAGATAGCCGCGAATCACAGCAAAGCGGTGCGCGCCGTAGATGGCCAGGATGGTGAGGAGCGTGAAGTAGGGAACCAGCAGAAGCCAGTCGAACCAATCCAGTTGATGGATGCCGTTGAAGGTGTTGTCAGAGAACGAACGAGCCCAACGGTCCATCTTTGAGGGGCCCAGGAGGAGCGCAAATAATCCGATTGGATCCATAGGAGGTAGCGTCACCCCTGCGACGCGAATGCCGGAATCGCTGACCCACTGAGTCTAGCACCGATTCCTATTCAAACACGCACTTGATTCGCAAAGGAAGGCTGGAGCCGCGGAATCGGCTCACCTTCATTCTACCCGATCTTTTCTTCCCCGTCTCTTTTGCGTCGCAACCCCGGTCAACGCCCGAGTGAACTACCCCGCGGGTTTTGACGTAGAATCAGCTAGGACCAACACATGAGCATGGCAAACCACGTTCGCATTCTGGCCTGGTTCAACATCATCATTGGCGCACTCGGCGTCATTGCCGCATGCATCACTTTCGCCGGAGCTTCTATCCTCCCGGTCATCCTCGCAGTCGCTGCGCAGGAGGCGGCCGATATCCCAGTCGCCATTCTTCAGGTGATCGTGACCGTCGTTGTGGGAGTGATTCTTGTGCTCTCGCTGCCGTCGCTCATTCTGGGCTTCGGTCTTTACAACTTGCGCCCATGGGCCCGAGTTCTCGGGTTTGTCATCTCCGGCCTGAATCTACTGCACTTCCCCCTCGGCACGGCGATCTCGCTCTACGCTTTCTGGGTACTGTTGAAGCCGGAGACCGAACAACTCTTCCGCACGGCCCCGGTCAGCCCCTCTTAGCGTCGCGCGGAGGCAGATAGAAATCCAACAGATCCTCCACGCTGCCGCGGGAAGGCTCGCGAGCGGCATCGGGGTGTGTGCTCCGGAAGCGAGCCAAGGCCGATTTCTGGAGGTCCCGCACCTCTTTCGGATAGCGGTTCGCCTCGTTCACAAACTCGCCCGGGTCCTTTTCAAGATCGAACAGCTTTACGGTGCGCCCGGGAGTCGGGTTTTCCGTCACATAGCCATCCTCCCGCTTCCGCCGGCCGCTGCCATACTGCAGCTTCCACTTTGCCGTCCGGACGAACACCTCCTCATTCTCCAGATATTCGCTGACGATGTGCGTCCTCGGCGCTGCCGGCCGGCGCCCCTCCAGGTAGGGCCGCAGACTGGCCCCGTGCTGCAGAGGAAGCGGCGGCGCATCCAACAACTCCAATAGAGCGGGCCCCAGATCGAGGTGCTCCGTGAAGTCGCGTACGACACCCGGTTGGATGCGGCCGGGCCAGCGGACCATCAACGGAACCCGGAGCGCCGGGTCGTAGCCGCAGTGTTTTTCAAACCGCCCATGCTGGCCCAGATCGTACCCATGATCGGCGGTGTAAACCACCACGGTGTTTTCCTCCAGGCCCAACTCTTTCACGCGGCGGAGCACCCGGCCCCAGTTTCGATCCAGGAACCGCGTGGAGGTGTAGTAGGCGGCGATGATGCCCTGCTTCTCCTCGGGCGACAGGTCGCGGAAGATCAACGGAATCTGACCACCGTCCTGCCGCCCGACACGCGGCACTTCGAATCTCCGCGGATCGAACGCGCCGCGATCCTCAATTGGAAAATCGAACGGGGAGTGTGGCTCCTGGAGGCTGATCCACAGCGCGAAGGGCTTGTCGCGATTCTCCTCCATGTACCGCATGCCTTCGCGGGCGATGAAGGTGCCACGCATCTCCACATCACGACGCGGGTAGGGCAAGTTGGCCGAATTGAGCCACTCGGCGGCCGGCGTCTTGAATGGTTGCCAGGGCAGACGCTTGGTCGCCAATCCCTCCGGCAGCGCAGCGGGTTTCACTTGTTCCTGCCAGGCTTTGGACGCCTCGCCCTCCGTCATCAGGTAATCGAACCCATGCAACCCTGGTGCGGCGGGCCGATTAAAGTGCATCTTGCCGAACACGGCGGTCTGGTAGCCGGCTTGTCTGAGCTGCTTTGCCAGCGTGGGCTTTTCCGGCGAAAGCGGCGTGGACAGGACGGTGACGCCGGACGAGTGCGGCATCTGCCCTGTGATCAGGCTCTGCCGCGACGGCGTACAGACCGGCGAATTGCAGTAATGCGCCGCGAAGCGCACGCTCTCCGCGGCAAGGCTATCCAGATTCGGAGTCTGCGCCAGGCTGTTGCCGTCACACCCCATGACGTAGCCCGCATGATCGTCCGCCATAAGAAACAGAAGGTTCGGCCTGCGTTTGCCCTGCGCCAGGCGAAGGAAGGCCGGCGCCGTACCCATCAGATCTCTGCGCGACAACATGAATTCATTCTCACCCCAACGCGCCCCTCTGCTCATGCTGCTCCGTGTAAGATGGTGAACGACGGGGTTCGTCCCGTGTGGAATCATCTACTACCTATGGACCAGGCGCTTCCTCAACGAACTATCGAAGTACTGCACGCCATCGTGCAGTGCTATGTCGAGACCGGTGAGCCTGTCGCGTCCCGCACCATCGCCCGCCGCCGGAAAGACAACCTGAGCCCAGCCACCGTCCGCAACATCATGGCGGACCTGGCGGACCTCGGTTACCTGGACCAGCCCCACACGTCGGCCGGCCGGGTCCCCACGGCCAAGGCCTTTCAGCATTTCGCGCAGTCTGGAGCTGCACGCTCGACATTTGATTCTTCCGTCGAGCGGCTGCGCGAAGAACTGGTCCACTACCCTTCCCTGGAGCAGCGCGCCGAGCACGCTTCCCACGTCCTCACCACCCTCACCCGGAACGTCGGCATCGTCGCGGCCATCCCCGCCTCCGCACAATTGCTCGACCAGATTGAACTCGTCCGGCTCTCGGAAGGCCGTGTTCTGATGGTCGTGGTCACCAGAGACGGCCTCGTACATAACCAGGTGGCGCACCTGCAGGAACCCGTCCAGCAGGAAGACCTGGCGTCGATCCGCAACTACGTCAATTCGAACTTCGCGGGCTGGGCCCTCACTGCCATTCGGAACGAACTCGACATGCTCCTGCGTGAAGAACGGGCTCTCTACGACGGCCTGCTGCGTCGCCTGCACTCGCTCTACTCGCAGGGCCTGCTCAACTTCGGCTTCACGCCGCGCATTTACCTGGAAGGAACCTCGAATCTCGTGGGTCTGGACCTGCACCTCACCCGCGAGAAACTGCGCGAACTTTTCCGCACCCTGGAAGAAAAGCAGCGCCTCATCGCGCTGCTCGATCAATTCCTCGACGCGCGCTCAGACCAGGTGCAAGTCCAGGTAGGACTCGAAGGCGCCCACCCGGCCATGCGAGAGCTTTCCCTGATCGGCCTCTCGCTCCAATTGCCGGGCGGGGGCGAAACGCGCATGGCTGTGCTTGGGCCGATGCGAATGAACTATCCGAAGGTCATGGCGGCCGTCGCCCAGCTCGGGCGCGTGCTCCAGAGCTTACCCCAATAGCGATTCCCTTGCTAACCTGGAAGTTAAAGCACCGCCATGCCTGATCCTGATCTCTCTAACGCCAGCACCACGGATGCGCCCGCACAGCCGGAAGCGGCGGGCGCCGACTCAATTCTCACCGTCGAGTCCATCTCCCAGGAGTGCGCCCGGCTCGAACGCGAACGCAACGAGGTAAACGACCGTTATCTCCGCCTCGCCGCCGAGTTCGACAACTTCCGGAAGCGCAGCGACCGTGAAAAGTCCGAGGCCGTCGAATACGGGGCTTCCGATGCACTGAAGGCCATGCTCCCCATCCTCGACGACTTCGAACGCGCCCTCAAGATGGAGTGTGCCGAAGCCGAGTACGTCCGCGGCGTTCAGCTCATCTACAATCGCATGTCCGACGCTCTGGCCAAGCTCGGGCTCGAAGCCATCCAGGCCGAGGGCCAACCCTTCGACCCAAATCTGCATTACGCCATCGACCGAATCGAGGATCCCAACATCGAGACAGATACCGTTGTCGCGGAACACCAGCGCGGTTATCTCTTCAAGGGGCGCCTCCTGCGGCCCGCCATGGTCCGGGTTGCGGTGAAAGGCTGAGCCTTGGCCAAGCGCGACTATTACGAAGTCCTCGGCCTGGCCAAAGGCGCCGGCGAGTCCGAACTGAAAAGCGCCTATCGCAAGCTCGCGCTCAAGTACCACCCGGACCGCAACCCCGGCAACAAGGAGGCCGAGGAGCACTTCAAAGAGGCCGCTGAGGCTTACAGCGTCTTGAGTGACGCCGAAAAGCGCCAGGCCTACGATACTTACGGACACCAGGGTGTCTCTGGCGCCGCTCAGCAGGGCTTCAACCCCGACGCGTTCTCAGACTTCGCCGACATCTTCGGCGACTTCTTCGGTTTCGGGGATCTCTTCGGTGGCGGCGGGGCGCGACGCCGCAATCGGGCTCAACGCGGCGACGACGTCCGCTACGATCTCGAAATCGCGTTCGAAGAGTCGATTTTCGGCAAGGAAGTGGACATCCAGGTACCCCGGACGGAGCCTTGCTCGTCCTGCAAGGGTTCGGGAGCAGAGTCTGAAGACGGTTGGACCTCCTGCTCACTCTGCCGCGGCCGCGGCGAGGTCTTCTACCAGCAGGGCTTCCTCTCCATCCGGAAGACCTGCAACCAGTGCGGCGGTTCCGGCAAGATTCTCCGCCGGCCCTGTAAGGCCTGCAAGGGCGAGGCCTACACCCAGGTCACGCGTAAGCTGAAGGTCAAGATCCCTCCTGGCGTCGACACGGGCATGAAGATGCGCGTTGCCGGAGAAGGCCAACCCGGCGTGAACGGCGGCCCGCCCGGCGACCTCTACGTGTTCCTTTCCGTGCAGCCCCACCTGGTCTTCGAGCGCCACGAGTACGATCTCCACTGCGTCGTTCCGGTGAACGTCGCGCAGGCTGCGCTCGGCACTGAAATTCACATCCTGACGTTTGAAGGCCTGGAATCGCTGAAGGTGCCGGAGGGAATCCAAAGCGGCGAGACCTTGCGGCTCAAGGGCCGCGGCGTTCCTTTCGTCAATGGAGGCGGACGCGGCGATCTCAGCGTCCGGATCGAAGTCAAGACTCCGCGCAAGCTCACTCGCGAGCAGCGCCGTCTGCTGGAACAACTCCGCGACACCTTGCCCGCCGAGAACGAGCCCGAGGAAAAGTCGATCCTCGACAAACTCAAGGACTATCTGATGTAATGACGCCGCGCGCGCTTCTACTCGCCTGGGTGGACGCGTTCAACCGCGGCGACGCGGCCGCGCTCGGAGCGATGTACGCCGAGGACGCCACCAACCATCAGGTGGCCAACCAACCCATCACCGGCCGCCCGGCCATCCAGCAGATGTTCGAACGCGAGTTCGCCGCCGCTGAGATGATCTGCATCGTCGAGAACATCTTCTGCGACGGCGAGTGGGCTATCCTCGAATGGCGCGACCCGCTCGGCCTCCGCGGCTGCGGCTTCTTTCAGGTACGCAACGGGCTCATCCACTTCCAGCGCGGGTACTGGGACAAGCTCTCATTCCTCAGAATGCACGGGCTACCCATCGAGTAGCCCGTACCGAACTACAGCGCCAATTCGCCCTGAAAGACCATCTCTTTCAGCCGGAACTTCTTCTTGATCTCCGTCTCGCCCCGCTTCATGGCGAACTCCACCTCTTTGTCATCCAACTCGATGGGATGACTCTTGGGGAAGTGGAAGATGAACGCGCTTTGGCCGGGCTTTGGCGGAGTTACGGACGTCGGATGGACCTTCTCGTGCCCCTTCCAGGACAGCCAGGCGCCTTCCTTCAACCGGGCTTCCATCTCAGCGGAAACCTCCGGCGCGCCGCCCTTGGGCTCGCCGCCTCCCGGCCGCTGGCCACCGCCTCTCGGCGGCATGATCACGGCAATGACGTAATCCGGCTCCTTCCGGTCGATGAACTCTTTCGCCTGCGCGGAGGTGTCGGCCTCGGCGCCCATTCGCGCACGCACCGATGCGATCTTCACTGGCTTGGCGGATTGCCAACGGATCAGGAAAGTCATCGAGGGCGCCAATCCGCCACCGCCCATGCCGCCACCGCCGCCCATCCCACCGCCTCCACCTGTCCCGCCACCGCCTTCTCCGCCCATGGGCGAACCGCCCATACTCGAGGAACTGCCCGCATCCCATGCTCCGCCGCCACCGGCCCCACCACCTCCGCCACCGCGTCCACCACGGCCGCCGCCGCCCGGAGTCCCTACTGACGGCCCGCTCAGCGAGACCGAAACGGATTTCGCCCAAGGCGAGTCCGCCATGATCTTCTGCAAGTCCTTCTCGTCCCACTGTTTGACGTCTTTATCCCACGGATCGGCGGCAAGCGCCGGGACAGGTACGCCTGCTGCGCTGAGCGCCATCAAGAGCGATCGACGATTCAGTTCCATCAATGTCAACTCCCGATAGAACTATACCTCAATGTCCGATCTATCTGGAGGACAAACGGCGCTCGATGGTGAATCTTGACAAATCTTTGCGGCGTCAGTCCACCGGCCGCTCTTTCGGAGGCGCGTACGCCCCAAAATCCTGCCGCACCCGGCCGGTCAGCTCACTGAGCAACTGCTGAACCCGCGGATGGCTCTCTGACCTGACGATGAAGCCTACATGGTTCTTTTTGCTCAGCTTCCACACCAGTTCCGGATACTGGTAGGCATTGGTGTCCGGCCATTCCTGTTTGGCCAATGATACGAGCAGCCCGGCATAGGCCGCCTGCGCCTCCGGCGCCTCATACTCTTTCTTTCCACCCGCCACTTCGATCCTCGCCCACTCGGCCCAGAGATTGACGCCCGTCGCCTGCTCCACAAGGTCCGCAATGTGCGCCCCGCCAACTCGCGCGGCAGTTTCCAGAAAGTAGATCTTCCCGTCTTCGGCCACGATGTACTCGGTGTGGTTCACGCCGCGCACCATGCCCAACGCCTTCAGCAGGTGCGCGTTCAATTCAAGCAACTCCCGCTCCAGTGGCGTGCCACGCTCCAGCAAGCTCGTGGTGAACACGCCGCCGCCGTGCGCCACATCCAGCGGCGGACGTCCGTAGCCGCTCGCCACGGCGAACCGGATCTCCCGCTCGTAGACGATCGTGTCTACGTGGTAGATCCCGCCGGGCACGTATTTCTCCAACAGGTAGTACGGCTGCAAGTCCCCTAACTTCTCCAACTCCGCCCACAGCTGATCCGCGCCTTCGATCTTTCGAATGCCGAGCGACCCGGCAAAACTCCTTGGCTTCAGCACCCACGGCGCCGGCACGCGCTCAGTGAATCTGCGCACTTTCTCGTGGTTCAAAATATGGACGAACTGCGGAACGTCAATGCCCGCTTCGTGCGCGCACATTCGCATAGCCAACTTATCCCGGAAGCGCCGCACGGTGGTCTCCCCCATGCCCGGTATCCGCAGATGCTCGCGCAGCGAAGCCGCCAGCTCAAGATCGAAATCGTCCAGAGGCACAATGCGATCCAGGTACTCGGTTCGCGCCAGGTAGGCCACGGCCTTGAACGCATCCTCCCGATTCCATTGCTTTTCCGTGTCCGGCATGTAGAAGATCTCGTCCGCCACATCGGGCGGCCAGGCGCCTGAGTCCTTCAGGGAAAGAGAAGTCAGAAGCAACACGCGCGCACCCTCGGCCCGTGCCTGCCGCAGAAACGCATGCCCCTTCTCATAGCTCGCAATCGCCAGAATCGTCACTGGACGGCTCATCGTGGTGCTCCTCTCGTCTCTCGCCTCGCTGGGTGTTTGCAAAAGGTTACCATGATCATTCATGGATCGCCGCCGGTTGTTCGAACTCATCGCCGCACTCAGTGCCGCATCTCAACTCCCCGCGCGGCAGACTCAACTCGCGCGGCCCGTTCTCACCCGCGAACAGCTCGCCGCCGCGCTCCAGGCCGCCGGACTCGAGTTCACGCCCGATCAGCTCGAAACGATGCTGCGCGGCGCCTCCCGTGCTCTCAACGACTACGAGAACCTCCGCAAACTGGAGATTCCGTACGACACCGAGCCCGCCTTCGCCTTCCACCCGGGGCTGCCTGATCGTCAGCCGGTCGCAGCTAAACCCATCTTCCGCCCCACTCCGCTCAAAGCTCCCTCCAAGCCAACCTCGGACGAGGATCTGGCCTTCCAACCCCTCACCGTCCTTGCCGCGCTGATCAAGACCCGCCGCATTACGAGCACCGAACTCACACGCCTCTACCTCGCGCGGCTCAAACAGTACGGCCCCAGGCTCCTCTGCGTCATCACGCTCACCGAAGATCTCGCGCTGCAGCAGGCCGGCGCGGCCGACTCCGAAATCCGGCGCGGCCGGTACCGCGGCCCGCTCCACGGCATTCCTTATGGCCTCAAGGACCTGTTCGACACCAAGGGCATCCCCACCACCTGGGGCGCCGAGCCCTTCCGCGATCGCGTCCCGGACCGCGACTGCACCGTCTACACCCGCCTGCAAAACGCCGGCGCCGTGCTGGTCGCCAAGCTCTCCATGGGCGCACTCGCCATGGGCGGACTGTGGTTCGAAGGCATGACAAAGACCCCCTGGAATCTCAAGGAGACGTCCAGCGGCTCCTCCGCTGGCTCCGCTTCCGCCACCGGAGCCGGCTTGGTCGGATTTGCCATCGGCACCGAGACCCGCGGCTCCATCGTCAGCCCCAGTATCCGCTGCGGCACCGTCGGCCTGCGTCCCACTTACGGCCGGGTCCCTCGCACCGGCGCGATGGGACTCTCCTGGACGATGGATAAGGTCGGCCCCATCTGCCGCGGTGTCGAGGACTGCGCGCTCGTTCTGAGCGCCATCTACGGACCCGACCAGCACGATCGAACCGTCACCGCCGCTCCCCTTCACTGGCAACCCACGCAACCGCTTTCGGCTCTCCGCATCGGTTACGCGGAAGCAGCCTTCCAAAAGCTCGACGCCGAAACGAAGCCGCTGTACGACGAAGCCCTCGAAACCCTGCGCAAAGCTGGAGCTACGTTGAAGCCTGTCCAGATTCCGGACTCCTCCGCTAATACCATCGGCTTCATCCTCAGCGCGGAGGCCGCCGCCGCTTTCGACGACATCACACGCAACGGCCGGGTCTCCGAACTCAAGGACCAGGGGCCGGGCGCATGGCCGAACTCTTTCCGCACCTCTCGCCTCATTCCCGCCGTCGAGTACATTCGTGCCCAACGCGCCCGCACTCTCCTGACGGAACAATTTGAGAGCTTCTTCCAGGACTGGGATGCCGTTGTCACTCCACCCTATGCCCATCTGGCATCCACCAATCTCACGGGCCACCCGCAGGTGGTCGTCCCCTGCGGTTTCCTCAAAGGCATGCCCCAGGGCCTCAGCGTGATTTCCGGCCTGTGGCGGGAGGGTGACGCCCTGCGCGTCGCCCTGGCCTATGAACAGACAGCCAAATGGCGCCTCCAGCGGCCAAAGATGGAAGCGTAATGGCCACGCTGACAGTCATCGTGCCGGTCTTCAACGAGGAGGAGTTCCTCGGCGCGCTCCTGGATCGCGTCCTCGCCGCGCCCCTGCCCCAGGGGCTCGATCGCCAGGTCATCGTCGTTGACGACGGCTCCTCTGACGGGAGCCACGAAATCGCCGCGAACTATGCCGCCGCGCACCCAGCCGCGGTGCAGGTTCTCACTCACCAGCGGAATCAAGGCAAGGGCGCCGCCATTCGCACCGCGCTCCCTCACGCCGCCGGCGAGTTCACCATCATCCAGGACGCTGACCTCGAGTATGATCCGCGCGAGTATCCGCGTCTCCTTTCGCCACTGCTCGAAGGCAAAGCCGACGCCGTCTACGGCACGCGCTTCGCTGTCGGCACCGAACGCCGCGTGCTCTATTTCTGGCACGCTCTGGCCAACCACCTCCTCACCACGGCCGTCAATCTCTTCTCCGACCTCAACCTGACCGACGTCTGGACGTGCTACAAGGCCTTCCGCACTTCACTTTTGCAATCCATCCCATTGCGGAGCAACGGCTTCGGCTTCGAGCCTGAGATCACAATCAAGCTCGCACAGCGCCAGGTCCACATTTACGAAACCCCCATCAGTTACCACGGCCGCACCTACGACGAAGGCAAGAAGATCGGCAAAGCCGACGCATTTTCGGCCCTCGGCACCGTGCTCCGCTTCGCCTTTCAACGGGATCTATACAAGGACAGCGGGCCGGAGATCCTGGACACGCTCTCTTCCGCTCGCCACTTCAACGCCTGGATGGCGGACACCATCCGGCCCTTCACAGGGAGGCGCATTCTGGAGATCGGAGCCGGAATCGGCAACCTCTCACGCTGCCTCGTGCCCCGGCGCGAACTCTACATCGCCTCCGACATCGACCAGGAACATCTGGCGCGCCTCCGCACTCGCCTCGCACATCGCCCCAACTTCCGTGCCGTAGCCTGCGATCTCTCCCAACCAGAGGACTTCGCACCTTTGCGCGATTCCGTCGACACCGTTGTCTGCCTCAACGTCCTGGAGCATGTCGAAGACGACCACCTGGGACTCCGAAACATCTACTCCACTCTGACCCCAGGCGGACGCGCCATCATCCTAGTGCCTGAAGGCATGTCCGTATACGGAGAACTCGACCGCGTGCTCGGCCACTGCCGGCGCTACTCCGAGACTGAACTGCGCGAAAAGATGCAGGCCGCCGGATTCACGCTGGATACTGTCTTCCAATTCAATCGCGTCACTCGCCCCGGTTGGTGGTGGAACGGCCGCATCCTAAAACGGAAGCACTTCTCCCGGCTGCAACTCGGCATCTTCGACCGGCTCGTCTGGCTGTGGCGCATCCTGGACCGCTTCATCCCCTGGAAGGGCACCTCCATCATCGCCGTCGGCCGCAAGCCCGCCGCCTGACCCTTTACCCGGAGTCCTTTTCCAGCATCACCGGCGGCAGGTCAGCCCGGGTTTCGTTTCGGCTTCTGACTCTCCGTGGCCGCCTGCACTCCGCCAGCCTTGCCCATCAGGCAGGGCCGGCTCTTTTCTTTACGGCCTCACGACGGCGCCGTCGATTGTGCGGTCCGTGGTGTAAGCCCCGCCTCCCGGCAATGTACCGTCCAGCGGGTACTTCGCGGCAAGACTCTCGTCAATATCCAGACCCAGGCCCGGCTTGCCCGAGCCATAGAGATAGCCACGCCGGATCTCGCCGCATCCCGGTAACATCTCGTGCACCAAGGGTGGGAAGTGGTTCTCTTCCTGGATGCCAAAGGCCGGGCTGGAGATATCCACGTGATAGGCGGCCATCTGATTCACCGGATCGTTCTCACCTCCCTCCTGAAAGGCCGTCTTCACGCCGAACGGCTCGCACAGGTTCGCCAGCTTCTTGGCAGCCGTGATCCCGCCAATGGCCGCCACCCGGCACCGCGTAAAGTCGATCAGCCGTTCTACCACCAGAGGCAGGGTCTCATAGGGGTGCGAGAATACCTCCCCCACGGCCTGCGGCGTCGCGCAGACCTTGCGGATGTTCCGGTACCAGTCAATCTGCTCCGGCGCCAGGACATCTTCCAGAAAGAACAGCTGATATGGGTTCAAGCGCCGCGACAGCTCCACGGCATTGACGCCGCTGAGGTGAGAATGGACATCGTGCAGCAGCTTCGGCTCAGGGCCCACTTTGGACCGCACGAACTCGAACACGCCGGGGATTGTTGAAAGGTACAGGTCCTCGTCGAAGGCCTGTCCGCCATATCCGCCCTCCGGCCGCTCACCCTGCCCCGCCGGGATGAAACCGCCGCCGCCGTATCCGCCCGTCCCGTACTGCACTCGAATGTGGCGCCACCCCGCGGCCATCGACTTCTGGACGTTCGCCACAGCCTCTTCCCTATCGCGCCCTCCCTGATGGTCGTAGCAAGGCACGGCGTCGCGCACCTTGCCGCCCAGCATCTCGTAGACCGGCATTCCGGCCCGTTTGCCCTTGATATCCCACAGCGCCATATCCATCGCGCTCAGCACGTTGTTATTGACGGGCCCGTAACGCCAATAGGTCCTGTAGTTTGCGCTATTCCACAGATCCTCGATCCGATTCGCGTCCTTGCCGATCAGCCACGGAATCAGATGCTTCTCCAAGGCCGCCACCACCGCCTCTGTCTGGTAGGCGTTGTTGGCGGAGCCGATCCCGTACAAACCCGCTTCGCTTGTGATGAGCTTCAGAAACACCCAGCGGTATCGCCCGCCGGCGCTCGTCTTGATCACCTTCGCATCGCGAATCGTGAGGGGCGGCAGCCCATTCGTCTTCTGCGCGACCAGTTGATCGGCAACCGCGGTCAGAGCCGGCGCGGCGAACAGGGCTTTGCCCAACTGCCGTCTGTCGAGTGCGTTCATGCTCTTCTCCTCAGACAATCATGCCACCCGCCTTCCCCACTGTCAGGCGCATCCTCAATTGCCTCGTGATACCATCCAGGGATATGTGAGAGTCTCCGGTCAACGTGCAAAAGACGGATTCGCGCCAAAACACCTCACACTCAACGCGCTCCGAGAGGTCAATCCAGGGCGAGTAGTACCTCTACCATCATCTAGTCTGCCTCATGCGTTATTCACTGCTGGACTTTCTCTCCCCGCCCGGTTCTGATGAACCATTGCTCTGCATCGCCTGCAAGGAAGTGGTGGCGGAACTGCCTCACGTCAGTCTCCATTCGAGTCTCCGCGTGCCTCCCTCCGGGTTCCTTGCGACGCCCCTTCCGGCCGGCTGCGTTCCGGCCCACCCCGCTGCCCGATTGTTGGCTGAGCTGTCCCCCGCGGAGAGTGACCCATCCCGCAATCAGACTGTTGACGTCGAATCCGGAATCCTGGTCAGCCCCACCACCGGCCGCTGGTACCCCATCATCGACTTCATCCCAGAACTCCTGCCGGACCACTTGAGGAACTTCGACCGGGATTTCGCTTTTCTCCGGAGTCTGCAGGGCTCCATCCCCGGCAACCTCCTTGAATCTCTCGATGATCCTACCCGCTTCTCGGCAGCCGGTGTCGCGGACGAAGGCGCTCATTACAAGAACTCCGAGATGCGCCTCACCGACCACCTCGAGAACCCGCTCGACTTTTTCGCGCCAGGTTCGCTTGCGCCCTTCAACCCCGGCTCCCAGCACCACTCTATTTATCTGATCCGGCTCTTTTCCTTCTGTGCTTCGATGCTCCAGGAGGCGGGTGCGAAGGTAGTGCTGGATACCGGATGCGGATACGCCTGGACCACAGAGTGGCTGATGAGGCTGGGCTTCGAACCAATTGGCATCGACATCAATCGCGCCTACATGGATGTGGGCAGAGCGCGTGCACGCACCTTTGTCCCATACCTTCTGGTCGCCGACACCGAGAACCTGCCGATTCGCTCCGCGTCCATCGACGCAGTCCTGGGCTTCGATTCCTTCCACCATATTCCGAATCGCCAGGCGGCCATGGCACAGTTTGACCGGGTCCTCACCCAATCTGGCAGGGTCGTGCTTGGCGAACCCAACGGAGCTCACGAGGCCGACGCGGTCTCTCAAATGGTGATGGACAAGTACGGCATCCTCGAACGTGGAATGGAACTGGAGGACGTCCTGCAATATGTTTCGGGCACTGGACTTACCAATGTCCAGCAGATCATCCCGCTGCACGTAAACTCGCAGGAGGATCGCTATCGACTGACCAGAGAGTTCGTCCAAGCCCATAACTGGTCTGCTGCAAACCTCTTTCTGTTGGACCGGTCTCCCCTGGAGCGAATCCCTCCTCCTCCCAGCGAAGACTCGCATTGGGCCCAGCGCTGCCAGGAACTGGAGCAATCTCTTTCGTGGCGCATCACGGCGCCCCTCCGCGCCGTTTATGGGCGCCTCCTCCGTTCCTCGAAATGATAAGTGGGTAACCGGGCCTGGAAAGCCTGTCCTCCCCAGATCCACGGGGCGGATCCCGAAACCGGCTTGCCGTCGCGATTCGGCGGTATAATGATGAAAATCCAATGGGATGTTCCAACTCGACGCGCCAGGGGCATCACTACCACCCGTGCAATTAGGGCGTGCTGCGTTTTGCTGTATTTCTACCGGAGGTTAATGACCGTGAATCTCAGATTCAGAGGGCTCCTTTCCAGCGCCACGGCGCTTATCAGTTGCGGTGTTCTGTTCGCCGCATCTCGTCCCTCTAGCCAACAAAGGCCAGACGTAACACGAACTGAGGTGCGCCAGCCTCTCCCAGAGAGTCTTCGCCAAGCCATCGAGGCCTCACAGTACCTCGTCAATCTGGAGCCCACGGCCAGGCAACTCGAGGCGGCCAATCCGGCTCACCGGTTTAAGGCTGCCTTCGATTCCGGGCGGGTGAGACTGTCAAATGGCCAGGAACAACTCACCTTCCGCCTGGATGCCCTTGGATATGGGACGCGGCTCCACTCGCCCGAACGCGTCGCCCCGGTGGCTCACAAGAACCGGGCCGAGTATCGTCACGACGGGTTTGTCGAATGGTACGTCAATGAGCCCGGGGGGCTCGAACACGGCCTCACCTTCGACCGCCGTCCGGCGACGTCGCGCCCGGGAGAACCGCTCGTGCTGGCCTTTGCCACCGGCGGATCGTTCCAATTGGCGGCGACTCACCGCAACGATACCGTGGAACTGCGCGCCCCGAGCGGCAGCCTGCTGCACTACGGCGGCCTGAAGACCTTCGACGCGCGTGGCAAAACCGTCGCCAGCCGCCTGGAGGTTCATGGCCAGCAACTGCGCATAGTGATCGACGATGCGGAAGCAACCTATCCGCTGACGGTGGACCCGGTGTTCACCCAGCAAGCCAAGATCACCGCGGCCGGCGGGAAATCCGGAGACCGGTTCGGCAACGCCGTCGCGATTGTCGGCGATACCGCCATCATCGGCGCCTACCAGGAGACGCTCCTGCCCAACAAGCCCCTCCAGGGCTTCGCCTACGTCTACACCCGCTCCGGCTCCACCTGGACCCTCCAGCAGAAACTCGCCGCCTCTGACGGCGACATCTCCGATTGGTTCGGCTTCTCCGTTGCTCTGAGCGAGACGGGCAATCGAGCCGTCGTCGGAGCGCCAGGGGACGATTCCAACAAGGGCGCCGCCTATGTCTTCACTCGAAGCGGCTCGACCTGGACGCAAGAGGCTAAACTGACCGCTGGGGATGGCGCCGCCGGCGATACATTTGGTGCGTCCGTATCCACCAGTGGAAACACGATTCTCGTCGGAGCCAACTACCACACCGTTTCCAACCGGATCCGCCAGGGCGTCGCCTATGTCTTCGTCTACGGCTCCTCCTGGACGCAGGAGGCCCAACTCGTGGCGTTGGATGGCACAGCCGAGGATGCCTTTGGACGATCCGTCGCCCTCGACGGCGACACGGCTGTGATCGGAGCGCCTGCCGCCAGTCCTGGAGGGGTTGCCTTCCAAGGCGCCGCATACGCCTTCAAGCGCACTCTGGGAATCTGGAGCCAGCAGGCAAAACTCCTGGCCGGAGATGGCGCCTCCGGCGATCTCTTTGGGCTTTCTGTGGCGCTCAGCGGAGATACCGCTCTAATTGGCTCTCCGCTTGATGACATCGGCCCCGATGCGGACCGTGGTTCCGCTTACGTCTTCGGCCGCAGTGGTTCGACCTGGTCTCAACTCTCGAAGTTCACCTCCAGTGATGGCCGTGCTGGCGACAACTTCGGCAGCTCGGTGTCGCTCAACGGAACGTCGGCGGTCGTCGGCGCCTTCCTCGCGGACGCCGCAGCGGCCGACGAGAATCAGGGAGCCGCCTATGTGTTCACTGGTGGCGGCAGTTCCTGGACGCAGTTGGAAAAGCTGACAGCCGCTGATCCCACCCCGGGTGCGCGTTTGGGCGAATCCGCCTCGATTTCGGCGGGCACCATCCTCGCCGGCGCCTCTTTTCTCGCCAACAATACCGGAGCTGTTTACGCCTTTGCCCCGACCACTCAGGTTACGGTCAGTTCTTCACCAGCGGGCCGCGCCTTCACAGCAGACTCGTTCTCGTACACCGCCCCGCAGACCTTCGCCTGGTTGATTGGCTCCTCTCACACCATCTGCGCTTCTTCGCAGGACGGCGTCTCTGGCACACGCTACGTCTTCACGGGCTGGAGCAACGGCGTCTCAACCAACTGCCAGACCATCACAGTCAGCGGAAACAACGCCTATACGGCCAACTTCAACACGGAGTACTACCTGACCACCGCCGCCAATCCGGTCAGTGGTGGAACGGTCACGCCGGTTTCCGGCTGGTTCGCCAGCGGCACGGTAGTCGCTCTGGCTGCCACGCCTGCCGTCAACTTCGCATTCCAGTCCTGGACTGGCGCATCGGGCGGCCCCAGCACCACCATCACCATGGATGGCCCCAAGAGCGCCACGGCGAACTTTGTGACTGGCCAGACTTTTGCAATCTCCGGCCAGATTACGTTCGGAGGCTCCCCGTTGTCCGGTGTCACCTTGACCCTCTCCGGATCCCTGGCGGGTGTCCGCACCACAGACGCCTCAGGCAACTACTCATTCACCGGTCTCACGCCAGGCGGCAACTACACGGTAACCCCGTCTCACGCCAGCTACACTTTCTCGCCTGTCAACGCCAGTTACTCGAGCCTCGCCGCCAGTCAAACCGCTAACTTCACGGCAACTTCGGCGTCGCTTTCGATTACCGTAAACCGGGCGGCGTTGCGCTTTGGCGCCACAGCCAACGGCACCTACATCACTCCGGCGCAGGATGTCATCCTGACCGTCTCCAATGCGGCGGCCGGATGGACCGCGTCCTCAAGTCGCCCCTGGCTCAAAGTCACGCCAGTGAGTGGGACGGGCACCACCATGCTTTCGGTCTCAATCGTCAGCTCCGCTCTGCCGGCAGTCGGCTCCAGCACCGGCGCCATCACGATCACCGCCACGAGCAACCCCTCGATTACTGCCACAATCAACTGCACCTTGAACGTGCTCTCGTCCACCACCTCTCCCTTCGGCTCCTTTGACACGCCGACGGGTCTGGTGAAGCTGGAGTCCAGCTTCGCAGTCACCGGTTGGGCCTTGGACGACATTGGGGTGGCGAACGTGAAGATCTACCGCGATTCTGTTTCCCCGGAACCCGCCGGGGCGATGGTCTACATCGGCGATGCGGTGTTCATCCCTGGCACCCGCCCGGACGTGGAATCCGCTTACCCCAACTCTCCCCGCTCCTACCGCAGCGGCTGGGGCTACATGCTGCTCAGCTACTTCATGCCGAACGGCGGCAATGGCACCTACAAGCTCTATGCCGTCGCCACGGACATCGAGGGCAACAAAACGACTCTCGGCACCAAGACCATCAACGTCGACAATGCCAACGCCACCAAACCTTTCGGCGCCATTGACACGCCGGGACAGGGCGAGACCGTGGGAGGCTCCAGCTTCGTCAATTTCGGATGGTCCCTGACGCCCCAACCGGGCAAAATCCCCGTCAGCGGCTCGACCATCTTCGTCTATCTCGATGGCGTCTCGATCGGCAACGCCGCCTACAATCTGCCCCGTAACGATGTCGACACCCTCTTCCCCTCCTACGCCAACACAGGTGGGGCGGTCGGGTATCGGTATATCGATACAACCCAGTTGTCGAACGGCATCCACAATATCGCGTGGAGTGTCACGGACAATCTCGGCCGCACCGACGGCGTCGGCAGCCGGTTCTTCTGGGTCTTCAACCCTGGAGGGGTAATCGGCAACGCCGCCAGTCTGGACCGCGGTGGCCTGACCGCGGTGGAGCCGCTTTTCCGGACTGGCTATAACCTCACGACCCGCTTCCGGTCGCTCCGGGAGATCGACGTTCAGGAGTTGGACCGCGTGGAAATCCGGCTCCCCGAAGGTAACTGGACCGGCTACGAGATTGTCGGCGCCGAAAAGCGGTCGCTGCCCGTCGGTTCTTCTTTCGATCCCACCTCCGGCGTCTTCGTCTGGCAACTCGGCCCGGGTTTCCTGGGCGATTTCCATCTTGAGTTCACCCGCCCGGATGGAGTCCCGGTTCCGGTCAATGTCCACATCGGCCCCAAGCGCGGCCCCATCCGCGAGGAAAGGGAGTAACCTCCGCTGAAAACACCAACGGCGTGGACCTGCCCCAACGGGCAGATCCACGCCGTTCTTATCTTCCGGCTGAACTAGACGTTCTTCGGAACGATATAGGGAGCCCGGTAGGGCCGCGTCAACATGGCCGTGGCCTCGGCGTCTCCTTTCACCGTCCAGGTCTTCTCGTCCCAATTCAGAGTGCGCCCAACGCGGTATGAGACGTTAGACAGGTGCATCAGCACGCAGGACATCGCACCTTCCTCGATCTCGGCGTTGAGATCTTCCCGCTTCCGGCTGCGCACGGCTGAGATGAAGTTCTCGAAGTGGTTTTCCCGAGAGCTATTGGCCGGCCCCGGCTTTCCTTCGCGTCCCATCCAGCTCTGGTACTTGTTGTAGCCGTCGATGGCCAGATAGCCGTTCGAGCCGTAGAACGTGTTCCCGATGGTGTTGCCCGCCCGTTCTCCGCCGATGCCGGCTTCGTGGTTGCTGTACCAGTGGCGCGTATCGAAGACCATCATCTTCGGCTTGCCGTTGACGACGAACTCGAGCGAAGCGGTAATGGTGTTCGGCGTCTCCTGATCATCATCGAACATGAACTTACCGCCCATGGCAGTCACTTTGGTCGGATGGGTGACTCCCATGCCCCAACGGGCGATGTCGACTTCGTGGATGCCCTGGTTGCCGAGGTCGCCGTTCCCGGTATCCCAGAACCAGTGCCAGTTATAGTGGAAGCGGTTCTTTGTGAAGGGGCGCAATGGGGCCGGCCCGAGCCACATATCGTAGTCTACTCCTGGCGGGACCTGCTCCACCGGCGTCTTGCCGATCGTGTTGCGGGCCTTGAAGCAGAGGGCGCGCGCCATGTAGACGTCGCCAAACTCACCGCTCTTCAGCTTCTGGACCGCTTCCTGCAGAGCCACCGAGGAGCGGCTCTGACTGCCCATCTGCACCATGCGGTTGTACTTGCGGGCGGCAGCCACGATCTGGCGCGACTCGAAGACATTGTGCGAACACGGCTTCTCAACGTAAACGTCCTTGCCCGCTTGGCACGCCCAAATGGTCTGCAGCGTATGCCAGTGGTTTGGCGTGGCGATGGAAACCGCGTCGATATTCTTGTCTTCCAGAATTTTCCGGATGTCGCGGAACGTCGGCACCGGTTTCTTTTCGCGTCTCTGCAGGGCGCCGATGAAGCGCTCCGAGTGCGAGTCGTCCACATCTACGAGGGCTGCCAGCTCCACGTTCTGCATGGAGGTCCAGGCACCCATGTGGCTGTTGCCGCGGCCACCGCAGCCGACCACTGCAACTCGAACGGTGTCATTCGGGCTCTGCAACCGGACCTTCGCGCTCGCCGTGGCAGCCGCTGAACTCATTAAAAAGTAGCGTCTATTCATATCACTCCTTCCGCGGCACACCCCGCCGCTGCTGCCGAGATTATATATCCAGACTAGGGCTCGTGCCTATCTCCCGACTGGCCGCCATGCGATTCTACGCAAACCGGCCCTGGTTCGATAGGACCAGAACCCCAGCGGCGCCGCCAGATCCGCTTCCCCAAACGGCAGGCTGAACTCCCGCATCCTCGAATCGACGTCAATGATCAACTCGTTGTCGATCCAGCCACGCACCTTCTCTTCCGTCACAGACAAGCGAAAGGCATACCAGCGGCCTCGCTCAAAGTTCCGGAGCAGTGAGGTGTCGTTCTCCGAAGCGTCGTTGCCTTCCAGGTTCGAAAGCCCCACCACTTCCCCATCCCAGCCGCCGCAGATCCATGAGCAGTGAGACTTCCCCACGGGAAAGGTAAGCCCGGCAAAGATGTCCTTGCCGTCCAACCGTGTTGCTTCAAACCGGACTTCAAATCCGCTGCGTGGAAATTCGCCTGCCCAGGTCACGCCGGTGGTTCTCCCTGCTCCTAGGATCATCACACCGTCAGATGCTTCAATGCTCCCTCGTCCGATGTAGGGCGTCTCCCTCCACCCCTTGAGACTCGTACCGTCGAACATGGGCGCCCATCCATCCTCCACGCCTCGCTGCCACACCGTCACACCGGCCAGTACGCCAACAAATCCACGCCGCGACGCAAGAAGCATGGCTCGATTATGACGCGATCCAACAACACCGCGCCAATCAGAGTCATGGTAACGTCGCCGGAGAAACGGGAGATCGGCGCCGAATCAACCCCTGCCGTATAACTCCACCATCGCCGCGAGGCGGGCGGCAAGTTCCGCGGTCAACTGGCCGCTCCTCAACCTCCACACCCAGTTGCCCCCCAGCCTCGAAGGCATGTTCATTCGAGCTTCGCTTCCCAATCCCAACAGATCCTGTGCCGGCACGACCGCCAGCGCCGCCACGGAAGCCATCAGCGTCCGAATGAAGTGCCAGTGAATCCCTGCGCCATCCTGCAGCCCCAGATAGTTGAGGGCCAGGCGCCGCTCTTCCTCCAGGTCCTCCGGTGATCGCGTGGAGTCCGACCTTCCGTCCGAATGCCACCAACCAATTGTTGTGTCGTTGTCGTGAGTTCCCGTGTACGCGGCCACTCCCGGTGTGTAGTTATGCGGCCTGAACTCCTGGGCCTGAGGGTCTTTGCCAAAGGCGAATTGCAGGATGGCCATACCTGGATAGCCGAACTTGCTGCGGATCGCGTCCACTTCCGGAGTGATGACACCAAGGTTCTCAGCCACTACGGGCAACGGCCCCAGAACATCCTCCAGCCGTTGAAAGATGCGCGCGCCCGGGCCTTCCCGCCACTCCCCGAATTGAGCGGTGTCGTGCGTGCCTGCCACGGCCCAATAGGCCTGGAACCCCCGAAAGTGATCCAGCCTGACAAGATCGAAGAGTTCAAATGAAGCTCGGAAGCGATCGATCCACCACTGATAGCCATCGCATTCCATCACCTCCCAGCGATAGATGGGATTGCCCCAGAGCTGCCCCGTCCTGCTGAAATAATCAGGAGGAACCCCTGCCTGAAGAAGCACTCTTCCCTGCGGGTCGAGTTCCCACTGTTCCCGTGCCACCCAGACATCCGAGCTATCCCAGGCTGCGTAGATCGGGAGGTCTCCCATCACTCGAATCCCTCGCGCCGCACATGCGGCACGCAGCCGGGTCCACTGCTTGAAGAAGGTCCACTGAGCAAACTTCACACTGAAAATGGTCTGGGCTTCGTGGCTGCGGAGACGGGCGAGGGCCGCCGGCTTGCGGTCGCGGAGAGCCGGATCCCAATCACCCCAGGCCTGCATCCCATGCAGTCGCTTGGCCGCCATGAAGAGTGCGAAGTCATCAAGCCAGCGCTTGTGCTCTTCGCAGAACGCTTCAAACGGCATCCTCTCCGAGGCGGAGGAGCTTGTCTCAAACCGGATTGCCGCTTCCCGCAGGATCGGCACCTTGAACGACTGTACAGCCTCGTAGCGCGCCACACCCTCCGGGAACGAGCCTCGCGACAGCCATGCCCGGTCTACCCACCCCTCATCGGCCAGACTTTCCAGCGAGATCAAAGCCGGATTGCCGGCGAAGGCAGAGAAGCACTGGTAGGGGGAATCTCCAAAACCTGTGGGACCAAGCGGCAGTACCTGCCAAAGCCCCTGCCTCGCCGCCGCCAGGAAATCCACAAACCGAAACGCCTCCGGCCCCAGATCGCCAACCCCGTGGCCTCCGGGCAAAGAGGTGGGATGGAGCAGCATCCCGCTCTTCCTCGGAAGGTCCACTGTGACTCACCTCCTGACTGGGTATTGTGGCTGCTCTGGAATCGCTGCGCCATCCACGCGAGGATCTGTTCCGGAGAAGTTCACCTGGCGCTTAGTGTCGCGCATGACGGCGCTACCGAATCCCATCGAGGAGGAATAGGATCCGGCTGGTTGAATCTTGTGGCCGCGCTTGGACAGCTCAGCGCGTACGGCCTCGGGGACGCGGGTTTCCATCTGGACATCGCAGCCTTCGAATGTGCCCTTGGTAAAGCGGGCCGCTTCGAATGCCTGCTGGAGGTTCATGCCGTGATCGACAAAGTTTGAGACGAATTGCGCATGGGCCTGAGACTGGTTCCAGCCGCCCATGATGCCGAACCCGATCTTCATGTCACCCTTTTCCATGAAGGCAGGAATGATGGTGTGCAGCGGACGCTTGCGGCCCAGAAGCGAGTTCGGCTTAGCGGGCGTGAGGTCGAAACCGGCGCCGCGGTTGTGGAATGTGAAACCCGCCCCCGGCGCCACCATGCCTGTTCCGAAACCCGCGTAGTTGGACTGGATGAAGGAGACGATGTTACCCTCCTTGTCGATGGCGGAGAGGTAGATCGTGGATTTGCCGCTGGAGTTGAGTTTCTCACTCAGATCGGAAGGCAGTACTCCGCATGCGGCAGTATCGGGCTTGATGAGCGCCGCGCGCTTGGCCGCGAGGTCCTTCGAGAGCATCTCTTTCACGGGCACGGGGGTGAATCGGGGATCTCCAACGTATTTCGCCATGTCGGCGTAGGCCAACTTCTTCGCCTCGATCAGCGTATGCAGCGCGTCGGGCGAGTTGTGACCCATCTTCTTCAGGTCGAAGTTCTCCATGATGTTGAGCATGGAAAGCGCGGCGATGCCCTGGCCGTTGGGCGGCAGTTCGTAGACAGTCCAGCCGCGATAGGCGGTGGAGATCGGCTCCACCCATTCGGGCTCGAACGCGGCGAAATCTTCCAGCGAGTGGGCGCCGCCCTGCTCATTGAGGAACTTGACCATGCGATTGGCGAGGTCGCCTTTGTAGTAGCCGTCGCGGCCTTTTTCGGCGATCAGGCGGAGCGAGCGGGCCAGGGCGGGGTTCTTGAAGACATCACCCGGCGCGGGATGTTCTCCGGCTGTCATGTAGGTCTCGCGGTAGCCGGGCGTGTCGAAATATCTCTTCTGGACCAGGGAGCGCGCGCTCACCAGCGATAGCGCGAATCCCTCTTCCGCGTAGTAGATGGCGGGCGCCAGGAGTTCGCTGAAAGGCTTGGTGCCAAATCGCTTCCGCAGGGCTTCCCAGCCGGCTACGCACCCTGGCACGGTGATGGCGTGAACTCCGTATTCCGGCATTTTCTCCACGCCCTTCCCTTTCAGCCAGTCAATGGTGAGCGCCTGGGGCGTCCAGCCGCTGGAGTTGAGGCCGTAGAGCTTGCCGGTCTTGGCTTCATAGATGATGGCGAACAGGTCGCCGCCAATGCCATTGACGAAGGGCTGAGTGAGGCCGGTCATCGCGTTGGCGGCGATAGCCGCATCCACGGCGTTGCCGCCCTGTTCCAGGATGCGGGCACCCACGGCTGAGGCCAGGTAGTTGGACGCCGCCACAATGCCGTATTTGGAGACGACCAATGGTCTCGCCTGGTCGTAGTTTGCCCTTGGCATGCGCTCACCCTCCTGCGCGGTACAGATCAGAGCTAGAAAGAGAAACGGCGCGATACGACCCATGGAATGAGAGTTTATCATTCCGGGGTAGCCGCGCCGTGTCTGAAACTGAACGGCCTGGCGGAAGCCTACTTCACTTCGAGGATGTCTTTCTCTTTGGCCTTAGCCAGTTGGTCGAGTCTGACGATGTAGGCGTCGGTCATCTTCTGGACCTCATCGTGGCCGCGGCGGTCGTCGTCCTCGCTGATCAGCTTGTCCTTGAGCAGCTTCTTGATGGAGTCGTTGGAATCGCGGCGGATGTTGCGCACTGCGACCTTGTGGTCCTCTGTGACCGTGTGAAGGTACTTGACGAGGTCCTTGCGCCGCTCTTCGGTCAGGGTGGGAATCGGCACTCGGATCAGCTTGCCGTCGTTGGAAGGGTTCAGGCCGAGGTCCGAGGCGCGAATGGCCTTCTCGATCGCATTGATCTGAGAGGCATCGTAAGGCTGGATAGTGATCAGGCTCGGTTCGGGCACGTGCAGCGTTGCGACGTGGTTGATGGGCATCGGAGAGCCGTAGGCTTCCACCGTAATGCCGTCGAACAGGTTGATCGAGGCCCGGCCCGTGCGAATCGTGGCCATCTCGTGCTGCAGGTCGGCCACTGCCTTCTCCATGCGGGTCTTGGCGGCGTTCTCCACGTCTTTCACGTTCTGGAACTGGCCGTTGGGCGCTGAGGGTTGTTGTCCTGGTTTCATAGAGCGTTTCCAATGATGGTGCCGACGGGTTCGCCCATCGACATTCGCATTATATTGCCCCGCGTGGTCAGGTTGAAGACCACAATGGGCAGTTGGTTGTCGCGGCACATTGCGACGGCCGAGGCGTCCATTACCCCGAGGTTACGCGCCAGAACTTCGTCGTAGCTGACGCGGTCGTACTTGACGGCATCTGCGTGCGCACGGGGATCCTTGTCGTAAACGCCGTCGACGCCAGTGGCTTTGGCCAGCACTTCGGCCCCAATTTCAAGGGCGCGCAGGCTGCCAGCCGAGTCAGTGGAGAAGAAGGGATTCGAGGTTCCGCCGCCGAACAGGACCACGCGCCCTTTATCGAGATGGCGGATCGCCCGGCGCCGGATGTACGGTTCGGCCACTTGGTTCATGTGGATGGCCGTCATTACGCGAGTCGGGACGCCCTGTTTTTCCAGGGCGTCCTGCATCGCGATGCAATTGATGATGGTGGCCAGCATGCCCATGGAGTCCGCTGAAACGCTGTCCATGCGGCGTGCAGCGGCGTCTACGCCGCGGAAGAAGTTGCCGCCGCAGATGACGAGGCCGAGCTGGATGCCCAAAGCGGCGACTTCCGCCACTTCCGCGGCCAAGGCCTTGATGCAATCACCGTTGATACCGAACTTGGCATCTCCGGCAAGCACCTCGCCGCTCAGCTTCAGAAGGATGCGTTGGTAGCGCGCCGCCATGCAGGACTCCTCAACTCAAACAGCGATTCGGCCAGCAGGGGCCAAAACTACTCGGCCGCGGGCTCTTCAGCGCTGGCCGTCTCGCCCACTTTGAAGCGGATGTAGCCGGCCACGCCGATCTCATCACCGAGCTGCTTGCTCTTGTCGGCGAGGAGCTGCGTGATGGTGACGCTGTTTTCCTTGATGAAGGGCTGCTCCAGCAGGCAGACTTCTTCGTAGAACTTCGACATGCGGCCTTCCACCACCTTGTCGACGATCTTCTCGGGCTTGCCTTCGGCCAGGGCACGCGCGCGCTGGATCTCCTTCTCCTTCGCAATGAAGTCGGCGGTGACGTCTTCACGGCGAAGGAACTTGGGATCGGCGGCGGCCACTTGCATGGCCAGGTCCTGAACCAGTTCCTTGAACTCGGGCTTGTCCTTCGTGCCCGCGTTCTTGGTGGTAACGTCCACCAGAACGACCAGCTTGGAGCCCGGGTGAGTGTAGCTGCCCAGCGTGCCGACGGCCGAGAGGACGCTGAAACGCGGCACCTGCATGTTCTCACCGACCTTGGCGATCTTCGACTTCAGCAGGCCTTCCACGTTGACCGCCGGATCGGAAGTGGAGGAGAGGGCGAGCAGGCCGGCCACGTCGCTGGGCCCGTGGGTGACGATCAGTGCCTTGATTTCTTCGACGAGTGCGATGAAGTCTTCGGTCTTGGCGACGAAATCGGTCTCGCAGTTCACTTCGGCCAGCAGGCCGGAAGAGCCGTCGGCGGAGATGTGGAGGCCGATGAGGCCTTCCTTGGCGGAGCGGGACGCCTTTTTGGCGGCGGTGGCAAGGCCTCGCTTGCGGAGAATGACCTGAGCCTCGTTGTAGTCGCCGTTGGCTTCGACGAGCGCCTTCTTGCACTCCATCATGCCGGCGCCGGTCGCGTCGCGAAGCTGCTTGACGAGTTGCGCAGTAATTTCAGCCATGGTTTTCCTCTTGCGGTAGATCCTTCAACTGGAGGCGCCGGCTTAGCTGGCGCTCTCGGTTTCTTCCGGAGCCTTGGCCTTGGGCAGAGAGACGTTCGGCAGGTCGATGTCGGTGATGCCCTCGGTGAGCACGTCTTCGGCCAGGCGCGGATCGACATAGTGAGCGAACTGGCTCATGTCTTCCATGGTGGTGGAGTCGTCGGTGACGATCTCCTTCGGCGCGAAGTCCTGTTCGGAGGCCAGCGAGCGGCCTTCGACCATGGCATCGGAGATCTTATTGGCAAAGAGACGAATGGCGCGCAGCGCGTCGTCATTACCCGGAATCGGGTGATCCACCATGTCGGGGTCGCAATTGGTGTCGACCACCGCCACCACCGGGATGCCGAGCTTGCGGGCTTCGCGGACGGCGATGTCTTCCTTGTTGGAGTCGATCACGAACAGCATGTCCGGCAGGACTTCCATGTCCTTGATGCCGGCCAGGTTCGACATGAGATTCTTGCGCTCGCGCTCGAGCTGGATGAGTTCCTTCTTGGTGCGGCGCTCGCCGGATCCTTCATCGAGGATGGCGTCGAGTTCCTTGAGCCGCTTGATGGACTGCTTGACCGTGACGAAGTTCGTGAGAAGGCCGCCCAGCCAGCGATTGTTCACGTAGAACATTCCGCAGCGCGTGGCTTCTTCCATGATGGCTTCCTGGGCCTGGCGCTTGGTGCCGACGAAAAGGATCGTCTTCCCCATGGCTGCCTGCTCGCCGACAAATCGCATAGCGTCTTTGAACAGCTTCAGGGTCTTTTGCAGGTCGATGATGTAAATGCCGTTGCGTTCTCCGAAGATGTATTCCTTCATCTTGGGATTCCAGCGCTTGGTCTGGTGCCCGAAGTGAACGCCCGCTTCGAGCAATTCTTTCATGGAAATGGAAGGCAAAGTAGCTCCTTAAACAAGGGTGTTGATCCGGCGGGCTTGCCGGAGTGTTGACACAAGACAAGCCGCCCCGGAAACTCCCGGCGCCCAAAGCGAGATTTGCCGGGAGAGAGGCGGCTGGCCCAAGAAAGCAAAGAACCCAAAATGGAAGAAGAGAATCCGAGCGCTCCGCGCCAAACGCCTTAGCGCTTGGAGAACTGGAAGCGGCTGCGAGCGCCCTTCTGGCCGTACTTCTTGCGCTCGTGCTCGCGCGCATCGCGAGTGAGGAAACCTTCGGCCTTCAGCTTGCCGCGGAGCTCAAGGTTGAACTCGCAAAGAGCGCGGGCGATGCCGAGCCGCACCGCACCTGCCTGGCCGATGGGCCCACCGCCGTCGGCGTTCACGAGAATGTCGAACTTGTCGGCAGTCTCGGTGACAGCGAGCGGCTGGCGGACCAGGGCGCGAGCAGTATACGTGGTGAAGTACTCTTCCATGTTCCGGCCGTTCACGGTCACCTTGCCGGTGCCGGGGCGGAGGAAGACGCGGGCGACGGCGCGCTTGCGCCGTCCAGTGCCAAGATATTGCAGCAGTGCCATTCTCTAATTTCTCTCTCGTTATTTGGCAGCCGCGAGTGCCTTCGGCTGCTGGGCGGCGTGCGGATGGTTGTCTCCCGCGTAGACCTTGAGCTTGCGGTACATCTGCTTGCCGAGCTTGGTCTTCGGGAGCATGCCCTTGATGGCCTCTTCCACGAGGCGCACCGGACGCGCTGCGCGCACTTTGCCAGCCACATCTTCACGCAGCCCGCCCGGGTAACCGGAATGGCGGCGATAGAGCTTCTGGGATTCCTTGTTGCCGGTCAGGATAGCCTTGTCGGCGTTAACAACGATGACGTGGTCGCCAGTATCCAGAAACGGAACATAAGTGGGCTTATGCTTGCCCATCAGGATTTTGGCGGCCTTGCTGGCGACCCGCCCGAGAGCGGCTTCACTGGCATCCAAAACAAACCAGTTCCGCGTAATTTCGCTCTTGGACGGAAATTCGGTCTTCATAGACAGACGATCTCCGTTAAGGGACTACAAACCTTTTATTCTACGGATCCCGGACGCAGGGTGTCAAATCCGCCCACACTGGGGGATGCGCACCACACCTCGGGCAGGCGCAGTCGAACGCTCATAGTATAGCAGGCGACGCCGGCTTTCGCCAAAATCAACCCCCAAGCCCCCTCTCCAACAACTTCGCCCCGCGCCTGGAGCACCCTTCACTTCCACCCAAATCCTGAGTAGTGTAAATCTGAACAGCGAAGAAACAAACAACCCTCAAGCAATACATAAACTTTTGGCAAAAAAGAACTTGCAACCAGACCGGGCTTGGTCCTACGATACATTCAATGGCCCGAAAAGGGCCAGATTGGAGCGTTTTGGACCGCCATGGAGTCGCCCTCCTCAGTCACGCAGATCCGGTTACGAGCCCCGCTCGGGTTCCACCCCTGCAAAATCGATGCGGCCGGGCGCCTCAAACTCCCCGCTAAGTACCAGGAGTATCTGAAAGATCTGCCGGATAAGTACCTCTTCGTGACCGAGTACAAGGGCATGGCCCGGGTGTTCACGAATGGGAGCTGGGAGCGGACGGTGGAGAAGCTGGAGGACAAGGCGCTGCGGAAGCGCGTGACGTTCCGGGCGGAAGCCAAGGGCGGAGACGTGGATTGCGACCCGCAAGGGCGCGTGACATTGCCGCAGTCGCTGCGGAAAGAGTTGGGGCTGGAGGACAAGTCGGTACAGCTCCGGTTTTACGAGGACGTGATAACGATCTTCACTCAAGAACAGTTTGACGCAGTCTTTGCCACTGTCAACAGTTTCGAGGCGGCTGACCAGGAACGGTTGGACAGCCTGGAGATCGACTTCTGATGCGATATGGAGCAACAGCACTTCAGTGTCATGTTGAGCGAGTCGCTCCAATATCTGGGGCTGCGCGAGGGCGGTGTGTACGTGGACGTCACGACGGGCCTGGGCGGGCACACAGGCGCGCTTGCCAGGCAGTTGAAGTCGGGGCGGGTGATTGCGCTGGATCGCGACGCAGAGTCGCTGGAACTGGCGCGGCAGAACACCAAGGACTGCGCGGAACGGATCACGTACCGGCAGAGTGCATTTTCGGATCTTCGAAAGACGCTGGATTCGCTGAACATCTCAAAAGTGGACGGATTGCTGGCCGATCTTGGGGTCAGCCGGATGCAGTTGACGAGCGCGGAACGCGGCTTCACGCTCCTGCAGCCGGGCCCACTGGACATGCGGATGGACAGGCGGCAGGATTTGACGGCCGCAGACCTTGTAAACCGTGCAACGGAACGAGAACTCTCTCAGCTCTTTCGGGAGTTGGGCGAAGAAAGGGGACACCTAGCGGAAAAAATCGCCAGAGCACTGGTTCGAGCGCGGCCGGTGCGGGACACGGGGCATTTGGCCTCGCTGATCGCATCGGTCGTGCCGCGGACCGGAAAGCTGCATCCGGCGACGCGGGTGTTCCAGGCGCTCCGAATGGCGGTGAACGATGAACCAGGAGAATTGGACGCGCTGCTGCAGCAGGCTCCGGATTGCCTGGCGCCGGGAGGGCGCTGGGTTGTGATCGCATTTCAATCGCTGGACGACAGGAAAGTGAAGCAGAGATTTCGGGAGTTGGATAAGCAGGGGCTGGCCAAGGTGCTAACCAAGCACGTCGTAAAGCCGGGATCGGACGAGACGCGGCGAAATGCGGCATCGAGGAGTGCGGTGCTGCGGGCATTGGAGATGAGAGGACCGGAGACCGGAGGGGACAGAGCATGACTAAGGTAAACGCGCTGTGGGGGTGGCTGACGGCAGGCCGGGAAGCAAGCGGCTCGATGAAGAACAACGGCGCCGGCGATTGCCGCCTGCGCGCATTGCCGAAGGAAGAGATCTACCTTTGGGTGAAAACCATCGATAACGCCAAGGTGACTCGCGTCGTGGACAAGCACGACTGGGCTGCCAATGTCGGCGTCGCCGGCAGCGTCGTGGTGGCAAGCCTTCTGCTCATCGCCCTCCTGCTGCCTGGAGGGTTCAACCTCCTTGCCAGCCACCGCATGGAACAACTGAAGCGCGAGCGCGGCCAACTGGTGAACACCCTCCGCGAACTGCGCAGTCAGGAAGCCGCCCTGAAGAGCCCGCAGAAGCTCGAAGAGTATGCCGGTGACCGTTTTGTCACTCCTTCGGCCACGGCCGTGATTTTTGCACCCGCCACCCAGGGTACGGTCGCCTCGTTGAACCGGAGATAGGGAGGGCCGGCTGAAGATGGCGCAGACCGCCGAGGCAAAGGCGACCACTCGAGCCGTGCTGATCGGCCGGATCGCGTTGGTGTGGGCGGTGATCATCCTCCTACGCCTCGTGCAACTGCAGGTGTGGAAGCACGAAGACTACAAACTGGCCGCGCAATCACAACACAAGCATCTGGAAGAGGTTCCTGCGCTAAGAGGAGAGATTCTGTCGCGTGACGGATCGCCGCTGGCGATCTCGATCCGCACGGAATCGGCGGCGGTGAACCCCATGCGGATCGTCAATCCGGAGTTTTTTGCCCGGGTGGTTGCCCCGGTGCTGGGCCTGAACGCCGCAGAGTTGACGGATAAGCTCAACAAGGCCCGGCCGCAAAACGGCCGGCGCGCGCGCGGTCGGGGCTTTCTCATGCTCAAGCGGCACCTGACCGACGAAGAGCGCTCCCGGCTCCTGCCGCTGAGAAGGACATGGCCGATAGAACTCCTGGAAGATGCCCGCCGCGAGTATCCCAACGGAGTACTGGCAGCGCACGTCATCGGCAGCCTGAATGCCGAAGGTAACGGCAACTCAGGCGTCGAGCAGAAGCTCAATGCGGAGTTGCGCGGCCGGCCCGGCAAGATGCTGGTCCTGTCAGGCTCGCGCGAAAACGACGACTACCTCACCTGGGTGCAGGAAGAGAGCGTGCAAGGCACCAACCTGACGCTCACCATCGACCGGGTCATCCAGCACGATGCCGAGAAATACCTGGCCGAAGCGGTGAAGGCGGCCGGCGCCACCGGCGGCTCCGTGGTGGTGATGGACCCTGCCAATGGCGCCGTGCTCGCCTTGGCCAACAACCCCTCCTTCGATCCGCGTGTCGAAACCCCGACCGAGCAGGAAGCCAGAATCCAGCACCAGAACACCGCCGTGCAGATCCCCTGCGAGCCTGGCTCCGTGATGAAGATGATCACGGTCACCATGGGCATCGACACGGGCAAGTTCACGCCGGAAAGCACCATCTATTGCGAGAACGGTGTGTTTCCCCGCCCGGGCAGGAAGCCCCTGCACGATGTGCACCACTATGGCGGCCTGGATGTGGCCGGTGTCCTGATCAAGAGTTCTAACATCGGCGTGGCAAAGATCTCCATCGCCATCGGCCCCCGCACCCTCTACGATTACCTGAAACGCTTCGGCATCGGCGACAAGTCAGGCATCGAACTGCCGGCGGAATCCAGAGGCCTGCTCTATCCGCAGGAATGCGTCGGGAAGAAACCGTGCTGGTCGCAGAACTCGCACGAGTACATCGCCTTCGGCCACGAAGTGGCTGCCACCTCCGTGCAACTGGCGCGGGCGGTCTCGGTGATCGCCAACGGCGGTTTGCTGGTGAATCCGCACCTGGTGTCGAAACGATCGAGACCGGATCTGGACGGCAAGGAAGTAGTGCTGCAGCCTGCGGCCGAAAAGCCGGTGCGGACTCTGGGGCCCGAGACCTGCTTCACCATCAGGAAGATCATGGAGCGCGTTGTATTGGAGGGCACCGGCAAGGGAGCGGCCGTGCCAGGCTATTCGAGCGGCGGCAAGACGGGCTCGGCTGAAATCTTTGAGAACGGCGCCTGGCAGAACCGTCACAACTCTTCGTTCATCGGATTCGCGCCGGTGGCCAATCCTCGCGTCGTGGTTGTTGTTACGCTGAACCGCACCCCCAAACTGGGCGGTGTGGCCGCCGCGCCGGTCTTCAAGCAGGTAACCGAATCGGCGCTGCGCGTTCTGGGTGTTCCGAAGGACCGTCCTGAAACCGATCCGCTGATCAAACCCAAAGCGGCCGAGAGCGAGGAGGGCCTCATGGCGGCAGTGAGGAATGCCGCGACCGGGGTCGAAAAGGAATCGAAACCCAACACGACAGAGACCCACGCGAGTCCGGTGCTCACCGGGCGGCGCGTGCCGGATTTCCGCGGCAAGGCCCTGCTGGCAGTCCTGCGGGAATCCGCGGAAAAGGGCATTGAAGTGGAAACCAGCGGGCATGGCAATGCCCACGAACAGCAGCCGGCTCCCGGCGAGATTCTGCCAATGGGCAGCCGGGTGCGGGTGAAATTTTCGGTGGCGCAATGAGGCTCACCGATCTGATCGAGGGCGTTCTGCCTGGCATCCTCCTCCAGCCGGAGTGGGGCGCCCTCGATGTTTTGGACCTGGAGTACGACTCGCGTAAAGCAAAAGCAGGTGATGGCTTCTTCGCCTTTTCGGGTGCGCACGCCGATGGCAGGCAATTCGCCCAGGAGGCCATGCAGCGCGGCGCCGTCGCCGTCTTCTCGGAGAACGAAGCACCCGCGGGTTTTGAGGGGCCATGGATTCGCCTGGAGCACGCGCGGCACGCCATGGCGGCCATGAGCCGGAAGCTGTATGGCGCTCCGGACGAGGCGCTGGCCGTGACGGGCGTCACCGGAACAAACGGCAAGACGACCACCGTATTTGCGTTGGATTCCATGCTGCGCCACGCCGGAAAGATCACGGGCATGGTGGGCACCATCCACTACCAGGTGGCCGGCAGGGAAATGCCGGCCGTCAACACCACGCCCGACTCTTTGGATTTGATGCGTCTGATGGACGAGGTCCGCAATGCCGGAGGCACTCACTTCAGCTTCGAGGTCTCCTCACACGCTTTGGCCCTGGAGCGTGTCTCCGGCATCTCTTTTGCCGCGGCCGTCTTCACGAACCTGACTCAGGATCATCTGGACTTCCACGGCACGATGGAAGCGTACTTCGACGCCAAGCAGCGGCTCTTTACCGGAGCGGGTGGTCCCCCGCCCCGCGTTGCGGTGATCAACGAGGATGACGAATGGGGACGTAAGCTCCGCACTTTGCCCGGCACGGAGAGGCTCACTTACGGCTTGAGGAGCGGCGCCGCTCTGCGAGCCGCTGAGATTTCCGTCGGCTTTGACGGAGTGAAGTTCACCATCGAACACCCCGGCGGGCGGCAGCGGATCGAATCGCCCCTCTGCGGCTTGATCAACGTCTACAATCTCACCGCGGCCTTCGGCGCCGGTCTGGCGCTGGGCCTCAGCCCTGAAGCGGCAGCCTCGGGCCTGGCGGCCTGCCAGGCCGTGCCCGGGCGCTTTGAGCGAATCGACGAAGGGCAGCCCTTCCTGGTCGCGGTGGACTACGCGCATACCGACGATGCGCTGAAGAACACCATCGCCGTGGCACGCGCCCTGAAGCCGAAACGGGTCATCACGTTGTTTGGGTGCGGCGGCGATCGCGACCGCGTCAAGCGGCCCTTGATGGGCCAGGCGGCGGCCGAACTCAGCGACTACGTTGTAGTCACCAGCGACAATCCCCGTAGCGAGGATCCGCTCGTTATCATCAACGATGCCATGGTGGGCGTGCGCCGCACGGAGACGCCGCACACAGTGGAACCGGATCGCGAAAAGGCCATTCGCAAGGCCCTGGCCGAGGCCGGCCCCGGCGACGTCGTGCTGCTGGCCGGCAAAGGTCACGAAACCTACCAGGTTCTGAAGGACAAGACCATCGCATTTGATGATCGCGCCGTAGCACGGCAGATCCTGCGCAGTTATGGCTACTCGCGGGAGACCCAGCGATGACGATTCTGGTGGCAGAAACCCGCTGTGCAGGTGTGAGTACAGACACGCGCACGCTGGCCGCCGGCGCGGCCTTCGTGGCTCTGCGAGGCGAGAACCATGACGGACATGATCACGTCCTCGCTGCGTTTGAAAAAGGCGCCGCCGCGGCCGTCGTCGATCACGCCATCGACGGCGCCGGCCCTCAGGAGATCGCACCCGACACCCTCTGCTGGCTGCAGCAGAAAGCCCGCTTAGAGCGCGAACGCTGGGGAGGCTTGGTAATCGGCATCACCGGCAGCGCCGGGAAGACGACCACCAAAGACGCCGTGGCGGCGGTACTCAATACCCGGCTGCGCGCGGGCAAGACACAAGGCAATTTCAACAACCACATCGGCGTGCCGCTGACGCTGCTCAACCTGGACGACTGTTGCGAGGCCGCCGTAGTGGAGATCGGGATGAACCACGCCGGAGAGATCGCGGAACTGGCAAAGATCGCCCAGCCGCGCATCGGCGTGATCACCAACGTGGGTTCGGCCCACATCGAGAACCTGGGCAGCCGCGACGCCATCGCCGCGGCCAAGAGCGAACTGCTGGCCGCCCTGCCGCCGGATGGAGTGGCCGTGTTGAACGGCGACGACGAACGCGTGCGTCGGCTGGGAGAAGCCTACCAGGGTCGCAAAGTTTTGTTCGGTTCCAGTGTGTTTGTTCCCTCCGAGGCAGCCCACGTCCGAGCGGAGAAGGTTTCGTACTCGAAAGACGGTACGAGCTTCGAAGTGATGGACGTGGGCTCTTTTTTCTGCCCGCTGCCCGGACGAGGAGGCCTGATGGCAGCCCTCGCTGCCTTGAGTGTGGCCCGAGCGCTGGAATTCGACCTGGAACAACTCAAGGACGCCATCGCCACTCTGGAGCCGCCCAAGAACCGGCTCACCCGGCTGGAGCGGAATGGGATGGTGATCTGGGACGACTGTTACAACTCCAACCCGGAAGCGGCGGAAATGATGCTGGACTTGCTGGCCGGCACACCGGCCCGGCGCCACATCGCCGTTCTGGGGGAGATGCTCGAGCTTGGACAATGGTCCGAGGACCTGCACCGGGAGGTTGGCCGCTATGCCGCCCGGAGCGGGATTTCTGTGCTCATTGGGATCCGCGGCGCCGCGAAAGCGCTGGTCGACGCAGGACTGGGAGCCGGGCTGAGCCCCGGCGCCGCGCATTTTTTCGATGAGCCACAGGAAGCGGGCCGGTATCTGAAGGGACTGGCCCAGGAGGGCGATGCCCTCCTTTTTAAAGGTTCTCGCGGAACGCGAGTAGAACAGGCGTTGGAGGCGTTTCTAAACTAGCCATGCTCTACTGGCTGCTGTACGAGCAACTCTATCCGCATTTCACGCCGTTCCGGATTTTCGGCTACGTGACCTTCCGGACGCTGGCGGCCAGCCTCACCGCCCTGCTGATGACCGTCCTATTGGGCCCCTGGTTCATCCGCCGTCTGCGCTCCATGCAGATCGGCCAGCATATTCGCGAAGAAGGCCCCGAATCCCACCAGAAGAAGGCCGGCACGCCCACCATGGGCGGCCTGCTGATCCTGGTCTCGATCGTGGTGCCCACTCTGCTCTTCACCAATCTCTGGAACCCCTACGTCTGGGTGGCGCTGTTCGGGCTGTGCGGCTACGGCGCCATCGGCTTCATCGACGACTACGCCAAAGTAAGAAAGGCCCGCAACCTCGGGCTCACTGCGCGGCAGAAGATGGCATTGCAGGTTCTGATGATGCTGATCCTTGGCGTGTGGCTGCTGGTGCTGCATGCCAAAGGCTTGTACAACACCGCCATGAACGTGCCGTTCTTCAAGAGTTACAAGCCCGATCTACTGATTGAGAGCCTGCTGCACAACCCCATCACATACCCCTTGGCATTCGCATTCTTCTTCGTCTTTCTGCTGTTTGTCATCGTCGGCGCGTCGAACGCGGTAAATCTCACTGACGGCCTGGACGGCCTGGCCTCGGGATTGATGATCATCGCCGGCGGCGCCGTGACAGTGCTCTGCTACGTGAGCGGCCACGCGCAGTTCGCGCGTTACCTCGAACTTTCCCGCCTGCCGGGCGCCGGCGAACTGACCGTGTTCTGCGCATCCCTGACGGGCGCATCCCTCGGTTTCCTCTGGTACAACGCTCATCCTGCTGAAGTCTTTATGGGGGACGTGGGTTCCCTGGCTCTGGGCGGCAGCCTGGGCGTGGTGGCGGTTCTGCTGAAGCAGGAGATCCTGCTCCTGTTCATCGGCGGCGTCTACGTCATCGAATTGATGAGCGTGGTGATCCAGGTGGTGAGTTTCAAGACGCGCGGCAAGCGTGTGTTTCTGATGGCGCCGTTGCACCATCACTTCGAGAAGCTGGGGTGGGATGAGACCAAGGTAGTGGTAAGGTTCTGGATTGCAGGCCTGGTGATGGCGCTGTTCGCACTCACCACGCTGAAATTGAGATAGCCAAACTGAGATTGCAATGGACGTGCGCGGCAAGAGCATCACGGTTTTCGGCATGGCGAAGTCCGGCGTGGCCACGCTGGCTCTGCTTCGCCGCATGGGCGCCGTGGTTCGCGCCTCCGATGCCCGCCCGAGAGAGGCTTTGGCGCAGTTTGAAGGCGACTTTGTCCCGCAAGGCGAAGCCGCTCTTGAAAGCTGCGACATCGCCATATTGTCTCCGGGAGTGCCGGCAGACCTCCCGCTGATGGAAGAGGCCCGGCGCCGTGGAATTCCGGTGGTGGGCGACGTGGAGGCAGCCAGTTGGTTCCTGCAAGGGCCAATCCTCGGCATCACCGGCACGAACGGAAAGACCACCACCACAGCACTTTGCGGGCATCTGCTTTCGGTGGCTGGCATCGATTGCCAGGTGGGTGGCAATATCGGAACTCCACTGGCATCCATGGTTGAAACCTCCCGCCCGGATCGGTGGAATGTGCTCGAACTGTCGAGCTTCCAACTGGAAACCACCTTCACGATGCGCGTCCGCATCGCGGCCGTGCTCAACATCACGCCCGACCATCTCGACCGGCACCACACGATGGAAAACTACGCGGCCGCCAAGGCGCGGATTCTCCTGAACCAGCGCGCCGAGGACTTCGCGGTGCTGAACGCGGAAAATGAGCCAGCCGCCGTGCTGGCCGCGGGAGCCCGCGGGCAGGTGAGCTGGTTTCACGCCGGAGCCCGGAAGGACCCCGGATGCTGGCGCGAAGACGGCGTGCTCTACGCGGAAGGGAAACGGCTGATGAGCGAATCGGAGATCCCGCTTCGGGGCCGGCACAACGTGGAGAACGTCCTTGCCGCCGCATGTTGCGCGCGCTTGGCTGGCGCGTCGCTGGCCCGAATCCGGGATGGCGTGATGAGCTTTCCCGGCGTGGAGCATCGCGTCGAATTCGTGCGCACTTTGCGCGGCGTGGACTACTTCAACGACTCCAAGGCCACCAACGTGGATGCCACGGTGAAGGCGCTGGAGTCCTTTCAGAGCGGCCTCTGGGTGGTGCTCGGAGGGAAAGACAAGAACAGCGACTATACTGTGCTGCGCGAACTCCTGCAGCAGCGCGCCAAAGCCGCGCTCCTGATCGGCGCGGCCGCCGAGAAAATTGCAGCGCAACTGGCCGGTTCGGTGCGCCTGGAACGTTGCGGGGACTTGAAAACCGCCGTGGAGCTTGCCACGAAGGAAGCTGCTGCCGGAGACACGGTGCTGCTCGCGCCGGCCTGCGCCAGCTTCGATCAATTCAGCGGCTACGAGGAACGGGGCCGCGTATTCAAGGCGCTCGTCAACAGCCTGGAGGAACGCTGAGCGATGTCGACGCGGACAAAGACGGACTGGATGTTGTTTGGAGCAGTGATGATGATTCTGGCCTTCGGACTGGTCATGGTGTACAGCGCCTCGTCCGTCGTCGCGGAGATTCTCTACAAGAAAAGCACCTGGGAGTTCGCCGCGCGTCAACTCGGCATGGCGTTGGCCGGCATCACAGTGATGCTGCTGCTGAAGCGCATGGATTACAAGAAGCTGGAACACCCATTGTGGATCTTCCTGGCGCTGAGCGTGGTCATCCTCCTGCTGATGGGCGTGATTCCGGCCGACCCGCGCGCCCACCGCTGGTACCGTCTGCCTGGCGTGGGCCAGTTTCAACCCAGCGAACTGGCGAAGCCCATTCTGGTACTGTTCCTGGCGTGGTTCGTAGGACGGCGCGAGGAACTCATTAACAGCAAGTACACCATCTACCCCACAGGCATCGTGGTGGGCGGCCTCACGCTGCTGATCGGATTCGGCGATCTGGGCACCGCCGCGGTTCTGCTCGCTCCAGCCATGGCCGTGTTCTATGTGGCGGGAGTCCACAAGCGCTACTTCATGCTCACGCTGGCGCTGGTCGCCGTGCTCGGCGTCGGCTTCATTGTTCAGAAGCCCTATCGCCTCATCCGCGTCCTTTCTTACGTCGGACTCACGGAAGAAAAGATCCACACGACTCCGCAACTGCAGTGGCTCGGCCCCGTCATCGCCAATTCCAAAGCCACGCGCGACAGCGAACACCAGCCCCGGCAGGCGAAGATCGCCGTGGGCAGCGGCGGGCTCACGGGAGTTGGATTGGGCCAGTCCAACCAGAAGCTCGGCTTTCTACCGGAAGCGCATACTGATTTCATCTTCGGTGTTGTGGGCGAAGAGACGGGATTGGCGGGCTGCTGCCTGCTGCTTTGCGGATACCTCATGGTCTTCTGGCGCGGGCTGCGGCTCTTCTGGGTGGCGCAGGATTCTTTTGGACGCTACCTTGCATTAGGTTGCGTCACCGTATTCACCGCACAAGCGCTGTTCAACATGAGCGTTGTGCTGAGCATTGCCCCGACCAAGGGTATCCCATTACCTTTGGTTAGTTCCGGCGGCAGTGCTCTGGTCTGCACGCTGGCAACCCTGGGGCTGCTGATGAGCGTCAGTGACAGGGCCGCATAGGCAAGGAGAATCCGTGCTGTTCGTGATGGCAGGGGGAGGCACCGGCGGCCACGTCATCCCTTCGGTGGCCGTAGCGGCGGAACTCTGCAAAATGGGCCATCAGGTGCTCTTCGTCGGAACCCGGCGAGGCATGGAAGCCACGATTGTGCCGCGGGCAGGCTACGCCATGGAGTGGATCGAGATCGGAGGACTGCAGCGCGTGGGCTGGCAGCAGACGTTGAAAACGGCGTGGCAGTTGCCTTGGAGCGTGCTGAAGAGCGCCTGGATTCTGAGGAAACAGAAGGCGGCGGCGGTCTTCTCCATGGGCGGCTACGTGGCCGCGCCGGTCATGATGGCGTCCAGCCTCCTGGGAGTGCCCATGGTGGCAATGGAACCCAATGCCCTGCCCGGACTGGTGACGCGCAAGATGGCGGGCAAAGTGAAACGCGCTCTGGTCTCCTTCGCGGAGGCTGAGCAGTTCTTCCCGCCCGGCCGCACGGTTCGGACCGGGCTGCCGGTGCGCGGCGAGTTCTTTGCAATCCGGGAACGGCCGGCTACGGGACGTCTTTCCATCCTCATCACCGGTGGCAGCCGCGGTTCCAGGGCCCTAAACAGGGCCGCGCGGGAGAGCTGGCCCCTGTTCCGGCAGAGCGGCCTGGCCGTGAGAATGGTGTTGCAATGCGGCGCAGATGAGTATGAGCATTTGGCTCGCGAATTCAACGAAACGCAGATGGACGGCGAAGTGGTGGCGTTCCTCCACGACATGCCGGCCGCTTACGCCGCGGCGGATCTGGTGGTGAGCCGCAGTGGAGCGGGCGCTGTCAGTGAACTCGCCGCCGCCGGCAAACCATCCGTGCTCGTTCCCTTCCCCTTCGCCGCGGACGATCATCAGCGGCACAACGCCGAAGCCATGGTTCGCGCCGGCGCGGCCCGGATGTATCTGGAACAGGAGTGGTCCGGCCAGACGTTCTTTGAGGTAGTCAGCCGGTTCAGCGGTCAACCCGAGCAACTGCGCGACATGGGCGCCGCCGCCCGCGGACTGGCCAAGCCGGGAGCGGCACACAAAGCCGCGGAAATCCTGCTGGAGGTCGCTCTCCAGTCATGAAACAATGGTAGAGAGTTATGTTTTCGCCTGGGCACAGCCTGCACTTCGTGGGAATCGGCGGCATCGGAATGAGCGGCATCGCCGAACTGTGCCTGGGGCTTGGCTGCAGGGTCAGTGGCAGCGATGCCCGGCTGGGTGTCGTCACCGCGCGCCTGCAGACTCTTGGCATCGCGGTTCGCGAAGGACATGCCGCTGAGAACGTCCCGCCGGATGCCGCCGCGGTTGTGATCACTTCGGCGGTGAAAGGCGACAACCCTGAGGTGCTGGAAGCCCGGCGCCGCGGACTGCCCATCGTCCTGCGAGGCGAAATGCTGGCCGAACTGATGAAGGGGCGGCGCGGAGTGGCAGTGGGCGGCAGTCACGGAAAGACCACTACTTCTTCGATGCTGGCGCAGGCAGCGCTCTCCGCCGGACTGGACCCCACGGTCTTCGTCGGCACGCTGGCGCCCTTCCTGGGTGGAGGCAATGCCCGCCTCGGTGGCGAGGTGTTTATCACCGAGTGCGATGAGAGCGACGGATCGTTTCTGGAACTCGCGCCGGAGATCGCCATCATCACGAACATGGACCGCGAGCACCTCGACTACTGGAAGACATTCGAGAACGCGGCTGCCGGATTCGTGAAGTTCGCCAACCGTGTGGCCTACTCCGGCGCCGTGATCGCCTGCGTGGACGACCGTGAGGTTCGGGCGGCCCTGCCTCAGGTGCGCCGCCGGATCATCCGCTATGGCCGAAGCGAGGACGCCAACCTGCGCATCTACAACGACGTGAGCGATGCGTCGGGAAGCCGGTTTCATCTGCGATTGGCAGGCCAGGACTGGGGCGAGTTCCAACTCCGCGTCCTGGGCGCTCACAACGTACTGAACGCGACGGCAGCCGCCGCGGCCCTGCACGAACTGGGCGCCGGCCTGGAATCGATCCGTGCCGGGCTGGCCCAATACTCCGGCACAGGCCGCCGGATGGAACCGCGCGGAAATGCTCGCGGGGTGACCGTCATGGATGACTACGGCCATCACCCCACAGAGGTGAGAGCCACCCTTGAAGCCTTGCGGCTGGCCTCTCCCGGCCGGCTGGTGGTCCTCTTCCAGCCGCACCGGTACACGCGAACCCAGGCCCTGATGGATGAATTTGCCGGCGCGTTCGACGCCGCCGACGTGGTCCGTGTGATGGAAATCTACGCGGCCAGCGAAGCGCCCATCGAGGGGGTGACCGGACAGGCCCTGGCAACCCGTATTCTCAACCACGGCCACCCCAACTGCCGCTTTGCCGGCAGCCTGACGGAAGCCGTGGATATGCTCGCCGCCGAACTGCGAGAGAACGACCTGGTGCTCACGCTGGGAGCCGGAAGCGTCACCCAGGCCGGAACGCTGCTGTTGGATGCGCTGAAAGGAGAACCCGCTCATGGCTAGACGCCGGAAGCAGGAAGAGGAACCGATCGAGGAGTCCAGAGGACTCACGCGGGCGTCGTTGCGGCGCAACCTGCGGATTGCGGGTTGGACGGCCGGTGTCGTGGTGATCGTCTTTGTCTCGGCGGCTGCCTTGCTCGAAGGAGAGGTCTTCTTCTCGAAGGACGCGCGCTTCGCCTTGCCGGAGTCCGGTGCGCTCGCCACGGACGCGGGTATCCGCGTCGACGGCCTGTCGCATGCCTCGGAGTCCGCCGTGCTCAAGGTCTTCGCCAGCGACCGGGGCCGCAGTATCTCCGAAATTGATCTCGAGAAACGGCGCGAGGCCTTGCGCACGGTCGATTGGGTGAAAGACGCGAGCGTCCGCAGGATCTGGCCCAATCAACTGCATGTCACCATCGAGGAACGCGTCCCCGTGGCTTTCATTCAGGTCACCTCAGGACTCAGCACAGATCTGACCTCCCCGGTGGTGAACCGCCCCAAGCTGATTGACGGCGAAGGCGTCGTGCTCTCCCCTCGTGGCAAGCTGCCTCCAGGCCTGCCCCTGCTCAGCGGCGTCCGCGAGAGAGACGAGATTACGCGCCGCGGCACACGGGTCCGGCTCATGCTGAGAGTGCTGGATGAACTCAAGAACGTCCGCGAGAAGATTGGAGAAGTCGATGTCACGGATCCTGAGAACATCCGTGTCCTCTACCAGAACGGGGACCGCCAACTCGTTTTGGTCCTCGGCAACGAGAGGTTCCGCCAGCGGATGGAGACATTCCTCGACCACTATGATGGGATTCGGGACAAACTGCAGGCGAAAAGCGTTCTGGACATCAGCCTGGAAGGCCAGATCACGATGATGGATGGCGGAGGGCTTGGCAAATAGAGTGGCAAAGAAAGCACAGCTTTCGGCAGGACTGGACATCGGCAGCGCGTGGACGCGCGCGGTCGTCGTCTCCGTGGAGGATGGCGAAGTCCAATACCGCAGCCATGCTACCGTGATGGGCCGCGGCTGGCGGCGCGGCCAGATCGCGGACCAGGCCGCGGTGGCCGAATCCGTCTCCGAGGTTATTCGCGAGGCGGAAGCTCGCGCCGGCGCTGGCGTGGAGACCACGGTCGTCGGTGTAGGCGGTCCGGCTGTCCGCTCCCAGCAGGGCCGCGGGCTCTACGAATTCGGCCGGCGGCGGAGTGTCGAACAGGGCGACATGGAGTATGCCATCGGCTTGGCCGCTCGCGCCCGCCTGGACGATGACCGTTTCCTGCTTCAGGTGATGCCTCAGGATTTCACAGTTGATGGCCGCCCGCCGATTCCCCACCCCCTCAACATCGAATGCCAACGCCTGGAAGCACACGCCCTGCTCGTCACCACCTCCGCCCAGGAACACCAGGCGCTGCTCAGCGCCGTGCAGCAGGGACACGTCCGTGTCGAGGAGACCGTCTTCGAAGCGATGGCCGCGGCATATGCCAGCATCCTCTCGGAGGAACGTGCCGGTGGAGTGGCCCTGGTGGACATTGGCGCACACTCCACCAACGTCGCGTTCTACGATGGAGACGCGATGCTGTGCGCCGTCGGACTCCCGATCAGCGGCGATCACTTCACTCGCGACATCGGAGAACTCAAGGCGCTCTCCTACGAGGAAGCTGAACGGCTGAAATTCGCTCACGGCTGTGCCCTCCTGGGCCTCACCGCCGACAACATCGTGATTGAAATGCCGGGCGAAGCCGGCCGGCCCTCCCGCGAAATCAACCGCCGCGACCTGATTGAGATCATCGAAGCCCGGGCCAGCCAGCTCTTTGAGATGGTGGAGAAGTGCCGGGTGCGCCTGGCCGGGGAGATGCCCCTCCGCGAAGGAGTTGTGCTCTGCGGCGGTGGCGCGCGCATGGAAGGCATGGTGGACCTGGCTGAGAAAGTACTGGGTTGTCCGGCGCGGCTCGGGTTCACCCGTGGCATCGCGCGCTGGCCGGAAGAACTGGAATGCCCCGCCTGGACCACCGCGGCGGGTCTGGCTATGTATGGAGCCCGGCTGCAGGCCCGGCGCGACCGGGACAGTGGCCCGAGCATTCGCAGCCTGTTTTGGGGAAAATAGAGAAACCGCGCCCCCGCCTCAGGAAGATCGGAAAAGGCGAGGAGGTCGGGGAAGGCGAGGATGTCAGCGATGGAAGCATTGAAATTCGAGATCCAGGACGAGACGCTGGGAGGCACACGCATCAAGGTCGTGGGCGTCGGCGGCGGCGGCTCCAACGCCGTCAACCGCATGATGGCCGCGGGTGTCGCCGGCGTTGAGTTCTACGTCATGAATACGGACGCGCAGGCGTTGCGAGCCTCCAAGGTTGCCAACAAGATCGCTCTCGGCACGCGCATCACGCATGGCCTGGGTGCCGGGTCCGATCCTGAGATCGGCCGCCAGTCAGCGCTCGAAGATACTGACCGTATCATCGAGGTGCTCGAAGGGGCCGACATGGTCTTCGTCGCCGCCGGACTCGGCGGCGGCACCGGCACCGGCGCCGCGCCCGTGATCGCCGCCCTCGCCAAGGAACTCAACGCCCTCACCGTGGCGGTGGTCACCAAGCCCTTCGGCTTCGAAGGCCCGCGCCGCATGAAGCAGGCCGAAAAGGGGCTGGCCGAACTGCACGCCACCGTCGATTGCGTCATCTCCATTCCTAACGATCGCCTGGTCGATCTCGTACCCCCGGGCACCAGCTTCTTTGAAGCGTTCCGCATGGCCGACGACGTCCTCCGCCAGGGAGTGCAGGGCATCAGCGACATCATCACCACGCCAGGCCTGATCAACCGCGACTTCGCCGACGTTCGCGCCATTATGCTCGGCATGGGCTTCGCCATGATGGGCACCGCCTCGGCCCGCGGCGAGAACGCTGCCGTCGAAGCGGCGAAGGCCGCCATTCAGTGCCCCCTGCTCGAAGAGGGCGGCCTGAAGGGCGCTCGCGCCATCCTCCTCAATATCACGGCCCCCGGTACCCTCAGCCTGCATGAGATGCATGAAGCCTGTAAGCTCATCCGCGATGCCACCGGCAACGAGGATGTCCAGATCAATTTCGGGCTGGTGCCATCCGATGGCCCCGGCGACGAAGTGAAGATCACCGTCATCGCCACCGGCTTCCAGCGCGACGACCTGATGCAGGTGGAACCACCGCATGTCAGCGCCGTCCGCACCGCTCCGGCTCAAATCCCGCAGGCCTTCCCGGCGCCTGCCGCGATTGTGGCCACTTCTCTCGTCGACACGCCCGTCGAGCCCAACTACTCTCAATTTGACGACGAGCCGTCCGCGGAGTTCCGGCCTGCCTTCGATCTCTCTCCGGAGCCCGACGAAGTGGTGGCGGAGGTGGTCCCCGAGGTCATGCCCGGCGATGCGCCCGCACCCGCGCCCCCGCTCGGGCCCTCCGGCGAAGGCGCCACTGACGACGTGTTGTCGTTCGACGACCTCGACACGCCGGCATTCCTCCGGCGTGAACGGAAACTCTTCCAGTAATGGCCGCACCGGCAACAGCCCGAAAGGCGGAGACAATGGTCCTACGGGGAGGCAAGCCACTCGTTGGCGAGGTGCCGCTGCGCGGCGCGAAGAACGCGCTGCCGAAGATCATGGTGGCCTCGCTCCTTACGAACGAAAAGTGCACGCTCCGCAATGTCGCTCGCATCGCGGACGTCGCCATCGTCAGCGACTTGATCCGGGCCCTCGGCGGCGAAGTGTCCGAGCCGGAGGAGGGTGTGCTGGAGATCTGCGCGGCCAACCTGCGCCCCATGGAACGGGTCACCCTCAGAGAGTTCTCCGGCAAGAGCCGTATCCCTATTCTCACTTGCGGCCCGCTGCTGGCCCGCTTCGGAGCAGCCCCAGTGCCCTCGCTCGGCGGTTGCCGCATCGGCACCCGCCCCGTGGATTTCCACATCCGCGCTCTGCAGGACCTGGGCGCCACGCTGGAAGACGCCGCCCATGATGCCCATCTTCGTTGCGAACGTCTCCTGGGCACAAAGATCCGCCTGGACTACCCCAGCGTCGGCGCCACCGAGCAGGTGATCCTCGCCGCCGTCTGCGCCGATGGAGTCACAGAACTCGCCAACGCCGCCATCGAGCCTGAAATCATGGACCTCATCATGGTCCTCCAGAAGATGGGCGCCATCATCAGCGTGGACGTGGAACGCGTCATCACGATCGTCGGCGTCAGACAACTCCGCGGCTTCGACCACACCGCCCTGCCCGACCGCCTGGAAGCCGCCTCCTGGGCCTGCGCCGCCATCGCCACCCAGGGCCGGATCTTTGTGCGGAACGCCAAGCAGTTCCACATGATGACCTTCCTGAACCGCTACCGCCAGATCGGCGGAGACTACCGGGTCACCAATGAAGGCATTGAGTTTTGGCGCGCTGAAGAGAAGCTCAAGTCGACCGCCCTCGAGACCGACGTCCATCCCGGGTTCAGCACCGACTATCAGCAGCCCTTCGTCATCGCGCTCACCCAGGCTGAAGGCATCTCCATCGTCCACGAGACCGTCTATGAGCAGCGCTTCGGTTACGTGGAAGCCCTCAACCGCATGGGCGCCAAGATCCAGCTCTACCGCGAATGCCTCGGCGGACTGAAGTGCCGCTTCGGCCAGCGCAACTACAAGCACTCCGCCGTCATCGTCGGCCCCACGCCGTTGCGTGGAGCGGAGATCGAGATCCCCGACCTGCGCGCCGGCTTCAGCTATGTGATCGCCGCCCTTGCCGCACAAGGCGACTCCACCCTCTCCAACACCGGCCTGATCGAGCGCGGATACGAGAACCTCGTACCCAAGCTGCGCGCTCTCGGCGCTGAGATTCTCGGATAATCCCGGCGCCCGCTACGTTAGCCCCGGATCTTCAGGTACTTCTCGTACGCAAGTTCCCACGCCGATGTCGAGTGCGGCTCCACCACTTCCAGATCGAACGAGTTCTTCACCACCTTGCGCACTTCGCCAAGTCCGGCGATCTCACCCGCGCCCATCGCCTGCACCAGCAAGTTGCCGGCTGCGGTCGCCTCCGACGGCCCCGCCACCACCGTGCGTCCCGTGGCATCCGCCACCAACCGGTTCAGCAGTCCATTCCGGGAGCCGCCGCCTACAATGTGGATGATGTCGATGCGGTACCCCACCAGCGTCTCCAGCATCTCCAGCACCTGGCGGTAACGTAGCGCCAAGGACTCCAGCGCCACGCGTACAAACTGCCCTGGCCGCTCCGGCGCCTTCTGGCCCGTCTTCGCGCAGTACTCCGCCATCCGCTGCGGCATGCGGCCCGGATCGATGAACTGATCCGGATCCAGCACGGCCAGGAAAGGTGTCGCGCCCGCAGCCATCTCCGTCAACTGCGAGTAGCTGTACTCCTGCCCTTCCAGCAGCCACTGCCGGCGGCACTCCTGCACCAGCCACAACCCGGCGATGTTCTTCAGCAGCCGCGTCTTGCCTTCCACGCCGATCTCGTTCGTCAGCGTCAGTTCCAGCGCCTTCGGCGTCACGATCGGCTCGTCGATTTCCACGCCCATCAATGACCACGTGCCGGAGCTGATGTAGCACCACGACCGGTCGCCCGCCGCCGGCACCGCCGCCACGGCTGAGGCTGTGTCGTGCGCCGCCGTCGCAAACACTGGCGTCTCACCAAGCGCGCACGTGTCGCGGATTTCATCCACCAGCCCGCCCAGCTTCGTCCCCGGCAGCACGATCTCGCCCAGGACGTTTTTCGGCAGCCCGAGCGTATCAAACAACTCCGTCGCCCAGCGCTTCTTAGAAGGATTGTAGAACTGCGACGTGCTGGCGATGGTCAGCTCGTTCTTCATCGCGCCGCACAGCCAGTAGCTCAGCAGATCCGGCATGAACAGCAGCTTTTCGGCGGACCACAGCCCCGGCGTCCCGGCCATCTTCTCCGCCTGCAACTGGTACAGCGAGTTCAGCGCCATGAACTGCAATCCCGTGTGCTCGAAGATCGTCTCACGCCCCGCCGCCACCAGCGCGGCTTCATAGGCCGCATTGTTCCGCGGATCGCGATAGTGCCGCGGATTCACGCATAATGCGCCGTTGATATCCAGCAGACCGTAGTCCACGCCCCACGTATCCACGGCCACGCCGTCCAGCTTCAGATTGCGCTCGCGGCCCGCAATCCGCAGTCCCTCGCGAATGTCGTGGAACAGGCGGAACGTGTCCCAATACATGCCGTCCGGCAGCCGCACCGGCTCGTTCAGAAACCGGTGCAACTCCTCCAATTGGAGCCGTCCGTTTTGAAGCGTCCCCAGCATGGCACGACCGCTCTCGGCGCCAAGATCGAATGCGAGGTAGTTGGACATGGTGTTTACGCCTTCACATCAAAATCGAAAATCAGCTTACCCACGCCGTCTTCGTAGTTGCGAACAATCTCAAAGCCGCGTTGTGCCTGCTCCATTGGCAGCGCGTGCGTAATGATCGACATCGGAATCCGCCCCGCCGCCAGCAGCGCCCCGGCCGCGCGGCCCTTGTGGTTCGATCGCCTCATCATCTGCAGGTTCAGCTCTTTCGCCATGGCCGTGTGCAGATCCACTTCGAAGTTCATCACCTCCGGAATGCCGATCAGCACAAAGCGCCCGCCGCTGCGCGCGCACTTGATCCCCAGGTTGATCGTGTCCGGAGAACCAGCCGCATCAAAGACCACGTCCACGCCGCGGCCCTTCGTCTTCTGCATCACCGCATCGAGAAAATCGCCTTCGGTCAGGTCCAGCGCCACATCCGCGCCCATCGCCCGAGCCAGTTTCACGCGATGCGGAACCCGGTCGCAGGCAAATACGGTCTCCGCCCCCGCCTGCTTCGCCATCGCGATGCCGAGCCCTCCGATGGACCCGCTCCCCAGCACCGCCACGGTATCCCCCACGCGCACCGGCGCCAGCTCAAATACGTGCACCCACACCGCCACCGGCTCCATCAGCGTCGCTTGATGGATGGTCAGCCCCGCCGGCACCGGATCGGCGTTATGCTCCGGAATCACCACGTAATCCCGCAGGAACCCCTGTGCGTCCGGCCCGCCCATGAAACGCGACACCTCGCACAGGTTGTGCCGCCCCGCCAGGCAATACTCACAGTGGCCACACGTCAGCGAGGGCTCCATGCCGATGATGTCGCCCACTTTGTAGTGCGTGACGCCGGCGCCCACTTCCACCACTTCCCCCACCGGCTCGTGGCACAGCACCTGCGGATACTTCGCCTGGCCCGTGTGGATCCTTCCCTCGGCCCACCAGTGCAGGTCGGAGCCGCAAACGCCGACGGCCCGCATCTTCACCAGCAATTCGCCGGCGCGCGGGCCGTCAGGCATCTTTTCTTCGATCAGTTCGAGCCGCCTCGGGGCGACCAATGGCACGCTTCTCATGAAGCGACCAGAATATCTCAATCCACGGCCTTAGCGGTCAGCACCAGGATGAACGCGCTGCCGGAGCTGTCCACTTTTGCCTTGCCCACCACCACTTTCTGCCCCTCTCGAATGTCGAGTTCGGTGTTGAACCCGACGTCGGAATAGTGAACTTGTGTCGACTGCACTGCGCGACCCCCCTGGCCATCTGGGGCGCTCTTGAAGTTCGCGGTCGAGTACGGCACCCGCACGCCGAATCGAAACCCATCGAGTTTGATGACATTGCCTCGTTCCGACGGCATCACGAAGCTCTTGGCGATTCTCATTTGATACATGGCGGGAGTGTTTCCGGTCCCCGGGTCGGCAATGCCCGCATTGCCGCTGCTTTCCATGGGCACACCTTCGCGGATCCGCACCATCGCACTGTCCAACAGCCGCAGATCGCCGTAGCCAAATACCGCCTTGAGCTGCTTGGCCACAGCGTCCAGATCGGCCGGCAATGCGTCTCCGGCCGTGCCTTTGGGCGCCGCCATCAGCATGTAGGCAACCAGTTCGATGTTGCGCCGCCCCGACGGCACCGCCCCGGCCGACACGTCGTACCGCTTGATCAACTCCTCCGCCGCCGTCAAATCCCGTGAGTCCGGCGTACCCACGCTGATCGCTCGCAGAGACGGGTTCTCCTGCACGCGCGTCTCCCGGCTTTGGCATACACCGCGGATCAAGTTCGCCAGTGCCTGCACGTCGACATACTTCACATCAAACACCTTCTGCTGCCACTTGGGCGGCTCCTGCCCGAAACAGGCCATCGCCATTGCCAAAGTCAAAACGATCAATTTCCTCATCGGTCCTCTCCTTCCGAATTCATGGCCCACAGGATGACCACATCCGGGTCATCGGTAACGAGCTTCACAAACTGCGTCTGCTGTTCCTTCGTCTCAACAGGCGCAACGCGCCGCGCCGCCGGCTTCTTCACGACCGCCACCGGCCGCTCCAACGAAGGTGCCTCCGGCGCCCGCGCCAGCACCGGCGGCGGCGCCAGCTTCGGCTCCTGCGGAATCGCCGCCCACACCATCAAGCCTGCCGCCAAAGCCGGCGCCCAAGCCCACATCCACCACCGCCGCCGCGGCCTCTCCATCTCTGCAAGCACACGCGCCCGCACCGCCTCCGTCGCCCCCAAAGGCAGCGGCTCGTCCTTCAACTCACTCAATGCCAGGTCCAGATCGTCGTCTGTCCAACTCATGGCCGCCTCCTTTCATAACGCTCCGCAAACGCGCGCAGCTTCGCCCTGCCCGTCGAAATCTGGCTTCGCACCGTCTCCTCCGCCACGCCCAGAATCCGCGCCACCTCCGACGTGGCCAGACCCTCAATCTCCCGCAGCACCACCGCCGCGCGCTCACGCTCGGAAAGCGTCTTCAGTCCCTCGGCGATGATCCGCCGCCGCTGTTCCTTTTCCTGCTCGGCATACTGGGATGCCGCCACCGGCGGCTCCCATACAATCGGCTCCACCGGTTTCCGCCGCCGCAACAGGTCAAAACACGCATTCACCGTCGTGCGGTACAGCCATGACGGCACACCCAACTCCGCCTCAATCCGGTCCAGATGCCGGTACAGCCGCAGAAACACCTCCTGCGACACATCCTGTGCATCCTCCAGGTTCCCAGCGATCCTCAATGCCGTGCGGAGAACCAGCTTCTCGTGAGCCTGCATCAGCCGGTGGAACTCTTCCAACCGGTCTGCCCTCAACGCCGTTGTTGCGAATTGGATCTCTGCCACGGCCACTCTGATCTACATACGTTACCGCTCGCCAAACCGTTGAGGGAAAAATCCGAAACACTTTTTCAGACACGCGCGTCTTCAAGTCCATGCGCCGGTGTCCACCCGCTCTCCTCGCGATCCTGCTCTTCTGCCCCCTCGCCTTCGCACAGCGCTTCCACTACGGACCTAAAATCGGCTTCACCGCGAACGACACCTACTACAGCACCATGGACGAATCCAAGCCTTACGTTTTCGGCGGCTTTGCCCAGATGCACCTTTGGTCCATGTTGTACTTCGACGCGGAAGGGCTCTACCGCCGCAAAGGCTACGACACCTCGAAGGCGTACCTGCCAATGCCCGCACCCCCCACAGTCAATCTGGACCAGTTTTGGCTCAGCCGCGCAACGGTGAACAATTGGGACTTCCCCTTCCTTCTCAAGGGATACATACTCCCCGGGCAGCCCCGTCTCACCCCCTTCCTGGAAGGCGGCTACGTACTCCGCATAGCAAATGAGCACGCGGAAGTCACCAACCAATACGCGACCAACCCGACCACCTACACTCTCCACTCCAACTACACCCGCAACGGCATCGCGGCGGGCGGCGGCCTGAGCATCAAGCTCACCGGGCGCTTCACCCTGGAGCCCGGCTACCGCTACACGCACATCTATAAGCGATCGTACGGCTCCCTGGACTCCCACGACATCTTCGTCGGCTTCCGCTTCTAGTCAGCTACTTCGCCAAATCGTAGAACTCGTAGTCGTAGTTCCACTTCAACTGCTTGCCCGGCTCCACGTCGATCTTCACATATGGCTCGGGACAGAACGTCTTCCGGATCGCCCAGAACACGACGTGGTCGATCGGGATGTTGCCCTGGATCCGCACGCCGGCCCCGGCCTTGCGATGCTCCATCCGCACGTCGTAAACGCCGGCCTGCGGTCCCTCCGGCTTGAACTCGGCAATCGTGCTCTCGCCCATCTGCAGCTCTTTCAGGAACACGATCTCGTTGCCCTTCTCCTGCGCGAACCCGCCCTGGAACTTCCGTACCGGGCTCAACGTAAACGGGAACTTGACGCTTGCCTCCGGCCCCGTCGGCTGCGCGTCCATCACGAAAAAGTTGTGGTTGTACTGGAACGACTCGATCTTGGACGTGCCCGTGTTCTTCAGCGTGTGCTCGATGACCATCCGCGCCGTGCCCTTCACCAGCCGGATCTTCTTCGTATACACATATGCATAGCCCGCCGGCCCGTTCAGCGTGTGCCGGAATTCAATCCAGTCCTTGCCCTGCTTCGTCTCCCACTTGCCGTGATCGATGAATTCATAGGTCTTCGACCAGACGAAGCCCTTCTCCTCCGGCTTCTTCAATACGCCGATGCCGATCCGCACAAAACCGCCGCCCACCTGTGCCTGGTCGTAGCCCAAAGCCGCGTTCGCCGTGCGGAACTCCTCCACCGGCCCGAGAATCGCGTCGTGCAGCTTGGGATCATACCGCTCAAACCACTGCCCGAAGTACTCGTGGTTCTTCGTCTTCAGGCTCGCGATCTGCCCGGACCAGTCAAAACGTGTGCCCTGGTAGTAGCCAGTCCGCGCATCCGGCAAATAGAGCTTGGCCGTAACCGCGCCATTCGAAATCGTCGCGCTCGGCCATTCCGCGGCCACCGCGCTCAGCGCGGCAAGAGTTGTCAGGAGTAGGGGCTTGAACATGGGACTGCCTTATCAGCCCCACGCTATCAGAAATCAGCCTCTCAGTTCGTAGCCCGCTGCCTTCAACTCCGTGATGATGGCATTCCGCACCGCCGTCACTTCGTCGTTCGACAGAGTGTGGTCCGCAGCCGAAACCGTCACTCGGAAACTCATGCTCTGCCGGTCTTCCGGCAGCGGCTTTCCCTGATACGAGTAGAGGAACGCCACCCGGTCGCAGCCCGCGCCGGCGGCCTTGCGGATTCGGCTCTCCACCGTTGCGCAAAGCTCCTTCAGCCCGGTCACTACCGACAGGTCGAACTCGCTCGACGGGTACCGCTTCAGCGGCGTGTATTTCTTGGGCCGGGCACCCAGGCGGAAAAGTACGCCCAGGTTCACATCGAGCACCGCCGCCCTGCCCATCTCCACCAGCGCCGGATGCAGTTCGAAGAGTCGCCCCAGCGTCTCCCCGCGCCACGCCACTTCCACCGATCTCGCCGGATGCTCATACGGCCGCGCCTCGCACGGAGTCACGGTGCAGCCCGGCATCAGGCACTCGGCCAGCCGCTTCACTTCGAACAGCCCGGCCTTGCCGTCGTCCTTCGCGTACACCGCCGCCATCAGATGCGGGACTTCGTCCGGCAACTCGCCACCCGCGCGCGGGTGGATCTCGTTGCCGATTTCAAACAGCCGGAACGCCGGCGAAAAACGCGCGTTGTCCAGAATGTTCTTGTGGATCCCCGGCAGCAGGCTCTTCCGCATCAGCCCCTGCTCGCTCGAAATCGGGTTCGCCACGCGAATGTGCGTCTCCGGGTCCAGCCCGAAGCGATGCGCCATCTCCTCGCTGATGAAGGAATAGTTGTAGCTCTCCGTGAAGCCCTGCGCCGCGGTCAGCTCTCGCACCGTGTGATGGAACAGCCGCTCCTGGTTGATCCACGGCTGCTTCACCGGCTGCATCGGCGCCTGCGGCGGCACGGTGGCATAGCCCACCATGCGGCCCACCTCTTCCAGCAGGTCGTCCTTGATGGTCACGTCCTTCGTCGCCCGCCACGAAGGCACTGTCACGCTGAACACTCCGGGCTTCGGCTCCGCTACCTGAAACTCGAGCGACTCCAGGATCTGCCGCACCTCGGCCGCCTCAATCGGCCGCCCCAACTTCTTCACCAGCCATGCCATCGGCAGCTCGATCGGCGCCGGCGCTGGAGCTTTCTTCCAGCTATCCACCAGACCGCCCACCAGCCGGATGCCCGGGCATACTTCTTTCAGCAGTTGCACGGCCCGCGCCAGCGCCCGCTCCGTGTTCACCGGATCCTGCGCCTTCTCAAACCGCATCGAGGCATCCGTGCGGATCTTCAATCCCGATGAGGTCTTGCGGATATTCGCCGCCTGGAAATTCGCGCTCTCCAGCACGATGCGCGTGGTCGAATCGTTGATCGCCGAGCCCGCGCCGCCGATTACGCCGGCCAGCGCCACAGCGCCGCGCGCGTCCGCAATCACCAGATTCGCAGCCGTCAACCGGTAGCTCTCGCCGTTCAGCGCATCGAACTTCTCGCCTTCCTCGGCGCGCCGCACGATGATCTTGTTGCCCTGCAGCCAGTCCGCATCAAAGGCGTGCATCGGCTCGGCCAGTTCCGCCATGATGTAGTTCGTTACGTCGACGACGTTGGAGATCGGATTCAGCCCCACCGCCTCCAGCCGCATCTGCAGCCACAGCGGCGAAGGCCCCACCTGCACGTTTTCGAACACCAGCGCCGAATAGCGCGGGCAAAGCTCGAAATCGCGGATCTCCACCTGCCATGCCGGCTCGCCCTGCGGAATCAGGGAAAGATCCGCCGGCTCGGCCAGCCTGCCCGTCGTGATCGCAGCCACTTCCCTCGCCATCCCGTGATGGCCCCACAGGTCCGGCCGGTGCGTCAGGCTCTTGTTGTCTACTTCAATTACGAAATCCGGGGGACAACCCGGCACGGCATCGCCCGCCTTCACCCCGGTCAGCTCCAGAATCCCTTCGTGGTCGCGGTTGAGTCCCAACTCGCTGCCCGAGGCCAGCATGCCCTCGCTCTCCACGCCGGCGATCGTTGCCGCCCGCACGTGCTTCGCGCCGGCCACCGTGATCCCCGGCGGCACATAGGCCGTAAACAACCCCGCCCGGCAGTTCGGCGCGCCGCACACTACGGTACGCTTGCCGTACTCCGCTCCCGCGTCCACCACCGCCTTCACGTTGTGGCTGCCCTCGATCGGCTCCACTTCCAGCACTTCGGCCGCGCGCACCGCGCTCAGCCAGGGCGCATACTCTTCCACGCCTTCACACTCGGCAGTCTTCATCGTGATGAGCTTCATCAGCTCCTTCGGGTCCGCCGAGAGGCCCGGCACGAGTTCGCGAATCCAGTTGTAGGAGAACTTCACGGCAATAATCCTTAGAACTGCTGGAGGAACCGCAGGTCGCCGGCCGCCAGGTGCCGGATGTCGTCAATGGCGTAGCGCATCATCACCAGGCGTGTCAGGCCCAGCCCGAAGGCGAAACCGTTCCACTCCTCCGGGTCGATGCCTCCGGAGCGTAGTACGTTCGGATGAACCAGCCCGCACGGCAACAGCTCCACCCAGCCACTCTGCTTGCACACCGGGCAGCCCGAGCCGCCGCAGATCAGGCATTGGATGTCCAGTTCAAAACCCGGCTCCACGAACGGGAAAAAGCCCGGCCGCAGACGCACCGTCACATCCTTCTTGAAAATCGCCGTCAACAGCGACTTCATGAAGTACAGCATGTGCGCCACGCTCACGTCGCGGTCGATCATCATGCCTTCCAACTGATAGAACGTGTGCTCGTGGCTGGCGTCCACTTCCTCGTTGCGGAACACGCGTCCCGGCGCGATGATCCGCAGCGGCGCCCCAAATTTCTCCATCGCCCGCACCTGCACCGGCGAGGTGTGCGTCCGCAGCAGATGACCATCGGTCAGCCAAAACGTATCCTGCGCATCGCGCGCCGGATGCGTCGGCGGGATATTCAACGCATCGAAGTTGTGCCACTCCGTCTCGACTTCCGGCCCGTCCACCACCGCGAAGCCCAAGCTGGTAAACAGCTCTTCCAATTCCCGCTGGATCTGCGTCAGCGGATGCAGCGAACCCGGGCGCGTGCCCGGCGCCGGCAGCGTCAGGTCCACCCACTCCGCCGCCAGCCGCGCATCCAGCTCGGCGCGCTCAAAACCTGACTTCCGAACCTCGTAGCGCGACTCCAGGTTCTGCTTCACCGCGTTCAGCAGCTTGCCGATCTGAGCCCGCTCCGCCGGCGCCAGCTTCCCCATCTCCTTGCCGATGTTCGCCAGCGATCCCTTGCGGCCGAGAAACTCGACCCGTGCGTTCTCCAGCGCCTCAGCGTTGTCCGCACCGTCGATCAGAGACACGGCGCGTGATTCTAGTTCGGAAAGCGTTGTTTCCAGCATGTGCGGTGAAACATCCATTTTAGCGCGATGGCCGCGAAAGCGGAGAAAATCAGGCCCCGAGCAGCCCCGCCGGCGTCTTGCCGTCGTCGCTTTGCGCCTGCAGGTCCGCCCCGCGCGCCAGCAGGAGATCGAGCGTCGCCCGATCCTTGCCCTGCGCCGCGCTGTGCGCCGCTGTGAATCCACCATGCTGCCGCGCATCCACCGGCGTCCCCGCATCCAGCAGCATCCGCACGATATCCGCTTGCCGCGCCGCCGCCGCCGCGTGCAGCGGCAGGTTAGCCATCTGATTCTCTGACCGCGCCAGCACATCCGCCCCACTCGCCAGCAGCAGCCGGACCGTCTCCGCCCTGCCGAACAACGCCGCCAGATGCAGCGCCGTCCACCCATCCGCCGATCTCACTCCAATCGCGTCCGCATCCGCGTCCAGAATCGCCGCCGCAGCTTCCGTCAATCCCATCGCCGCGGCCACCGGAAGATCCACTTCCGCCCCGGCCTCCAGCAGGCGCTGCGCCATCGCCGGCTGCCTGTGGTACAGCGCCGTCAGAACGGCTGGCACGCCATTTTCGGCGCGTGTATTCGCCGCCTCCGGGCACACTGACAACTCCCGCTCCAGCGCGGCCGGATCTCCGGCTTGAATTGCCTCGATGACGCCCATCGGCGCCTCCCCTATTGGGCCGGCTGGAACAACTCCGGCGCTGTGCCTGTCTCCACGCCCAGATGGTTCAGGTAGAAGGCCAGAACCGAGGCGGGATACTTGTCTTTCAGACCGTCAAATGCGCGCTGCTGCCAGCCTTCAGTCAACTGCCCGCTCAGGTCGGCGTCTTTCGCGAAGAACCCATCCTGGTGTTGCACACCCAGCAGATCCAGCGCTCCGATGATCAGTTCGAGATGCGAAACCAGAATCGCCTGGGCCAGATCCGTCGCCAGATCCGTGTCCCGCTCCTGGATCCTTGCCCACAACCGCGGCGCGGCCCTCCGCAAACTCTCATTGTTCAGTTTCGTCAGCCGCGTCCGGAGCTTGATGTGCTCATAGATCTGGTAGGTTCTCAGCCGGCTGATCGAAATTCGGCGCACCAGGTCAGCGAAGCCTGCTTCGCCTTGCGCAAGGTAGACGTCACACAACTGCATCACTACCAGAGATTAACACGCGGCATCCCCGCCGCGGACTTCCTCCACCCCTGCGATACAATATAGGGTTTGGGCAATCCACAATGAGCAATCTGATCGTATTGGGCGCACAATGGGGCGACGAAGGCAAAGGCAAAATCGTCGATCTCTTCTCAGAAAACTTCGATGTCGTGGCTCGCTACCAGGGCGGCCATAACGCCGGCCACACGGTCCAGGTGGGCGACCGCAAGTTCGTCCTCAAACTGATCCCGAGCGGCGTCCTCCACCCTGGCGTCCGCGTCGTCATCGGCAACGGCGTGGTCATCGACCCTCAGGCCTTGCTCGATGAAATCGAGATGCTCGAAAAGGCCGGCATCGACGTCCGCTCCTCCATCGCCATCTCCAACCGCTCCCACGTCATCTTCCCCTTCCACCGCATGGTGGAAAAGGTAAGCGAAGACCGCGCCGACCGCATCGCCATCGGCACCACCTCCCGCGGCATCGGCCCCTGCTACGAAGACAAGATCGGCCGCCGCGGCATTCGCATGGCCGACCTGCTCAACGGCGACGTCTTCGGCACCCTCTACAACCTCCTCGCCGAGGATAAGGAGATCACCGCGCGCGCCTTCGGCATCGCCAACGACCTCCAAACAGAGGAGATCTTCCAGCGCTACCGCCAGATGGCCGAACGCATCCGCCCCCTGGTCTGCGACACCGCGCAGCTCCTGAATGACGCCATCCGCTCCGGCAAGCGCGTCCTTTTCGAAGGCGCGCAGGGCACCATGCTCGACATCGACCACGGCACCTATCCCTTCGTCACTTCCTCTTCCGCCGCCGCCGGCGGCGCCTGCACCGGTACCGGCGTCGCTCCCACCCGCATCGACGGCATCCTCGGTGTCTCCAAGGCCTACATCACCCGCGTCGGCGCCGGCCCCTTCCCCTCCGAAGAGTTCGGCCCCCAGGGCGATGCCATCCGCAAAGCCGGCAATGAGTTCGGCTCAGTCACCGGACGTCCTCGCCGCTGCGGCTGGTTCGATGCCCCCCTGCTCCGCTACACCGCCATGGTGAACGGTTTCGACTCGCTCATCGTTACCAAACTCGACGTCCTCGACGGCCTCGCTTCCATCAAGGTCTGCACCGCGTACAACGTTGGCGGCCAGATCGTCACCGACATGCCCGCCGAAAACGCCCTCATGGAACGCATCGAGCCGGTCTACGAGGAACTCCCCGGCTGGCCCACGCCCACCTCCGGCATCACCAACTACGACGACCTGCCCCAGCAGGCCAAAGACTACATCGCTTTCCTCGAACAGCGCACCGGCGTCGAAGTAGGCTGCGTCTCCACCGGCCCCGAGCGCAACCAGACCATGGTGCGCAAGGGCTCCAGAATGGAAGCCCTGCTTTCCTAGTCAGCGCCTAGTCACCGTCAGCGTTCTCCAACCCGCATTCCCGGCCGCATCCCGCGCCCGAATCGTGATCTGATTGATCCCGGGCACCAGCGGGATCGGCCCGGCACTGAATCCGGTCACCGGTCCTGTCGCGGCGCCTGACGACGTCCGCGTCTCCCACAACACCGCCGTTACACCAACGTTGTCTGTCGCGCTCCCCTTCACCGTAATGCTCGCCGCCGTTGTGGAGTAGCTCGCCGCTGACGGGAAGGTGATCTTCAGTGTCGGCGCCGTCCCATCCGGCTGCGCCGGTGTCGCCGGTGGCGGATTCTCCGGAATCGTCGGACTCTCGGGCGTTGTCGGCGTCGCCGGCGTTGGATGCTCAGGAACCGTCGGCGTTGTGGGCGTCGCCGGAGCGCTCTCCGCTGCCGCGTACAACTTCCGGATCTCCGCCACGTCCAGAGCCGAAAGCCCTGAGTATTTCCGATAGTACGGATACATCACCGCCGAGGGGTTATCGTTGTGCCCCAACCCCAACGCGTGCCCTAACTCATGCAACGCCACGGAAAACAGGTCGATGTCCGCCCCGATCTTCCACGGCTCATCCAGATCCAGGTGCAGGTCCCCGGCCAGCGTCTCCGCATTCGGAGGCGGATAAAACGTATGCGCCAGCACCCCGCCCTTCCCATCAAACTGATACCCGTCCCCATGCTCGCCCGATGCCGCGAAGATCTCAATCTGGCGCCGCAGCCGCCGCGATGAGGACTCCTGAAAACTCACCTTCACCGCCCCTGACCAGCCGCCCATCGCCCGGATCAGCTCCCCTTTTACCTGCCCCGCATCCAGCCAGCCAGGCAGCACCCCAAACCAGTAAGCCAACGTGGCCGAGCCGAGACCCGCGCCATCCCACCCGTCTCCAAACGAGGATGCCAACTCCGCTGCCGCTCGCAACTCCCCCTCTACACCCAACTGCGTCACCCCAATCGATCCGCCCGCACAGGCCTGCAACGGCTCCAGCCTCACCATCTCCTCCGATGCCGGAAAGATGTAGGCCACCTCGTCCCACGCCGCCGCCGCTGCCAACTGCTCGTAGCTGCCCCGCACCAGGATCGAACCCTCAGCTAGATCCGGATTCTCTAGCACCGCCAACCCCACCGAACCGGCAATCTGCCGCGCCAGGGAATCCGCTACATCCCCATGTACCTCCAGCACGGCCTGCAAATCCCCCGCTCCGTTCCGAAACTCCGCGCTCACCTTGTTCTCAACTGCCAATTGGCCCACATAAGCCACCCCTAGGTCCGCCAGTTCGACGTTCGCCGGCGCCGACACCAGCAGCGCGTGATCCGGCACGTACGACAATACCCGTACGTCCCGCCGCCCGAGCTCCTCCAGCGGATATTCAGAGACTATGCCCTGAAATTGGAGCAAATAATGGAGCCGCGTTGGCTCCTCCCTTCCGGACTCAAGTCCGGCGAGTGAAATACCCGCCGCGCCGGCCTCCAGCAGGTTGGGCGGTACCCGACCTGCCTTCAGACGTAGTTCCGGCGCGGCACTCTGGGCATTCAGCGAACCCGGCGGCGCCAGGAGGAGGAGTAGGGCCGCCATGGCTCGCTGAGGGGTCATGCCCTCTCATCGGACCCATCTCGCGACCCTTGAGGGGAAATTCAGATCATGAACGCCCCGCCGTTCACCTCGATCGTCTGACCCACCACGTTCCGCGCCGCCTCCGAGCACAGAAACACAATCACTTCCGCCATATCCTCGTTCGTCGACAGCCGCCCCTGCGGCGTCATTTTCACGACGCCATCCAGAATCTCCCGAGTGGAAAAGCGCGCGTGAAAATCGTTGTCCACCGTACCCGGGCTCACCGCGTTCACCCGCACCCCTCTCGGCGCCAGTTCCCTCGCCATCCCCTTCGTCATCGCCGACACCGCCGCCTTCGCCGCCGCATACACCGTCGCCCCAGGCCCCCCTCCATTCCGCGCCGCAATCGAACTCAGATTCACCACGCGCCCCCAACCCCGCTCCGCCATCCCCGCGGCAACAGCCTGCGTCAGAAACCACACGCTCTTCACGTTCAGATCCATCACCCGGTTGTACAGCTCGTAACTCATCTCCGCCAGCTTCGCGCGCTCTACCAGCGACCCCGCATTGTTCACCAGGATGTCTACCCTCCCGGCCTCCTCGCCCAGTTCCTCAAGGAACCCTCGGATCCCCGCTTCCGTCCCCAGATCGCCCCCAATCACCACAGCCTCCGCCCCGGCCGCGCGCACAGCCGCCGCCGTCTCCTCGGCGCCTTCCTTGGCGCTTCCATAGTGCACCAGCACCTTCGCGCAACCCGCCTGCGCCAGTGCCACCGCCGACGCCGCGCCAATTCCTCTCGATGCGCCGGTAACCAGCGCCGTCCTGCCTTGAAACTCGTTCGCCATGCCCTCTATTGTTCCACCAGAGCAAATGGCCGCAGCGGAGCCCCCGTCGCCCCCTCCACCTTCAACGGCGCGCCCACAAACACAAACTCTCGCGCCCCCGCGGCCGCCAACTCCTCCAGATTCAGGCACTCCAGAATATGAACCCCGCTCTCCACCAGCAGATGTACGTGCACTTCCATGCGCGGCGATGGAATCCGCTCCAACGCCACATTGTCCGCACCCACCGCAAACACGCCCTTTTCTGATAACCAGCGCGCCGCATCGATACCAATCCCCGGCTGCCGCTGCTCGTTCACAAACCGCCGAGCCTCCCTCCAGCGCCGCCCCCAACCCGTTCGGATCAGCACCACATCCCCTGCCTCCACCGGTGCGCTCAATCCCCTCTCCAACTCGCCCATTCCAATCACGTCGCTCTCCGCCAGCTCCCCGCCCGGCGCGGCGTCCATCCAAACCCCTCGCCTCAAAATCGGCTCCACCCGGTCGGCCCCCACCTCCTCCATGCTCCGCCCTTCATGCAGCCGCCCGCCGCAGGAGAAATGCCCCAGCCCGTCGATATGCGTGCCCACATGCGTACCCAGCGTGATCAGCTCGGCCGCGCTTGAAACCCCGCCCTCCAGCACGTAGTCCCCGTGCTCTTTCGTCCGCGCCACCGCGAAGGGAGGATGCGTCGGCCAGTGTGGCATCCCCGCAAAATAACTCTGCGCGAGGTCAATGACCCGCGCTTGGCGCAGTCGCTGGAACAGTCCCTGCATTTGCCGTCACCTCCGGCAGGAAATAGAAACAGATCCCCAGGATCAGGTAGACCGCCAGCAACATCGCCCCCTCCAGCCAGTTCGATTCGCCGTCCGACGCGATCTCGCCTACAATCATCACCGCCAGGACCACTGCCACCACCTCCGCCGGAGAGAACACCAGATCCATCGGCCGCGGACCAACAAACCGGCTCGCAATCACCAGCACCGGCGCCACAAACAGCGCAATCTGAATACTCGATCCGATCGCGATCGACAGGCTCAGGTCCATCTTGTTCTTCAGCGCAAACAGCACCGCCGAGCTGTGCTCCGCCGCATTGCCGATAATCGCCACCACAATCACGCCGATGAACAGGCTCGACATCCCCCACGAATGCGCCGCCTGCTCCACACTCCCCACCAGAATCTCGCTCATCCATGCCACCAGCGCCGTCACACCCGCCAGCACCGCGATGCTCTTGCCCAGACCCCACGGCTTCCCATGCGGCTCCTCGGCTGCCTCGCTCGCGGCCAGCCCGCTGAACAACTGCTTATGCGTCACCAGTGAAAACACCAGGTGCGCCGCGTAAATCGCCAGTAGCACCAGCCCGATCTCCAGGCTCAGGTCATTCTCCCGCTGCTGCCCCGCTTTCCCGCCCGCCAGGTAGTGGAACATCGCCGGCACGATCAGAGAAATCCCCGCCAGCGTCAAAAGGGTCGCCTGCGCCCTCGCGGCCACCGCCTGAAACCTCTGCGTGCGGTACTTCAGCCCGCCCGCGAACACCGCCAGTCCCGCCACCAGCAACACGTTCCCGATGATCGACCCAGTCAGCGACGCCTTCACCACGTCATAGAGCCCGCGCTGCAGCGCCGCAATCGCAATGATCAGCTCCGCCGCGTTACCGAACGTCGCGTTGAGCAGCCCGCCCGCCCCTTCGCCCGTGTGCGCCGCCAGGTGCTCCGTCGCGTGCCCCAGCCACCCGGCCAGCGGCACGATCGCAAGCGCCGAAGCCACAAAGATCCACGCATGCGCCTCCGGGCGCACATACTCCAACCCCACCGCCACTGGTAAAAACACCAGCAGCCAATCCAGCGAGAACTTGATCTTCATCCCGTCTAGCAGCCCTCCTCCGGACCGCGCGTTCTCCTAGAGTAACTCTTCCCCAAACAGCGTTTTTCTCAGAACCCGCTCCGCTTCCGCCCGCCGTCCCGCTTTCAATAACTCCAATACCGGCGAACCCAGCAACTCATACCACCGCCTCCGCCGCTCGTCGAAACTCTTCACCCGCTCCGCTAACTCGCTCCGCGCCCCCCGCGTCAACTCCAGCAGCTGCGCATACTCCACACCCAACTCCCCAGCCAGCCGCTCCTTCAATCGCACGGCCAGCGCCGGACACGCCCCGTTCGTCGAGATCGCCACCTGCAGATCGCCCTGCTTCACTACGCTCGGAAACAGAAAGTCGCAGTGCGCCGGATCGTCCAGGCAGTTCACCAGCGCGCCAAACTGCCGCGCTTCCCGCGCGATCTCGGCATTCCTGGAACGATCCTCTCCCGCCGCCACCACTACCTCGAATCCCGCCGCGCACCCTGCCGCGTACGCCGCCCTCCGCTCCACCACCGCCCCGCTCTCCTCCAGCGCCCGGGCCTTCTCTTCCGCCTCCCTGCCTAAGCCCAGCACCAGGCACTTCCGCCCCTCCAGCACCAGGAAGATCGGGAACGGCCGCGCCATCTCAGCCGCCGCACCGCACGTCGATGCCCTCCACCAGGAACAGCACATCCTCGGCGATGTTCGTGGCGTGATCCGCGATGCGCTCCAGGTTCCGCGAAACAAACAACAGGTTCAGCGCGCGCGCCACCACCTCCGCGTCCGCCTTCATGAACCGCACCAGCTCTTCGTAGATCGAGTCCCTCAGCCGGTCCACCTCGTCGTCGTCCACAAGTACCCCGCGCGCCAGCCCACCGTCCCGCTTCACAAATGCGTCCAGACTCTGCCCCACCATCGATTCAGCCAGTTGCGCCATCCGCGGAATGTCGATCAGCGGCTTCACCGGCGGCTCATCCATCAGCGCCAGCGCCCGCCGCGCGATGCTCACTGCCAGGTCCCCCATGCGCTCCAGGTCGTGGTTGATCTTGATCGCCGCCGTTAGAAACCGCAGCTCGCCCGCATCCTCGTGCGGAACCGCCAGCAGCCCGATCGTCAGCGAGTCGTTCTCCATCTCCATCCGGTTGATCGCCGTCTCCGCCTCGATCACCCTTCGCGCCGTCTCTGCCTCCCGCCGGGCCAGCGCCTGCACGCTATCGTGGATCGCCGCCTCCACCAGCCCGCCCATCTCGAGCAGACGGTGCTGGAGATCCCTCATGCTGGAGTCCGCTGCTGCGCTCATGGTCTTTAGCCTCCCAGTTTACGCACTCACGCCGCCGGCAGCGACACTGTGAAGGTAGAACCTTTCCCCATTTCGCTCTTCACCCTCACAGAGCCCCCGAATACCTCTGCCACATGCTTCACAATCGACAGCCCCAGCCCCGTGCCCCCAGCCTCCCGCGAACGCGCTTTGTCCACCCTGTAAAAACGCTCGAAAATCCGCGGCAGATCCTCCGACGGGATTCCAATCCCATCATCGGAGACGCTCACCTCCACCATGTTCCCTTCGCCGCGCTTCTGTTCCACCCGGACCATCCCGCCTTCCTTGCCGAACTTCACCGCGTTGTCCAGCAGGTTCACCAATGCCTGCTCCAGCCGGAACCGCTGCCCTTTCACCTGCAGCCCGCTATCCGGCCCGATCTCCACCCGCACATTCCTCATCCTCGCGGCGGACTCCACCGTTCGAAACGCCGCTTCCACCACTTCCTGCACCCTCACGACACGCGCCGGCTCCTGCTCTCCCCGCTCCTGCTCCATCTCTGAGATCACCAGCAGGTCGGATGCGATATTCGTCAACCGGATCGCATTGGACCGGATGATCTCCAGGAACTTGCGGTTGTACTCCTTGTCCTCCAGCGCCCCATCCAGGAGCGTCTCCGTGTAGCCCCGGATCGCCGCCAGCGGCGTCCTCAGCTCATGCGAGACGTTCGCCACGAAATCCTTCCTCACCCGCTCCAACCGCTCCAGTTCAGTAATGTCGTGCAGGATGGCCAATGCCCACTTCTCACCGCCCGCCCGCAGCGGCTCCGCGTATATCTCGAAGCTCCGCCCCGAGGCCGGCGCCAGCGGCATCTTGTCCCGCACCGTCCTGCCCGTGGACAACACCTGCCGGAGCAGGCCCAGGAATGCCGGATTGCGCGCCAACTGCACCACCGGCACCTGCTCCGCCGGAGGCGCCGCCGCACCCGCCGCTTTCAGAAAGGCCTCGTTGCAGAACGTCACCCGCAACTCCTCATCCACCGCCAGCACTCCCTCCCGCATGCTCGCCAGAATCGCCTCTCTCCTCGCCGATTCCACCTTCAGCAGGTCCACCACCTGACGCAACTGGTGCGCCATGCGCCGCAGAGATTCAGCCAGTACCCCCAGTTCGTCTTTGCCCTCGTCCGCCAGCTCCGTCTCGTCCCCCCGCCGCTTGTCTGCCAGCGACTCGGCATACGATTGAATCGCCCTGATCCGCTGGATCAAGCCCCGCGTGTAGAAGTACGCCACAATCAGCGCCAGCAGCGCCAGAACCAGCGAGGCCCTCAGGATTCTTCCACGCACTGCGCTGAACGCTTCGTTCACGCTGGACAGCGGCACCGCCAATCGCAACACCAGTCCGCCGCTTTCCAGCGTCCTCACCGGCCGCGTCACGTACATGAAATCCACGCCCAGGCTCGCGCTGTGCCGCTTCGCCACGCCAATGCTGCCCTTGAGCGCCGCCTGCACCTCCGGCCGGTGCGCGTGATTCTCCATCGATCCCCGCTCGTGGCGCGTCTCCGCCAGCACCGCGCCGCCGCCGTCAATCACCGTCACCCTGGCGTCGGCCTGCGCATCCGCCCGCTTGGCCCAACCCTCCAACTCGCCGTTCTTCAAGGCCGGCAGCTCGTCGGCGTAAATCCGCAGCGCCAGCTCCAGCCGCTTCTGGACCTGCTCCAGTTCGCGCTCCTCCGTGTAGCGCGTCATCAGGAAGTCCGCGCTCCCCACCGTCGCGATGATCAGCGCAAACGCACTCAGCAGGATCTTCCGGAACAGCGGGCTCGAAAGTGTGTGGGATCGATTCCGCGCCACAGCCTCACGCCTTGTTACACCTTGCCGGTGATCGCGTAAATAGCCAGAAAGCTCAGGGCTCCCACCGCCGCCGACATCGGCAGCGTCAGTATCCACGCCCAGAGAATGTTCGTCGCCAGGCCCCAGCGGACCGCCTTCAGCCGGTGGATCGAGCCCACCCCCGCGATGGCCCCTGTAATCACGTGCGTCGTCGATACCGGGATCTTCAGGTACGTCGGGAACAGAATCGCAATCGCGCCCGCCGTCTCAGCGCAGAACCCGCCGCGCGGCTTCAGCCTCGTCAGCCGGCCGCCCATCGTATGGACAATCCGCCATCCCCCGCTCATCGTCCCCAGCGCAATCGCCGAGAACGCCGCCATCACCACCCACCACTTCACGTGAAATCCGTCCAGATACCCAGCCGTCACCAGCACGCTCGTGATGATGCCGATCGTCTTCTGCGCGTCGTTCGACCCGTGCGAGTAGCTGAACAATCCAGACGACACCAACTGCAGCCGCCGGAACCAATGATCCATCTTCTGCGGCGAAGAGTGCCGGAACCCCCAGTAGATCCCGATCATCAGCACATAGCCCAGTACCAGGCCCAGCATGGGAGCCACTACGATGAAGGTCATCGTAGTGATCCATCCCTGCACCACGATCGCCTCCATGATGTGCGACGCACCCTGCGTCATTACAACCTTCATCATCGCCGCACCGGCGTAGCCGCCGATCAGAGCGTGGGATGAACTCGAAGGGATCCCATAGAACCACGTGAACAGGTTCCACGCAATCGCCCCCAACAGACCCGCCAGAATGACATACTCCGTCACCAGCTCGATCTTCACCATTCCCTTGCCTACGGTCTTCGCTACGCCCGCCTCGTCCCAGAACAGCAGCGGGATCGCCGCCAGGAAATTAAAAAAGGCCGCCCAAAGGACGGCCTGGAATGGTGTCAATACCCGGGTGGCGACAATCGTCGCCACCGAATTCGCAGCGTCGTGGAATCCGTTGATGTAGTCGAACACCAACGCCACCAGGACGATCAGCGTGACCAATATCAGTGTCCCGTCCATTGCCACCCGCTCTTACCCGTTCTTCACAATCACGTTTTGCAACGCGTCCGCCACGTCTTCGCAGTAGTCCGTGGTCAACTCCAGGTGCTCGTAGACCTCTTTCAGCTTCATCACGGTGATTGGGTTCGGTTCCTTGTCGAACAGGTCCGCAATCGCCGCCCGCACCAGGTGGTCCGCCTGCTCCTCTAACCGGTTCACTTCAATCGAGTGCTCCAGCAGCGGCTTGTTCGCGTCCAGCGCCTGGAAGGCCTTCTGCAGCGTCAGACCGCAACCCTCCAGAATCCGCCCCAACTCGATCACCGTCGCCGGAATCGGATCGATCTTGTAAGCCACGATCCGGTGCACCGACTCCTCGATCCCATCCAACACATCGTCCAGGTGCGACCCCAGAGAGTGTATGTCCTCCGGATCCAGTGGAGTGATGAATGTCTGGTTGAGCCGCGTATAAATCTCGTGGATCAGTTCATCGCCCTTCTGCTCCAGGCGAGCGATGGAAACCTCGGCTTCGCGCAGCGCGTTCGGCCCCTTCTCGGCGGCCTGCCGGAACTGCTGCGCCGCTTCGGCAATCAGATTCGCTTGTTCGATGAAATAGTGAAAGAACTTTTCTTCGCGTGGAAGTAGCCTCATGGGCCCTCGTCCTCCAGCGCGCCGTCTGCCTGGGGCATTGATCGCAAGCGCCGGAATTACAATTATCTCAAACCCGTCCCGCCCCCGGTCAACCGGAGGTTGGTTACGATTCGGTAAATCCACTCTCGTTCAGCACCGCCAGCGGACCCCCTTCTTCCTCCAGTTCGCCGTCTAAGTCCAAGTAACGCAAGTCCAGAAGCCGCGATGGGTTCAGATTCCCCATGGCGGACAGCAGCGTGTTCTTTAGGGCGGGAAAGTCCTTTTCCAGCTCCGCGAACATGTCGCGGATCGACCGCCGCACCGTCCCCGTCTTCATCGAGCACCCGCACGGGATCACCGGAGCCCCTACCTCCCCCGCATAGGCTCTCGTCAGGTCCTCCGCCACGTACAACAGCGGACGAATTAGCCGGAAGTCCTTTTTTCGTGAGTAAGTTACGGCCGGCAGCGCACTCAGCCGCCCGGTGAACATCGCATTGCGCAGCAGCGCTTCGCAAAAATCGTCCGCCGTATGCCCGAACGCGATCACGTTCGCCCCAAGTTCGCGCGCAATCCCATACACCGCCCGCCGGCGGAACCGGCTGCATGTGTCGCATCCATGGTCCGGCTGCTCCGTGATCAGCCGCACCGAAGGGTTGTCCACCTTTAAAGTCCACTCCACGCCCCGTTCCTTCAGCCACTCCCGGAACGGCTCGATCGGCGTCAGAAACTTTCCCTGATCCACCGTGAACGCGCACACCGTAAACTTCACCGGCGCCCGCCGCTGCAGCTTCACCAGCGCCTCCAACAGCGTGTACGAATCCTTGCCGCCGGAGAAGCCCACCGCCACACGGTCGCCCTCCCGGATCATCTTGAACCGGGTCACCGCCTCGCCGACACGCCGCAAAATCTGTTTTTCGAGTTCCAAATCTCTATTATAAAGTGTGACCCCTGCTCGCCGGATCGCCTTCGAAATCCTCGGTTCCGTGGAACGCGGAGGCCAGGCCGCCTCCCTCCTCGACGAACGCCTGATACGCATCGACTCCCGCGACGCCGGCCTCGTCACTCAAATCGTCTTCGGCGTCCTCCGCCGTCTCCCCCAACTCGACTGGCTGCTCTACCAGTCCTCCTCCCGCCCCCTCGAAAAGATCGACTCATCCGTGCTCCGCGCCCTCCGCATGGGTGCGTTCCAGCTCCGCTTCCTCTCCCGCGTCCCGCCCCACGCCGCCGTCGCCGAAACCGTCGAACTCGTCAAACTCGCCGGCAAATCCTCCGCCGCCGGCTTCTCCAACGCCGTCCTCCGGAAACTCCCCCCGCTCCCCCCTTCCTGGCCCTCTGACGACGTCGCTTACTGCCTGCCGGACTGGCTCTGGGACCGCTGGCAGCGGAACCTGGGCCCCAGCCTCGCCGCCACCGTCGCCCGCGCCTCCATGGAAGAACCCGAGGCCCATACCCGCGACGGCCGCCGCATGGATATCGGCGCGCAATCGATCGTCCCCCTGCTCGACCTCCAACCCGGCCAGCTTTTCCTCGATCTCTGCGCCGCCCCCGGCAACAAGACCCTGCAAGCCCTCGAAACCCCCATCCGCGCCATCGCCTGCGACTCCAACCCCCGCCGCCTCCGCACTTTCCTCGCCCCCTGCCCCCGCGTCCAGCTCGACGCCTCCAAGCCTCTCCCCTTCCCTGCCGTCTTCGACCGGATCCTCGTCGACGCCCCTTGCTCCGGCACCGGCACCCTCGCCCGCAACCCCGAAATCCGCTGGCGCCTCACCCCCGCCGAAATCGCCCGCCAGTCCGACCGCCAGGCCCTCCTCCTCGCCTCCGCCCTCCGCTGCCTCACACCCGGCGGCCGCCTCGTCTACTCCACCTGTTCCCTGGAGCCCGAAGAGAACCAGGATGTTCTGAAACGCGTTGCTCCCGCGCGCGTCCAATCGGAAGTACTCCGCTGCCCGGGCCGCGACCCCGGAGACGGCTTTTTTGCCGCCGTGATAGAGTGAAAGTGCCTTACCTCGCCATGGTCGAAATCCTCCCCTCTCTTCTGGCCGCCGACTTCGCGCGCCTCGGCGAACAGATCGATCAGGTCACCGCTGCCGGTGTCAAATTCCTGCACTTCGACGTCATGGACGGCCACTTCGTCCCCAACATCTCCTTCGGCCTCCCCGTTCTCGAGTCCCTTCGGAAACGCACCCGGCTCGCCCTCGACGTCCACCTCATGATCAGCGACGCCGACACCTACGCCCCGCGCTTTGTCGCCGCCGGCGCCGATTGCGTCTCCGTCCATCAGGAAGCCTGTCCCCACATCGATCGGACCCTTCGTTTGATTCAGAGCGAGGGCGCCCGCGCCGGCGTCGTCCTCAATCCCGCCACCCCCATCGCTACCCTCGAACACGTCCTCCCCATCGTCGACTACGTGCTTCTCATGAGCGTCAACCCCGGCTATGGCGGCCAGAAGTTCATCCCCTACGTCCTCGATAAGGTGCGCGCCCTTCGCGATTGGCGCGATCGCCTTGGCCTTTCATTCGCCATCGAGATTGATGGGGGCGTCTCGGTGGATAATGTAGGTATGGTGGCTGAGGCCGGCGTCACCTGGGTGGTGGCCGGCTCCAGCGTTTTCGGTGCGCCCGACCCCGGCCGTGCCGCATCCGACATGAAACAGGCGGCTTTGGACGCCTTGGCCCGCAGGGCTTAGTGCTCTGCCTCTTTTGCGTGAGATCTTTTGTTTGAGGTGATGAGTTTGATGCAGACCGCCCGCTCCCGCTCGGCCCGATTCACGGCCGTGCTGCTCATCCTGCTGGCTTTCGCTATTTCCGGCTGCCGGCACAAAAAGTACGAAAACCCGATCACCAAGGATACCCAACAGCCCGACAAGGTCCTCTTCGACAAGGCCATCAAGGATATCGAGAAAGGCCGCTACGAAGTAGCCCGCCTCACCCTGAATACCCTGATGAACACCTACGACACCTCGGAGTTCCTCGCCAAGGCCAAGCTCGCCATTGCGGACTCCTGGATGCGCGAAGGCGGCTCCCATGCCTTCGCTCAGGCCGAGGCTGAGTACAAGGACTTCATCCTCTTCTACCCCACGCTCGAAGAGTCCGCCGAAGCCCAGATGAAGGTCTGCGACATCCACTTCAAGCAGATGGAGAAGCCCGACCGCGACCCCTCTCACGTCGTGCGCGCCGAGGACGAGTGCCGCCAGCTCCTCACCCAGTTCCCCAACTCCCGCTATGCCCCGCTGGCCACCCAGCGCCTCCGGGAAATTCAGGAAGTGATCGGTGAATCCGAGTTCCGCGTCGGCGACTTCTACCACCACAAGGGCTCCTACCCCGCCGCCGCCAACCGCCTCCAGACCGTCTCCGATCACTATCCCCTCTATAGCGCCTCCGACCAGTCCCTCTGGCTCCTCGGCGATAGCTACTCCAAGATGGGGCCGCGCTTCCGCCAGCAGTCCGTCGCCCAATATCAGAAGATCGTGCGCGACTATCCGCTGTCCCCGCTCGCCGAAGACGCCAAAACCCGCCTCAAGGATCTGGAAGGCGAGATCCCCGAACCCGACCCCGTGGCCGTCGCCCGCATGAAATACGAACAGCAGAACGTCTCCGAGAAGGGCATGATGGGCAAGATGTGGGGTCCGTTCTCCAAATCGCCCGACGTCTCCCGCGCCGCCAAGTCTGGCCAACCCACCATGACCGCCATGCGGCCCACCATCCCCGCCAGCGTGCCGGTGCCCGCCGGCGCTGCCGGTGTCACCGACGTCACGCTCTCCACCACCACCCCCGGCAACACCACCGCTCTCGATACTCAACCCGACGCTCGCGCCAACGCCGGACAGCCCGCCACGGCCCAACCTCAGCCGCAAGGCCAGGCTCAACCCGCCGCCGCGGAGGGTGCCACCCCTCAACCCACGCTGACTCCTCAGCAGCAGGCCCTGCCGACCAATCACCAGGCCCCTCCCGGCAAGAAGGTCAAGCAGCCCAAACCCAAGAAGAACCAGGATAAGAAGTAGCGCGTGTCCGTCCCCGTACGCGTCCTCCTCGCCGACGATAGCCCCCATGCCCAGCGCATGGGCGAGCGGATCCTCCGCGAGGAGGGCTATGAAGTAGTCACCGTCACCGATGGGGAGACTGCCGTCCTCCGCCTCGACGACGTCGCCCCCGACCTCGTCCTGGCCGACGTCTTCCTTCCGCAACGCTCCGGCTACGACCTCTGCCGCCTGATTAAGTCTCACGAGCTGCATTGCCACACCGGAGTCGTCCTCATCGCCGGTCTCCTCGAGCCCGTCGACGAAGAAGAGGCCCGCCGCGCCGGCTGCGATGCCGTCCTCAAGAAACCCTTCGAAGCCTCCGTCGTCCTCGAAACCATCCGCCCCCTCATCGACCGCGCCCGCTTCGCCCGCGGCCTCTTCTCCGAATCCGTCCCGCCGCCCCCCCCACCGGAAGAGCCCGCCCTGCCCGCGCCTCCTCCTCGCCCCCAACTCGACCCCGAAGCCGTCCGCGCCGCCGTCACCCTAGCCCTGGACCGCTCCCTCCCCGGCCTGGTCGAAGAGATCTCCGAGAAAATCCTCATCGCCCTGGGCCACTGATCCGCCCCCGTGACCCCATTCCCCCGGACGCCAGTCCGGGGTGACGGGCCCCATCATGTCTTCCCCGAGGCGCCAGCCGCGGGGCCACCGGAAACGCCGTATTCCCCCGCACGCCCGTCCGGGGGGAATGAAACCGATCAAAGCAAGCCCGTCCCCCCACCCATGCTATCCTAAAAGTGGTCAGACAACCGACATCGAACCAGTCCGCACATGCCCCCCCTCTCCCGCATCCCCCGCGCCAATGTCCCCGACGCTGTCGCCCGTCAGCTCGACGCCTGGATCCGCGCGGAACTCAACCCCGGCGATCACCTCCCCCCCGAGCGCGAACTCGTCGCCCAATTCGGCGTCTCCCGCGCCTCCATCCGCGGCGCCATCCACAAACTTCAACTCGACGGACTCATCGAAACCCGCCACGGCCTCGGTTCCATCGTCGCCCAACCTGTCCTCCACCTCGCCGCTGTCCCCATCGCTGCCAACCTCAAGCACCGCGACACCACCATCTCTGACCTCATGGACTTCCGCCGCATCATCGAGCCGCCCCTCGCCGCCCGCGCCGCCGTCCGCGCCACAGAAGCCGAACGCCACACCCTGGCCGAAATCGTCGGCCGCCAGGCGGACAGGATGAAGCGCGGCCTCCCCACCATCGAGGAAGACACCCAGTTCCACTCCACCCTCGCCCGCGCCGCCAGGAACTCCGTCGTCCTCAAAATCCTCGACACCCTCATGAACCTCCTCCTCGTCACCCGCCAGGAGCAGTTCCAAAGCCGCGCCCGCGCCCGCAGTTCCCTCCTCGGCCACCAGGAGATCCTCGCCGCCATCCTGGCGTCCGATCCCGCCGCCGCCGAGGCGGCCATGGCCCGGCACCTGCAACAGGTCGAGGCCATCATCGATCCGCCCCAGGCCACCCAAAAGGCACACTCATGACTTTCACCGTTCAAACCGTAGCCATCCTCTTCGCCGGCGCCTCCGTCGCTGGCTTCTTCGGCGCTCTGCTCGGCATCGGCGGAGGGCTCTTCATCGTCCCCCTGCTCGTCCTCGGCTTTCATCTCCCCATGAAAACCGCGGTCGCCGCCAGCCTCGTCGCCGTCATCGCCACTTCCAACGCCGGCGGCTCCAAGTACGTCGACCAGCACATCACCAACATCCGCCTCGCCATGTTCCTGGAGGTCTTCACCACCGCCGGCGCTATCGCCGGCGCGATTCTCGCTCTCTACCTCCAGGATTGGATCATGCTCCTCGTCTTCGCCGCCCTGCTCGTTAATATGGGCTGGAACGCCTTCGCTACCCGCAAGCTCGACGACCAGCGCATCGCCGCCGGGGGCTTCACCGACGCGCCCCAGGACACCATCTCCCGCAAGCTCCAGCTCCGCGGCGACTACTTCGATCAGGCCGCTAACCGTCACGTAAATTACGTCGTCACCGGCTCCCGCATTGGCGCACTCGTTTCGCTCCTCGCCGGCGTCCTCTCCGGCATGCTCGGCATCGGCGGCGGCGTTCTCAAGGTCTCCGCCATGAACCGCCACATGAACATCCCCATGAAGGCCGCCGTCGCCACCAGCAAGCTGATGATCGGCATTACCGCCGCCATCGGCTCCCTCGTCTTCTTCCTCGCCGGCACCATTCAGTTCGGTCTCGTCGGCCCCATCGCCGTCGGCACCACAGTCGGAGCCACCGCCGGCACCATGGTCATGAACCGCCTCTCCAGCGCTCTCCTCAAGAAGACCCTGACGTTCTTCATGTTCTATATGGCCTACTCCATGATCGCCAAGGCACTCCAACTCCGCTTCGGAATCAACCTGCCCAGCTTCCGCTAACACAGCTATGGAAAACACGCATCCAACCTCCACCCAGGACAACGTCTACTCCGGCGTCTATCACACACTCGTCACCGGCATGTACGCCGCCACCACCTGCTTTGTCATCGGCGTCGCCCTCGCCCTGCTGCGACCCTCCACCACCTTCACCGTTGACGCCGCGCACTCCTTCCACTTCTCCGCCATCCTGCCCGGCATCCTCCACGCCGATCCCATCGCCTTCATGGCCCTCGGCACCATCATCACCATCCTCACCCCCATCGCCCGCGTCGCCGTCTCCCTCGTCGCCTTCATCCTCGATCGGGATCACCACTTCATCTGGATCACCCTCCTCGTCCTTCTCTCCGCCGTCGTCAGCCTCGCCCTCGGCCTCCTCGGCTTCAGAACCTAACGTCACCCACCTCACCGCGGCGGCCCTTCCCCCCGCCGCGCTAAACTATCCCTTGTACCCCCATGCCTGAAAATACCTTCGATATTGTCTCCAAGGTCGAGCTGCCTGAAGTGGTCAACTCCATTCAACAGGCCATGAAGGAAATCACCCAGCGCTACGATCTCAAGGGCTCCCACTCCGACATCGAGCTCAACGAAAAAGAGAACACCATCACCCTGACCTCCGGAAACGACTTCCAGCTCAAAGCCGTCCTCGAGATCCTCCAGGGCAAGCTCGTCAAACGCCAGGTCCCCCTCAAAGCCCTCACCTACGGCCCCATCCTGCCGGCCGCCAGTTCCACCGTCCGCCAGGTCATCACCCTCCAGCAAGGCATCCCTACCGAGAAGGCCCGCGAAATCGTCAAGGCCATCAAGGACTCCAAGAAGAAGGTGCAGGCCTCCATCAATGGCGACCTGGTTCGCGTCTCCGGCAAGGATCGCGATGTCCTCCAGGACATCATCGCCGTCCTCCGCGCCAAGGACTTCGGCATCGACATGCAGTTCACCAACTACCGCAGCAACTGACCCTCGCCACAACGGATGTCCCGCCGCATCGAGTCGTTCTTTCTCGAAGGCCCCGCCGGCCGCCTCGAAGCCGTCCTCGAGGAACCTGAATCCGGCCCACCTTCTCAAGCTGCGCTCGTCTGCCACCCCCACCCACTCCACGGCGGGACCCTCCACAACAAAGTGGTCCACCGCCTGGCCCGCGGCCTCCGCCGCACCGGCTCGGTTACCCTGCGCTTCAACTTCCGCGGCGTCAATCTCAGCGCCGGCGCCTACGACCACGGCGTCGGCGAGGTCGACGACGCCCGTGCCGCCATCTCATTCCTCCAGAATCGGTATCCCCGGCTTCCGCTCACCGTCGCCGGCTTCAGCTTCGGATCCCGCGTCGCTGTCCAGTGCCATCAAGGCGCTCGCCGCATCCTGCTCGCCGGCTTCCCCACCGTCTACCAGCAGTTCTCCATCCTCGACCGCTGCCCCTTGCCCCGCATCTTTCTCCACTCCACCCATGATGAGTTCGGCCCTCGCCCCGAATTGGAAGCCCTCTACTCGCGCCTCTGGGGTCCCAAGCAGATTCATTGGATCGAGGCCAAGGACCACTTCTTCGCAGGCGCACTCGACGCCTTCGAATCGGTCGTGATGTCTTTGGATCAACCGCCCGTCTAGCGTGCCGCCGCTCGGCGTCCTGCCCGCTTCGAAGCCCGCGCGCCGATCAAAGTGGCCACCTGCCCCAGCAACTCCGGCAGATCCTCCGGCTCAATCAGCACCTGAGCCTTCGATTTCTGCGCACTGCTCTCCTCACGGTGCCACGAAGTCACCAGCGCCGTCGCCGGCCGGTACTCCATCATCCGCGCATGGGCCAATACCTTTAAGCCAGCCTCGGGAGACTCCATCGACAGGTCGGAGAGCACCAGTTCGTACTCCGCCTGGTCCAAAAGTCCGACCGCCTCCGCCGCCGAAGCAGCCGAGTCTACGCGGTACCCTCCAGCCTCTAATACCGTCTGGAGCGTCAGCCTTGAAGTCGGATTGTCGTCTGCAAGCAAAACTCGGGCCATTCCGGGTCCTTTCCGACCCAAAACTCCACATTTCTGCTCAATTTTTCTTCGAACTACCATTTGGTCCTTTAGGTCGCAACTACCCAGCCTGTTGCGTCGGTCCCGCCTCAGTGTAACCCGAAACGGCGGGACCTGTTCCCCAAAAGTTATATTCGCTACTTGTAGTACCTACGGAATCCTGTAGCGAACAGCCAGCTCTAGCCGCGCGGCCCGAACACTCGCGCAAAGATTGCGTCCACGCTCTTCAGCTGTCGCTCTACCGAAAAGGCGTGATCGATCTGCTCCGGTTTCAAGTACTTACGAACCTCTTCATGGCTCTCGATCGCCGCCCGGAAGTCGCCTTCTTCATGCCATGCTTTCATCGCCTCACCCTGCACCACCTTGTAGGCCTGCTCCCGCAGCATGCCCGCCGCTGCTAGATCTAGTAGTACTTGTCCGGAGAAAACCAGTCCCTTCGTCGACTCCAGGTTCCTCCTCATCCGCTCCACCGAAACCCGCATCCCCTTCACCAGCCACGTGGTTTTCGCCAGCAGGTAGTCGGTCAGAATCGTCGAGTCCGGCAGAATCACTCGCTCCACGCTCGAATGCGAGATGTCGCGCTCGTGCCACAGCGCGATGTTCTCAAACGCCGCCTGCACGTTCGCCCGCACCACTCGCGCCAACCCGCAGATCTGCTCGCTCACCACCGGGTTGCGCTTGTGCGGCATCGCGCTCGACCCCTTCTGCTGCCCTTCAGCAAAAGGCTCCTCCGCCTCCCGCACCTCCGTCCGCTGCAAGTGCCTCACTTCCAATGCGATCTTCTCGCACAGCGCACACACCAGCGCCATCGCCGAGACAAACGCCGCATGCCGGTCCCGCGCGATCACCTGGCTCGCTATCGGCGATACCTTCAGCCCCAGCCGCTGGCAAATCGCCTCTTCCGCCTCCGGCTTCAGATGCCCCAGCGTCCCCACCGCGCCAGACAACTTCCCAAACCGCAGCTCCTCGGCCGCCTCAGCCAGCCGCCTCCGCGCCCGCTCGGCCTCGTCATACCAGAGTGCAACCTTCAACCCGAATGTGATCGGCTCCGCATGCACCCCGTGTGTCCGACCGATCGCCACCGCATCCTTGAACTCCCACGCCCGTACCTTCAAAACCTCTACCAACCCATCCAACCCCACCAGCAGAAGCTCCGCAGATTCCTTTAACTGCAGCGCTTGCGCCGTATCTACTACATCATTAGAGGTAAGTCCAAAGTGCAGCCACCGGGACGCCTCGCCGCTGCCCTTTGCCTTCATCGTCTCTGCCACGCAAGTAGTAAATGCGATCACGTCGTGGCGCACTTCCTTCTCGATCTCCAGAATCCGATCCACCGTAAAGCCCGCATCCACCCGCAACTGCCGCGCCGCCTCCGCCGGCACCTCTCCCTGCTCCGCCAAAGTCTCGGATGCAGCCAGTTCGACGTCCAGCCACTTCTGAAACTTGTTCTCATCACTCCAGATCTTGCCCATCGCAGGGCGTGTGTACCTTGCTATCATGACGTACTCCTACAATAGAAATATTTCACCCTGCCGCTTGGGCTCGGCCACCACCAGGCGCGGGGCCAAGCCCCTCCGCTCCAGCGCCTGAACCGCTCCTAACTCAGTGTCCCATATCGTGTTGTTCTGCTCACTCAGATGCCCCAACACCAGCATCTGTACCTCGGATGGCAGCTCGGAAGAGATATACTCACACGCCGCATCGTTGGACAGATGCCCTTTCCGCGACAGAATCCGCTGCTTGATGTGCCACGGATAAGGCCCCACCTTCAGCAACTCCGGATGGTGGTTTGACTCCAGTAGTAAAAAGTGCGAGTCACGCAGGTTGAATTTCACGTTTTCAGGCAAATATCCCAGGTCCGTCGCGATGGAGATCTTGATCCCCTGCGCGGTCACCGTGTAGCCCACCGGGTCCACTGTATCGTGCGGAATCGTGAACGACTGCACATCTAGGCCACCCAGTTCCGTCTTCGCCCCCGCCCGGAATGTCTCAATCGGAGGTGCCGGCCGCCCGCCCCAATCCAACGCCGGCGCGGTCAGGTCGGTCACGAACACCGGCACCCGCCCGCCCAGCGCGCGGCAGATCACCGGCAGGCCGCACACATGGTCTGAATGTTCGTGTGTGATAAAGATGGCGTCGAGTTTGGCCGGGTCCTCCCCGATGGCAGCCAGCCGCAGGAACGTCTCTTTGCGGTTGAGGCCGGCGTCGATCAGGATGCGCGTCTTTTCCGTTCCGATGAACGTGGAGTTCCCAGCACTCGAAGATGCCAGTACGCAGACCTTGACGATAACCGCCTCCCAGAACTTCCATGGTAAACCACCACAGCGATACCATAACCGGCATGCAGCTTGAAAACCGCGTCGCGCTCATCACCGGCGCAGCCACTGGCATGGGCCGGGCCGTGGCCACCCTCTTTGCCAGCCACGGCGCACGCGTCTTCCTCAACTACAACACCTCCGCCGCCCAGGCGGACGAGGCCGTACAGGCTATCCGCGCCTCCGGCGGGCGGGCCGAAGCCATCCAGGCGGACGTCTCCGAAGAAGAGTCCTGCAAGGCTCTTGTGGAGGCCGTGCAACAGAAGGCCGCCCGTCTCGATCTCCTCGTCAACAACGCCGGCTGGACCCGCCGCGTGCCCCACGCCCAGCTCGACGATCTCACCGACGAGATCTGGCAACGGACGCTCCAGACCAACCTCTTGGCGCCCTTCTACCTGATCCGCGCCGCCGCGCCCCTGCTCCGCCGCGGCCCCCACGGCGCCGTGGTCAACATCGCCTCCACCGGCGCGCTCACCGGCCAGGCCAGTTCCATGGCCTACGTCGCCGCTAAGGCCGGCCTCCTGGCCATCACCACTTCGCTGGCCCGCGCGCTCGCCCCGGAAATCCGCCTCAACGCCATCGCGCCCGGCCTCATTCGCACCGGCTTCGCGGGCTGGACCGAAGAGCAGTACTCCGCCGGGGACGCCTCCGCACCGCTCGGCCAACTCGCCACGGTGGAGGATGTCGCCGAAGCCGCGCTCTACCTCTCCACCGCCAAAGTCACCGGCGAGACCATCGTCGTCGACGCCGGCCTCTATCGGCTGGGCCCGCGCCCCAACTCCGCGCCCCTCAACCTCTCGCATGAAACCCGCCGCTGAATTGCAGCGCCTGCTCGAGGCCCGTCGCCAATCCGCGGCCCAACTCACGCGCCTCTGCGAACGCATCTCCACCGCGCGCCTCGTCGCCGCGCTTGCCGGCGTCTTCACCTTCTGGCTCGCCTTCGTGCGCCACGGCGCTCAACCCTGGTGGCTGCTGCTCCCCGTCGCCGCCTTCCTGGCACTCGCCCGCTGGCACGAACGCACCCTCCGGGCCCTGGACGCCGCTCGCCGCGGCGCGCGGTTCTACGCGCTCGCCCTCGCGCGCCTGGACGGTTCCTGGACCCAGCACGGCGAAACCGGCGCGGCATTTCTCAATCCCCACCACGCCTACGCCGCCTCGCTCGATCTCTTCGGCCCCGCCTCGCTCTTCCAGTACCTCAACACCGCCCGCACGCAGGCCGGCGAGCAGGCTCTGGCCCGCTGGCTCCAGCAGCCGGCCGCGATCCAAACCGCACAGGACCGCCAACAGGCCGTGCAGGATCTGGGGCCCCGCCTCGCCCTCCGCGAAGACCTCTTCCGCCTCGGTGACGACGTTCGCGCCGCGCTCCATCCCGAGGCCCTCGCCCACTGGGCCGCCACGCCCTCTTCTCTCCCTGGCCCCGCTGTGCGCGCCGCCGCGTTCGTCCTCCCCGCCCTCACCCTCGCCGGACTGGCTGCCTGGGGCCTCTACGACTCGCGCATTCTCTTTCTCGCCTCCGCCGCCCTTCAGGCCCTGCTCTTTTACCGCCTGCGCCCGCGAGTCACCGAAACGCTCGAATCCCTCGCCCAGCCCGCCCGCGAACTCGCCCTGGTCGCCGCGCTTCTCGAACGTCTCGAACGCGAGCAGTTCCACGCCCCGCTCCTCACTACTCTCCATCAAAGGATCGCCTCAGGCGCGGCCCGCGAGATTCACCGTCTCGCCCGCCTGGTTGAGTTCTCCAGCCAGGCCAACAATGCCTTCTTCGCACCCATCGCCGCCGTTCTCCTCTGGAGCCTCCACTTCGCCTGGGCCATCGACGCCTGGCGCTCCCGTCACGGAGGAAACATCGCCTCGTGGCTCGAAACCCTCGGCGAGTTCGAAGCGCTCACCTCGCTCGCCGCTTTTGCCGCCGTCCATCCTGAACTTCCTTTCCCTGCGCTCGAGAACGGCACACCGCATTTCGAAGGCGTGGACCTGACCCACCCGCTCCTGCCTCCGGACCGCGCCGTAGCCAACTCCATCTCCCTCAACGCCGCCCAGCCGCTTATCATCATCAGCGGCTCCAACATGTCCGGCAAGAGCACCATGTTGCGCACCATCGGAGTCAACGCCGTACTCGCCTTCGCCGGCGCTCCGGTCTGCGCCCGCAGCCTCTCACTCACCCCTTACGCCCTCGGCGCGTCCATCCGGATCACTGACTCTCTTCACGAAGGCAGCTCCCGCTTCTTCGCCGAGATCACCCAGCTCCGCCGCATCGCGGAACTCGCACGCGGCCCGCTGCCGCTGCTCTTCCTCCTCGATGAAATCCTCAGCGGCACCAACTCTCACGATCGCCGGATCGGCGCCGCCGCCGTCCTGCGCGGCCTCCTGCGGCTTCGCGCACAGGGCCTGGTCACCACCCACGATCTCGCCCTCACCCGCATCGCCGACTCGATCACGCCTCCGGGCCTCAACCTCCACTTCGAAGACCAGCTCGAAGCGGGCCATATCACCTTCGACTACCGCATCCGGCCCGGCGTCGTCGCCAAGAGCAATGCCCTTGCGCTCATGCGCTCCATCGGACTCGATGTCGCAGCCGGCACGAGCGAGGAAGGAATCAGCGCGCCCCCCGCTGATCCGCTAAACTCTAGGGAAGTCCCATGAAAGCCCACGTCTACGTAACTTTGAAAAAGACCGTCCTTGATCCGCAGGGAGCCACGATCGCTCGCGCGCTCAACGGCTTGGGCCATCCGGAAGTCGCCGCCGTCCGCCAGGGGAAGTTCTTCGAAATCGAACTTGCCCCGGGTACCCTGGAAACCAACATCGCCGCTACGCTCGATCAGATCGCCGCCGACGTGCTTTCAAATCCGGTGATCGAAGAGTACCGCGTCGAAATACTCCCCTAAACCGCCGCTGCTGCGGCACCCGGAGGTTCTCTAATGTGTGGAATCGTCGGTTATATCGGGAGCCGTAAGCCCCTCCCTATCCTGCTGGACGGCCTGCGCCGCCTCGAATATCGTGGATACGACTCCGCCGGCATCGCCGTGGTCACCGAAGAGCGACAGATGGAGATCCGCCGCGCTTCAGGCAAGCTCCACAACCTCGAGGACGCAGTCCGCCTCAATCCGCTCGACGGCACTTACGGTATCGGCCATACCCGCTGGGCCACACACGGCCGCCCCACGGAGGAGAACGCGCACCCCCACCGCGACTCGCACGGCGACATTGTCGTGGTTCATAACGGCATCGTCGAAAACTACCTCCAGCTCAAACACGAACTCGAATCCGAAGGCCACGTCTTCCACACCGAAACCGACACCGAGATCATCCCCCATCTCATCGAGAAGCACTTCCACGGCAACCTCGAAGATGCTGTCCGCACCGCCGTCAATCTGCTCAAGGGCGTCTTCGCCATCGCCGCCATCTCGCGCCAGGATCCCGATAAGATCGTCGCCGCGCGCAACGGGCCCCCCGTGGTGGTGGGCCTGGGCGAATCCGAATACTTCGTCGCCTCCGACGTCCCAGCCATCCTGTCCCACACCCGCGACGTCTTCTTCCTGCACGACGGCGACCTCGCCGTGCTGACGCCCGACGGCGTCCGCCTCTCTGATTTCGCCGGCCAGCCCATCAAACGCCAGATCTCCCACATTCTTTGGGATCCCATCATGGCCGAGAAGGGCGGCTACAAGCATTTCATGCTCAAGGAGATCTTTGAGCAGCCGCGCGCCGTGCGCGATACCATCCTGGGCCGCGTCGGCCAGGAGACCGGCCGTGTCTTCCTCGACGAGATGCAGATCCGACCGGAGGAGTTCGCTTCCTTCCAAAGCGTCCGCGTGGTCGCCTGCGGCACCTCCTGGCACGCCGCGCTCGCCGGCAAGTTCATGATCGAGCGGCTCGCCCGCATTCCCGTCGAGGTCGACTACGGCAGCGAATTCCGCTACCGCGACCCCATCATCGGCACGGATTCCCTCACCGTCCTCATCTCCCAATCCGGCGAAACCGCCGACACCCTCGCCGCCCAGCGTGAGGCCAAGCAGAAAGGCTCGCGCACGCTCTCCATCTGCAACGTCATGGGCGCCATGATCTCGCGCGAAGCCGCCGGCACTCTCCTCACCCACGCCGGCCCCGAAATCGGCGTCGCCTCCACCAAGGCCTTCACCGCCCAGCTCACCGCGCTCTTCATCCTCGCCCTCTACCTCGGCCAGGCCCGCGGCCACCTCACTCAGAACGATTCCATCGGCCTCGCCAACGAACTCCTGCGCATCCCCGCCAAGCTCGAGCAGGTGCTGTCGCACGCCGAGTCCTACGACGAACTCGTGAAATGGCTCTTCAAAGCCACTGACTTCCTCTACCTGGGCCGCGGCATCCACTACCCCATCGCCCTCGAAGGCGCCCTCAAGCTAAAAGAGATCTCCTACATCCACGCCGAGGGCTACCCCGCCGGCGAGATGAAGCACGGCCCCAACGCTCTCATCGACGAATCCCTGCCCACCGTCGTCCTCGCCACGGCCGACCCGGAGGACGAAGGCAGCCTCCTGCGCTACGAGAAGACCCTCTCCAACATCCAGGAAGTCAAAGCCCGCGGCGGCAAGGTCCTCGCCATCGCCTGCGAAGGCGCGGAGGAGGTGGAGCGCACTGCCGATCACGTCATCTGGGTGCCTCCCACCCGGGAACTCCTCCTCCCCATCCTGGAGGTGGTCCCGCTGCAACTGCTCGCCTACTTCATCGCCGTCCGCCGCGGCTGCGATGTCGATCAGCCACGGAACCTCGCCAAGAGCGTTACCGTGGAATAGCGCATGAAGCAGGCCGTTCGAGAGTTCCAAATCAACACCCGGGGCAAAGGCCTCTATGAGTTCACCAGCCAAGTGGTCCCCTGGGTGCGCGATCAGCACTTCTCCACCGGCCTCCTCACGCTCTTCTGCCGCCACACCTCCGCCTCGCTCGTCGTTCAGGAAAACGCCGACCCCGACGTCCAAACCGACCTCGCCCGCTACTTCGAACGCATCGCGCCCGAAAATTCGCGCGACTACATCCACACCCTCGAAGGCCCGGACGACATGCCCGCGCACATCCGCTCAGCCCTCACCGGCGTTCAGCTCTCCATCCCCCTCATCGCCGGTCACCTCACTCTCGGCACCTGGCAGGGCATCTACCTGTTCGAGCATCGCTCGCACTCGCACCGCCGCTCCGTCGCCGCGCACCTGCTCGGCGAGTAGCCGCTACGCAAAACACCCGGCCAGCCGCGGGTCGTCCGCGATCATCCGCTTGAACTCCGGCCACGCGTCCCTGCCGGTGAGCACCGTATGGAAATCGTCCTTCACGCCCGGCGCCAACCGCACGGCCTGCTCCCAATCCGCCAAAGAGAATGGATCGCGCCGGATCGACGCCCAAAAGCCCGTGCGATCGAACAACTCCGCAATGCGTCTCCGGTGCGGGTTGCCCTGCAAGCCGCTGATCAGGTACGTCGCCACCCCCACTTGCAGGCCGTGCATCCGCGGCCGCGCCGCGTGCATATCCAGCGCGTGCGAAATCAGGTGCTCGCTCCCGCTGGCCGGCCGCGACGAGCCCGCCACTTCCATCGCTACGCCGTTCATCATCAGCGCCGTGGCCAGCAGCCGGATGCCCTCTTCATCCGCCGATGGGTTCGCCAGCAGTTGATACACCGACGCGTCCGACATCAGCGCCGCCAAGTCGTTCACCGCCGTACCCGCCGCATGAAACGCCAGCTTCCAATCCCAAACCGCCGTGAACTTCGACGACAGATCCCCAATCCCCGAATGCCACAACACCCGCGGCGCGCGCCCGCACACCTCCACGTCCACCACTACCCCGTACGGCAGCCCGGTCGGCAGAGATCTCCGCCGCCCCTCCAGCGTCAGACTCGCCTGGGGCGAACAGAACCCGTCGTTCGACAGCGATGTCGGCGCCGCCAAATACGTCAGCCCCAGCAGCGACGCCGTGTACTTGCTCACATCCAGCGCCTTGCCCCCGCCCAGGCCCACCATCGCCTTACAGCCGCGCGGCACCGCCGCCATCAGCTTCACCGCCTGCTCCACGCTCGCGTCCTTCACCTCGTGCCGCAGCACCACTTCAATCCCCTGCTCGCGCATCCCTTCCAGCGCCGGCGCCAGAATCTCCTCCAGCAGACCTTCGCTGTGCAGCAGCGCCACGCGCGCCATGCCGGGCCGCGCCAGATACAGCCCCAGCCGCGCCAGTGCTCCGCGCTTCATCCGCACCAACCGCGGCACTTCGATCTGCGCATTCTTCATAGCAGCACCTCCGCAATCTCGCTCCACCGGCGGTAGCCGTGATACCTCTCATCCCGCCTGTTCAGTTCCTCCGCCAGATAACCGCGCGCGAACCGCCGCTCCGCACTCACAAGCATCGCCGGCAGCACATCCGGCGGACCGTCCCCCGCGAATGCTACCTCCTCGCTCCGCCCCAGAGCATCCTGCACCACCGCACTCTTGTCCACCCCCACGTCCTCCGAATAGAACGGCGAATCCGCCGGGAGCTTCGCGATCACCAGCCCGCGCCCCTTCTCCAGCCGCCCGCTGTTCGCATACACCTTCGGCGCAACGCCTGCCCGCCCCAGCAGACGCTCGATGTACCACGCCGACCCGGCTGAGACCACCAGCACCTCCCACCCTGCCGCCGTCAGCTTCTCATAGGCCTGCTTCAGACCCGGGTCCACACCGCAATCCGCCAGCACAGCGTCCATCTGCGCCTCATCGTCCGGCGCATAGGCAAAGTACGCCGCCATCGCCTCAAAGTGCGACATCCGCCCGGCCCGCCACTCGGCAAAGTAATCCGGCGCGTCACCGGGAATGTAGCGCTCCGCCAACACCGCGAAGAAATCGCGCTCCGTGATGGTCCCATCGAAATCTGTGATCAGAGTCTTCCCCATCCCTCTATCGTAGGCGTCGCACGCGGCGGGGTGCTCTCCACTAAACTGAGGCAGATGGTCCGCAGGGCAGCACCTCCCACCCGCAATCGGCGGCAGGCCGCGTGATGCAGTTCCTCCGCGAGCACCGCTGGCGCCTCGTGCTGGCGGCCTTCTTCGTCGCCGCCCTCAACTACGCCGACCGCACCTCCATCTCCGCCGTCTTCCCGCTGCTCCGCCAGCAATTCAACCTCACTGACCTCCAGCTCGGCGGCCTCGGCACCGCGTTCCTCTGGACCTACGCCCTCGGTTCCCCCTTCGCCGGCATGGCGGCGGACCGCTTCCCGCGAGGCCGCGTCCTCCTCCTCAGCCTCGCCGGCTGGAGCCTTGTCACGCTCCTCACCGGCTTCGCCAACCACTACTGGCAGTTGATTGCCACCCGCGTCCTGCTGGGCGCCACGGAATGTCTCTACCTGCCCGCCGCCACCGCCCTGCTGGCCGAACACCACGGCACGGCCACGCGCGCCACGGCCATGGGCATCCACGCCGCAGGACTCAGCTTCGGCCTCATCGGCGGCGGCGTCGCCGCCGGCTATCTCGGCGATCACTTCGGTTGGCGCCCCGGCTTCCTCCTCCTCGGCCTCGCCGGCCTCGCGCTGGCCGCCGTTACCACGCGGCTCTTCCTGCGCCCCGCATCTACCGCCGCGGCCGTCGCCACAGCCGCCGCTCCGCCCCTCTCCGCCATCCCCCACGACCTCCGCCTCCTCGCCGGCATCCCGTCGTTCTGGATCGTCGCCGCCAAGGCCATGCTCTCTGCCGTCGGAATCTGGATCTTCCTCAATTGGCTCCCGCTCTACTTCCGCGAAACTTTTCAAATGTCCCTCGCCGGCGCCGGCCTCTCCGGCACCTTCACCCTCCAGACCGCAGCCATCGCAGGCATCCTCCTCGGCGGCTTCTCCTCTGATCGTCTCGCCACCCGCAACCCCCGCTACCGCATGCTCTTCCAAAGCCTCTGCGACCTCGCCGCCGCCCCCTGCGTCCTCCTCTTCCTCGCCGTCCCCTCCCTCCCCCTCGTCAGCGCCGCCATCTTCCTCTTCTCCCTCTTCCGCTCGCTCAGCCAGTCCAACGAGAACCCCATCATCTGCGATGTCGTGCCCGCCCCGCTCCGCTCCACCGCCATCGGCGTCACCAATCTCTTCAACGCCCTGGCCGGCGGCCTCGGCGTCCTCCTCACCGGCCTCCTGAAACAACAACTCAGCCTGGCCGCCATCTTCGCCTCCTGCGGCCTCTTCATGCTGCTCGCCGGCCTCCTCTCCCTCATCGGTTACCACCGCTTCCTCGCCCGCGACCTCGCCCGCCAGTGATTTGCGATAGCATAGCTATGCAAGGAGCTCCTATGTCCGTCACTCGCCGCAATTTCCTCGCTTCCGCCGCCATGGCCGCCGTCGCCACCGAGATCGATGCCGCTACCGGCATGCCCATGCGCACCCTCGGCTCTACCGGCCAGAAGGTATCCCTCCTCTCTTTCGGCGCCGGTTCCCGCTGGCTGATGTACAAGACTCCCGACAAGGGCATCCCGGTGCTCGAACGCGCCCTCAACGCCGGCGTCAACTACGTCGACTCCGCCGCCTCCTACGGCGACGGCCAGAGCGAGCAGTGGATCGGCCAGATGCTCAAAACCCGTAAGAAAGACTTCTTCCTCGTCACCAAAATCGGCGGCAACCGCACCTACGACGACACCATGCGCCTCATCGAGCGCTCCCTCAAGAACCTGGGCGTCTCCCAGGTCGATCTCATGCACATCCACGCCTTCGGCAACGAAGACGATCTGGCCAAGATCGAAGCTCCTAACGGCCAGCTCAAAGCGATGCTCAAGGCCAAGGACGAAAAGATCTGCCGCTTCATCGGCATCACCTCTCACCAGAATCCTGAGGTGCTCAAGACCGCCCTCGAGCGCCATCCCTTCGACTCCACTCAGATGGCCCTCAATATCGCCCAGATCGGCAACGCCAGCCCCTCCGATAAAGCGGGCCTGGGTCAGACCGGCGCATCCGGCTTCGAAGCCATCGCCATGCCCGTCGCCCTCAAGAAGAAGATGGGGCTCACCGCCATGAAGATCTTCGCCCAGGAGAAACTCCTCGGCAAAGCCTCGCCCGAAATGCTCATCCGCTACTGCATGAGCCTCCCCGTGGCCGCCACCACCATCGGCATGCCCCAGGTCGAGCACCTCGATTTCAACATCAACGTCGCCAAGAACTTCAAGCCTCTCACCAAGGAAGAGATGCTTACCCTGCCCAAGTCCGTCTCGGCTCAGATGCGCGCGTCCATCGACCGCTTCTTCTCTGACCATGTCGACGCCTAAGCCGCCTCTTACACCGGAACAGCGCCTCGAAAAGTACCTCCGCGACGCCAACGACTACTGGTTTCACGTCTATAAGCCACACACCGGCGATGTCATTGTCGACATCGGCGCCGGCCGCGGCGAGGACGTCTATGCCTTCTCGCGCGCCGTAGGCCCCACGGGCAAGGTTTGGGCCGTTGAGGCGCACCCGGAATCCTTCCGTGTGCTGCAGCAGTTCTGCGACGAGCACAAGCTCTCCAACGTCATCTGCCTGAACCTCGCCTGCCTGGACCGCCCGGGCCAGCTCCAAATCGAAACTCTGCCCGTCTGGGAGTCCAACTTCGTCCGCGAGGGCCCACCCACGCCCACTTCCTTCCCCGTCGAAGCCATCACCTTCGACGCCCTCTGCCGCCGCCACGACATCCGCCGCATCGATTTCCTCAAGATGAACATCGAGGGCGCCGAACTCACCGCCCTGCCCGGCTGCCGCGACGCGCTCAAGCGAACCGCCCACGCCTGCATCGCCGCTCACGACTTCCGAGCCGCCCGCGGCGAGGGCGAGCACTTCCGCACGCTCCAGTTCATCCGGGACTTCCTCATCGCCGCCGGCTTCACCCTGGTGACTCGCGACGACGACCCCCGCTACTACGTCCCCTACCACGTCCACGGACGCCGCCCATAGCTCGCTGGAATGCAGATAGAGCCCGGTTCCGCCGAACGCGTGCCGGGCTCTATCTCTGGCCTGAATCTACTTCTCGCGCTTCGCGATGATCTTGTCGATCATCCCGTACTCCAGCGCCTGCTCCGCTTCCATGATGTAGTCGCGATCCACGTTCTGCGCAATCCGCTCCACCGTCTGCCCGGTAGCATCGGCCAGCACGCCGTTCAGAATCTCCCGCATCCGCAGGATCTCTTTCGCGTAGATGTCGATGTCCGTCGCCTGTCCGCCCAACCCGCTCATCGAGGGCTGGTGAATCAGAATCCGCGAATGCGGCAGCGCATAGCGCTTGCCCTTCGTGCCGCAGGCCAGCAGCACCGCTGCCATTGAAGCCGCCTGCCCGACACAGTACGTCACGATGTCCGGCTCGATCAGGTTCATCGTATCGAGAATCGCCAACCCTGCCGTGATCGATCCGCCCGGCGAGTTGATGTACAGCGAAATGTCCTTCTCCGGATCCTCAGCCGCCAGAAACAGCATCTGGGCGATGATCAGGTTTGCCACCTGGTCATCGATGGGCGTGCCCAGGAAGATGATATTCTCCCGCAGCAGCCGCGAGTAGATGTCATAGGCACGTTCCCCACGGGAAGTCTGCTCCACCACCATGGGAACCAGCATGTCTTGCGGTGCGGGGACGCCGCCGTCACGAATGGGCATTCTGCCTCCTTCTGCGCAGCCTGCCCCGTCCCAGCCACACGGCCAGTCCGAAGGCTAGGCCTTCTTCACTGCTCGCTTCGCCGTCTTCTTCGCCGCTTTGTCCAGGTTCTTCTGCTTCTGCTCGAAACCCTTCGCCAGGTCCAGAATCGTCGTGCGCTCCAGATACTCCATAATACGATTCCGCAGGGCCTTCCAGTTGTCGTGCATCCCGCACGGCGCCTGGTCGTTGCATTCCGCCATCCCTGCCGGGCAGCGCTCGAAGTCAGCCAGGCCATCCACCGTGTCCACAATCGCCAGCAGATTCAACTCGGCGGCCGGAATGCGAAGACTGAAGCCGCCCGTCGGCCCCTTGCTGGAACGTAGGAACCCCTTGCGGGCCAACTGCTGCAGAATCTTGGCAAGAAAATGAGCCGGAATGTCCGCTTCTTCGGCAATCTGCTTCACCATGGCATACTTGCCTTCCGGCACAGCAGCCAGCTTCACGAATGCGCGGATCGCATACTCGGCGGAACGGGAATAGATCATGGGCACCTCTGGACCGCTAGATGAAAATACTTGTTTATCTTATTTGTACTTCTATTCTGGATGCAAGTCCCGCGCCTCGCGATTCACCTTTCTACGGATCGCCCACCTGCCATATCATGAGCGTGATGTCCCTCTCCCGCCGTGCGATCCTCGCTGCCGCATTCACCCCAGCCCCGGCCCTCGCCGCTGACCCGGACCGCCCCCAGTTCCACTTCCTCCCTCCCGCCAACTGGATGAACGACCCCAACGCGCCTATCTTCCACAACAATCAGTACCACCTCTACTACCAGCACAATCCCAAAGCCGCCAAGTGGGACACCATGCACTGGGGCCACGCCGTCTCGCCCGATCTCCTCCACTGGCGCCATCTCCCCATCGCGCTCGCCCCCACCACCGGCGGTCCCGACAAAGACGGCTGCTTCACCGGCTGCATGGTGGTCGATCACGGCACCCCCACCATCGTCTACACCGGCGTCAATCCCCAGGTGCAGTGCGTCGCCACCAGCACCGACATGAACTCTTTCGCCAAGCACCCCCGCAACCCCGTCCTCGCCGGCCCGCCCCCCGGCGTCGACTCCCCCGGCTTCCGCGATCCCCACGTCTGGCGCGACGGCGACTCCTGGCTCATGCTCGTCGGCGCCGGTTTCCGCAACAAAGGCGGTACGGCTCTCCTCTACGAGTCCAAAAACCTCATCGATTGGACCTACCTCCACCCCCTCCTCACCGGCACCATCGACCCCAGCGCCAAAGGCGGCGACGTCGCCCGCGGCGAAATGTGGGAGTGCCCCGATTTCTTCCCAATCGGCAACCAGTGGCTGCTCCACGTCTCCACGCAAAACAAAGTCCTTTACTGGCTCGGCGACTGGAAAAACCGCCAGTTCACCCTTAGGTCCCAAGGCACGCTCGTCCACGGCGCAGGCTACGCCCCAAAGAGCTCCAACGCTTCCGGCAACCGCCGCATCATCTGGGCCTGGCTCCGCGAACAACGCAGCCAGGAAGCACAGCTCAAGGCCGGCTGGTCTGGAGCCATGAGCCTGGCCGTCGTCCCCTCTCTCGCCAAGGACGGCACGCTCCTGCTCGACCCCGCCAACGAGTACCAGCGCCTGCGCGGCAAACGGCAGACCGAAGCCCCGCCCGCCGATTGCTGCGAGATCCAAATCTCGCTCTCCGGCACTGAGCCCTTTGGTCTCACCCGCGGCGGCCACGAACTCGTTGGCTTCGATGCCGCCTCTCGCACCCTGAGCGCCGGCCGCTCCGAAGCCAAGCTCCCGCCCGGCCCCGTCGACCTCCACATCTTCCTCGACGGCTCCGTCATCGAACTCTTCGCCAACCGCCGCACCTGGCTCACCGGCCGCGTCTACGGCCCCGTCACCGGCATCTCCATGACCGGCAGGCCCCATCGCCTGGAAGCCTGGCCGCTCGCGCCGGTCTCGAAAGACCGGCTCACGAGCTGAGCCCCAGAAACGCCCGCATCACCGGCACCATCCCCGGCACGCAGATCACGCCGTTGCCGCTGTAGATCGTGTCCTCGCCCTGGTAGTCGAAATACGCGCACCCGGCCTCTTTCGCGATCACAGAAAGCGCCGCCAGGTCCCACGGCTTCAGCACCGGCTCCAGCCACACTTCCGCGCTGCCGTCCGACACCAGCATCGCGTCCCATGCTCCGCCCAAACACCGCGACGCCCCAAACTGCTCCAGAAACGGCAGAACTTTCTCGGACCTCGGATGCGCCAGCACGCGGTTCAACTGGTTGAAGCACACCACCGCCCGCCGCGTCTCCGTGATCGTCGAACAACGCATCCGGCTTTCCACCCCATCCGCGCTCTTCCACGCCCCGCCGCCCCGCACCGCCCAATACTGCTCGCCCAGCGCCGGAAACGTCGCCACGCCCAGCACCACTTGCCCGCCTTCTTCCAGCCCCAGCAGGTTCGACCACAGCCGGTTTCCGCGGACGAAGTCCCGCGTCCCGTCGATCGGATCGATAATCCACCGCCGCCCACTCGTCCCAGCCACAGTGCTTCCCTCTTCGCCCAGGAAGCCATCCCCGGGAAAAGCCTCGCCCAGCAGCTTCACGAAGAGCTTCTCGCTCTCCCGGTCCGCCACCGTTACTGGCGAATCGTCCGGCTTGTCCTCCGGCTGAACTCCGCTGCGCCAGTACCCCATCGCCAGCTCCGCCGCCTGCCGCGCCGCCCCTCTCGCCGCAGCCAGCTCTCTTTCATATCCCATGTTCGATATTCTATGCTGAGGCAAAGGGGGACAGCCTGACCCGTCCCTTTTGGAGGGGGACAGCCTGACCTGTCCCTTTTGCCTGGGAACCCTCTGAGCCATGCTCAGAGCCGCCAAGGATTCAGTAGCTGAAAGGAAGGACCTCGACCGAATGGGTAAAATGGCGCCCGCTCTCCCAGCCGGCCAACGCACCATCTATCGCCTGCTGAAGCAGTCCGAGGCCACTTGGGGCTCCGCGCCCGCACTGCATCAACCCAACGGCGACGGCACCTACCAGACCTATTCCTTCATCGACTACCGCCGCCTCGCCGAAGCCGCCGCCGCCGGCCTCCGCTCCCTCGGAATCCGCAAAGGCGATATCGTCGGCCTCGCCTCCGAAACCCGCGCTGAGTTCTATCTCGCCGACCTCGGCATCATGGTCAACGGCTCCATCGCCGCCGCCGTCTACACTTCTCTGCCGCCGGCCGAACAGGTCAAAACCCTCAAAGCCTGCAACCCCAAAGCCGTCTTCGTCGAAAACCCCAAGACCCTCAAATCGCTCCTCGCCGCCGGACTCGGCGAACTCTCCGCCCAGATCTACCTCCTCTCCGGCGAAGCCCCTGGCGCCACTGCCTTCCTCGACATCCTCGACGCCGGTCGTCGGGCCATCGCCGCCGACCCCTCGCTCCTCCCCCAAATCGAGAGCGAGGTCCACCCCCACGACTACGGCATCCTCTACCTCACCTCCGGCGCCACCGGCGAGCCCAAAATGGGCCTCGTCACGCACAACGCCATGCTCGCCAACTGCGAGTGCGGCCCTCCGGCCCTGCCCGTCAATAACGACGACTGCATCCTCGCCTTCCTCCCCTCGGCGCACATCACCCAGCGCCTCATCGTCGAAATTCTCATGCTGCGCATGGGCGTCCAGGTCTTCTTCAGCGAAGGCCTCTCGAAGATGCCCGTCGAGCTGCGCTCCGTCCGCCCCACCTTCTTCGTCGCTCCGCCCCGCGTCTGGGAGCGCATCTACTCCAGCATCACCACCGAAATCCGCAAGAAGCCGGCCTTCGTCCGCCGCCTCTTTTACATGGGCCTCGGCGTCGGCTCCGAAGCCGCACGGGCGCGCCAGCAGGGCCGCAGGCCTTCCCCCTGGATTCAGTCGTCCCTCAAGTTCTTCGACACGGTCGTCTTCTCCAAAATCCGCCAGCGCCTCGGCGGCCGCCTGCGCATCGCCGCCTCCGGCTCCGCCCCCCTAGGCAAAGACCTCGCCGACTTCTACGCCTCCATCGGCCTCCCCCTCGTCGAAGGGTACGGCCTCACCGAAGGCGGCGTTGTCTGCCTGAACCCCATCGGCAATCCCCGCCCCGGCTCCATCGGCAAGCCTCTCCTCGGCGCCGATCTCCGCCTCGACTCCGACGGCGAGCTCCTCATCCGCGGCGAAATGATCTTCTCCGGCTACTATCAGGACGCCGACTCCACCGCCGTCGTCCTTCGCGACGGCTGGCTCCACACCGGCGACCTCGCCGAGTTCGACGAAGACGGCTTCCTCTACATCACCGGCCGCAAGAAAGAACTCATCGTCTCTTCCGCCGGCAAGAAGATCTACCCCTCCCGCATCGAAGTCCTCTTCAAGCTCGAGCCGCTCGTCAACCAGGTCCTCCTGATCGGCGACCGCCTCCCCTACATCACCGCCCTCATCACCATCAACCCTCAGGCCGCTGAACAGATCCCAGGCGTCCCCTCCGGGCTCTCCCTCGCCGAAACCTCCCAACACCCACTCATCCTCGCTGAGGTCAAACGCATCGTCCAGAAGGTCAACCGCCAACTCGCCAGCTTCGAGCAGATCCGCCGCTACAAGATCCTCGACCGCGAATTCACCATGGACGCCGGCGAGATCACCCCCACCATGAAGCTCCGCCGCGGCAAGGTCCTCGACAACTTCCGGGCCGAAATCGGCGAGCTCTACCTCGGCCGCGAAGACTTCGCATGAGCCCCGCAATCCTGGCGCTGCTCGCCGCCGCGGCACCCCTCTTCGAATTCGAAAACGTCCAGCCCTGGCGCTTCAGCGAAGGCCGCCAGGAGAACATCCCAGCGCTCTCCGCCACCCTCACCAACCGCTCCGGCAACGACTGGGCCGAGGCCCGCTTCCGCGTCTCGATTCAATGCACCTCCGGCGGCGAGCGCCACTACTCCGTCGTCCTCCGCGACATCCTCCTCGGCTCCCAATCCGTCCAGGCCACCGCCTTCGACGCCATCGGCGAAGTCCAGCCTTGCGACGGCCCCGCCTCCGTCGACTTCATCACCGGCCAACCCTACGACGACGCCCGCCGCCCGGCCTTCATCCTCTTCGGCTTCTCCTATCTACCCTTCGAACGACCCCTCACCACCCAACTCGCCGGGATCCTCGACTACCGCCGCCACTCCGACTCCGAACAGGAAACCCACACTCACCTCATCCGCGACCACGGCCGCCAGTTCCAACTCCCCGGCTTCCCCAATACCGCCTTCTACCTCCTCCGCGTCGAACCCGGCTCCTTCGGCTTCGCCGGCTTTCTCGTCCCATCTCCTTCCGGCGATCCCATCAACCCCCTCACGCGCTTCCTCCGCAGCTACTCTCTCACCCCCGGCGCCATCTCCTACCTCGGCATCTTCCGCCTCGAACAGTCCTCACCCCACCTCCACTCCGCCATCTACGAGCCCGCCCCCGAGGTCCTCACCCAGTTCACTCCGCCCGAACCCAGGCCCCTCCTCACCACGCCCGCTGCCAAACTGTCTACCACCTCCAGCATCACAACCGACCGCTAGCGCCTACTCCTGGCGCAGAGCCCGCGCCGGATCCGGCTCCCGGCAGCTCAATGCCCCATCTCCACACCCATACCCACGCCAATTCGCACCTGGTTGACCTTGCTCCACATCTGTCGGATGATCTGGGTGGGTTGTCCTATTGGAAATTCCCACTTCTATGCCACCAAGAGCGAATCGGCTCACCATCGACGCCGCCGGCCGTGTCACGCTGCCACGTTCGCTCCGGCGCAGGCTGCGGCTCGAACCGGGCGACACCCTCCATCTCGACGCACAGGATGACCGGATTACGCTCTCCCCCGTCCGGCCCCCCGCACCTCTCCGGCAGGAGGACGGCATCTGGGTCTACGGATCGGGCCAACCCGTCACTGTGCCCCTGCGCGACCTCATCGAAGAAACTCGCGGCGAGCGCGACGCCTCCTTGCTCGGCGGCGCCAGGTGAAGTACTTCCTCGACACCTCCGTTCTCGTCGCCGCCTTCTGGGCCGATCACCACAACCACTCCTCCAGCCTCCAACTGGTTAGCTCCGCCACGCCTTCAAACGCCTTCTGCGCCGCCCACACGCTGGCCGAGGTCTACTCCACCATGACGCGCCTGCCCGTACGGCCCGCCATCCTTCCCGAACAGGCCCTGCTCTTCGTGAAGCAGATTCGCGATCGCTTCACCATCGTTTCTCTGACTGAGGAGGAGTACTTCGCCGCCATCGAGGCCGCGGCCGCAAAAGGCCTCGCAAAAGGCCTCATCTACGACGCGCTCACCCTTGCCGCTGCCGCGAAATCCAAGGCGGGCCGCATCTACACCTGGAACCTCGGAGACTTTGCCCGCTTGGCCCAGCCCAGGCTGGCTTCCCGCATCAGGACCCCACAACTGGGCGCCTGACCACCATCACTCCTGCCGCAGAGCCCGCGCCGGATCCACTCTCAGCGCCCTCCACAGCGGCCCCAGCGTCGCCGCTCCCGCCACCATCGCCAACAGCGCCCCTACTCCCGCATACACCAGCGGATCCCCCGGCCTCACACCAGGCACCAGGAACATCGCCAGCGGCTGCGTCACCATCAACGCCACCGCCATCCCCACCGCGGCTCCGCTTCCGGCCAGCGCCAGGCTCTGCCCGAACACCAGCCGCGCCACGCGCCACGGACTCGCCCCCATCGCCATTCTCAATCCAATCTCCCGCACCCTCCTGCTCACCCCATACGACAGCACTCCATACAACCCCAGTGCCGCCAGCAGCAGTCCCAGCGCCCCCATGCTCCCCAACAGATACGCTCCCGCCTTGCTCGGCAGAAACGCCAGCGCCAGCGCGCTCCGCATCGGACGCACCTCCACCGCCGCCGTTCCATCCACCTCCAGCAGCGCCCCGCGCAACTCCCGCACCAGCCCCTCCGGCGCCCGCGCCGACCGCACGAGCAGATGCAGGTTCACCCCATGCTCCGCCTCCTGCATCCACGGCGTGTAGAAAGCCGCGGTCCTCTCTTCGCCCATCGTGAAATACTTGCTGTCCCCAGCCAACCCCACCACCTCATATACCTTCCTGCCCCCTCCCATCTCCCAGCCCACCGTGTGCCCCACCGGCGGCTGCCCGCCAAACAGCTTCTCCGCCATCGCCTCGTTCACGATCATCACCGCCGTCGCCCCAGCACGGTCCGCCTCCGTGAAGTCCCGCCCCGCCTTCAGCCCAATGCCCATCGTCCTGAAATACTCCGGCGATACCCGGTTCATCTGCGCCCGAACCTGCTTGCCCTTCGCATCCAGATCCGTCTTCATCGTCGTCCCGATCGTCATCGAATCGTTCAACGGCACCACGTCCGCCAACGCTGCTGTCTCCACGCCTGCCACGTGCTTCACTCTCTCCAGCGCCTGCTCTGCCACGCCCACCCGCCGCTCGTTTTCCGCATACCGCTCCGGTACCAGCCGCATCGCCGCCCAGGTCGTGTGCGTCACGTCAAACCCCGGATCCGTCGACGCCGCCTGGCCCAGGTTCCGCAAAAACAGCAGCGCCGTCGACAACAGCACCGTGGTTACGCCCAACTGCGCCGCCACCAGCACGCTTCTCATCCGCCGCCGCTCGCTGCCGGCGCTCCTCTCTCCCGCCTTCAATCCCGGCTGCACATCCCGGCCCGTCGCCGTGAAAGCCGGAATCCAACCCGACACCAGCGCGCTCCCCACCGCCACCAGCGCCGCATACCCGAACAGCCTCCAGTCGGCCTGCATGTCCAGCCGCACCGGAACCGGCAATGGCAATGCCAGCGTGCTGGCCCAACGCCCCAGCGCCGCCGTCATCGCCACACCCAGCGCCGTCCCAATCACCGCCAGCGCCAGGCTCTCCGCCAGCATCTGCCGCACCACCCTCCCCCGGCTCGCTCCCATCGCCACCCGGATCGCCAGCTCCTGCCTCCGGCTCTCCGCCCGCGCCAGGCTCAGGCTCGCCGCATTCACGCACGACACCAGCAGCACCAGCCCCGAAACGCCGATCAGCATCCCAAAGAATGCCGCCAAGGGCACCATCTTCCTTCCCTGCAGCCGGTCCAGGCTCGTCACGCCTTCCAGCACGGTTCCATTCTTCCGAGCCCCGCCACCCGTAGGCGGGAATACCTTGTCCAGCTCATCGCATGCCGCCTGCAGTCTCTGCAACCCAACTGCCCGAGTCATCCCCTCCGGCATCCGCGCAACCATCTTCACCACGTCCCGCTCATCCGTCACCGGAGCATACACATCCGGCGTGTACCCGAATCCCACCAGCGTCCGGTGCTCGCGCGGCAGGACGCCAACCACACGGTACGGCCGCCCGTCCAGCACCAGCGTCCGTCCTACCATCTCCTCACGCGCCCCCAACCTCTGCCGCCAAAACGAATAGTGCAGCACGACCGCGTCCTTTTCGCCCGCCATCAGCCCCCGGCCCAGCCACACCGGCATCCGCGTCACATCGAAGAAGTTCTCCGTCACTCGAATCCCCGCCAGCTTGTAAGTCTCGTCCCCCTGCCGCCAGTTCACCTCGCCCTCCCGCATCCCCGCCAGGCCTTCAAAGACCCCGGCATCTTTCAGGAAACGCCATTCCTTCTGCGCCGAATGGCTCGCCCCATTCACCCGCAGGATCGCCAGGCTCTTCGCGTCGCCCACCGACGGCTCGCTCATCAGGAACTCCGACGTCAGGCTGAACATCGCCGTGTTCGCCCCTGTACCCAACGCCAGCGAGAAGATCGCCGCCAGCGCGTACCCCGGCGTCCGTCCCATCGCCCGCAGCGCATACTTCAAGTCCGAAACCAACTCCTCCAGCCACCGCATCCGCCACACATCCCGAGTCTCTTCCTGCAGCCGCACCATGCTCCCGAACTCCCTCCCTGCTCTCGCCCGAGCCGCATCCCGAGTCATCCCCTCCGCCTCATACTCTTCCGCCTTCATCTCCACATGAGCCCGCATCTCTTCTTCCAGATCCGCGTCAAACCCGTCCCTCCCCCGCCAATGGCTCATCTTGTTCCACAGGTTCTTCATCGCAGAATCCTCCCCTTACGCCGTCCGCAGCACCATCTGAATCGCCCCCACCAGACGCTCGAACTCGCGGCTCTCCGCTTCCAGCCGCTTCCGTCCCTCACGCGTCAACTCATAGAAACGCGCTCGCCGGTTGTTGTCCGAAATCCCCCACTCCGCCCGCACGAATCCACCCACCAGCAGGCGGTTCAACGCCGGATACAACGAGCCCTCTTCCACCGCCAGCACCTCGCCGCTCGAGTCCTTCACCCTCTTCGCGATCCCATACCCGTGCAGCCGCCCCCGCTCCAGTGCCTTCAATATCAGCAGCGCCAGAGTCCCCGGCAGAAACTCGCCCGAAATCGCTTCCTGTTTTCCCATGTGGCTCCCTTGTCGTCTCTATGTATAGTGACAACGCGGGAACCCCCGCCAAAGTTCGCAATGTTTACAAAGATTGCGCCCGCCTACTTCCCCGTCATCTTCCGGATCAACTCCACCTCATCCCGCTTGTACGGCGTCCCATCCCCCCGAAACACCTCGTGGAACCACACCGCCGGCTCCCGGCCTACATACGCCTTCTGCCACGAATCCCAAGGCAGAAACGTCTGCGTCTTGCCTGCCACCAGCCCCCAGTTATACGCCCCCACCCCATTCTTCTTCAGCACCGGCAGCGACCCCGCAAACGTGCTCCCATTCCCTCTCGCCATATACTCCGTGCAGATCAGCGGCCGCCCATATCTCTTCAGCCACCCGATCCGCTTTTCCAACTCCGCCGGCCCATCATAGTTGTGGAACGAAATCACATCGGACTCATTCACCTGCAGCCGTGCCATCGCGCTCATCTGCCCATCCGTCGCCCATTCGCCCTGCCACACGCCGCTCGTCAACGGCTGCTCCGCCCCCGCGCTCCGCGCCCACGCAAACACCTTCCCGAGCCACCCTTCCACCAACTTCTCCTTGCCCTTCAACTCCGTCTTCCCGTAGCTCGATCCGTTCGTGTTGTCCGGCTCGTTCCACAGATCCCACGCCAGCACCCGCTTGTCCTTCCCGAACGCCCCCACCACTCCCTTCACATAGGCTTCCAACCGCGCCGCCGATTTCGGATCCCCCAGCGCCTTCGCCCCCGGCCCCTGCACCCAACCCGAGTTGTGCACTCCCGGCTTCGGCGCCCGCTGCTTGCCCAACTGCGGCTCCGGATCCCACACCGAATCGAACAAAACGAACATCGGCCGGATGCCATGCTTCTGCGCAATCGTCAGGAACGTGTCGATGCGCTTCCTGTACCCCACCGCGTCCTGCGCCCACACCAGGTCGTGCAGGAACACCCGCATCGTGTTCATCCCGATCCCTTGCGCCCACCCCAGCTCTTTATCGATCTCCGCCGGATTGAACGTCTCCGCCTGCCACATCTCCAGTTGGTTGATGGCGCTCGCCGGCGCGTAGTTCGCCCCCACCAGCCAGGGCTGCGCCGCGTACCAAGCCTTCGCCTTCTCCGCCGTCCACCTCTGTCCTTGCGCCGCCACCGGCAGCGTCATCACGATTGCCAACAGGATGCCAGGCCTCATAGTGTCTCTGCCATACTATCCCCAGAACGCCGCCACATGCTCACTCGCCGCACGTTCCTCCAATCCGCGGCCTCCACCGCGCCGGCCGCTCATCCGCCCAACGTCCTCCTCATCCTCGCCGACGATCTCGGCTACGGCGACCTCGGCTCCTACGGCTGCGAAGTCCCCACCCCCAACCTCGACCGCCTCGCCGCCCAAGGCGTCCGCTTCACCCAAGGCTACGTCGCTGCCCCCATCTGCTCCCCCTCCCGCGTTGGCATCACCACCGGCCAGTGCCCTTCCCGCCACCTCATCTTCACTTACCTCGACTCCCGCGCCAGCCAGCGCCGCCTCGGCATGCGCGACTTCCTCGATCCCGCCGTCCCCACCCTCGCCCGCGCCTTCCAAAACGCCGGCTACGCCACTGCCCACTTCGGTAAATGGCACATGGGCGGCGGCCGCGATGTCGGCGACGCCCCTCTCCCCACCGAATACGGCTTCGACGAATCTCTCACCACCTTCGAAGGCCTCGGCGACCGCGTCCTCACCCCCGGCCGCCTCTCCGACATGAGCGCCCAACTCGGCCGCGGCAATATCCTCCGCGCCCCACACCACGAAGTCACCCGCCACTTCGCCGATCGCGCCCTCGACTTCATCGACCGCCAGTCGAACCGCCCCTTCTTCCTCCAGTTCTGGCCCAACGACGTCCACGACCCCTTCGATCCCGACCCCGCCCTCCTCGCCAAATACCAGCGCTTCTCCTACAACAAGTACCTCCAGCAGTACTACGCCACCCTCGAGGACATGGACACTCAAATCGGCCGCCTCCTCCATCGCCTCGACACCCGCCACCTCTCCCCCCGTACCATCGTCGTCTTCCTCAGCGATAACGGCCCCACCGCCTGGCCCCGCTACTACAAGGAAGGCTTCGCGCCGCCCGGCTCCACCTCCGGCTTCCGCGGCCGCAAATGGAGCCTCTACGAAGGAGGCATCCGCGTCCCCTTCCTCGTCCGCTACCCTGGCCGCACCCCCGCCGGCGTCACCGACAACTCCACCGTCGTCTCTTCTCTCGACCTCTTCCCCACCCTCTGCCGCCTCGCCCGCGTCCCCATCCCCAATGTCCCCTTCGACGGCGAAGACCTCTCCTCTGCCTTCCTCGGCCGCCCGCTAATCCGCCGCAAGGATCTCTTCTGGGAATACGGCCGCGATGCCTCCTACCTGCAGCCCGGCCGCCTCGACGACCAAGGCCCCAACCTCGCCATTCGCTCCGGCCCCTGGAAAGCCCTCGTCAACGACGACTCCTCCCGCCTCGAACTCTACGACTTCCGCCACTCTCAATCGGAACGCGCCGAAGTCGCCCGGCAATACCCCGATGTCGCCGCCGCCCTCTCCCGGAAACTGCTCGCCTGGCGCCGCGCCCTCCCCACTCTCTGATCGCGCCCTACTGCCCCGTCCTCGCCGCCGCCTGCATCGAGTCCAGGAACGACAGAAACCCCGCCATCAAACGGTACGTGTCCCGGTAGTGCTCGAACACCACCGCCCCCGGCTTGTCGTACGGGCTGTGCAGCGTCCGGAACGTCTCCTGCGTCACCCCATGCACATCCACCACCGGAATCTTCCTTTGCGCGAAAGTCACCGAATCCGAGTCGCCCACTTGGCTCACATCCACCCCGCTCACCGGTAGCTTCATCGCCCGGGCCACCCCTGCCAGCACGGCCAGCAGCCTCTCGTCGCTGCGCGCCGGCCACACCTTCGTGGGCGTCATCCCCACCGAATCGATGTTCACCATCGCCTCGATCTTGCCCCGCCCCTGCTTCTTCCACTGCTTCATCATCTCCTCCGACCCCAGAAATCCATCCTCCTCCGCCGCAAATCCCGCGAAAATGAACGTGATCTGCCGCTTCTCTTTCGCCAGGCTCTCATACAGGCTCGGCAGCATCGACGCTCCGCTCCAGTTGTCCACCAGCCCCAGCGCGCTCTGCGGAACCTTGTCGTGATGCGCCCCCACCACCACGGTCACCTGCGTCTCCCCGCGCAGGGTGCAGAAGATGTTCGGCGCCTTCGTCCCGCTCACCCGCTGCAACTCTAGGCTCTCCCCCTTGCATCCCGCCTCTTCAAACAGCCTCTGCAACTCCGCCTGCCGCTCCACGTTCTTCACCTTCGCCGCCCCCAGCCGCGCCTCCAACTGCTCATCCGGCACCCGGTAAAACCGCAGTTGCTGGCACTCACCGCTTCCGGAAAAACCAAATAGAATTCCGAGGAAAACTACCACCCATTTCGAGCACTTCATGCCTTGCTTCTATCACCAATCCGCACGGCGGTCAAATCACCTCAGCCGATCGCCTCAATCGCCGCCTTCACCATCGCCGCCACGCTGATCTCATAGTGTTCGTACAGCTCCAGCCGCGCCCCCGATTGCCCATACTGATCCACCCCCAACGGCACCGTCTTCGCTCCAAATACGCTCCCCAGATACGATAGTGCGTGCGGATGCCCGTCCATCACCGTCACCAGCGGACACCCCCTCTCCCGCTCCGGCACCAGCGCTTCCAAATGATGCCCCGCCGCCCGGCCCTTCATCCGCGCCCGCCGCGCCTGCACCCACCCCCGGTGCAGCAGGTCCGGACTCGTCACCGCAATCACGTTCACAAACAACTCCTCCGCCGCCAGTTCCTCTGACGCCGCCACCGCCGGCGGCACCATCGCCCCGCACGTGAAAAGGTTCACTACATTCACCCCCGGCGCATATTCGGCCCGCCCCGAATAGTCCACCAGCCTGTACCCGCCCCGCAGTACATCCTCCCGCAATCCCCCTCGCCCGCTCGGGAAAAGCTCCTGCCGCTGCGGTACCGTCGATAGCCGCAAATACACGCTCTCCGCTTTCGAATCCTCCAGAATCCGCCGGATTCCCTCCAGGAGAATCCACTCCATCTCCTTCGCAAAACACGGCTCGTAATACGTGATCATCGGGCTCTCAATCCCGAACGACGGCGGCATCAGCGATTGGTGCAGCCCGCCCTCCGGTCCCAGACTGATCCCCGAGGGCGTCCCCACCACAATGAACTTGCCCCCGTTGTAAACCGCATAGTGCAACGCATCCAATCCGCGGGAAATGAACGTATCGTAAACCGTCCCCACCGGCGCCAGCGGCTCGCCCAGCAAGTCAGACGTCACCCCCAGCGCACCCAGCATCAGAAACAGGTTGTTCTCCGAGATCCCCAGCTCCACATGCTGGCCCGCCCGGCCCTGCTTCCACTTCAGCGCCACCGGCACCGCCTGCTCGCCGAAATAATCGATCTCATCCTCCGGCGAATACACCCCCACCTTCTGCAGCCAGCCTCCCAATCCCGTCGACACCGCCACATCCGGACTCGCCGTCACCAGCCTGCGCCGCGCCTCCGGCATCCGCGCCAGCTCCGACATCACATTCCCAAACGCCTGCTGCGTCGCTATCTCGCCCGTGTACTCCCGCTCCAGGCTCTGAGGAATCCTCGCCGCCACCGTCCGCCGCGTCAGATCCCGCTCCAGGCCCACCCTCCTTCGCGCCGCCTCGCACGCCCGCGCCTCCGCCGACCCCGCCGCAAACCCGCTAATCTCCGCCCCAGCCGCAATCCCCAGCCCGCCCCGCAGCTCTTCCATCTGCTCATCCGTCAACAGCCGCGAATGATTCGTCGGATCCCCGGCCAGCGGCAACCCCCAGCCCTTCACCGTGTACGCCACAATCGCCACCGGCCGGTCCGTCACCGTGTTTGCCTCTGCAAACGCCGCCAGCAGCTTCCGCAGATCGTGCCCGCCTAAGTCCGACACCAATCCAGGCAGGTCCGTCTCACCCGCCAGCAACTCCGCCAACTCCCCATCCGGCCCCTCCGGCCGCCGGCACAACAACTCCGCCATCTGCCCGCTGGCCCGCATCCGCAACAGCGCCTGATACTCGCTGTTCGGCATCTCGTCGATCCGCGCCCGCAGCTTCGCCCCGCCCGGCTTCGCAAACGCCGCCTCCAGCCTCGAGCCGTACTTCACCTCAATCACGTGAAACCCGAACGAACTCAGCGACGACTTCACCTTCTGCGCCCGCCCCGTCGGCACCACCCGGTCCAGGCTCTGCCGGTTCAGGTCCACCATCCAGATCACCCGCCCCAGCTTTTGCAGACTGTCCTCGCTCAACGCCTCCCAAACATTGCCCTCATCCAGTTCCGCATCCCCCATCAGCGACAGAAACCGCGGCCGCTTCTCATAGCCGAAATGGTCCGTCACATAGTGTCGCGCCAGCGACATGAAGTGCGGCATCACCGCCCCGAAGCCCACTGACCCCGTGGAGAAATGAAACGCATCCGGATCCTTTAGCCGGCACGGGTACGACTGCAATCCCCCAAACGCCCGCAGCTCCCGCATCTTCTCTTCCGCCAGCCCGCCCAGCAGGTACTGGATCGCGTGATACACCGGCGCCGCATGCGGCTTGATCGCAATCAGGTCCTCCGGCTCAGCCGCGCCAAAGTAATACGCGGTCAAAATCCCCACCGACGACGCGCAGCTCGCCTGGTGCCCGCCCACTTTGATCGCGTCCGCATTCGGCCGCACATGGTTCGCATAGTGAATCATGTACGTGCTCAACCAAAGCACCCGCCGCTGGATCCGCTCCAACACATCCAAATCCACCGGATGAACCGCTTCAGAGAAAGGAGACATCTGTCTCTTATTTAACAACTCTCCACCCGAGGTGGGGCAGGTGGTCCTTACCCGGCTCCCGGCGCATCCGCTCACAGCAACTTGAAATTGACCTCAATATTCGCGCGCACATTCACCGGCGCCCCGCCCTTCGTCCCCGGCTCGAACCGCCACTGCTTCACCGCCTCCACCGCCCTTTCATCCAACCCCAGGCCAATCCCCCGCAGTACCTGGATATTGAACGGCCGCCCGTCCTCGCCAATCACCACTGTCAACAGAACGGACCCCATATACTTCGCCACGCGCGCCTCTTGCGTATATTCCGGCTCCACCTTATGAACCGGAACGGGCGCCTCCACCTGTCCGCCGCCGATCCGAAACACCTCCGCCGGCTCCGGCAGCAGCACCGGCTTCCGTGCCGCCACCTCCTCCGCCACGCGCCGCTCCAACTCCTCCGCCTCCAGCTCTTTGCCATTTGCCTTCAACACCCGCGCCAGCAGCCGGGCCGCCACCTGCCCCTGCACTTCGCTCAATGTCGCCAACCCCGCCCCACCCCGATACAATATCTCGGCATCGACCAGTTTTCCCTGTCTTTCCAACGACACACCGAGCCACATCAACGCCTGTGCCGTGATCTTCGCATCCCCCCCCTGGGCCTTCTCCAAGTACCCTTCCGCCTTCTCATATTGCTCCCGTTCGATCGCCATCACCCCCAACTTCACCAGCACCGCTTGCGCCCGGGGATCCGTCCCATACACAGTCAGCGCCTGCAAATAGAGCTTCTCAGCCTCGGCTACACGCCCGGCACGCAGCTCCTGCTCCGCTAACTTCTGCAGACCTGTCCCATAATCCACCCCAACCCGCTCCTCCAACTTCTGTGCCGGAGCCGCCGCCGGAACCGGCAACTGGGCCGCCGCCTGAGCTACGCTCTGCACCACCGCCGGCACCGTCCGCTCCACCACCGACGGCCGCACCGCCGCCAACATCCCCACACCGGCCAGCATCACCACAACCGTGCCCATCCATGCCGCGCGCCCGGGCGCGCCGCGCTTCACTTTCTCATCCAAAATCGACATCAATCTGCCCTCCAACTGCGATCTCCGTGCCATCGGCAGTGCCGCCGGCTCCAACTCCGGCTCGGCCGCCGCCGCCCGCGCCATCTCCAGCAAATAGCCCGCATAGGTTACCGGTGAAGCGCCCGACTCGATCACCATGTCATCGGCCGCCTTCTCTCTCTCCCGCACAAACTCTCTCCACGCCACCCAGGCCAGCGGATTCCACCAATGCAGGCACAGCGCCATCCGGGCCAGGAAATTCGACACCAGGTCGCCCCGCCTCACATGTGCCAGTTCATGCGCCAACACCAGCCGCAGCCGTTCTGCCTCCCAATCCGGCGCGCCCCGCGGCAACAGGATCGCCGGCCGCCGCAACCCCACCGACATCGGCATCTCTACGCCGCACTCAAGCACGTCCACGCCCAGCCCCACGCCTTCCAACTTCCGCGCCCCCGCCCGCAACCCCCGCACCGTCCACCAGGCCGCGCCCACTCTCAGCAGCATCACGCCCGCCCCGAGCACCCACAACCAAACGCCCACAGAGCCCCAATCCACACGCCACACCGGAGCCCCTCCGCCCGCTGGCCCAGCCGCTCCTCCGCCCGGCGCACCGGCCGGAGCCGCGGACCCGTGCGCTGTCATCGAGAACGTCACCCCCGCCGGCAACGCCACCTCCCAAGCCGGCACCGACACGCTCATCACCGGCGCCGCCAGCACCGCCACCACCGCCGCCGTCCACACCAGGTGCCGCGCCGCCGCCGCCCCCCTGCGCATCAGCAGCGATGCCACCCACGCCAGCCCCAAGATCGCCGTCGCCTTCCACGCCATCGCCAACAGGAATCCGCTCATCTCACTTCTCCCTTCCCCTCGCTCTCTCGATCATGGCCGCCATCCGGTCCAGCTCTTCCTGCGTCAGTTGCGTCGAGGAAACATCCAACAACGCCGCCACAATCTGCTCTGGCGACCCGGAGAAATAGGTGTCCAATAAATGCCGCACCGCGCTCTTCTTCGCCTTGTCCCGCGGCACTGTCGGCAAATAGACGTACTTCAACCCCTCCGCCTTGTGCTTCACATGCCCCTTGTCCTTCAGCACGTTCAGCAGCGTTCGCACCGCCGAATAACTCGGCGCATCCTCCATCGCCTCCCGCACCTCCGCCACCGACGCCTTCCCTCTCTGGTACAGAATCTCCAGGATCTGCCGCTCCCGCCGGCTCAACGCCGCCCCCGCCGTCACCGCCGGCCATCCTGCTCAATTTTTGACATCATGCCAAAATATTAGCACTTCCCCGGCGCGTGTCAAGCCTCTTCTCCCATCTGCCGTCGCGAAGGCCTCACCCAATTCCAACTTGCCGTCGGCACCGCCATCCGCCACGGACCACCACCTCGCCCACCCCCAATCCCCCGCACTTGACTCCCAACCCTTCCTGTGATTTCGTATCCAAACGATGCCGCTTCGCTACCTCCTCGCGCTCTTCGCCGCCCCAGCCCTCTTCGCCCAGCCCCAACAACCCCTCCTCGGCGCGCGCTCAGCCCCCATCCTGAAGCTCTCCGGCCTCTCCTTCAAAGACCTCAACCGCAACGGCCGCCTCGACCCCTACGAAGACTGGCGCCTCCCCACCGAGCGCCGCGTCGCCGACCTCCTCACTCGCATGACCACCCAGGAAAAGGCCGGCCTCATGTTCCACGCCTCCATCTCCGGCGCCACCGGCCCCAACGGCGAACTCCTCGACAATCCCACCGGAGCCATGGGCGCTCCCATCCGCCCGGGAGCCACCCCAGCCCCCCAGCCCAAGGGCGCCGCCCGCGCCATCCTCGGCCGCAATAACCCCTACAACATCGAACCCGGCTCCCCCGCCCCCGTCCGCGACCTCATCCTCCAGCGCGGCATCCGCTGGGCCGTCATCCGCCCCGGCCCCGAAGCCCCCGAAATCACCGCGAGATTTATCAACAACCTCCAGGAAATCGCCGAATCCTCCCGACTCGGCATCCCCATGACGCCCAGCGACAACCCCAGAAGCGGTGTTCGCCGTGCCGCCATGGGCGTAGAATTCGCCGGCCGCCCCGCTCCCTCCGCCCGCCTCTCCCAGTGGCCCGGCCAGCTCGGCCTCGCCGCTATCGGCGATGCCGCCGCCGTTCAGGAACACGCCCGCATCACCGCCCGCGAACTCCGCGCCATCGGCATCCGCGCCCTCCTCGGCCCCCAGGCCGACGTCGCCACCGAACCCCGCTGGAACCGCATCAACGGTACCTTCGGCGACGACTTCCAATGGGTCGCCAAACTCACCGCCGCCTTCATCGAGGGCGCCCAGGGCAAACGCCTCGGGCCCGATAGCGTCCTCTGCATCGTCAAACACTTCCCCGGCGACGGCCCCGTCAAGGACGGCTACGACCCCCATAGCGACTACGGCAAATGGGCCATCTACCCCGCCAACCAGTTCGACTCCCACCTCATCCCCTTCAAAGCCGCATTCCAGGCCGGCGCCGGCGCCGTTATGGGCGCCTACTTCATCCCCACCGGCAAGGACACCGTCGCCATCAACTTCTCCAAAGCCATGGCCACCACCCTCCTCCGCGACAAACTCGCCTTCCCCGGCATCATGGTCACCGACACCATCCGCAGCATGCCCTGGGGCGTCGAACACCTCTCCCGCAAAGACCAGGAGAAAGCCATGATCCTCGCCGGCGTCGATCAGCTCCTCAGCGAAGCCGACCCCCGCTACATCCTCGAATGCGTCCAGGAAGGCTCCATCCCCGCCGCCCGCCTCGACCTCTCCGCCCGCCGCATCCTCAAAGCCATGTTCGATCTCGGCCTCTTTGAAAACCCCTACGTCGATCCCGACCAGGCCAAACACATCGCCGGCAGCGCCGAGTTCGTCGCCGCCGGCCAGAAAGCCCAGGACCGCAGCGTCGTCCTCCTAAAGAACTCACCCCAAACCCTCCCCTTCCCCGTCGCCAAAAAGATCTTCCTCCAGAACCTCGATCCCCAGGCCGCCTCGCCCTACGGCACCGTTGTCACCGACATCACCCAGGCCGACCTCGCCATCATCCGCATCACCACTCCCGCCATCGTCTACCCCTTCGGCGGCAGCTTCGTCATCCCCGGCGCCGGCGGTCCCGGCGGCCCCCGAGGCGCCGGCCGCTCTCCCAACGCCCCCGCCGTCAACATCCGCCCCGTCCTCGGCAATACCCTCGCCTATACCGGCTCCGCCAATCAGGCCGAACTCGACGCCGTCCTCAAACTCGCCTCCTCCGGCAAACCCGTCGTCGTCTGCGTCGATATGGACCGCCCCACCATCCTCACCGAATTCATCGATCAGGTCCCCGCCGTCCTCGCCTCCTTCGGCGTCTCGGACCACTCCCTCTTCCGCATCGTCTTCGGCAAATCCGCCCCCACCGGCAAACTCCCCTTCGACCTCCCCAGCGACATGCCCTCCGTCATGTCCCAGGCCGCCGACGCCGCCCACGACTTCTCCGACCCCCTCTTCAAATTCGGCTTCGGCCTCACTTACCCGTAGGCCCCTGGCGCCACTCGGCGCCAGCCACTACTTCCCCCGGCGCTGGGGCCTACTTTCCCCCCTCCGCCGCCGCCACCTCCGCCGCATACTTCGGGTTCGTCCACTTCATCGCAATCGGCCCCACCCCTTTCATCCCCACGTCTTTACTTCATCGCATTCCTCCGAATCCGGCAGCCTTTCCGGCACACAACTCCGAAACTCTCAGACCATCAATCCTGCCCCCGCCTGTCCCCACTCACAATCCCTTCCCCATTCGCGAACAGGTGAGCCTGATATCGCCGGTTGCCGATCGGACCAACTTCGCGGATCGGCCGTGTGAGGCCGGTCGCTTCACGCCTGAACTCCGCGTCCGCCGAACGCCGCCAGGACTCAATCATCTCCATTACGGTAAACTCTCAAACAAATCCACCCGCAAGGCCCCCCCTGGGCGAGGAGAATCGATGCCAAATCTGCAACTGGGCGCCATGGCCAAAGAGGCCGCCAAACAACGCTTCCGAAGTTTTAATCTGACCTTACCCGCTGTCAGGCAGGGCCTGCCGCCCAGCCCGATGCGCCCCCCCTTGCCAGGGCCCCCGGTACCCAGCCAGTCCGCGCCACTCCCGTTCCCGCCGGCCCTGTTCCGCGCCGCGTCCAATAGCCCGTCTGATGTGGCGAACCAACGCGCTATGAACGAGACCTACAACGGAATCATCGACGGCGCTTTGGCCGCCATCGAATTCGGATTCCAATTGTGGAAACTCACCGCCGGCCTCGTCAACATCCAGATCAACGGCCCTGTCGCCGCCGGTGGCCGTCTACAAGGTCAACCGATGGACGTCGTTGTCAGGAACTCACCCGCCTTTGCCACCTGGACTGGGCCCTCCGCAGCCCTCGCCGACGCCATTGCCCGCGGCTTTGGCATGCAGTGGAACGCCTTGTGCCTCAGTGTCTCCGTGCCCGGCCTGCCTTGGTACCCCACCTTCGCGGCCGTGCCCGCTCCCGTCGCGCCGCCCACCATGAATGTCCCATGCCCCTTCATCAGCTTGCGGCACGACGAAGGCGCTACCAGCACTGCCAACCTCATCAATGCCATGCGGGCTTCTCTGCGCGGCTCCTTTGATTACTCGCAGGAGATCTTTGATTCGATCGCCTCCTGCCTCCAGATGCCCATCATGGTTTGGAAAACGTCGCAGATGGTCACTCAGGTCATGGGCACCGGCCCCGTGCCGGGCTTTGCTCCGCCACACCAGCCCGTCGGCATGGTCGTCGGTGGCTCCACCCTGCCCGGCCCACACTTTACGGTCTAGTCCGCAAACAGTCCTTGACCCGGCCTGTTCACCGCTGACCTGTTCGCCAACCTCAGAACCGCGAACTCTCAATCGAAACGTCGGCCCTGTTCCAGGCCTTGCGGAAGCGCGCCACCGCGTCTCCCGCCTCCGTTTCGCGACCCTGCTTCCGCAGCGCCATCTCCAGCCCCTTCAGCGACCACCCGTTATCCCTGTGCCGCTTCAAATCGCCCCGAAACGTCCCCTCGGCATCGGCATATTTGCCGGCCGCCAGTTGCGCTGCCCCCAGGTACTGCCGCGGCGGCAGCATCCAATCCGGCGGCTCGCTATAGAGCAGAGCGTCCTCCAGCTCAACAGCCTTCCTGTAAATTCCAATCGAGCCACCCCAGTCCTTCTTCCGGTACGCCAACTCCCCCTCCAGCATCGCCACCCCAATGCCGGCCAGTTTTTCCAGCGAGTTGATGTCGAACACCTTCTCGTCCTTCAACGACGGGTCCGCCGCGGCTGCGCGCATCGCATCCAACTCCGCCCGCGCCTCCTGCTGCTTCCCTTGCGCCGCAAGCGCATGACCACGCGCGAAGTGATACATGGCGCGGACATAGGGAAGATCGGCAGCCGGCTGCGGCTGTTTCAGAATCTCTTCCCACTTCCCAAACCGGACCAGCGTCATCACCGGAATCGTCCGCAGAAGCTGGGCAAACCCGAACCCGGGCTCCTTCAACATGTGGTCCGCGTGCCGCGTCGCCACCTTGAACGCCGAATCGATCGCCTCCTTGGAACGGCCGCTCATCACCAGCGCCGCATTGAGAAAGTGTACGTTGTGCGGATAGTACGCCGCGGGATAGATTCCCTGCGCGCGGCATTGCGTGATGTAGTCCTCATCCGCCTGCACCGCCCTCTCATTCGCCGCCGCTGCATCCTCGTAGCGGCCCACCCGGATGAACACGTGCGAAGGCATGTGTACCAGGTGGCCCGCTCCCGGAGCCAGCGCCCCCAACCGCTCCGCGCTCGGCACCGTGAGGTCCACAAAGTCGGAGGCCTCCAACAGATGGATATACATATGGTGCGCACCCATGTGATCGGGGTACTTCGCGATGGTCTTCTCCAGTGCCTCGCGCGCATCCTGCACCCCTGGCTTCGGCGTGTTCTTCTGCCAGTAGTCCCAAGGCATCGTGTTCATCACCGAGTCCGCGTAAAGAGTCGCAATGTCCGGATCGTCCGGGAATCGCCCGCGCACCTGCTTCATGGCGGCGGCGTACCGTTCGTTCAGCACCTTTCGCTCGGGCTTGCCGGACTGCTCGAAACGAGCCGCCAGTGCATCAATCAGAGCGGCTTCCCGCTCGGTCACGCCGGCTTTGCGCTTCACAGCCTCGGCAATGGCTTTTGCACCCTGCTCCTCGCGGTCGGGCCCGATCGCGGAATCGTTGATGTTGGGCGACAGCGCCAGCGCCTGCCCCCAATAGGCCATCGCGCACCCCGTATCCACACGCGCGGCCTCCTGGAACGAACGCAGCGCTTCAGCGTGGTTGAACGCATAAACCAGCGTCAGCCCCTGGTTGAAGTACTTCTGCGCGTCGGAAGATCGCGTGGTGATCGGCGCGTTCAGCTTCCCCAGGTTGGAGAGCAGCGGCGAGAGCCGGCCATCCCGCGTCGTCGACGACGACCCGCCCGGCGGCGTGTGCGTATGCCCGCACGAGGAAACCATCAGGAGCGCGGCCGCAGCCGCAAAAAGACGCATCATTGGCCCAGACATGAAAATGATCCCCAGATCGAACTGCGATGTTGAAAGTAGCTTAGCGCATTCCCACCCGCATCGGTCCACCCCCCCGTGTCTCTATTGCAGCCGGATCGCCTTCCCCTTCGCCGTGGGCAGCTTCACCCCCAGCAACTCCGCGATCGTCGGCGCGATGTCGATGCTCGACACCGTCCCGATCTTCCCCCGTGCCGTCACTCCATATCCCGCCGCAATGAAAATCGAGTTCATCTCCGGATCTGACCCCAGATACCCATGGCTCCCCCCCGTCTGCGGCACCGCCGCCGTCACTGGACCGCCCGTCGCCCCCGAAAACGAATACCCCTCCTTCGCCGCCAACAGCAACTGCCCGAACTGCGAATCCTGCGCCGGCGTCGGCAACCCCAGCGCCTCATACTCTTCCGTGCCAATCACCCGATCCACGCCCTCCACGCGCGCCAGCAGCTCCCGCACCCGCGGAATCAGCGCATCGTCTGAGAGATACACATAGGCAGTCCCGCCCTCCGGCAACACATACACCTTGTCCCCCAACCCGGCCTGCTGCAGCGCGATGTTGGCCCGCACCTGGCTCTTGTACCCCTTGAACCCATGGTCCGAAACGATCAGAAACGTCGTCCTGTCCGCCAGCCCGGCCTTCTCCACCGCCTGCACGAGCTTCTCCACACAGGAATCCACAAACGCCATCGCCGTCCGCCCCGCCAGCGTGTTCGGCCCATACGTGTGGTGCTCCGAATCGAGCGTCAGCAGGTGAAACAGCAGCAAATCCGGCTTGTGGTTCTCAATCAGAAACTCGCCCGCCCGCGTCCAGATCTGGTCCCGGAACACTATGTTCGCCTTCGTGAACCCCTCCAGATCCGCCGCCGTGATCACCCCCTTCGCCAGCATCTCCTTCTCCAGCGGACCGTCCGCCGCCGGCCACTCCCGGAACGCCCAGGTGATCGTCGGCGCTTTCTCGATCGCCACCCAATCCACCTGCGCCGTCGTCATCCCCGCCTGGTACACGGCGTCATAGACCGTCGGCACGTGAACCATCTTCGTCTTCTCGATAAAAGGCTCCACCTTGATCGGCGGCCACCCACCCGTCCGCGAAATCGTCCCGTTCGCCAGCAACCCATGCTGGTCCGCTCCCACCCCCGTCACCATCGAAGTGTGGTTCGGCCACGTCACCGTCGGATTCACGCTGATCTTGCTCGCATAAACCCCCTGGCTCATCAACCGCCGCAGCGTCGGCACCGGCAGCTTCGGATCCTCCAGCGCATAAGCCGGAAGCCCATCCAAGGAAATCACCACCACCTTCCCGCGAGCCGGCTGCGCTTCCGCCAGCATCGACGCCATCACAAGGAGAGAACACGCAAGTTTCATCATGGGAATTCACTCCTACCCTATCACTGCGTCGCTGTCCATGGCCTTCTGCGCGTTCAGATCGGCACGGCGGTCGAGCCACTCGCCCCCGGTGTCTCCGAAATCGAATTCAGCGATGACGTTGGCCGGACTTACGCGATCTTGTCCCTCCGCGTTGATCAGTTGCTTCAGCTTCATCATGAGCCCAGCCATCGGGCGGCTTGACCATCTCGATCCCCGCTTTTCCCGTGTCCGCAGCATGGACGATCTTCCGGTCCCGTTCCTTGGCAGCGGCCACCTGCTCCTCCGACAACCGCTGGTGGCCAGCACCGATCTGTCCCCAGACCGCTCGCCAGCCGATCACGCCTCTTCCAGAAAAATCGACATAATCTTTTCAATCACTTCCCGTAAATTTCGCTTTTTATTCGCTTTTTCGCCTGCAACAATCTGGCCAGCGAGAAAACCTATGAACAACCATCCCGATTCCCCCTTCGACGCCGCCCTCCTCCCCGCCGATACCCTCTCCTCCACCCCCGAGTTCCAGCACATCCGCCGTGCGGTCCACCAGCAGTTCCAACCCTCCAGCTTCTTCACCCAAATGCTCGCCGACGAACTCGCCGAAACCCTCTACCTCCGCCGCCGCCTCGCGCACATCGCCACACGCGCCCTCGACCTCCGCATCCAATCCAGCGCCTCCCAAACCAACGCCGCCCTCCGCACCACACTCGCCTGGAACGAAGAGTTCCACGCCAGCCCCGCCCTCCAAACCGCCCACGATCAGCACGACCATGCCGACGGCCACAAACACTACCTCGCCGACACGCTCCATCGCTTCACCAAGGCGGAGTGATTTATGCCAAACAAACCCATCTCCGAGCGCCGCCTCGCCGCCAACCGCGCTAATGCCCTCCGCTCCACCGGACCCCGCTCCCCCGAAGGCAAGGCCCGCTCCGCCCTAAACTCCACCCGACACGGCTGCCGCACCAACAACGCCCCGCTGCCCTATTTTCTGGCGTTCGAAGCCAACCGCCTCGCCACCCTCGTCTCCGAACAGTTCACCGAACCCGCCACCCGCGCCCTCGCCGCCTCTCGCGCCATCCTCCGCGTCCACCTCATGCACTACGCCATTCAAATCGACCAGCTCCACCGCCAGTTCCTCTCTTCCCCTGAACCCCTCGCCTTCCTGCACCGCCATGCCCCCGCCTTCGCCGCTCTCCACCGCCGCGTCGCCCATCTCCGGCTCCACGCCCGCCGCACAGACCGGCTCCTTCTCGAACAAATCCGCCAAACGAACCCACCCCTCCAACTCTCCGCGCCGCAATTCCGCCAGGCCCCTGATACGATAAGCCCGAGCACGCCATGCGGAAACTCGCCCTTCTCCTCGCCCTCCCCCTCGCCCTCCCAGCCGCCGACCTCTTCAAGGACGACTTCTCCCGCTATCCCCCCGGCTGGCTCTCCACTCCCGTCGGCCTCCTCAACGCAGCCATCCAGGAATACCACTACCTCCCCCACCGCGGCGTCCCCCTCGCACCTTGGACCAACCCCATCGTCCACGACGACACCTGGATCGTCTCCGACGAAAACGGCAAGTCCTACATCGAACAGCACGCCGTCAACGCCCGCCCCGCCGAATACAACCCCCTCTTCATCACCGGCGACGAAGAGTGGTTCGATACCACCGTCGAGGTCAAGCTCAAACCCCTCTCCTTCGACCACTTCGCCGGCCTCGTCTTCCGCTACCGCACCAATCGCCACTACTACTTCTTCGGCCTCGCCCAGGGCAAGCTCGCCCGCCTCGCCATCCGCCAGCCGCTCGACAAACAGTTCCGCACCATGGATTGGCGCGAACTCGCCTCCGCCCCCTTCACTTACGACGTCCGCCGCTACTACACCCTCCGCGTCGAATCCAAAGGCCCCCGCATCCGCGCCTTCATCGACGGCCAGCTCATCTTCGACACCACGGACTCCGAGATCCTCAAAGGCAAGGCCGGCATCGCCGCCAACGCCCCCGCCCGCTTCACTGACTTCGCCGTGTCGGCCGCCGATCCCACCGTCGCCCAAATCAACGCCCGCATCGCCGCCCGTGAAAGGCAGCTCGCCGAACTCCGCGCCGCCAACCCCAAGCCCGTCCTCTGGAAGAAATTCGATACCCCCGGCTTCGGCACCGGCCGCGATGTCCGCTTCGGCGATCTCGATGGCGACGGCCGTATCGACATGCTCTTCGGCCAGAACATCCCCCGCGTCCGCGGTGACGCCTTCTCCCACATCTCCTGCCTCACCGCCGTCACCCTCGACGGCAAAGTCCTCTGGCAGTCCGGCCGCCCCGATCCGCGCAACGGCCTCCTCACCAACGACATGCCGTTCCAGATCCACGACGTCGATCTCGACGGCCGCAATGAAGTCGTCCTCGTCCGCGACTTCCAGCTCCAGATCCTCGACGGCGCCACCGGCAAGCTCCGCGCCTCCACCTGGATGCCCCGGGCGGACCCCAACCTCAAAGAGCGCCCCTACGAACTCAACAGCGGAGACTCCCTCGCCTTCCTCAACCTCTCCGGCCGCAAAGGCGCCACCAGCGATTTCCCCCGGGCGTCAGGCCGGGGCCATAGCGCCGCAGGCGCCACCGAAATCCTTGTCAAAGACCGCTACAAATACTTCTGGGTCTTCTCCAACGACCTCAAGCTCCTCTGGCAGGGCGACGGCCAGACCGGCCACTTCCCTTACCCCTACGACGTCGATGGCGACGGCCGCCAGGAGTTCATGCTCGGCTACTCCCTCTGGTCCTCCGACGGCCGCCAACTCTGGTCCCACGACAAGGACCTCCGCGATCACGCCGACGGCATCGTCATGGGCAACTTCTCCGGCGACCCCAACGCCCAGCCCATGGTCTACGCCTGCGGCTCCGACGAAGGCTATCTCCTATTCGATCGCGAAGGCAGAATCCTCAAGCACCTCCGCATCGGCCACGCTCAATCCCCCTCCATCGCCAAGTTCCGCAACGATGTCCCCGGCCTCCAGCTCATCACCGTCAACTTCTGGCGCAACCCCGGCATCGTCTCTTTGTTCGATTACCAGGGCAACCTCCTCAAGCAATCCGAACCCGTCCCGCACGCCACCCCGCTCCTCCCCGTCAACTGGACCGGCGCCGGCATCGAGTACGCCATGCTCTCCGGCAACCCCCGCGAAGGCGGCCTCCTCGACGGCGAGCTCCGCCGCGTCGTCATGTTCCCCGATGACGGCCACCCCGACCTCGCCTACAACGTCCTCGACCTCACCGGCGACTCCCGCGACGAAATCGTCCTCTGGGACACTAAATCCGTCTGGATCTACACCCAGGACCGCCCCGCCCCCGCCAAACGCGTCTACGCACCCGTGCGCAACCCCGACTACAACGAATCCAACTACCGCACCAACGTCTCCCTCCCCTCCTGGAGAGAATAGCCCCGCCGCGGGCGCCCTCCTCTCTTTCGATGCAAGATCCTCGTTCTTCTTTTCCCGTACAATATCGGACATGAACCTCCGTACGATTCTCCTTACCAGCCTGGTCCTCGCCCTACCCATCTGCGCGGCCGACAAGGCAGCCAAGCCCGGCAAATGGGTCAAGATGTGGAACGGCAAGAACCTCGATGGCTGGAAGGCCAACGAACATCCGGAAGCCTGGACCGTCGTCAAGGAAGACGGCAAGCCCGCTCTCAAGACCTCCGGCTTCCGCAGCCATCTCTTCTGGATGAAGGAGGAGTGCGAGAACTGCGAGTTCAAGGCCGACTTCAAGTGCACCCAGGGCGGCAACTCCGGCATGTACTTCCGCACCGCGTTCGGCCCCGGCTTCCCCAAGGGCTACGAAGCGCAGGTCAACGCCACCCACTCCGACCCCGTCAAGACCGGCTCCCTCTACAACTTCCACAAGAACTTCGAAAGCCCCACCAAGAACGATGAATGGGGTACCCAGCACATCATCGCCAACGGCAATCACATCATCATCAAGGTGAACGATAAGGTCATCACCGACTTCGTCGACGAGAAGAACACCTTCATGAAGGGCTACCTCGCTCTCCAGGGCCACGACCCCAAGAGCACCACCTTCTATCGCAACCTCCAGTTCCGCAAGCTGCCCGCCACCGCCCCGGCAGCCGGCAAGAAGTAACAGAGTTCACCGAACTTTTTTGCCATTGGGCCGTCTTCAATCGGTGGAGGTGCCAGCATGAACCTGCGCACAGCGTCCGCCCTTGGAGCGGCCCTTTTTATTTCCGCCTGCCTCATGCCCGCCCAGGAGAAGACGCTCTCCTGCGGGAAAAACAACGGCCAGCCCAACCGCGTCTGCGAGATGCGGGAATCCACCGTCGCCGCCACCGGCAAACTCGCCGTCGACGCAGCCCCCAACGGCGGCATCCGCGTCACCGCCTGGGACCGCAACGAGATCCTCGTCCGCGCCAGGGTCGAAGCCTGGGGCGACTCGCTCGAAGACGCCAGGAGCCGCCTCTCCGAGATCCGCATCGAAACCGCCGGCTCCAAGGTCAGGGCCAACGGCCCCCGCTCCGGCGTCGGCGGCAAGTGGGGCGATCAGAAGTGGAGCGTCACCTACGAGGTCTTCACCCCTGCCCAGCAGGACCTGTACCTCAACTCCACCAACGGCGGCATCAGCGTCGCTAACGTCCGTGGCAACATCGCTTTCCAGACCACTAACGGCGGCATCAACCTCGCGGCCGTCAACGGCACTGTCAAAGGCCACACCACGAACGGTGGCATCAATGTCGAACTCGCCGGCTCCCGTTGGGAAGGCGCCGGCATGGACGTGGAGACCACCAACGGCGGCGTCACCCTCGCCATCCCCGCTTCCTTCCAGGCCAACGTCCACGCCCAGACCACCAACGGCGGCCTCCACTCCGACTTCCCGGGCGCCGCCACCGACCGCGACCACGGCCCCCGCAGAATGGACCTCAAGCTAGGCAACGGCGGCCCCGCCGTCAACCTCCAAACCACCAACGGCGGCATCCGCATCCGCCGCACCTCCTAATTCCCCCCCGGACGCCAGTCCCGGGGCCACACGCCCCGGCCCTTCTCCCCCGCGACGCCAGTCCCGGGGCCACGCTTCCTAGCCCGTTTCCCCCGCGACGCCAGTCCCGGGGGCCACACGCCCCGGCCCTTCTCCCCCGCGACGCCAGTCCCGGGGCCACACGCCCCGGCCCTTTTCCCCCGGGACGCCAGTCCCGGGGCCACACGCCCCGGCCCTTATCCCCCGGGACGCCAGTCCCGGGGCCACACGCCCCGGCCCTTATCCCCCGCGACGCCAGTCCCGGGGCCACGCTTCCATGGCGGTAT
>JARKQJ010000213.1 GCA_029973955.1 Paludibaculum sp. | reverse complement strand
AGGAGGGTGGAGAAGAGCAGGGCAGAGCCGGAGTCGTGGAGTTTGGCGACGAATGCATCGCGGAGAGAGATTCTGGTGCGGTAGGCGCCGGGGGGGGTTGGAAAGTCGCGCGATAGAGTCTGGCCGGCGACGCAGTGGTTGCCGGAGGCATCGAGGGCGGTGGCAGTGATGGCATCGGAGCTGCTGCCACCGAGAAAGGTGGAGTAGAGGAGAGTGGCGCCGGAAGAGTCGAGTTTGGCGGCGAAGCCGGTGAGGGGTGCCTTTCTGGCGGCCTGAAAGGCCTGCGGGGTGATGGGGAAGTTGGACGAAGTGGAGAACCCGGCTACGAATGCTTCGCCGGCGGCATTGACGGAGATGGCGGCGGGCTGATCCGCGGTATCGCCGCCGAGGTAGGTGGAGTAGGCGAGGGCGCCGTTGGGATCGAGTTTCGTGATGAAGGCATTGGTATAGCCGGCAAGGGTGGGCTGCCAGGCGGAGGCGGAGACGGGGAAGCGGCGGGAGGAGGTGGGGCCGGTGACGAAGGCGTTGCCGGCGGGGTCGACGGCGAGAGCGAGGGCCTCATCCTGGCTTTCACCGCCGAGGTAGGTGGAGTAGAGCACGGTTCCGGCGGGATCGAGCTTGGTGACGAAGGCGTCGAAGAGGCCGGCGCGGGCGGATTGCGGGGCGTCTTTGGTGACTGGGAATCTGGGGGACTCCGTGCTGCCGGCGAGGTAGAGGTTGCCGGAGGGATCGACGGCGACGGCGCGGGCGTAATCGCTGCCACCGGTGGCGGCGGCGTTGCCGCCCAGGAAAGAGGAGTAGACGATGACGGGGTCGATTCGCAGAGCCAGGGAGGGATCGTAACGATCGAGGCGAAGGGTGAGGGCGCCGTGCCGGGTGATCCGGTAAGAGGCTCCGATGGGGCGACCGGCCTGAAAGACGTGGGGTTTGCGCAGACGAACCTCGCCGGCGGCGGTTTCGACCAGGACATCACCGTCAGGGGCAGGGCGAAGCCGGCGTGCGCCGGTGAACTCCAGACGGATGCGGTTGGGATTGGCGCGCGGTTCGACGAGGAAGTCGAACTCGAAGAGGCCTTGCGCGCCGTAGTAGGCGACATCAATGCCGGGGTAGACGCGGGAGAAGCGCACCTGCTCGAAGTGCGGGACGTTGGTGCGCCAGAGCCGGGGATCGCTGCCGGTGAAGTAGTGGCTTCTGGTTTGCGCCGGGCGGGCGCCCAGCCCAGGGGCGTGGGGATCGGCGCCCGCCAGGCGCATGTTGACGAGAGCCTGACGGCCGCCTGAGTGCAGCGCGAGGACCGCTCCGGCGGCCTGGAGGAAGACGCCGTAGCCGTTTCCGCGGCAGAGGAACGAGATCCCGGCAGGGGCTTGGCCGAGGTTGGGTTCAAAGGTAAGCGGGAGAGTCTGAGCGAAGGCAGGGAAGGCGCACAGCAGGGGGTAGAGAAAGAAAGCCATCCGGGTCATGACGCACCTCCTCCCGGGAACAGGCTAATCAGGTGTGAATCTCAATTGATTGGGAGTGTAGACCCCTCGAGTGCGGACTTCAAGGCGAAGAGGCAGTGGGGCTTAGCAGCCCTCGGGGAAGAGCGGGAGGGCGGCGGGCGGCGCTTTGGGGATGGGGAGCAGGGACTCATCGAGCGCGGAGTGTGCCTGGTAGCGGGCGAGGGCGGTGCGGGGGTGGGTGACGGCGTAGCAATAGGCGCAGCCGTGGGGGCAGGTATCGTATTCGCCGATGTCGCGGGCCTGGTGGCAGGCGCAGCCGGGGCGGGTACCTTTGATGGGGATGTCGAGGGGGGCGTTGAGGATTTGGGAGAGGCGGCGGGCGTCGATGCAGCGGGCTTCGGCGAGGCCGGGGATGAGGTATTGGGGCTGGGTGCAGAGGGTCAGAGCAAGGCGGTGCGAGCGGGCGATTTCGAGGAGGCGGGCGGCGAGGTCGAGTTTTTGGGAGTCGGGGGGATCCTGCCATTGGAGGTGGTGGCGGCGGGCGGCGGCGTCGAGGTTGCGGCGGGTCTTCTGGTAGGTCTGGAGGAAGCTGATGGTGACCTCGGTGGTGTGGGCGGAGAGGGCTTCGGCGAGGCGGGAGAAGTTGTCGATATGGAAGGAAGCGGGAGTGAGCGAGGAGAAGACGATGGGGTCGTAGCGCCAGACGGGGGTGAGAGGATGGACCTCGGAGGAGAGGCGGCGGATCTGCTGGATGGCTTTGTCGGGAGGGATGACGGCGGCTTCGAGCTGGCGGGGGTAGGCGGTGATGGTGAACTGGACGCTGAAGGGGCGGCCGAAGTGGAGAAGGGTGGGGAGGCGGCGGAGGATGGGCTGGAAGTTGCGGGTCCAGAAGACGAAGGCGGAGACGGCGGAGGGGCGGAGGTCGACGGAGTAAGGCTGGTGCGAGTAAGGATTGCGGACGAGGACGTGGCCGGCGGAGAGGCGGTGGAAGAACCACTCCGAGTAGAAGGCGGGGATGTCGGTGCGGACGGAGGCGGAGATGATCACTGCGGGCGGCCCCGATTCCAGGCTAGCTCAGGAGCCTGGCGGGCGGGCCGATGGGGGAGACATGAGGGAGAAGGTGGTGAGGACAATTTGGGAGCCCGTGCGGAAGACAGGGTGGCGAGGAGCTTGCACGCAGGTGGGAGTGGCTAGGAGAAGAATGACGGCGAGGAGGAGTGCTGGGCGGATCATTCGAATGCGCAGCGAACAGCATAGCGGGCAGGAGCGAATGTGGCGACGGGTTTTCCGGCGGGGGCAATGTCACGCGATTATATTGGGTTTGATGGAGAATGGGTGGTCATGACGATGCGCGCTTGGGCGATGATGTGCGGGGCGATGCTGGCTGCGCAGGGGCAGAGCCTGCCGGGGACGGAGCCGCTGGTGTTGATGGGCGATCCGGCGAAGGCGATGGTGGAGGGAATGGGGCGGTGGCTGGAGCGCGAGGCTCCGCGCAAGGCGCGGAGGCGGCCGGCGGATGTGGAGCGGCTGCGGACGATCATCGGGGCGGTGGATGAGAGAGTGCCCTTTGCGGAGTTGGAGGTGGTGGGGGATACGGCAAAGCCTGCCGAGCGAGCGGTGGGGGTGCGGGCAGTGCGGTGGCCGGTGTTTGAAGGCGTGCATGGCGAGGGGCTGCTGTTCGAGCCGGTTGGGGAGTCGCGAGGCGGGGTGGTGGCGCTGCCGGATGCGGATGAGGCGCCGGAGCGATTCGCGGCGGCGCGGCAGTTGGCGGCGGCAGGGTTCACGGTGGTGGCGCCGGTGTTGATCGACCGCGCGGATACATGGTCGGGCAACGCCTCGATAGGACGGATGACAAACCAGCCGCACCGCGAGTTCGTCTATCGCATGGCATTCGCGATGGGGCGGCACATCATCGGCTACGAAGTGCAGAAGGTGCTGGCGGTGGTCGAGTGGCTGGCGCGACGGAACCCTGGGCAGCCGGTTGGATTGTGGGGGTATGGTGAGGGCGGGTTGATTGCGCTGTATGCCGGGGCAGTGGACCAGCGTGTGGCGGTGACCGGCGTATCAGGCTATTTCGGTCCGCGCGCCGGGCTGCCGGACGAGCCGATCTATCGCAATGTGTGGACATTGCTGCGCGACTTCGGCGACGCGGAGGTGGCGGCGCTGTACCGGGGGCGGCGGCTGCTGATCGACGCCACGCCTGGGCCGAGCGTGGAGGGGCCTCCGGCCGAGCGAGCAGGAAGGCGCGGAGCGGCGCCGGGGCGGGTCCGGCCGGTGCCCGCGGCGGCGGTGCGGGCGGAAGTGGAGCGTGCACGAGGATTGGGGGCGCCGGTGGAGATGGTAGGAGGAGTGGAGGAGTTCATCCGGGCATTGGGCGGCACTCCAGGTAAAGCCGACTCGGGCGCCATCGCACTGGCGGGCGCCGATGAGCGGATGCGGCGGCAGGTTCTGGAACTGGTGCGCTTCACGGAGCGGCTGGTGCGCGGATCGCAAAGAGTGCGAGACGCCTACTGGGCCAAGGCGGGCACACCGGCGCAGGCGACATGGCGCGAACAGAGCGCGAGCTACCGGGAGCGGGTGTTGGACGACGTGATCGGGCGGCTGCCAGCGCCTGGAGCGGCACCCAGACCGCGGACTCGCCTGAGCTATCACAGCCAGCACTGGGATGGATATGAGGTGACGCTCGATCTGTTTCCGGACGTGTTCGCGTATGGCGTGCTGCTTGTGCCGAAGGGCATCCGGCCGGGCGAGAGGCTGCCGGTGGTGGTGGCGCAGCACGGATTGCAGGGCCGGCCGCAGGATCTGTTCCTGCAACCTGAAGTGGAACGGAACGGCACGGCGTACAGCAGTTTTCACTTCTACCAGAACATTGCGGGGCGGCTGGCCGACCGCGGGTTTGTGGTGTACGTTCCGCAGAATCCGTATACGGGCGAGTTCCGTCAATTGGTGCGGCAGGCGAATCCGTGGGGCTGGTCGTTGTACTCGTTTATTCTGGCGCAGAATGAGCGTGTGCTGGACTGGCTGGGCGGACTGGCCTTCGTGGATGCGCGGCGGATCGGGTTTTATGGACTCTCCTATGGCGGCAAGGTGGCTCTGCGAATTCCACCGCTGCTGGAGCGATATGCGGTCTCGATCTGTTCAGGGGATTTCAACGAGTGGGTGTACAAGCTGGCGGCTTACGAGGAGCCCTTCAGCTACGCGTTCTCGATGGAGTACGAGATGCCGGAGTGGAACCTGGGGCAGGTGGCGAGCCACGCGGAGATGGTCTACCTGATGGCGCCGCGACCGTTCATGGTGGAACGCGGGCATGACGACGGGGTGGGCACGGACGAGTGGGTGGCGCATGAGTATGCGCGGGTGCAGCGGTTCTACAACAAGCTGGGGATCGGCGACCGGACGCGGATCGAGTACTTTGACGGGCCGCACCAGATTCACGGGGTGGGTACGGTGGAGTTTCTGATTCGATTCCTGGGCTTGGGCTGCGTTGAAGTGGTCGGGTTTGGCTTGCGAGGGGCAGGCAGCGCGGGCCTGAGTTTGCGCCGGGGGCAGTCGGGATTTTTCCACGGTGGCCTGTCAGCGCCTGAGATGGTGGCGCCGAGAGTGCTTCTTTGAGGAATAGGGCTCCAACGTGGCCCCGAGACTTCGTCTCGGGGGAATGGGGCTTTACGGTGGCCGCTGGAGTGGCTCCGGTTCGGGTTATTTCCAGGGGTGGGCGCGGGCTACGGAG
>JARKQJ010000195.1 GCA_029973955.1 Paludibaculum sp. | reverse complement strand
TTTTCGCCCGAGGGGAAGCGGGCCACATCGCCGAGCGCGGCCAGCAGGGCTTGGGCGATGGGGAAATCGACGCCGGGCAGGCTCATGAGGAGTTTGGCTCTGGGGTCGTGATGAGCATCTTGGGCCATCTCCGTGGTGAGGAGTTCGAGTTCGGCTTCGATGTGGGCGAGCTGGCGGAGGTGGCGCTGGAGGGCGCGGCGGCCAGCGGGGTCGAGCTCGAGTTGGGCGAGCCAGCGGAGATTGGCCGCGGAGAAGAGGTCGCCGGAGGGGGCTTCGATGAGGCGCTGGTGGAGGACGGCGTGGATGCGGTTTTTGAGGCGGGTGCGATCGGCGACGAGGTTGGCGCGCTCGGTGGTGAGGTGGCGCAGGGATTGGGTGGCAGGATCGGGGATCCAGACGGTGGGCAGGAACTGGGTGCGGAGGAGGTGGACAAGGACCTCGGCATCGACTTTGTCGGTTTTGATGCGGGCCTCGGCGATGGCGCGGGTTTTGAGGGGATTGGAAGGGACGACCTGGCGGACGAAGGGCTGCAGCAGGGCGGTGACGGCCCAGGTGTTGGTGGTGGCTTCGAGGGCGAGGATGGTGTTGGGGGAGAGGTGGTTTTGGGCGAAGTGGAGCAGAGCGGCGCGGGTGGCGGGGAAGCGGCCGCGGTGGAGGGGTTGGCCTTGGTCGTCGACGACGATGGCTTCGACGACTTTCTTGTGGAGATCGAGAGCGGCAAATGGCATACTGGGGACACCTTGAAAACAGGAGAGCGGGCCGGGCGCTGCGGGCGCCGGCGTGGCGCCCTCCGGTGAATCCGGGAACCGGGGCACGAGCAAGCCACCGGGGAAGAGAGCGAAGGGCAAACGGCACCTACCTATCCGAGCTCGAAGCTCACCCGGGCGGACCGGAGGGGCGGCCACATACGACAGCGGGCTCAAAGCCCATACGCATACTCGGCCGGCCCCGAGGTGATCGGCCCCGCTCTCCTGTAGTTTGAGTGGGTGGTCTTCCCACCTCGTCCCAATCCCGGTGAGCATGAGTAGAACCCAGAACACGGAACGAAAGCAAGGCGGTTGGCCGGCCGCCGGGCTTAGGGGCCGCGTGGAGGGTCCCGGGTACAATCATGCCCGATACAATGATTTCCGTAGTATCGACGGTGCTGACACACGGCGTCCGAGAAACCGGGCTCGATTATTTTGGGGCAAGGTACTTCTTGGGGGGCGCAGGGGAGGTATACAACTCCAGACTGGTCGGAAAATCCAGAACCAGTTCCCTATGCCCACTTCTCGGACCCTCAGACACTAAACCTATGCACGTACGCGCGGAACAATCCGCTCTCGGCGACTGATCCTGATGGGCACTGGCCATGGTGCCTCGGCGCGCTTATTGGCGGCGCCGGCGGCGCGGGTGTGCGTACTTGCCTGCGCGAGCATTCGTCACCGCGGACCCGAGGGAAAGCAGCGGCCGCATTGGGGAGGTACTATCCTCGGGGGTACGAGCGGTGAGCACGACAAACACGCCTTGGTTGCGGCCCGATCACGGTGACGATTGCCGATGAGGATGGATTGGCTTGCGGTGTGGGGCACGGTCGACACACGCGCGGTTAGCTGAGTGATTTGCGGTGGGCGAGGTAGCCCCAGAGGGTCATGGTGGCGGGGGCCTGGTCCGTGGTGCGGACGAGGAGGCTGGTGGTGAAGCCTACGATTAGGAGGGTGACGTGGCCGAGGGCTCCGATCATGAGGTCGTCCCAGGTGTAGTTGAGGGGGCCTAGGTTGAGGATTTTGCCGTTTTTGGTGAGGACGGCCCAGATGGTGACCAGGAAGCTGGCGGTGATGCCGGCGTAGGCTCCGTAGCGATTCGTCCGGCGGCTGAGGAAGGCTAGGAGGAAGAGGCCGGCGAGGCCTCCGGAGACGATGGCGGAGACGGCGAACCACATTTGGAGGGCGCTGCCGGTGGTGTGGGCGAGGATGAGGGCGGTGAGGGCGGCGAGGCTGCCGACGGCGACGACGAGGATGCGGGCGGCGCGGAGGCGGTCGGCGTCGGTGGAGTGGGGGCGGGCGGCGCGGTAGAAGTCTTCGGTGGCGACGACGGTGAGGGAGTTCAGGTCGGAGGCCAGCATGGTCATGGCGGCGCCGATGAGGGCGGCCATGAAGAGGCCGGAGACGCCGACGGGGAGGTGGGTGCCGATGAAGTAGGGGAAGATCTGATCGGCCTTGGTGATGTAGGCGGGCAGCTGCTCACCCGTCAGGCGGAAGAAGGCCCAGGTGCAGGTGCCGACGAGCATGAAGAGGGCCCAGACGGGGATGCAGAGGAGGGCGCCGAGGGAGACGCCCTTGAGGGCGGCGCGGTCGGATTTGGCGACGAGGTAGCGCTGGACGAGGGTCTGGTCGGCGGTGTAGCGCTGGAGGTACCAGAAGAAGCCGTAGAGGATGAGGACGGGGAGGGTGGGTTCGGAGAAGCTCCAGCCGGGGAGGCCGAGGTTGAATTTGTTGTGCTGCGCGGCGAGTTGGAAGACGGCGGCGGGGCCGCCGGGGGGGAGGAAGAGGAGGAAGCCGAGGCAGACGAAGACGCCGGCCCAGCAGACGAAGGACTGGATGACGTCGGTCCAGATGACGGCCTCGATGCCGCCGATCAAGGTGTAGAAGACCATGACGGCGCCGGTGACGACGATGACCCAGTCGATGCTCCAGCCGGTGATGGAGTTGATGGTGAGGGCCATGAGGTAAAAGACGAAGCCCATTTTGGAGAAGTGGGCGAGGGAGAAGGCGAGGGAGGCGTAGATGCGGGTGGGGCGTCCGAAGCGTTTCTCGAAGTATTCGTAAGCGCTCATGCCGACGGCGTGGCGGTAGAAGGGGATGATGACGGAGCCGGAGAGGAGGAGGACGCCGACGACGAGGAAGCCGGGGACGAGGAGGGACCAGTCCTTGGCGTAGGAGGAGCCGGGGTAGGCGACGAAGGTGACGCTGGAGATGAGCGTGGCGAGCATGGAGACGCCCATGGCCCAGGAGGGGATGGCTCGTTTGGCGACGAAATAGGATTCGGTGGAGGTCTGCTTACGGGAGAAGCGGATGCCGATGAAGGCCATGCCGGCCATGTAGGCGACGACGACGAGGAGGTCGAGGAGGCGGGCGTTGTTGACTGGGGCTGGGTTCACTGGGGCTGGGTTCCTTCGGGCTGGGCTTTCTGGAAGATTTCAAAGATGGCGGAGTTATCGGAAGGGCCGAAGCCGGCGGATTCGGCCTGTTCGAGGAGCTGGCGGTGGAGGGTGGAGAGGGGGAGGCGGGCGCCGTTTTGAGCGCCAGTCTGGAGGATGAGGCGGACGTCCTTGAGGTGCTGGGAGAGGCGGGCTTCGACGGAGTAGTCGCGGGCGAGCATTTTGTGGCCCTTGGCGTCCATGGCGCGGGAGTAGGCGGGTCCGGCCTGGAGGATTTCGAGGGCGGCGGCGGGGTCGATGCCATCGGCGATGGCGTAGGCGAGGCCTTCGGCGAGGACGGCGCGGTTGAGGCCGAGGACGAGATTGAGGACGAGCTTCATGCGGGCGCCGGCGCCGCAGGGGCCGAGGTGGAAGGCGCGACCGCCGAAGGATTGGAAGAGATCGAGGCAGGCGTCGAAGGCGGCTTTTTCTCCGCCGCAGATATAGATGGCGGCGCCTTCGCGGACGAGGCGGCTGGAGCCGCCGACGGTGGAGTCGAGGTAGTGGACGCCGAGGGATTGGAGGCGGGCGCCGAAGGCGGCGATGTCGTGGGGATCGCCGGTGGTGGTGTCGAGGACGATGGCGCCGGGGGCGAGGAAGGGTTCGATTTGAGCGAGGACCTGCGCGCCGATGGAGGAGGTGGGGAGGCTGAGGAGGAGGCGCGGGGTGGCGGCGGCTTCCTGAGGGGAGGAGGCCGGGTGGCCGCCGAGTTTTTGGAGGGCTTCGAGCTGGGCGGGATTGGTGTCGTAGCCGGTGACCTGGAAGCCCGAGGCGAGAAGGCGTTCGGCGAGGGCGGAGCCGACGAGGCCGACTCCGATGAGGCCGATGGATGGAGGGGGCGATATGATGTTGCCAGACATGCCGGAAAGTCGAACTTATCACTATCAGAGTTGGGTTGCCGTGGGCGCGTTGTGCCTGGCGGCGGCGATGCCGCTGAGCGGGCAGGTGAAGTTTCAGGATGAAGCGGAGAAACAGAGGGTGGCGATCACGGTGGAGGGGCAGCCGTTTTCGAACCTTTACTACGGGAAAGATTGGCCGCTGCCGTTTCTGTATCCGCTGCGGGCGGCGAGCGGAGTGGCGGTGACGCGCGGGTATCCGGTGGAGCAGATCGAGGGCGAGATCCAGGATCACAAGTGGCATCACGGGCTGTGGTTCGGCCACGGGGATGTGAATGGGGTGGACTTCTGGCGCGACCTTGGGATTGAGAAGACGGGCCGGATGGTGGTGAAGGGGAAGCCGAGTTGGAAGAAGGGGCGGTTGACGGTGGAGGCGGAGCTGGTGACGCCGAAGAAGGAAGTGCTGGGGACGGTGGCGGAGGAGTTTCAGTTTGGGGCGAAGGGCGCGCTGCGGATGGTGGATGCGGTGGTGAGGGTGCGGGCGGACAAGGGGCAGGCGCTGAAGATGGGGGATACGGAAGAGGGGACGTTCGCGCTGCGGCTGGCGGACGAGTTTCGCGAAGGGCGGGGGGTGACGATGAAGAACGCGGCCGGGGATGAGGGAAAGCCGGTGTGGGGCAAGCGGGCGAAGTGGGTGGACTATTCGACGACGGTTAAGGGCGAGCGAGTGGGGGTGATTGTGCTGGAGCATCCATCGAATCCGAAGCACCCGACGTACTGGCACGCGCGGCCGTACGGGCTGCTGTCGGCGAATCCGTTTGGGGAGCACGATTTTTTGAAAGACAAGACGCGGGACGGGAGCATGACGGTGCCGGCGGGCGGGCAGTTGGAGCTGCGGTACCGGGTGGTGATCCATCCGGGCGGGTTGGGGGAGATCGATGCGGAAAGATTGTTCGCGGAATACGCAAGGAGCAAATGAGATGAATCGGCGCTATTTCCTGGTTTCGGGTGCGATGGCGGCGGCGGGGCGCAGAGCGGTGGCGGCCAGCGACAAAGTGAACGTGGCGATCATCGGCGTGCGGGGCCGAGGGAAGGCGCTGGCGAACGAGTTTGCCGGCGTGGCCGAGGCGAACGTAGCGGCGTTGGTGGATGTGGACGAGACGGTGCTGCGGCAGGTGTCGGCGGGATATGAGAAGAAGTGGGGGGCGAAGCCGGCGCTGCTGGGCGATATGCGGCGGGTATTCGAGGACAAGAGGATCGACGCGGTGGCGATTGCGACGCCGGATCACTGGCACGCGCCGGCGGCGATCCTGGCGTGCCAGGCGGGCAAGGACGTGTATGTGGAGAAGCCGTGCTCGCACAACATCCGGGAAGGGAAGATGCTGGTGGAGGCGGCACGGAAGTACAAGCGGATTGTGCAGCACGGCACGCAGGCGCGCAGCCGGGCGTCGACGAAGAAGGCGATGGAACTGGTGCACTCGGGGGCGATCGGCAAGGTGCTGATGGCCAAGGCGTGGGACGTGCAGAAGCGGGAGGACATTGGGAAGAAGGCCGACGGACCGGCGCCGGCGGGCGTGGATTACGAGAACTGGGTGGGTCCGGCGGAGTGGATGCCGTTCAATGAGAACCGCTTCCATTACAAGTGGCACTGGAACTGGAATTTCGGCACGGGGGATGTGGGCAACGACGGCGCGCACCAGATCGATCAGGCGCGGTGGGCACTGGGGGTGGATTACCCGACGGAGGTTTCGGGGATGGGGCGGAAGCTGTTCTTCGAAGACGACCAGGTGACGCCGGACACGGTGGTGGCGACGTTCTCGTATCCGGGCAAGGTGCTGATGTTCGAGATGCGGATCTGGAACCCGTACCGGATGGAGGGGGTGGACAACGGGATGGCTGTGTACGGGTCGGAGGGGATGATGCAAGTGGGGCGTTGGGTGGGGGAGACGGCGAGCTACAAGATGTTCGATAAGGCGGGCAAGGTGGTGCAGGTGGGGATGAAGGACGTGGATGGCGGCGGGGAGAGCCACGTGAAGAACGTCGTGGATTGCGTGAAGAGCCGGCAGAAGCCGAATGCGGAGATCGAGATTGGATTCCAGAGCGCGCTGCACTGCCATTTGGCGAACATCGTGGCGCGGACGGGACGGACGGTGAAATTCGATGCGGCGGCGATGTCGATTCCGGGCGATGCGGAGGCGAATGCGCTGATGGGGCGGAAGTACCGGAAGCACTGGGGCACGCCGGGGAAAGTGTGAGGCGGCAGGCGGGGAGCGAGCCGGGAGAGGATCCGGGACAGCGATAGGGAGGCGATAATGAGGGGCACTATGGTGCGCGAAGTCGTGTTGTGTCTGGCGGTGTGCGCGGCGTTCGGGCTGAGCGGGCAGGAGCGCGAGCTGGTAGTGGGGACGAAGAAGCAGCTTTTCGTCGACTACCGGTTCATCGAGAGCGCGGAGGGGGTGAAGCTGGTGATGAACCCGCCGCGGCGGACGGGCGAAGCGGTGGTGACGGCGGACGCGCCCTGGGAGAAGGATCTGACGGTGGCCAGCTACAGCACGGTGCTGGGGGAGAACGGGCGGGTCAGGATGTGGTACCAGGTGAGCGGGCGGGAGCGGGAGCCGGGGAAGAACCCGGATTTCATGGGGGTGGCTTACGCCGAGTCAGCAGACGGGATTCACTTCACGAAGCCGGTGCTGGGACTGGTGCAGCGGAACGGGTCGCGGGAGAACAACCTGGTGCTGCCGGTGGACCCGAAGCTGATGGCGATTGGCGGCGGTTCGGTGATGCGGGACGAGAATCCGAAGTGTCCGCCGGAGGAGCGGTACAAGAGCTGGCAGAAGGTCTATCCGAAGCCGGGGACGGGGATCCAGGGGCCGCATCGCATCTGGGTGTCGCCGGACGGGCTGCGGTGGAGGCTGTCGGAGAAGCTGGTGACGGGGCTGCATGCGGCGGACACGCAGCCGGCGTGGTTCTGGGATCCGAAGACGGGGCGCTATGCGGGTTACAGCCGGGAGTGGGTGCAGTTTGAGGGCGAAGGCAAGATCCGGATGGCGAGCTACAACGAATCCGACGACATGCATGCGTGGGAGAACATGCAGATGGTGCTGCTGCCGGATGAGGCGGACTTTGCGGCGGCGCCGCGGCCGCGATTCGATGGGACGAAGATGAAGAGCGAGCGGGAGGTGTGGGTGCCGGTGAAGCCCGGGGAGACGAAGGAGAAGGACGCGGAGGTGGCGGCGGGGCAGGACATGGTGCCGATGCCGGGCGCGCCGCTGGATATCTACGGGCCGGGCGTGTTTCCGTATGCGGAGGCGGAGGGCGTGTACGTTTCGTTGATGCAGATGTTCCATCACTGGGAGCGGCGAGGGCGGGGCTCGTGGCCGGATACGGGAGATGTGCGGCTGGCGGTGAGCCGCGACGGGAGGCACTTTCTGGCGCCGGGCGGGCGGGAGCCGTTCCTGCGTCCGGGGCCGGGGGGCTCATTCGATTCGAAGTGGATCTGGCCGATGGTGCGGCCGGTGCGAATGGGGGACGAGTTGTGGATCTACTACTTCGGCATGAACGTGGCGCACGGCAGCCAGATGGACGCAGAGGCGCGACGGCCGGAGCGGGCGATTTCGCGGGCGGTGATGCGGCTGGACGGGTTTGTTTCAGCGGACTTCGACTACGCGGGCGGCACGCTATTGACGCCGCCGCTGCGGTTTGAAGGCTCGCGGCTGGAGTTGAATCTGGACACGGGCGGCGGCGGCGCCGGGTGGGTGGAGATTCTGGACGAGCAGGGCCGGCCGGTGCCGGGGTTTTCGATGATCGAGGCAGAGACGCTCAACGGCAACAGCGTGCGGACGGTGGTGGCGTGGAAGGGCAAACGGGACGTCTCCGCGCTGGCCGGGCGCGTAGTGCGGCTGCACTTCCGGATGCGCGGGGCGAAGCTGTATGCGTTCCAGTTCCGGTGAGGAGGATCAGGCGGCCGCGGCGGCGGAGCCCCGGCGGATGTGGGCGTCGAGGAGCCAGCGGAGGTGGATGGGTTCAAAGGGGGCGGCGCAGTAGTCGGCGGCGCCGGCTTCGAGGGCGTCGAGCCAGCCGGATTCTTCGGGCAGGCGGCTGACCACCACTACGGGCAGGCCATGGAAGCGTTCGAGCGCGGTGTGGAGACGGTCACCGGCGGAGGGGCAGAAGACGATATCGGCGCGGGGCGGCGCGGCGCTGTCATCGACTTGACGGGCGTGGCAGCCGCAGAGGGAGAGGGTTTGCTGGAGGGCCGAAGCTAAGGGTTCTTCGAGTCCGAAGAGAAGTGCTTTGCGTAGACGAGGAAGTGTTTTGTTGGAACCAGTCATCGGAAGTGATCCTTTGAGAGAGCCCTTGCGGGCTTGCGTGAGCCCTTGCCGGAAGGCTTGGGGAAAAACTGGTCCTCGGCGGGGAGAACTGCCGGAGTGGGGACATGAGAACCCCGCGACAAGTTCAGTGTAGGGCGGGATGACGCCGAGGTCCAATCGGAAATATTTATCCGGCGCATGGGAGTGGAATGTCCCTTCTCCCACGCCTGATAAAATAGAAGTTCCAGGAGACAACATGGCTGAGATCAAACGGCGTTCGTGTGCCAGTGTAGACGTAGACGGCGTGAAGGTGGGCGGCGGGTACCCGATTGTCGTGCAATCGATGACAAACACCGACACGGCGGACACAGCGGCCACCGTGAACCAGGTGATGGCGTTGGCGCAGGCCGGCTCCGAACTGGTCCGGGTGACCGTGAACACGGACGAGGCGGCGGCGGCTGTTCCCAAGATTGTCAACACTTTGCACCAGTTCGGCGTGCGGGTGCCGATTGTAGGCGACTTCCACTACAACGGGCACCTCCTTCTGAAGAAGTACCCGGAGTGCGCGAAAGCTCTCGCCAAGTACAGAATTAACCCGGGCAACGTCAACATCGGACGAAAGACGGATGACAATTTCCGCACGATGATCGAGTGTGCCATCGAGTACGGCAAGCCGGTGCGGATCGGGGTGAACTGGGGTTCGCTGGACCAGACGATGCTGGCGCGAATGATGGACGAAAACGGGAAGCTCAAGGAGCCGCTGGCGGCCGAGGAAGTGATGAAGCGGGCGATTGTGGAGAGCGCGGTGGAGTCCGCCGGGCTGGCGGAGAGTTATGGGCTGGGGAAGGACAAGATCATCCTGAGCGCGAAGGTGTCGAACGTTCAGGATCTGATCGATGTCTACCGGATGATGGCGGCGAAGTGCGACTATCCGCTGCACCTGGGGTTGACCGAAGCAGGGTTGGGGGCGAAGGGGATTGTGGCGACGACGGCGGCGCTTTCGGTGCTGCTGCAGGAAGGGATCGGGGATACGATCCGGGCGTCGCTGACGCCGCTGCCGAACGGCGACCGCACGGAGGAGGTACTGGTTTCGCAGCAGATTCTGCAATCGCTGGGGATCCGCAGCTTCACGCCGCAGGTGACGGCGTGTCCGGGGTGCGGGCGGACGACGAGCACGTTTTTCCAGGAGATGGCGGATCAGATCCAGAGCTACCTGCGGGACCAGATGCCGGTGTGGAAGGCGCGGCACGCGGGGGTGGAAGAGATGAAGGTGGCGGTGATGGGGTGTGTAGTGAACGGGCCGGGGGAGAGCAAGCATGCCAACATTGGGATCTCGCTGCCGGGGACCTTTGAAGAGCCGGTGGCGCCGGTGTTTGTGGACGGGAAGCTGGTGAAGACGCTGCGGGGGGACGGGATTGTGGCGGAGTTCATCGGGATGATGAACGAGTACGTGGAGCGGACGTACGTGGCGTAGGGGCCAGGCGTCAGCTTCCGGAGGCAGCGGGCCAGGTGAGTTCAGGCCGGCGCCGGTTCTGAACGCAATCCCGCAGGTAGAGGTTGATCAGGTTCTGATAGGGCATGCCCATTTCCGAGGCGAGCTGTTTGAAGTAGTCGACTGAGGCCGAGTCCAGGCGAATGGTGATCTGCCGTTTGAGCTGCCGGGCGTAAGGGTTCTTGCGGGATCGTGAGAAGTCGTATTCGGATCTCATTGGTAACTCCAATAGGCGGTCTCTTCTCCAGCCGTAGCCTTGCGGGCGGAGATCAGTCGGATGACGCCGCCCTCCTTTCTCAGACAATGACTAACCACGAGGCAGCGTGCCGCGGCGCTGTAGCCGAGTAGCAGGAAGCGCTGCTCCTGCTGCGAATGGTCCGGATCATCGATGATGCGGGCGTTCTCATCCAGGAAAGCGGACTGCGCCTCTTCGAAAGTGACACGGTGCTTGCGGGCGTTCACGGCCGCTTTGCGCGGGTCCCAAGAGAACTCGATATGGCCCACGGCAATATAATAGCATTACACGCCGTGTATGGAGTAACTCCGGGCAAAGGACCCGGTGCGCCCATGGCACGACGGCTGGTGCGCAGCGGTCTGAGGCGGTTCGAGAAGCGAGGCCAGGAGGATGGCCGTGTGGCCGGCCCAGGCTGAGGCAAAGGGGCGGGTACAATAATCCGCATGGCGAAGGAAGTGCAACGGATTGCGGTGCTGGGTGCCGGGAATATGGGGTCGGCGCTGATTGGCGGGATTTTGAAGGCCGGGGTGGCGCGGCCGGAGCAGGTGGTGGCGACGACGCACTCGGCTGAGCGGGCGGCGGAGGTGTCCGGGAAGTTTGGGGTGCAGGCGACGGCGGGAGGAAACCGGGAGGCCGCGGCCGGGGCAGGGATTGTGATCCTGGCGGTGAAGCCGGGCAAGATTGCTGGCTTGATTGAAGAGATCCGGGAAGCGCTCAATGAGCGGCAGATTGTGATCTCGGTGGCGGCGGCGATGCCGATCAAGGTGGTGGAGCGAGAGCTGGGGCGGCGGATGCCGGTGTTCCGGGCGATGCCGAACATTCCGGTGGTGGTGGAAGAGGGGGCGACGGCGGTGGCGGCGAACGACGCGGCGTCGGCGGAGGACAAGGAACTGGTGGCGCGCATCTTCCGGGCGGTGGGCGTGGTGGTGCAGGTGGAGGAAGAGGCGATGGATGCGGTGACGGCGCTCTCGGGGAGCGGTCCAGCATACATCTACATGGTGATCGAGGCGATGATTGCAGGCGGGCTGAAGATGGGGTTGTCGCACGAAGTGGCGACACGGCTGGCGGAGCAGACGGTACTGGGGGCGGCGAAGCTGGTGAGGGAGACAGGCGCGCATCCGGCGATTCTGAGGGACCAGGTGATCACGCCGGGCGGGGTAACGATTTCCGCGATTCACGAACTGGAGCGGCACGGGCTGCGGGCGATGTTGATTTCGGCGCTGGAGACGGCGACGAACCATTCGCGGAGCCGGACGAAAGCGATGTTGGGGGCGATGCCGGGGGAAGGGAAGTAGTTTATTCGTAGCGCAGGGCGATGATGGGGTCGAGGCGGGCGGCCTGGCGCGCGGGGTAGTAGCCGAAGAAGACGCCGACGAGGGCGCTGAAGGTGAAGGCGAGCAGGATGGAGGCCGCGCCGATGTGGGTGGACCACTGCGCGACGACGCCGATCACGGCGGAGGCGGCGACGCCGAGGGCGATGCCGAGGATGCCACCGGCGAGCGAGAGCGTGACTGCTTCAACGAGGAACTGGGTGAGGATGTCGCCCATGCGGGCGCCGATGGCTTTGCGGATACCGATTTCGCGGGTGCGCTCGGTGACGGAGACGAGCATGATGTTCATGATGCCGATGCCGCCAACGATCAGAGATACGCTGGCGATGGCGCCGAGCAGGATGGCCATGACGCGGGCGGAGTTTTCGCGGGCGGCGAAGAGTTCGGAGAGGTTGCGGACGGAGAAGTCGTCCTCGGCGCCGGGCTGGAGGTGGTGGCGCTGGCGGAGGAGGGCGGTGATCTCGTCGATGGCGGAGTCCATCTGAGAGGGGCCGCGGGCCTGGACGAGGACGTTGCCGACGGACTGCGCGCCGGCCTGAGAGGAACCGAGGACGCGTGTTTTGGCCGTGGAAAGGGGGATTAGGATGACGTCGTCCTGGTCCTGACCGGAAGGGCTTTGGCCCTTGGGAGAGAGGACGCCGGCGACGGTGAAGGGAACGTTGCGGATGCGGAAGAGCTGGCCGACGGGGTCGGTATCGCCAAAGAGGTTGCGGACGACGGTGGCGCCGAGGAGGGCGACGCGGGCGGTGGATTGAACGTCCTGCTGAGTGATGGAGACGCCGCGGTCGATGGAGAGATCGCGGACGTCGAGATAGGTGGGGGTAATGCCGTAGATAGAGGTGGCCCAGTTGGTGTTGCCGTAGATGACCTGGGCGGTACTGCGGACGGTGGGAGCGGCGGCGGAGACGGAAGGGCACTCGTTGGCGATGGCGGCAGCGTCGTCGAGGGTGAGGGAGAGGCTGGCGCCGCTGCCGAGACGCATGCCATTGGTGGTGACGCTGCCGGCCATGACGATGATCAGGTTGCTCCCCATGGAGGAGATCTGATCCTCGATGCGCTGCGTGGCGCCGGAGCCGACGGAGACCATGGCGATGACGGCAGCCACGCCGATGATGATGCCGAGCATGGTGAGGAGGGAGCGCATGCGGTTGGCGGTGAGGGCGCCGAGAGCCATGCGGGCGCTTTCGAGCAGGTTCTTCATGACTGGCCTCCTTTCGGAGCTGAGGTTGCGAGGCTAGAAGCGCGGGCCGCCGCCGTAGTTGCCGGCGGCTTTCGGGGCGGAGGCGCCGGCGGCGGAGAGGATCACGAAGTCGCCTGGCTTGAGATCGCCGGAGGCGATCTCAGTGAATGTTCCGTCGGTGGCTCCCGTGGTGACGGGTACTTCGGCGGGCTGGCCGTTGGCGGCGAGGATCCAGACGGATTCGCGCGGGTTGCGACGAGTGCGGGCGGGCGCGGTTTCGGTGCGAACGGAGTCCGGGCGGAAGCGCAGCGCGGCGTTGGGGACGCGGAGGACGTCTTCGCGGCGGCCGGTAAGGATGCGGACGGTGGCGGTCATGCCGGGGAAGAGCATGAGTTCGGGGTTATCGACGGCGACGACGACGTCATAGGTTACGACGTTCTGGACGTTGATGGGGGCTTTGCGAATCTCGCGCACCGTGCCGCGGAAGGTGCGGCCGGGATAGGCGTCCACGGTGAAGGTGGCGGTTTGGCCGACGGAGACTTTGCCGACGTCGGCCTCGGAGACGTTGGTGTCCACCTGCATTTTGGTGAGGTCCTGGGCGATATCGAAGAGGTTGGGCGCCTGGAGGCTGGCGGCGACGGTCTGGCCGACGTTGACGTTGCGGGCGACGACGACGCCGTCAACGGGGGCACGGATGAAAGTGTGGTCGAGATCGGTACGGGCCTGGATGAGGGCGGCGCCGGCCTGGCGGACATCGGCCTGCGCGGTGGCGAGCATGGTTTGGGCGACGTTGAGCTGGGCCTGGGCGGCAACGATGGCCTGGCGGGCGGCGGTCTCCTGGGCTTTGGCGGCGTCGAGGTTGCCGGCGGCGGTATCGAGAGTGGCCTTGGCGGTTTCGAGGTCTTCCTTGGCGATGAGGGCGCCGGCGTAGAGGGTTTGACGGCGTTCGTACTTGAGCTGGGCGTCGAGCAGGGCGGCGTTGGCGCGGAGAATGCCGGCGGAGGCGGAAGCGAGGTTGGCCTGGGCTTCGGCGAGTTCGGCTTTGCGCTGCTCGATCTGGGCCTGGGCGTTGGAGACGCTGATGCGGGCGGCCTCGAGGGCGGCCTCGGCCTGGTTGACGCGGGCCTGGAAGAGGGTGGGGTCGATGCGGGCGACAATCTGGCCGTGGGTGACGCGGGAGTTGAAGTCGGCGTCGAGTTCCATGATGTTGCCGGAGACCTGGCTGCCGACCTGGACGGTGACGACAGCGTTGGGGTTGCCGGTGGCGGAGACGGTGAGGAGGAGGTCGCCGCGCGAGGCGGCGGCAGTGCGGTAGTGGGTATTGGCGTGGCCGTGGATGAGGCTCCAGGAGCCGGCGGCGACCACGAAAAGGGCGGCGGCCGCGGCCGCGGCCCAGCGTCCCGTTGATTTGAGTTTCATCGCGCGCTCCTTCCACTTAGGAAAGGCGAGCGAGGTGGGGGTGCGGGTGACATCCCTCTGAGAGGGGAGGGCTCCGGTCGCGCGGAGAAGGGACGCGGGCGTTAGGCGAGCGCCTGGCGGATGTCGTCGATGATGTCTTCGACGGCCTCGATGCCGACGGAGAAGCGGACGAGGTTTTCGCGGAGGTCCATGGCGGCCTTCTGCTGGAGGGGCACGTCGCGGTGGGAGGCGATCCAGGGGTAGAGGACGAGGGTGTGGACGTCGCCGAGCGAGGTGGCTTTGACGCAGAGCTTGAGGCGGTCGAGGAAGGCGAAGATTTCGGGCTTGCGGGCGCCTTTGAGTTCAAAGCTGACCATGCCGCCGTAGAGGTTGGCGGGGAGGAGACGTTCGATGATGGCGCGGTCGGGGTGGTTGGGGTCGTCGGTGTAGAAGACGCGTTCGATGCCGGGGTGCGCGCGGAGCCAGGCGGCGAGGGTGCGGGCGTTGTGGCAGTGGCGCTCCATGCGGAGGGGGAAGGTCTTGATGCCGCGCATGGTGAGGAAGCACTCCATGGGGCCGAGGATGGGGCCGGCGATGCGGGAGAGGCGGCGGATGGTTTCGAAATGGGATTCGTCGGAGACGATGAGGCCGCCCATGGCGTCGCCGTGGCCGCCGAGGTACTTGGTGGAGGAGTGGACGACGATATGGGCGCCGAGGTCCATGGGGCGGACGAGGAGGGGGGTAGCGAAGGTGTTGTCGACGAGGAAGGCGACGTTGGCGGCGCGGCAGAGTTGGGCGAGGGCAGGGATGTCGGCGACGCGGAGGGTGGGGTTGGAGATGGTTTCGATGAGGAGGGCGCCGGGCTGGTGGGTTTGGATGGCCTGGGCGACTTCGGCGGGGTTGTTGGCATCGACGAGGATGGTTTCGATGCCGAAGGGGCCGAGGACGTCGTGGAGGAGCTTGAGGGTGGCGCCGTAGATGTCGCGGGCGCAGAGGACTTTTTTGGGGCGTTCGAGGAGAGCGGAGAGGAGGGCGTGCTGGAGGGCGACCATGCCGGAGGCGCAGGCGAGGGCGCCATGGCCGTTTTCGAGGGCGGTGATGAGTTCTTCGAGGGCTTCGTTGGTGGGGTTGGCGTAGCGGGAGTAGGCGAAGCCGTGCTGGTCGTGGGCGAAGATGCGGTCCTGCTCGGCCTGGTCCGCGCAGATCCAGGAGGCGGCGAAGTGGACGGGGGTGGAGACGGGGATCTGGGACTGGGCGGGCTTGCGGTCGCCGGCGTGGATGGCGGTGGTTTGGATCTTCATGCGTTCCTTCCGAATTTTGGGGACGGTGCACTCTGTCCCCAAATTATTGCTCGCTAAGTTATTGAAAAAGTCTGTAAGTGATTGAAAATTGGTTCGCGGAATGGGGTTGAGTTTGGGGATTTAGTGCACCGTCCCCGAAATACGTGGTTTGTTCGCCTGTGATGGCTTGGGTGGGCGGGGCTGGGGGATCATTTGCGCTTCCAGCGTGGGCCGTCCTTGGTGTCTTCGAGGACGACACCCTGGTCGAGCAGGTCCTTGCGGATCTGGTCGGCCTTGGCGAAGTCCTTGGCTTTCTTGGCCTGGGTGCGGGCCTGGACCAGTTCGTCGATCTGCGCGGCGGTGAGCGCGCCCTCGCGCGGGGTCGGTTTCAATACGTCGAAGATGGCGTCGAACTCAGCCAGGCCGCGATCGGCGCCGGCCAGGTTGGCGGCGCGGAACTCACCGGCGT
>JARKQJ010000192.1 GCA_029973955.1 Paludibaculum sp. | reverse complement strand
CAAATTCTAGAGAAAAAGAGACAAAAATCACTGGCGACGACGTCAGAGAAGGTCTCGTAGCGATAGTTTCCGTACGTGTGCCTGAGCCACAATTTGAGGGTCAAACAAAAGGTAAACTGGGAAGCTCATACGTTCGTCCGCTCGTACAAAAGCTAGCGTACGAAAAACTTGCAAAATACTTCGAAGAAAATCCGATAGAAGCAAGAGCTATCATGAACAAAGCGCTTCTTGCCGCAAAAGGTAGAGAAGCTGCTAAAAAAGCAAGAGATCTAACTCGTAAAAAAGAGTCTATGACCGTTGGTACGCTTCCTGGTAAGCTAGCAGACTGCCAAAGTAAAGATTCGGCTATTACCGAGCTTTATCTAGTGGAAGGTGACTCTGCGGGTGGTAGTGCGAAACAAGGTAGAAATAGGGTATTCCAAGCAATACTTCCGCTAAAAGGAAAAATCCTAAACGTCGAAAAATCGGGACTAGAAAAAATCCTAAAATCAGATGAAATCAAAAACATCATTACGGCTCTTGGATGCGGTATCGGCGAAGAGTTTGACAACGAAAAACTAAGATACGGCAAACTAATCATCATGACCGATGCCGACGTTGACGGTAGCCACATCCAAACGCTGCTTTTGACGTTTTTCTACAGATTCCTAAATCCGCTAATTCACAACGGAAACGTATATATAGCTCAGCCGCCGCTTTATAGGTACAAAAAAGGCAAAAAAGAGATATACCTCAAGGATGGGCAAGCCCTAAGCGAATTTCTCATTGAAAACGGCATAGAATCGCTGGGAATGGATGAGGCGCATCACAAAGACATAAAAGATATACTCAGAGCTACGGCGTACTACAAAAACATACTAGAAGAGCTCAAAAAAAGATACTCTCTAGTCAAAGTAGTTCAAAGACTGATAGAAAACGAAGAGTTACTCGCACTTGACAATGATGCACTTTTTGCGGATCTTGAAAGCTATATCAAACAAATAGGCTTCAATATACTATCAAAAACGCTGGATGAAAATAAAATCCATTTGTTTGTTCAAACTGACGCGGGTCTTGAAGAGATAATAGTGGATGATAATCTATTTACAAACCACCTATTTGCCGAGGCTATACACGTATTTAACAAACTCAAAGAGAAAAACTTGTCGCTTCTAGGCGGAAAAGATATATTTGACGTACTTAATAGTGTTGAGGATGCAGCGAAAAAAGGCGCATATATCCAAAGGTACAAAGGTCTAGGTGAGATGAACCCTGAACAGCTTTGGGAAACCACCATGGACGCCGAACGGCGGACACTGCTGGAAGTGAAGCTGGAAGACCTGGTGGAGAGCGAAGAGATCTTCACGACGTTGATGGGCGAAGACGTGGAGGCGCGCCGGAAGTTCATCGAGGAAAACGCGCTGGACGTGCGGAACCTCGACGTCTAAAACACTTCAGGGCCCCCCAAAAAAAATCGCGCGCAGCGCATTCGCGCTGCCCTTTTTCGTTCCGCGGACCAGATCCAACTCCCGCCGCCACACCTATTCAGCTGCGAGGGCCTTCTCGAAATATCCGATGGTCGACCGCAGGCCCTCCCGCAGAGTCACCTTGGGCTCCCAGCCGAGTACGGCGCGGGCCTGTGCAATGTTGGGCTGGCGCTGTACCGGATCGTCCTGCGGCAGCGCGCGCTGAACGATCTGCGAACGGGATCCGGTCAAATCGATCACCACTTCGGCCAGCTCGCGGATGGTGAACTCACCGGGGTTGCCGATGTTCACCGGACCGGTGATGCCGTCGGTATTCATGAGGCGGAAGATGCCGTCGATGAGGTCGCTGACGTAGCAGAACGAGCGCGTTTGGGAGCCCTCTCCATAAACCGTGATGTCCTGGTTGCGCAGCGCCTGCACGATGAAGTTGCTCACCACGCGGCCGTCGTTGATGGCCATGCGGGGGCCATATGTATTGAAGATGCGAACGATGCGGATGTCCACCTTGTTCTGGCGGTGGTAATCCATCATCAGGGTTTCGGCAACGCGCTTGCCTTCGTCGTAACAGCTCCGGATGCCGATGGGGTTCACATGGCCCCAATAGGATTCGGGTTGGGGATGCACGTTGGGATCGCCGTAGACCTCGCTGGTGGAAGCCTGCAGGATGCGGGCGCGCACGCGCTTCGCCAGGCCCAGCATGTTGATGGCGCCCATCACGCTGGTCTTGATGGTTTTGACGGGGTTGAACTGGTAGTGGACGGGCGACGCTGGGCAGGCCAGGTTGTAGATCTGATCGACCTCCAGCAGGATGGGGTGCACCACGTCATGACGGATCAGTTCGAAGCGCGGATTTCCGAGCAAGTGATCGACGTTAGACTTGCATCCCGTGAAGAAGTTGTCCAGGCAGATGACGTCAGCGCCGGCCTGAATGAGGCGGTCGCAGAGGTGGCTGCCCAAAAAGCCGGCGCCACCCGTAACCAACACGCGTTTACGGCTCATTTGAACATTCTGGCATGGCGGAGCGGGAGGAAGCCTGCTAGTCGCGATAGACGCGGGCCACGCGATTCCCGATGCCGCAGAGAACGGCATAAGAGATGATGCCGGCTTCGCGGGCCAGATCTTCGGCGGAGTAGGTGGCTTCGCCCTCGGATCCGATCAGAGTGACGGCGTCGCCGGGCTGGAGCGAGGGGCAATCGGTGATGTCGATGGAAGTGAGGTCCATGGAGACAGCACCGGTGATGGGGACGATGCGGCCGGCGGCGATGACATGGCCCTTGTTGGAAGCAGTATGTGGGAGGCCGTCAGCGTAACCGGTGGCGATGACGGCGATACGCGAAATGCGCTGAGCGCGCCAACGGGCGCTGTAGCCGACCGGTGAGCCCACACCCACTTCCTTGATCTCGAGAATCCTGGCCTTCCAGGTGAGAGCGGGGAAGACTTGGGCGGCCGCGGGCGGCGCATCGCCGATAGCCGGACTGACGTAGCCGTAGAGTGCCAGGCCCGGGCGAACCATGTTGCCGAAGACGGGCTTCATGCCGAAGACGATGGGCGCACTGGAGGAGAGGTGAAAGAGAGGCGGTTGGATGCCGGCGTTCCGCAGGGCGAGCCGGGTGGAATCAAAGGTCGAAATCTGGTCAGCCGTCTGGGGCGTTGTGAAATCGGTGGCGGAAGCGAGGTGCGACATGAGCCCGGCGAGTTGGAGGCTGGAAGCGTCGCCGATGGCGGCGATGATCTCATCCACAGCGGCGCGAGTGCCAAGGCGGCCCATCCCCGTGTCGATCTTGAGGTGATAGGGAAGCGTCGTCGAGCGGTTACGGGCGAAGGCGTTGAAGTGGTGCAGTGTGGCGAGGGAGTGGACCACCGGGGTGAGATGGTAATCGGCGAGAGCGTCCATCTCGAACGAGGCGAAGCCGCCCATGACGAGGATGGGGTGAGTGAAGCCGGCCTCGCGGAGCTGCACGCCTTCGGCGGCGCAGGAGACAGCGAAGCGCGCGGCGCCCTCGGCGGCGAGGCGCCGGGCGACCGGGATAGCTCCGTGGCCGTAGGCGTCGGCCTTGACCACGGCGGCGAGAGTGACGTCAGGGCCAACCACCGCGGCAAGGGCGTGGTAGTTGGCGGCGATTCGTGAGAGGTCGATTTCAACCCAGGTGCGTTGCATGTGAGGATCCGGTGAGTCTTTCAAAGAGACGCTCGTAGGCGTCGGTGACGGCGTCCCAACTGTAGTGACGGCGCACGCGCTCCAGCGCCGCCTGGCGGTAACGGTTGCGCTGCTCGTCGGACATCCGCAGCACTTCCCGCAACCGGGCGGCGAGCTCGTCTTCATCGTGGAACGGGATGCCCGCTCCGCCCGCGACTTCGTGATTCTCCAGCGTGTGGAGATAGAGCACCAGCGAGCCACGGCCCATCGCTTCGATCAACGCGGGATGCGTGCCACCGACTTCCGTGGCGTGAATGTAGGCGAAGCTGTGGGACTGAAGTTCGTGATAACCGTCTCCGTAAATCGCACCCGGCAGCAGGATGCGCGGATCTGACGTCTCGCGCACCTGCCGGATGTACTCGGCGGCGTAAGGAGCGTCGCCGATCAGGGCAAGTTTGAGGTCCGTCTCGACGCGCTCAAAGGCGCGGCGGACCATGAGCGGATTGTTCTCCGGTTCGAAGCGGGTGACGTAGAGAAAGTAGCGATCGCGCTCCAGGCCAAGCTGCGCGAGCACGGCGTCGGAATCGACTTTGCCGAGCGGGGCTCCGTAGGGAATGAACGTGGAGTCGGCGCCGTAGCGCTCGCGGTAGTAGCGGCGGATCTGTGCGGCGTCGGTGACGATCTCATTGGGGCAGAACGTGGAGAGGGTTTCTGAGATCCAATACCAGCCGCGGGCCAAGGCATTCCATTTTTTCCGTTTGCGCTCCAGGCCGTCGACGTTCAGAGCCGTTGGAATGCCTGCCAGTCGCGCGAATGGGGTGAAGACGGCGTTGGCGCCGTTGCAGAAGAGTGCGACGTCGAAATCCGCGTGGCGGGCGAGATGCAATGCGGAGATGAAGGTGTGGGCGATGGTCTCCAGGTACTTGTGGCGGACCGGCGGCAGATATTGCAGATGAACGCCGCGGTACGTGGGCTCAGAGTGAGGCTGCCGGCAGTAGACGGTGACGTGGTGCCCGCGCTCGGCCAGGCGCGTGGAGAGTTCTTCGGCAAAGGTCTCAAAACCTCCGTAGGAGGCCGGGATTCCACGAGTGCCGAGAAGAGCGATGCGCATTAGAAAATATTCAGGGTAACTGGGCCGGCGAGCCCGGAGAGCGGGAGGGGCGCCTTGCGGTCGCGCTGCCAGGCGGCGAGGGCGGCGGGCCGGGGCGGGAGTGCGTCGGGAGGCTGCGGCATCTCTTTCAATGCTTGCACGGCGGGCAGCAGCGTGGTGGCCACGCGGACCTCGAGATGGTTGCGGCCCTTGCGCAGGGCGTGCTTGGAGATTGGGAAGCGATAGGGCTGCATCCAGCGGGAGCCCAGGTTGCGCCCGTTGAGAATCACCTCCGCGGCGCAGCCGACCGCGCCGAGGTCCAGTTCGGCATCACGGCGCGGGCACTCGAAGGAAGTGGAGTAGGAGAGGATGCCGGATTGACGCGCGTCGCCGAGCGTGGGGCTCCAGTGCCGGTCGAGAAGCAAACTCTGCCGGGGCCTCCTGAGAGGAGGCTTCGGCCGCTTTGAGGCCTTGTTCTGAAAGACGACGAAGAGCGAGTTCCAGGGTTCCAGCTCGATAGGGATCACGATGCCGGCACGAGACTCGCGCCAATCCGGGCGGCGCATAGAGCCGGTAACCGCGTCCCAGAGTTCCGGGTGCCTGGCACGCACGCGGAACGTGACGGAGGTACGGGCTGGTTCCGGCTGCAGATTCGTGACGAAGAAGAGTTCGGTGCCGTCTTCCAGCACGCGCTGGTGGAAGGTGAGGCCGTCGCTTTGATTCCCATCGCCGATGATGAACTGCGGAGGGATGCTCTCGCTGAGAGCGCGCAGGAGCCTGATCTGGCCCTCGCGAAGCGGCGGAGTCTTCTGGTATGGCGCTTCCCGCGGAGAGAAAGTATTGGGGCGGAAGCCGTAGTCGATGATGCGCGCGGAGAGGCCTTCGGGCGCGGTGTCGAGGGCGAGCACGAGTCCGCCGCTCTGAATGAAGCTGGAGAGGACTTTGCGGGTCGCCTCGGGCATCACTCGAATGCAGGGCAGAACGACGGCGCGGTAGCGGTAGCCGTTGATCTCAAGAGAGTCGGATTCAATGCGGGCTCGCGTTTGCAGCAGATGGTCGTTGACGGGATCGTAGTCGTAACCGTTGGCCAGCAGCGTCTTGGGGACGTCTCCGTAATTCATCACGCGCTGCTCGATGCCGAAGATGGCGCGTTCGCTCCAAACCTGGGCCTGCGGGGAGTAGAGCAGAACATCGGCCACGAAGCGCCCCTGGCGCAGCATGGCGCAGCAACGCGCGACATAGGCCGCGAGACCTTTGTAGTGAGGCCACCAGGGCATCCAGGGATTGATGCGTTCGGCGAACGGCGCATCGCAGGCGGGGTTGACGGAAGGCTCGTTGAGGTACAGGAAGCCGTGATTGTAGAAGCGGGTGACGCCGTCGCGGAGGAAAGCATCCGAAGCGCGCTTCATCTCTTCCAGCGTGTATGCGTAGCGGTAAGGGTGGAGGAACGTGTAGGCTTCGGCGGAGACAACCTCTCGGCCATAGAAGCGGGCGCCGGCGACGGTGGCCTTGCGGGGATCGGCCACGGTTTCAAAGCGGGCGGTGGTGACCTCCGTTTCCGGGATGTGGGCGAGGCCGGCGCCTTGGATGATCTCTTCATGGAAGCGATAGTGCGGCTGCATCCGGCCGCGGACGCCGATCTCGCGGCAGGCATCCAGAAAGGGCTGGAAGCAGAAGTCGAGAGCGATGGCGTGGAGGAAGTGGTTCACGTCGCTGCGAATTTGCGGCGTGCGGGGACCGATGTCGAACCACAGGGCCGGCAGGAGGGGCGCCAGGTCGTAGCCGAGGCGGCGGCGAAACTCGGCGAGGGTGTTGGTGGACCAAAGAAGAGTGTTGGCGAGCGGGACGGCTTCGAAGGAGTCCGCGAAGAGGGAATCGATGGTACGGCCCAGCATGGGGCCGAAGGCGTTGCGGTAAGCCAGAGTGACATGGCGGACCGCGCGGCGCATGGCATCGCGATTGAGGTGATCCACCACCCAGCTTTTGGGATTGGAGTCCTGGGCGGCGTTCTGCTGGCCGGTGTAGACGAGGCGGAAAGCGAAGAGGCGCCAGCGGCCCTCTTCGAAGCGCCAGCGGCCGGCTTCGCCCTCAAACTCCGCGGTGAGGTCCACGAGGGTGGAAGCATCGATGGCGTCTCCGCTGGGATGCGAGAGCCGGGCCCCGACCACAGCGATGGGGCGCAGGTGGGCGGGAGGATCGCCCTCCACGGGGGCGAGGTTTTCAAACAGGCCCGTGCGCGGGGTTCCGAAGTCGCGGAAGATGGGCAGCGGGCCCTCGTACTGAAAGGGGCCAGGGAGATCGAGCCAGCAGGGCGCCAGGCACATGCTGCGCTCTTCCGGCGGCACCCAGGGGCCACCGAAATCCCAACCGGGCGAAGTGGTGAGGGCCACCTTCATGTCGAGGCGAGTGGCTTCGGAGACGGCGTGGCGGACCATGTCGAGCCATTCGCCGGAGAGGAAGTCGAGATTGCCGGACTGGTAGAAGCGCCAGATGTGAACCACCTCGACGCCGCCGATTCCATTGGTGCGCATCTGCTCCAGTTGAGCCGTGATGCCCTCTCGCGTGACGCGCGAACCGGGCCACCACCAGCGGGTCCGCGGCATGTAGAGATTGTCGTTGGGAGCGGACAACCAGAGTTGTGCGAGCGGGGAGGCGGCGGGAAGGGGCGCGGCGGGAAGGGAAAGCGCGGCGAGTCCGAAAGACTTGAGCAGGTCTCTCCGGGCGGGCCGCATGGAAAGGAGTTTAGCTTTCGGCGGTGCGTGTATCGGAGCGGGCCGGTGCGATTTCAGCAGCCTGCTTCTTCTTCACCGGGTGGCTGACCGGTTCATAGTGGAACCAGGCGGCCATGTAGTCATCTGAGACGCGCTTGCGGGCCATGATCTGGCGGCGCTTGGCGAGCGTCTCGCGCCACTGGGTGAGGACCTTCCAGAATGCGCGCAACGAGTAGTGCTCGTAGAGCAGGCAGCAGGCTACCACCACGATGTCGCGGGCAGTGATGGAGAGCCAGTAGCGCTGATAGAGGTGCCCCGTCATGTTCTTGATCCGCATGAGGAAGCGGTTCTTGACGGAGTGCATATTGATCTCGCGCGGAAGAGCGCGGCGGTTGCCCGGCAGGACGGCGCGCACGTGGTAGCCGCGGGCATACGGCGTATAGAGGCAGCGCCAACCCATGATCTGAGCGCGCCAGGCGACATCGGCATCCTCGCGGTAGACGAAGAAGTCCGTGTCGAAGAACTGGCCGTCGATCGAGACGTCTTCGATCATGCTGCGCCGGTAAAGGGCGGCGGCGGCGGTGGCGCCGAAGACATACTCGCGCTTCAGGTAGTGGCCGTTGTCCACCTGGCGGCTGCCGCGATCGAGGTGGCGGAGGTTGGGAGTGAAGTAGATGCCCGTGGAATCGACGCGCGGCTTGGCGTCGATATCGAAATCCGGGCTCATCACCAACAGTTTTCCGCAGACCGTGCCGATACGATTATCAAGGCGGCCTGCTTCGAGCAGGGCCTGGATGAAGTACGGCATCAGCAGAACGTCGGGGTTGAGGGTGAGAATCCAGTTGCCGCGGGAGAGGTCGATGGCTTGGTTCTGAGCCGCGGCGAAGCCGAGGTTGGAAGAATTGAGGATGATCTTGCAACGATCCTCATAGCGCTCGAGGATGTCGCGCGTGCCATCGGTGGAGTTGTTGTCCACTACGATAATCTCGATTTGCGGGCCCTTTTGGGCGAGCACGGACTCGAGACACCGTTTGATGTAGCGGCCGCTGTTGTAGGTCACGATCGTGACCGATACAAGATCGTTATAAGCCATGTAAAAAAAGGCCTGGGTCAAGAGGCTGGCCGTTCCCGTGAACAAGCCGTCTCACACTCGATGCGCGAAGCACTCACTCTCTGATCCTTTGACAGGACATTCAAATGTCCTACCAAAAGATAGGCCAGCGAGGATCGCACCAATCTACCATAAACTGAGGCAGGTTGGACGGACCGCTCGAGACACATCCCCAAAACGGCACGCGGCAACACCCCAAGAACCACCGCCCCACAAACGAGAAGCCTTCCGGCCGGCCCGAAGTGCAGGGAAGCAAAACGAACTAGGTTATTGTACCAGTATAAATGTTTAGCGGACCCCGTGAGGGAGCTAATTGAGTGCGCTCCGTGATGAAGCGCACGGAAATCAGGCAGATAGAGAATCCTCCAGCCGAGGGTGGAGAATCTTTGGAGGAGGTCCACATCCTCGAACCAAAGGGGGTGAAATCGTTCATCAAAACCCCCGGCCGCGCGCCAGGCTGAGGTGCGGATGAGGAGACAGGCGCCGGGAGGCTGGATGCCTTCGGCGGGCTGATCAACGCGCAGGTCCAACGCGCGGTAGTGGCGGTTCACGGGGTTTCGAGGGAACAACCGGTTGAGGCCCAGGGTTTCGAAGGCGAGGGCCGCCGGCGTAGGGAAGCGGCGGAACAGGAAGCCGGTCTGCGGTAACCCGTCGTCGCCGAGAAGCATGCCGCCGGCAGCGGCCACCGAGGGGTGGGAGAGCGCGGTTGAGAGAATAGCGGGCGAGGAGACGAGACGAGTGTCCGGGTTGAGGAGGAGGATTGCGTCGCAGGCGGCCAGGGCCTCGAAGCCCTGATTGGCGGCAGCGGCGAAGCCGGCATTGTGGGCGTTGGCCAGAAGTTGAGTGTGGGCGAAGGCGCGGACTTCATCGCAGGTGGAATCAGAAGAGGCGTTGTCCACCACGAGAATGCCGCCGGGGAAGTCTTCGGGATGGAGAGCGCGCAGGCAGGCGCCGATGTGGTCCTGGGAGTTGTAGGTGATGATGACGGCGCCGAGCTTCATGGCACCACCTTGAAATAAGCTCGCCAGTAGGAGTCCTGCGTGGTGGCTCGCTGAAGTTCGGCGATGCGCTGTTCACAGGGGCGAAGAATGGGGTCGAGCACAGTCCTGGACGAGGGTGTGGACCGGCGGCGGACCGAGGGCAGCAGCAGCATGCCGGACAGCTTGCCTTTCAACCAGGCGAGGCCCGTGGCATGGCGAAACGCCAGCAGACCCCAGAGCATCTGCCCGGCAAAAACGTGCCACAGGTAGGAGAGCGGGAAGTGCTTGGCGGCGAGCAGGAGCTGATTGCGGGCTATGAGTTCCACCATGCGGGGGCTCCAGGCGCCGAGCGTGGCGCTGCCGGAATGCAGGGCGGTGGCGGTGGGCACGTAGATGCCTCGGGAACGGGAGAGGGCGCAGCGCAGGAAGAACTCCACGTCTTCGAGGTAGGAGCCGAACTGCTCATCCAGCGGGCCGGCCCGGTCAAAGAGTTCGCGGCGGATCAATGTGGCGGTGAGGGGGGCGAAGGTGATGGGTTGGGGATCGAGGAACGGCGCACCGGAGGGCGCGCCATGGCCGGCGCGCCAGGCGCAGGCGGACCGGGCGAGGAGGTCGAAGCAACCGTCCAATATAGTGTGTCGCGCGGCCTGGAGGAGGCGCGGCGCGGCGAACCACGATTCTGTCTCCTCGGCGTGGTGGATCAGACGCTCCAGGCAGTTGGGATGAAGTTCGACATCGTTGTTCAGGATGGCCACCCAGCGCGTGTCGGCCACCGCGATGCCGCGATTGACGGCGGCCGCGAAGCCGCTGTTGGTGGGCGAGGGCAGGAACTCGGCGTTGTGAGCGGCGGCTACCTCGCGGCTGCCGTCGGTGGAGCCGTTGTCGGCAATGAGGACGCGCTCCGGAGGGAGGGTTTGGGCGGCGAGGGACGAGAGCAGGCGGTCGAGTAGTTCAGCTCGATTCCAGTGGGGGACGATGGCTGTAATCTGCGACGGCATGCTGAGAGAGAAACAAGCAAAGGCCGCGACAGCAGGGGAAAGGGAACAAAGGCAGGTCACTAACAGATTAACACCGGCTCATCCGCGCGCAAAGCGTTTCTTTAGCAGGAAGAAGAGGTTTTGGAAGCCGTCGCGCCATGGATTGAGCTTGATCTCACCCAGGCGGGATGTGTAGAGGATGGAGATTTCCTCAAACCTGGCGGTGGGATGGAGCAAAGCTTCGATCTTGATCTCCTCGGAGAAGGCCATGCCGTCGGATTCGAGCTTCATCCGCTCGAGGATGGCTCGGCGGAAGACCCACATGCCGCTCTGCGAGTCCCGGATCCAGCGGAAGAAGAGCATGCTCATGGCGATGGAGAGGACCAGGTTGCCGAACTTGTGTTTGAAGCTCATGGCGTGCCGGTCGCGGACGGGGAAACGGGAGGCGTTGAGGAAGTCGGCTTCGAGGTGGAGGAAGGCTTCGAGGAGGTAGCTGATGGCGTCCGGGGGGTAGCTGTGGTCGCCGTCGAGGGTGACAATGACGTCGCCGGTGGCCAGGGAGAAGCCTTTCTTATAGCTGCGGCCATAGCCGCGGACATCCTCGCGGATGACGATGGCGCCGAGAGATTGAGCGATCTCCGCGGTGCGGTCGGTCGAGGCGTTATCGACGACGATGGTCTCGTCCACGAAGCCGGGCATGCGGCGAAGGACCTGCTCGATGCCTTGCTCCTCGTTGAGGCAGGGGATGACTACGGTGATCTTCAGATTCTTATACACAGGCGATTTCGACTTTCCGGGAGCCCCAAACGTCTATTGTAAGGGTGGTAGGGATAGATTGAGGTGCAGAGATGCTGACTTTGGCGATCTTGATGATGATGCAGGCCCCGGCGCAACCGGCTCCGCCGCCCGCAGCGCCGCCCCAGGCGGCGGTTCCGGCAGCTACTTCGGCCAAGTCGCCCGCACCGGCAGCCACAGTGCCGGCGAGCCCGGCTCCAGCGGCAGCCCACCCGGCCAGCCCGGCGCCCGCGCCAGCACACGCGCCCGTTCCGCCCATCGAACTGTTGCAGGTTAAGACCGTTTACGTCCTTCAGATGGGCAGCGCGTTTGACCAGTATCTGGCGAACTGGATCCAGCGGAAAGGGCCGCTGCAGGTAGTGACGGATCCGGGGAAGGCGGATGCGATCCTGACGGACCGTTTGGGGAAGGGATTCGAAATGGCCCTGAAGCAGCTCTACCCGGAACCGGAGCCGGAAGCCAAGCCCAAGCCCGAAGAGGGAAGCCCGGAAAGCCAGGTGCCTGACGTGCGCGCAGCGAAGCAGGACCGATTCTCCTCGTTCGGCCGCGGCAAGGGGACCATCTTCCTGGTGAACCGTTCGACGCGCAACGTGGTGTGGTCTGTTTATCTGCGGCCGAAGTCCGTGCAGCCGGACGATCTGAACGACAATGCGAAGGATGTGGCAAATGAGTTGGCGGGCGCCGTCAACAAGCAGATGAAGGCCTACCACGAGTCCCAGCAGGCGGCTCTGCAACCCAGCAAGTAATCAGCTATTTTTCTTTGTGAGCGTCTCGCGGTAGACGGCTTCCAGGCGGCGCGTCATGCGCTCCATGCCGCGCTCTTCCAGGACAAACTCATGGGCGCGAATCGCCATGTCGCGTGCTTCACCTGGATTCTGGAAGACATCGACGATGCGCGCGGCGAAGGTCTGCGCGTCGGCGGCGAGGCGGCAGATCTGGCCATCTTCCGCAGTGAGCCCTTCGGCGCCGATGTAGGTGGAGACGGAAGGGATGCCGCAGGCGAAGGCTTCGAGCAGCTTCACGCGCACCCCGGAGCCGCTGAGGATGGGGCAGACAAAGACCGCGCATTCGAGCATGGGCTGCAGCACGTCGTCCACGAAGCCCACCAGTTCCACGGCCCCACCATAGTTGGGGATCACGTGGGCCGCGGGCGGATCGGAGCCGATGACCTTGAGGCGGGCCCCCGGTTCGCGTTCCAGGACGCGCGGCATCACTTCAGCCAGGAACCAATCGAGCGCGGCGCGGTTCGGGAGGTGGCGGAAGCTGCCGAGGAAGAGCATGGTCTTGCCCGCGCGGCCGCCGGGCTGGAAGGGGTAGGCCGCGGTATCGATGCCGGCGCGCAGGTTGTGGCGCACCCGGCCCCGCAACTCCGGGAGGAACGAGAGGATCTCGCGAGTGTTCTCTTCCGTGCAGGTTTGCACCAGGTCGAACTGCGGCAGCAGACGGAGTTCATAGTGCAGGGCACGCAGGTACTCCACGGTGCCTTTTAGTTTTCCAAAGAGGCTGAGGCTCTTCAGAATTCGGGCCACGGATTGGAAGTAGACGTCGTGCTCGAAGAGCGTCCAGACGAGCTGGCGGCAGGGGCCGGCGTACTGGCCCAGTTGCGTGTATTCGAGCTGGACGACGTGGATCTTCCTGTTGAAGATCTGACGATGGATCATCCACTCGAGTTCGGGGTCGAGGAACTCGCGGATGGCAAAGGGCGTGATGGCGCCAATGCCTTTGGGCTGGCCTTCGAGGCGGACGCGGAATTCAATGGAGCGCGTGCAATCGAGGATGGCCGCGTGAGCCTGCATCTCCTTGGGGTCGTCGATCATGCAGACGACGTGGACGTCGGCGATCTGGCCCAGGGCGCGGATTGTGCCGTTCATGAAGACGGCGCCGCCGTGGGTGGGCGGGCAGATGGGATAGGGCGAGACGAAGAGGACGCGCAGGCGTTCGGGGTTCGGCTCCACGGTTTCAAAGCGGTCACGAAAGTAGGCGCCCATGGGCCGGCGGAAGGCTTCGGAGTCGTCGACCACCGCAAAGGACCGGGCGCGCCAGCGTGCGCCCAAAGTGCCCGGAAGCTGCAGAAAAGCGCGGAAAAGGCCATGGAAACTGGCTCTTTCGAGCGAATTCCCGACAGCGGCGCTGAGGAACGCCCCGGCCCAGGAATAGAAGAAATGGGAGGCCAGGCGGGCGGGCTCGTGGATGTTCTTCCAGGTAAAGAGGAGGAAGTTCTTGCTGATGACGCCATCGATATAGGAGCGGGAGAATGTCTTGCCGATGGTGCCGCGGTGTTCGTGCCAGACGTGGCTGGCGGGCTGGTAAAGGACCTTCCAGCCGCGCTTCCAGGCGAGGAAACCGAGGTCGGTGTCTTCGAGGTAGAAGGGCTTGAGGATGTGGTCGAAGCCCCCTAGGGAGAGGAACTTACGGCGGTCGAAGGCGCAGGAACCGCCGCCGCCGTAGAAGCAGGGGAAGAGGGTAGAGACCTGGCCGTCGTCGTAGTGGCGGACGCGCAATCCGCCGCGCGACCACCAGGCCTGCGTGAGGCCGGTCTCTTCGCGCTTGCGGCTGGGATCGGAGAAGAAGATCTGGCAGGAGACGGCGAAGACCTTCTCGTCTGTGAAGCCGTCGAGCAGGGGCTGAAGGAAGTCCGGCGCCACGCGCATGTCGCTGTTCAGCAGGACGACAATGTCGTTGGAGGCGGCCGCGAAACCGGCGTTGGAGCCGCCGCCGAAGCCGAGGTTCTGCGGCAGGGCGAGGAGCTTCACCCGCGGGAATTTCCGGCGGACGAACTCGGCGCTGCCGTCGGTGGAGCCGTTGTCGACGACGATGACTTCATTGGCCGGATGGCCGCTCATGGCGGCGAGGACGCTGGGGAGGTACTTCTCCAGCAGGTCGCGGCCGTTCCAGTTGGGGATGACCACGGAGGCGGAGGCGGTATTGGGTTGCGAATCCAGAGGAGGACGGCGGCGGCCGAAGGCGAGCCAGAGAAGGTCAGTCAGCCACAACGCGAGCCAGGAGAGGGGGACGTAGATGAGGGAAAGAACCGCCAGGGGGAGCTGAGTGAGAAAGCGGAGCAATGCGGCAGCCATTTAGTAGTTCTGGAGATCCGGGCCGATGCCGAAGGTCCGGCCGAGCTTCACCCAGCGGGAGCCGTGGATCGTGGAGAGAGTCTGTTCGAGCTGCTTGACGCGCTCATCGAGCTGCTGGGCCCAGAGGGTGCGCTCTTCGACGAGCTTCTCGGACTCGTGCAGAAGCTCGACGCAGCGGGCCAGTTCGTCGAGCTTGGTGCGCATCTGGGTTTCGAGTTCTTCGTGCGCCTGAATGAGAGCAGCGGCTTGCGTGGCGCGGGAGGCCAGTTCGGCGTCGAGTTCGCTGATCTTGGATTCGTAGCCTTCCACGGCGCGGGCGGCGGATTGGTGTTGTTCCTCCACCTCGGCCTGGAGTTCGACAACTCGGCTTTGGGAGGATTTCAGGTCCTGCTCGAGGGAGAGCGCCCATTGGGTGTGCTCCGCCATCTCCTGCTGGAGTTGCTGGTGGAGCGTGTGAAGTTGGGCGTGCTTTTCCTTGAGTTCTTCGAGCCAGGTGTTCTTCTGCTCGAGCTCGGATTCGAGCTTGAGGACGTGGTGCTCACGCTCGCGGAGGACATTGGCGGCGGTGGGGACGTAGAGATAGAAAGGCGAGCCGGTGAGCGGGCTCAAGGCGCAGACGGCGAGGAAGAAGTGGCTGAGGTTGGGGTCGGGCGGGTTGTGGCCCTGGGCGAGTTCGGCGACGAGCGTCGGGTGACCCGTAGCGGGGTGAAAGGAGATGGCCCCGACGTGGTTCTGGACGAAGAGGGAGACGTGGGGGAAGAACTTTTCCAGCTCAGCGTGAAACTCGGCGTAGTCGAATTCGTGGACGTGATAGGGGTTGGGCCCGTGGAGGCGACGGGATTCGGCGTAGAAGTCGCGGTTTGGGGTGGAGACGATGAACTGGCCGCCGGGGGCGAGGAGGCGGCGGGCCTCGGCGAGCAGCGTCTCCCAATCGTTGAGGTGTTCGATTACTTCAAAGGCGACGATGAGATCGATGGAGCCGTCTTCGAGTGGGATCGATTGAGCCGGCGCGGCGAGGAAGCGCAGATTGGGCAGGGGATAAGTGGCGGCGGCGGCGGCGACTGCTTCCGGGGAGATATCGACCCCGGTTACCTGGCCGGCGACGCGGGCCAGTTCCGCCGAGCCGTAGCCGGCGCCGGAGGCGATGTCGAGGACACGCTTGCCGCGCGCCAGGCGGGCGGCGAAGGCGTAGCGGGCGAGGTGTTCGTTGAGGAGATCCTGGTCTACCTGGCCTGGGATGAGGCGTTCGCCGGTGAATTCGAGGGAATGTTCAGCCAAGCTGGGCCTCCTCGATGGCGGAAGGGCGCTGGAGCCGGTTGTTGATCTTCACCTTGCAGGGGAGGTGGAGATAGCCGTAGACCTGCCCTTCGCCATGGCCCATCTGGAGGGTGATGGCGTTGTCGATCCAGTCACACATGCGGTAGGAGACGAGCGAACCGTCGGCGATGGCGGGCGAGAAGGAAAACTCGGCTGGGTAGAGGTTGGGGATTTGCAGGTGGAAGTCGATCGTATTGACGTCGCCGGGCTCCATGGGAGGGAGTTCGATGCCTTCGCGGGTGGTGTTGGTGCCGGCGAAGTCGACGCCGAGATGATTGCGCAGCATGAAGCCGACGTTGGGGAACTCGACGTGTCCGGAAGCGCGGACGCTGATGCGGACGATGGCTTCGGACTGCGGGCGGAGGAGGCCGAGTTTGCGGCCGGAGGAGTCCAGGATGGCGATGCCGAGGATCTCGGCGCGGGCGTCGCCATAGCGGTGGTCGATGTTGGGGATCTCGGTGACGATTTCCGGCGCTTCCACGCGGGCGGCGGAGGCGCGGGGTTCGCGCGTCTTGAGGTCGAGATAGGCCGAGTCCTTCTGGACCATGGCGGCCAAGTACTTGGAAACGACCAGGTCGGTGTCGCCGAACTCGCGGATGCGGCCCTGGTCCAGCCACATCGTGCGGTCACCGATCGCTTTGACGTCGCCGGCGGAGTGGGAGACGAAGAGGATGGTGATACCGCGGGCGCGGAGTTCGTGGACTTTGCGGAGGCAGCGTTGGCGAAAATAGATGTCGCCGACGGCCAGGGCCTCATCGACGATCAGGATCTCAGGGTCAACGTGGATGGCGACGGCGAAAGCGAGGCGGACCACCATGCCGCTGGAGTAGGTTTTGACGGGGTGGTTGATGAAGTCGCCGATCTCGGCGAAGGCTTCGATTTTGGGGTAGATTCGATCGATTTGAGCCGAGTTGAAGCCCAAAATGGCGGCGTTCAGGTAGACGTTGTCGCGGCCGGAGAACTCGGGATTGAAACCGGAGCCGAGTTCCAGAAGGGCGGAGACGCGGCCGGAGACCTGAACCTGGCCGGTAGTGGGGGCGAGGATGCCGGCGACGATCTGGAGCAGGGTGCTTTTGCCGGAGCCGTTCTCGCCGACGATACAAAAGGTCTCCCCGCGATTGATTTCAAAGGAGATATCCCGCAGGGCCCAGTAGTCCTGATGGAAGCTGCGGCGATTGAAGGTGAGGAGTTCCTTGAGACGGTCGCTAGGCGAGTCGTAAATAGGATAGCTCTTGGAGACGTCCTGGAAACGGATGAGGCTCACGGAGTCAGTTGGAGCGGACTAACCCGCTCACTAATAACGACTCTACCGCAAAAACGGGCGGGCGCACCGCAGAATCAGGGGAGAGGGCAAGGGGCGGGTGTGATAGACGCAGAAAGGGCGGCCCGAGAAGACGGACCGCCCTGAGAGTGATAAACGGCCAAGAAATTGGACTAAGCAGCCTTGGGAGCGCCTTCCATCGCCTTGAGGCGGGCGTGGAGGCGGCTCTTGTAGCGGGAGGCGGTGTTGTCCTTGATGATGCCCCACTTGGAGGCGCGGTCGATGACGGAGAAAGTCTTGGAGAGGAGCGCGGTTGCGGCCGCGAGGTCCTTCTTTTCCACCGCGCGGCGCATGGCGCGGATGGCGTGGCGGAGGCGGCTCTTCCGAATTTTATTGACGGCCGTACGGCGCTCGGTGATCCGGATCCGCTTCAACGATGAGAAATGATTCGCCATTGGTTGTACTTACACACCTTTACCGAAAGTGTTACGTGACCAGAATAGCGCATGAGGGGGGTGCGCGTCAAAGTCGGGGGGCTGGAGACAGGGAACAGGGCGACCGCCGACTCCTTATCCGCAGTACCTTCACCGACAGGAGGAAGGTCGTACCCACTGCGCGTGTTGAGCCTCAATTCAAGCGGTGCGTAAGGCCGCGCGTCTGGGTCACTGTCAAGACCGGATGGACGCTGGAGGTGCACGCACAGGCGGATCAGCTAGCCGGTAGCCGCCCCGTATCGTGGTCTATTTCGATGGGTCAGCCTCCTCGGTTAGCCCAGTCGAAGGACCAGGCAGATCCCAACGGCTGCAGCCCCTGCGGACTGGCCGCTGAGGAAGATTGGACACCCGTCATCCAATCTCTGGCTACACTATGAACCTCACAAGGCGGGCTGTCAATAGGCTAGTTCCGGGCTAGTTCCAGGCGCCAAATTGACAGGGTGCGTATGGAACTCCTAACCTGAAGAGAGATGCCGGTGTAGCTCAGTGGTTAGAGCGACGGTCTCATAATCCGTAGGTCGTAGGTTCAAATCCTACCGCCGGCACCATCTTTCCTCTGTTCCAGCCTTCCTTCAGACGCGCAGGAAGACTTTGCGCTGGTACATCCAATAGAGCATCAGCCACATCACCAAAAGGACCATTGCGCCTGCCAGCAACGGTTGCAGCCCCGTGCCGAAGATGGCAAAGGCTCCAGCACCGAGATGGATGCGGAAGGAGGAGAAGATGAATCCCTCGAAAAGGTGGGCGATCAGATAGGCGGCGATGGAGTTCATGCCGACGACCATCAGGGGGAAGGCGGGTTTGCGGAAGCCCTTCACCTCAACCAGCCATTCAAAGCCGGCGAGGAGGAGGAAGCACATGCCGCCGCTGAAGAGGGTCCAGGCCGGCGTCCAGATGCGCTTCACGATGGGGCAGATGCCGAGGAAGTGCAGGGCCAGGCCGGCGGCGATGCCGGCGGCACCGGCGATGCAGAAGCGCTTGAAGGGAATCCGTGGTGCTGAATTCTTCAGCCAACGGCCGGCGATGGCGCCCAGCAGCATGGTGCCGAGGGTGGGGATGAAACTGAGCGTGAGGTAGCCGCCGCCGTTGGCGACGAAGGCCTTGGGGCGTGGGAAGAGGTTGAGGAACCACTGGTCGAAACTGGCGCCGAGGTTGCAGTTCTTGTTCCAGTGAGCCATGAAGCCGCTGTAGTTCTGCACGAATACGTTGGCGGAGGTGCCGTCGGGCGGTACGCAGCCTCCTTCGGGCACGGGCCAGAGGGCCCAGGCGAGCCAATAGCCGGCGAGGATGACGCCGAGGGCGGTCCACTGCCAGCGTGGTTTCACGAAACCGAGGCAGAAGAGGAGGGGGTAACCGAGACCGATCTGGGTGAGGGTGTCCTCAAAGGTGAAGTTCGTCTGCATGGCGCCTGTGGAGCGGAGGAGGATGCCCATGGCGGCCAGCAGGAAGGCGCGCCAGAGAGCGTGGACGAACATTTTGGGAAATGTGGCGCCCTTGGCGATGCGGCTGGCGATGGAGTAAGGCAACGCAACGCCGACCAGGAAAGAGAATGACGGCTGGATGAGATCGTGTAGAGAGCAGCCGGCCCACTCGACGTGGCTCTGGTGGTAGGAAAGAAACGACCAGAAGGCGCTATCGGGGTAGGCCTTGGCGACTGCCGAGAGGCGCAGAACCTCGGCCATCATGAGGAACATGACAAAGCCGCGGTAGACGTCCACGGCCACGTTGCGGACGCGGGTTTCAGTGGGGGTGCTCATTGCAATACCATCGAAGGGCTTTCACAGTGTATCGCTGGCGGGGTCGTATTTTGGAGTCGAGTGGTGACAGCGATCGCTTTCACGTAAGTGCAAAACTAAAGATCTACGATGACTCACATGAAGAACCTGAGGCGGTGGAGCTGGGTGGTTGGCGTATGCGGCGCGGCGGCGCTGCTGGTGCAGATGACCGCGGAACCGGTGGCGAAGCAGGCGTACCTGCATGCGCCGGCGGTGAACGAGTACGCGGTACACAATCCGGCGGGGCTGACGATTCTGCCCAACGGGCGATACCTGCGGCCGGTCGGCAAGCAGATTCCACTTGGCGACGACCCGCACGGGATGGCGATGAGCCGAGACGGCGCGCAGCTCTTCATCCCGGGCGACGGCATCGGGCACCTGGTTTCCGACTGGCAGAGCGGCTCTCCGGTAGTGAAAGAGTTCAAGCCGCTGAAGCCCGAAGGCCGGCGCAAGGCGCGCTGGAACACAGGCGGCGCGGACTTTTCAGCGGATGGCTCGCTGCTCTACTGGAGCAGCGGCGACCGGGGCGGCCTGTATGTGTTCGAAACGAAGTCGGGCGCATTAAAGAACGAGATTGCAGTGGACGCGGAAGTGGGCGGCACGGTCTACAAAGACAGTTGGGTGGTGGATGTGAAGACATCCGCGGACGGGCGCATGTTGTACTGCGCGGATGTGGCGAACTTCCGCCTGGTGGTGGTGGATGCGGCGGCGCAGCGCGTGGTGGGTTCGATTCGCGTGGGGCGCTATCCGTACGCTTTGGCGCTGGCCGGCAACCATGTACTGGTGGCCAATATTGGATTGTTCGAATACAGCGCGATTCCGCTGCCGGAGGGCGGTGAATACGACCGCCGCGGCATCACGCGGCCGGCCTTCGGCTATCCCAGCAAAGAGGCGCGCGAGGGCGTGACTTTTGAGGGGAGAAAGATTCCGGGTCTGGGTGACGACACTCTGCCCGAATCGTTCTCCGTGTGGAGTGTGGATGTCACCAAACCGGAAGCGCCGCAGATCAACGGGCGTTGGAAGACCGGATTGATGATCCATTCGCCGTCCGACCAAGGCAAGACCGTAGGCGGCAGTGCGCCAAACTTCCTGGCGGCACACGGCAACGCGCTGTACGTCTCCAACGGAAACAACGACATGGTGGAGAGCATCGATCTGCGGCAGCGTAAGGGCGTGGCGCGACGGCGAATTGTGCCTTCGCCGCTGGTGGAGCGGCTGCGCGGCGTGGGGCCGAGCGGCCTCGCCGTTTCGCCGGACGGCAAACGGCTCTATGTGGCGGAGAGCGGCATCAATGCAATTGGCGTGCTGAACTCAGCCACGCTGGAAGTACTGGGCCACATTCCCACGGCCTGGTATCCGTATCGAATCGCGGTGTCGCCGGACGGGAAGCGCCTGGCGGTGACCTGCTTCAAAGGTTTCGGCAACGGACCCAGCGGCGGCTCACAGATTCCGCAGAGCGAGTTTCTGAAGCTGCGCGGGGCGCTGACGGTGCTGGATACTCCGGCGGACAGCGAACTGGCGGCGTTGACGCAGCGCACGCTGGAGAACAACGGCATTGTGAACCGCGAGGCGGACCGCGCCGCCATGGCCTCCGCGGTGATCCCCACGCTGGCCGGAAACGCATCGAAGGAGATCAAGTACGTGGTTTTCATCACCAAGGAGAATCACACCTACGACACGATCTTCGATCGCATCCCCGGCGCGAAGCACGACCCATCGCTGTTGCGCTGGGGGCTGCACCAAAGGGTGGAAGAGAAAGGGCAACCCACGCTGGAAGACGTGGCCGTGATGACCAATCACAACGCGCTGGCGCGGCAGTTCACGGTGAGCGACAACTTTTACGTGGAGCCGGAGGCGTCCGGAGTGGGCCACCGCTGGTTGATCGGCGTGCAGCCGAACAACCTGATGCAGATGACATACTCGGTGGGCTGGGCTTTCAAGAAGGACAGCCCGGCGCCGGGCCGGCGCTATGCGATGGGCTCGGCCGGATCGATCATGCCGGAAGAGTATCCGGAGGCCGGGTCGATGTGGGAGCATCTGGCGCGGCATGGAGTGACGTTCCGGAACTATGGCGAGGGCTTTGAGTTTCCCGGCGTGATCACCGATGTGGACGAGCAACCGACTGGCGCGCGCGAGGTGGTGAACGTGCCGATGCCGAAGGTGCTGTTCGACAACACCTGCTTTGGGTTTCCCATCTTCAACACGAACATCCCGGACCAGTACCGGGCGCACTGGTTCATGAAGGACGTGGATGAGCGCTTCACCAGCGGGAAGATGAAATTCCCATCGTTCGTGAACATCGCCATCTGCAACGACCACGGGGCGTCGCGGCGGGCGGACAAAGGCTATCCGTATCTGGCCTCCTATATGGCCGATAACGACCTGGCGCTGGGGCGGATTGTCGAGTATCTCTCGCACACGCCTTACTGGAAGAACATGGCGATCTTCGTCACCGAGGACGATGCGGGCGGTGAACCGGACCACGTGGACGCGCAGCGCAGCGTGTTGCTGGTGATCAGTCCGTGGGCGAAGAAGGGCTACGTCTCGCACCGTCATTCGACCATTCTGAGCATGCACAGGACGATGTACCAGATTCTGGGCCTGCCGCCGCTGAACATGTTCGACGCGCTGGCCAACGACCTGTCGGACTGCTTCACGGACAAGCCGGATTTCCGGCCGTACGTGGCGCGCAAAGTGGATCCGCGCATCTTCGATCCGGAAAAAGCGAAGGACCCGAAGGACCCGGACTACGGCCAGGCGCGCAAGGAGTACTCGCCTCCGATGGATGACGATGACGAGGTGGAGAAGATCGCAGAGCGGGGTAGGAAGGAAGCGACGCCGCGCAAGAAATAAGCCCGGCCGGGGCCCGCTGCCACTGTGGCGGCGGGCCTTCGCGGGTTTGACGTAGAGTTGGGCGGCTGGCGACGATGGTTGTGTGGACACCAGCGGATCAAGAGATCTGGAAAGCCTCTATCAACAATTCAAAGCGCGCGCGGAGGCGGTGAGCGCCGAGGTGTACCGGTTCGGCAGCCGGGAGAAGGCGGAGAGCTTCGCGCTGGAAACGATGAGGCTGCAGGGGGGAGGGGCGGTGTGGGCCGGCTCGCACGATTCCGCCTTGAGGGTGACCAAAGAGAGCGCGGCGGAGGCCAAGGTGGGCGTGACGGAGTCCGAACTGGCTGTTGCCGATACGGGCTCTCTGCTGATGGACGCATCGCCGGCGGAGCGGCGGCTGGCTTCCACGTTGCCGGAGATTCACATTGCGCTGACGCCGCTGAGCGGTCTACGGGCGACTCTGGGCCAAGCGCTGGCAGGGATCGACCCGCGCCGCATGCGCTATCTGGCGGCGGTGACGGGCCCCAGCCGGACAGCGGACATCGAGAGGGTGTTGACGATCGGCGTGCATGGACCGGTGCGGCTGATCATCGCTTTCTATGAGGAGCCGGCGGCATGAAGGCGGAGTTTCGGCAATCGATTGAAGATGCGATTTCGAATGCGAATCTGACCGGGGCGCTGGGCCGGTTCTCGGAAGCCTACCGGGTGAGCCGGGCGAAGGCGTATGAAGGGATGGACTTCGAAGCGCTGCGGGGGAAGATTGCGGAGCGCAAGGGCGCCGCCGCCGGGCACCTGAAGGAACTGGCCGATGAATTTCAGCGCAACGCGGAGGCGCTGGGAGCGAAGGTGTTCCGGACGTCGGAGCCGGCTGAGGTGCGCGACTACATTCTGAATGTGGCGCGCGAGCAGGGCGCGCGCTGCATTGTGAAGTCGAAGTCGATGGCGTCGGAAGAGATCCATCTGAACCAGCATCTGCAGGCGGGCGGCGTGGAGGTGTACGAGACGGACCTGGGCGAGTGGATCATTCAGCTTGCCGGGCAGCGACCTTCGCATATGGTGATGCCGGCCATCCACATGACGAAGGAGCAGGTGGCGGAGCTCTTTAGTAAGGAAGTGGAAGAGCGGCTGGCGGCGGACATTCCGCGCCTGGTGAAGGTGGCGCGCGAAGAGTTGCGCGAGAAGTTTCTACGCGCCGGCATCGGCATCAGCGGTGCGAACATCGCCGTGGCGGAGACCGGCAGCCTGGTGCTGTGCACCAACGAGGGCAATGCGCGGCTGGTGACCACGCTGCCGAAGACGCACATCGCCATTGTGGGCATCGAGAAGCTGGTGGAGAAGTTCGACGACGTGCTGCCCATTCTGCAGGCGTTGCCGCGCAGCGCCACGGCGCAGTTGCTCACCAGCTACGTCAGCATCATCACTGGACCCGTTGAAAACCTGGACGGCGGCACGAAGGACCTGCACATCATCCTGATGGACAACCGCCGAACGGAGATGGCGGCCGATCCGGTGTTCCAGGAGGCGCTGCAGTGCATCCGCTGCGCGTCGTGCTTGAACGTATGCCCGGTGTACCGGTTGGTGGGCGGGCACGTGTTCGGCAAGGTGTACACGGGCGGCATCGGGACGATTCTGACGGCGTGGTTCGATCACCTCAAGCAGTCAGAAGAGATCCAGAGCCTGTGCATCCAGTGCGGAGCGTGCAAGGACTATTGCCCGGGGCAGATCGACATCCCGGAGCTGATCCTGGAGCTGCGCAACCGCATCAAGAAGGAAGAGGGACTGAAGCCGGCGGAGAAGGCGATCTTCTCGATTGTGAACAACCGCAAGGTGTTCCACGGCCTGCTGCGGGCGGCATCGATTGCGCAGAAGCCGTTCGCCGACGGCGGGATGATCCGGCATCTGCCTCTGTTTCTCTCCGGCATGACGGAAGAGAAGGCGCTGCCGGCGATTGCCGCCGAACCGTTCCGCGACCGCTTCCGGAAGATCCGCCAACCGGAGCGCGAGGAGAAGGCCGCGATCTACGCCGGCTGTCTGATCGACTTCGCGTACCCCGAGATCGGCGAGGCGATGGTGAAGGTGCTGAACGCGGCAGGCATCGAGGCCGTGTTCCCGGAAGAGCAGAGTTGCTGCGGGGCGCCGGCGAAGTACAGCGGCGCGGTGGAGGCAGCCCAAGCCGGCGCGGAGGCCAACCGCAAAGCGTTTGCGCACGTGGATGTGAAGTGGATCGTCTCGGCGTGCCCCACCTGCACCGTGAGTCTGCGGGAGAAGCTGCCGCGGCGCGTGGTGGACTTCTCCGTGCTGGCGCGCGAACTGTTCGAAGCGGGCCGGCTGAAACTGAAGCCCGCGGCGGGCACGGTGACGTATCACGATTCGTGCCACCAGAAGCGCACTCTGCACGCCACGGAACCGCCGCGCCAGATGTTGCACGAGGCGGGCTACGACATTGTGGAGATGTTCGAGTCCGATGTCTGCTGCGGCATGGGGGGCTCGTATTCGTTGAAGATGCCGGAGGTTTCCGGGCAAATGCTGGAGCGCAAGGTCACGCACATCCGCGCTACGGGTGCTCCGGATGTGGCGATGGACTGTCCGGGGTGCCTGCTGCAGATCCGGGGCGGGCTGGAAAAAGAAGGTTCCGCGCCGAGAGTGAAGCACACGGCGGAACGGCTGGCCGAGCGGCTGGCGGAGTAGCTACCAGTTAGTCATTACCAGTTGGTCATGGACCCGTCCGGACGGCGGTAGATGGGCGTGGGCTGCGCCGGTTCCGTGATCTCGGTGAGCAGTGGCAGTTGCTTTTCGTCGAAGGTGACGCCGAGGCCGGGGCGGTCGTTCAGCCAGAGCTTGCCGTTCCTGAAATCGAAGCACTGTGGAAGGTAAGGGAAGCCGGAAGTGGCGCGCGGCAGCATCTCCATGAGCGCCGGTCCGGAGAAGGCTCCGCAGAGGTGGACGAGGGCGGCTTCGGAGATGGGTCCGGTGAAGTGCGGGATGAGGCCGACGGAGTGAGTCTCGCACATGGCCATGATCTTGAGGAATTCGGTGATGCCGCCGACGTTGGGGACGGTAACGCGGGCATAGTCGATGAGGTGGTTCTCGACGAGCATATTGAGATCCCACTTGGAGCCGAACTGCTCACCGACCGCAATGGGGACTGAAGTTTGCGGGCGCAGGACTTTGTAGAGATCCGGGTTCTCAGAGCGAACAAGATCCTCGACGGAGTAGGGGGCGAGGGGCTCGATCTGTTTGGCGAGGCGCACGCCATCAGTGAAGTCGAAGCGGGTGTGCAGGTCCACGGCCCACGCACCATCTTTGCCGACGCCTTCGCGGACTTCCCGGCACATCTGCGCGGTGCTTTGGGTGGTTTCGAAGCGATCCCAGGGATTCGAGTCGGCCGGGCCGATGCGGAAGGCGCGGTAGCCATCCTCGACGCAGGCGCGTGCGGTCTCGCGCAACGAGCCCTTGTTGGGATAGCCGGTGGCGTAGCATTCGACGTGTTCCCGGGCGGCGCCTCCGAAGAGCTGATAGAGCGGCACGCCGAGGGCCTTGGCCTTGAGGTCCCACAAGGCCATGTCGAGCGCACCGAGGGCGTGCAGTTTCTCGCGGCCAGCGGGGTAGAAGTAGCCGCGGAAGACGATCTGCCAGTTGTCTTCGATGCGGAAGGGATCGCGTCCAATGAGAGCGGCGGCGCATTGTTCGAGCGTGTCCCTGGCTCCGCCTTCGCCGATGCCGGAGAGGCCGGCGTCGGTCTCGATGATGACGACGTTGGTGCTCTGGTTGAAAAGCGGCGGCACCTTGCTGGGGCGGCGGGCCGCGTCGCCGGGAGACCTGTAGCAGCGGATGCGCGTGATCTTCGCTTTCGGCAATGCTGCGAATGAGGGCGTGGCCATGGAGGCGGCCGAGGCAAGAAAAGAGCGGCGGGAGAGCATCGGCCCGAATTGTATCTCAGGCCGGCGCGATTCAGGCCTGCGATTTCTGGAAGACGGCGATGGCTTCGATTTCGATCAGGAGTTCCGGCCGGCAAAGGATGGCCTGGATGCCGACGGACGCAGGCAAGGGATCGAGACCCTGTTCGGCGTAGAACAGGGTGCGCTCTTCGTTGAAGGCGGCGTAGTCGCGGTCGATATCGCGGAGGTAGCAGGTGGTGCGGACGATGTCTTTCCACGTAGCGCCTTCGGCCGCAAGCAGGCCGGTGATGTTGTGGAAGGTGCGCCGGAGTTGGGCGCGAAAGTCGCCGATGTGAACGGTCTGGCCGTGTTCGTCGATGGAGGCCGTGCCGGAGATGAGGAGCACGATGATGTTGCCGAACTCCAGCCGGATGCCGCGGGAGAAGGAGCTGGGCTTGCTGTAGTCGTAGGCCTCATTGAGAACGGAGAGATTGGTGATCTTCTTCTTCTCAATGGTGGTGGCAGCGGCGATCTGCGACAGCGCATCCTGCAGGTTCATGAAACGAGAAACCTCCTCTGGCGGTTGAGCCCCTGCTTCCAATATGCACCGAACCAGCGGGGCTCTGCCCGCGGGAAGGCTCAGTACGCGCCGCATTCCATGAGGTTGCGGAGTTCTGCGTGGTCCTGAGTCCGCCCCAAGGCGAGCATGAGCCGGATGCGGGCTTTGGCGGCGTTGAGGGTGCCGGCAAGGATGACGCCGCGGGTGCGCAGGTCGTGTCCGCTGCCTTCGTAGCCGTAGGTATCCAGGACGCGGCCGTGCGCGCAGCGAGTAGCGATCACCACGGGCAGTCCGGCGTCGAGGGCGCGCTGGATGGCGGGCACGGCTTCCGGCGTGACATTGCCGCGGCCCGTGCCTTCGATGACGATGCCCCGGGCGCCGCTTTCGCGCGCGAAGTCGATGAAGCGCGGGCCGGCGCCGGAGTACATGACGATGAGATCGACGCGCGGCTCCAATCGGTTGGTCTCGATCGGGTAACGATGGAGCAGACGGCGGCCGAAGATGACGCGATCGACATCCACCATTCCGAGCGGGCCGAAAACCGGACTTTGGAAAGTCTCGAGCTGCTGTGTGTCGGTCTTGGTGGCTTCTGAAGCCGCGTGAACGGTCTGGTTGAGCACCACGAAGACACCCTGTCCGCGGGCTTCCGGGCTGAGGATGGCGCGGATAGCGGCGGAGAGGTTGGCCGGTCCGTCGAAGCCCGGCTCGGAGATGGTGCGCATGGCGCCGACGACGGCGACAGGCTTCGAGCTTTGATGTCGCAGGTCCAGCAGGTAGGCTGTCTCTTCCAGGGTGTCGGTGCCGTGAGTGACCACGGCGCCGGCGAGATCCGGCCGCGCGAGTTCACGGCGGAGGATCTCGGAGACGGCCCACATGCGATCGAGGTTCATGTGCGGTCCCGGGTAACTGCCGAACTCGAGCACTTCCAGATCGGCCAGGCGCTGAAGTTGGGGGTCGTGCCGCAGGAGATCTGCTCCGCTGAGTGCCGGAACGGAAGCGCCGGTAAGCGGATCGAACCGCATGCCGATGGTGCCGCCGGTGAAGACGAGAAGGACCTTGTCCATGAAATCCCATTCTGCACCCACAGCGAGCGGACGAATCAAGCGGAGAGGATGGGGCGGTCCTGGGCACTACAGCTTGAGTAGATATGGAATTGGCCGCGAATGAAACGCCGGGGGCCCGTTTGGCTTACTTGCTGAGGCGGGCGTGTCCGGTGTGCGGTTGCGACGAGGCCTGGCGCGCGCACCGCCGCACCAAACTGGACTGGTTTCTGAGCCTCTTCGGGATCCGGCCGTTCCGCTGCCAGGGATGCAGGGAGAGATACCGGGCGGTGCCATTCCTGAGGGACATGGCCTGGAGTTCCCGGGAATTGCGAGCAATGGCCCGGCGCGCAAACCGCTCCACATCGGGGCCTTCGGGCGCTTTCCGGGACGAGGGAACGAAGGCGGTTGGGTTGAGCCGGCAGGCGGTTCGCCAGTCCGATTTGCGGCGATCATATATCATCCGTTGATTGTTGCTTTTCAGTGCTTTAGGCACGACCCGGGTGTGTGGCGGACGAGACTCTCAATTCGAGTTGGAGCCGACACTGATCGAGGCCATAAAAACTCTCGATTTGTCAGAGCTCCAGTGATGGCCGCATACTCACTCTAATTCGAGTGTCAAACCATGTCGGCGAGCCCCTGGGGTAGTGGCTTTCGCAACACTCGGAGGTCAATCACCGCTTCCTCCTCGTCACAGATGCCGGTGTGCAATTCGAGAACTCGAGAAACAAGGCAGTCCGACATGAAATCCACTCCTCTCTTCATCAGCGCAATGTTCGCCGCATCGGTCCTGGCTCAGACTCCAACCACGCCCCCGCCGGATCCCGCGCCCGCCGCCCCCGCAACCTCGTTCACGTACAAGGGCTTTAGTGCAAGCGGCTACGTCGATACTTTTTACAACCAGAACTTCAACGAGCCCTCATCGCGCTTTTCGCAATTGCAGGCGCTGAACATCACGGCGAACAAGCTCAGCCTGAACAGCGCCACGGGTTCGTTCGCCTACGATCCCGCACCTCTCGGGTTTCGCGTGGATATCGGCTACGGCCGGACATACGACAGCTTCTTCCTCAGTGAAGCAGTCCACACGGATTGGTCGCGCTATCTGCTGAACGCGTACGTGACGTTGAAACCGAAGTCATGGAAGGGTCTGCAGTTCGATTTTGGAAAGTTCGTCACCAGCGCCGGCGCGGAAGTGACGGAGTCTCATCTGAACTGGAACTACTCCCGGTCGCTGTTATTCGCTTTTGGGCCGTACTATCACACGGGCCTTCGCGTGACCATGCCGGTGACATCGAGTTGGACCGTTGGCGGCCAGGTGGTGAACGGCTGGAACGTGGTGAAGGACAATAACTCGGCGAAGACCATGGGCTTCACCAGCGTGAACACGTTTAAGAAGGCCACCTGGGCCAACACCTACTACACCGGTGCCGAGAACACGGGCACTACCGCGGGTTGGAGAAACTTCTACGATACGGCGCTGACACTCACGCCGACCGACCGCATCTCGGCTTACGTCAACCTGGACATCGGGAACAACAAGTACGCGACCGGCGGCTCCGGCAGCTTCTGGGGCATCGCCGGCGCGGCGCGCTTCCAGGTGAACAAGTGGTTCGCCCTGTCGCCCAGGCTGGAGTACTACAGCGACAAGAACGGTTTCTGGACAGGCACTCCACAGGCTTTCAAGGAATTCACCACCACTGGCGAGTTCAAGATCAACGACAGTTTCATCACGCGGCTGGAATACCGGCGCGACTGGTCGGACCAGCCCTACTTCCAGGTGGGCCAGATCCCCGGTTCGTCCAAGCACCAGAACATGCTGGTGGCGGGCGTGATGGTGGTGGTGAAGCCGGGGATGTTCAACTTCGGCGGCAAGCCCAAGCCGTAACAGCCAAGAGACTCCAGCAACGATCAGAGGGCGCCGGCAACGGCGCCCTTCTTCTTTCGCCGGCCAGGGAAGAAGGCGAGCACCAGGGCGAGAACCAGACCCGACACGAGCAATCCGGCGCCGGCGTAGACCGAGATGGGACGGTAGCGGAAATCGATCTCGTGCGAGCCGGCTTCGGCCACCACGCCGCGCAGCGCGCCGTACACCGGCAGGATCTTCGCGGGCCGGCCGTCGACTGCGGCCTGCCAGCCCGGAAAGTCCGTATCGGCCAGGATCACCAGCCCGCGGCATTTCATGTCGGCTTTGAGGCGGACCCGGTTGGGTGCATAAGAGACGATAGCGACTTCGTCACCGCCGCAGGACTCCAGCGAGACGGCATCATTCACCAGCACGGCCGTGATGGCCGGATCGAACGACTCCTCGCCGATGCGCAAACCCAGGTGCCCGGCGCTGGGGACGGTTTCGGCTCTGTGCACGGAGCGTGCGCGCGGCAGCGGATCCGTCACGCGGAAGACGTTCGTCCCGCGCCCCTGCCACGCCAGTTGGAGCGTGGGCAGGTCGGGTTCGCGGCTGACGTAGTGCGTGATGGCCAGCATGCGTTGCGCTTTCCCGGTGTGGCGTCCCCACAGCAGCAGATTGCTGGTGACGCCGGCGAGGTAGCCTTCGTGCTGGTCGATGCCCATGTAGTCGCCGAAGTTGAACGGCAGCAGGCGGTCGTTCAGGCGGATGCGTGTGGCGCCTGGCTGCTGCTTCAAATACGTGGCGACGTCCTCGTACGCTTTCAGCATTCCCGCGAATGTCTGCGCATTCTCTTCGTAGCGGCTTTTCCAGGGCTTGGTGAAAGCGAGGTGCCACTCCGTCAGCATCATCAGCAGGAGCAAAGCGGCCGTGGCGTGGCGGGGCAAGTTGCCGCACGTGCGTTCCAGGGCACAGAAACCCAGCGCCACGAAGGCGGAAAGCAGCGTCGCATCGGAGACGTCCGCGCGGAAGATGAGAGCGGCCACCAGAGTGAGGGCGCCCACCGCCCCCGTCACCGTGCCGATGCGCCGCGCGGCGCGCAGGCCGCGTCTTCGCAGGAACTGATCGGCGCCGTAGGCGGCCAGCACCACCAGAGCGAAGTCCAGCAGCACCACGGCGCGTGAGGGGATGCGCGCCTTGCTGAGCATCGGGATCGTGGACGACAGCCACCCGTGGATGGGAGTGAAAGCGCCCAGTGCGAAAATGGCCGTGGCGATGGCCAACAGGGCGAGGCCCCGCACCGTGCGCAGACGCCACATCGTGGCGATGGCCAGCGCCGCCAGTGCCACCGTGACGATACCCAGGAAAGCGGTGGAGTCCGCATTCGTTCCGTGTCCGGGAATCACGACGCCGGCCAGATTCCTGGGGGTCAGACTGTAGATCGTGGCGGAGAGATAGGCGATGGGATCCTCCCAGCGCACCGGACCGTTGGCCGGACCCCAACGCTGGGCCAACCTGCCGAATTCGATGGTCGGCAGCATCTGCCCGGCGGCGATCAAACCGGTGACTGCCATCCACATCGCGCCCAGCACGAAACGCCGGCAGAGAATCCAAACCGCCGCCACCGCCAGCGAGGTGAGCAGTGGAACCTCATGATGTCCGCTGAGCCAGGCCACACCCATGAAGACGCCCGCGATGCCGGCCTGCCGGGGGCTGTTCTCGCGAATGGCTCGAATGGTGTGGTGGACGATGAATGGAATCCAGATCGCGCCATTGAGAACATCCAGCCAGGCGACGCTGCCGGTGAATCCGGCGAAGGCGAACGCGCCCGCGCCCAGCACGGAGGCGATCTGCGATCGCTTCAATCCGCGGCATAACAGATAGGCGCCCGCCGCGGCGATGAAGTGGAGCGCGATGAAGTACCAGTTCAGCGTGGAAAACCGGATGTGCCGGTTTGCGTCCAGAGGCGCGGCCAGCATCAGCAGGTTCAAAGGATAGATGGGTCCAGGCTGGGTCTGGCCAATCAGCGGCTGCCCCATCCAGATGTGCGGATCCCACAGCGGAAAGCGGCCGCGGTGCATTTCACGAGCCTGGAACTCCAGGCGCGGAATCTCCAGCCCGACCATGTCCGGGTGGTCGAACCAGACGTACTCCTCCAGCGGCCGGGTGAGCTTCCAGTAGAAACCCGCCGTGAGCAGAGCAAGGAAAAGAAGTGCGATGAGCGAGCGACGCATGCCGGTGTGAAACTTCCCGTACGGTAGCACGACAGGCCGGCGCAGCGGACTTGAGGGGGGCACGCGGGGGGATGGTGGGCGGTGAGGGTCACGATCCCCCGACCTCCTGCTTGTAAGGCAGGCGCTCTAACCAACTGAGCTAACCGCCCCGCTTCTTTGAGTGTAACCCGAGGATGGCTGGTTTCAATTGCCGATGTAGCGCGAATACAAGCTGCGGGCCAAACCCGGATCCTGCGTACCCTTGATGATCGCACGGCCGTCGGGGAACACGGTCAACTCATAGGGAGGCGTGACAAAGCGCAAGGCGAAGCCATTCTGGCGCGCCTCGCCGAGCGGTGCAAGACGGGCGGCGAGGGCCTCCAGGTCGATGGGGCGCTTGCGGTCGTGGATCTGGACGGCGTTGCGTCCACAGAGGCTGATGGGGGGGCGGGAATCGCCGTTCAGATGCCGGCAGGAGCGCTGCGCGCAGGCCGGACACGCCGGGTCCTGCGCTGGCATGTTGATCTGGCGGGTGGTGCCCGTCCAGGCGTCGAAGGTCGTGATGCGAGGCTCCACAGGATGGCCGCAGAGCAAGCGGTAGGCCAGCGAGACCTGCCAGGAGGCCACCAGGGACGTAATGGTATTGAGGACTCCGGCTGTCTCGCAGGTCGGCTGAGGCCCTGTCGGCGGCTCCGGGTAGATGCACTCGAAGCAGGCTGTAATGCCGGGAACGATGGGCATGGATAAGCCATAGGAGCCGACGGCGCCGCCGTAGATCCAGGGCACGGCGCGGTCCACGGCGAGGTCGTTCAGGAGGTAGCGCGTTTCGAAGTTGTCCGTGGCATCCAGAAACAGGTCCGCGCCTTCGGTGAGTTCGGCGGCATTGTCGGGCGAAAAATCGGCCACGAGCGGACGGACTTCGATGGCGGAGTTGATCCTGGCGATGGCCCGCGCCGCGGCGATCGCCTTCGGCATTGCCTCGCGCGCGTCGGATTCCTCGAAGAGCCACTGGCGCTGGAGGTTGCTCAGCTCCACGAAGTCACGGTCGATGAGGAGCAGGCGGCCGACGCCGGCTCGGGCCAGCGCTCCGGCCTGGAAGGCGCCCAACGCGCCGCAGCCGATGACGGCCACTGTGGATCGGGCCAGGCGATCCTGTCCTTGTTCCCCAAGGCCAGGAAAGAGAATCTGGCGGCTGTAGCGTTCCCTCTGTGGGTCGGACATGTATCTCAATCGTATCAATGGGGGTTGTTAAGATGACAGTCAGTGATCGGGCTCAAAACACCCGTAGCGATACTTGTGTGTCTGCTGATAGGAGCGGCCGCCGCCGGCCAAAGCCGGCCCGCCTCCTATTACGGGCAGAGGATTGCCGAGATCACGTTTGAACCCAAAGATCAGCCGCTGACGAGAGACCAGATCGGCTTGAGCCTGCAGATCCGTCCTGGCGATGTCCTCACGGAAGTCAGCCTCAGCAAAGCGATTGAACGGGTTTGGGCCACTGGACGCTACAGCGATATCGTTGTGGAAGCGGCTTCGTCAAGTGACGGGGTCAGCCTGACTTTCCACACGAAACCCGCTTTCTTCATTGGCGCCCTGACGGTGCAGGGAGTCCCGGAGCCGCCTAATCCAGCTCAGCTCACCAACAGCACCAAGCTGAATCTGGGCGAACCCTATGACGAGCGGCAGCTTCCGGCTGCCGTGGATAGCCTGCTTGCCGTTCTGCATGCCAACGGCTTCTATTCCGCAAAGGTCTCCTACACAACCTCGGAGGAGCGTCAGACCGAAGAGATGAACATCCGCTTCGTCGTGGAGCCGGGCCCGCGCGCGCGCCTCGCCGCTCCTCAGTTCGAAGGGAATCTGGCGATCCCTCAAAAGAAGCTCATCCGCCAATCCGGCTGGCAGCGTTGGTACGGCCTGCGCGGCTGGCACGAACTGACGGATTCCCGCATCCAGCGGGGCGTGAACAGGATCCAGGATCTCTACCGCAAAGGCGGCTATCTGCGGGCCAACATCCGCCTCACCGATCTGGCCTTCGATCCGGCGTCGCTCACCACCTCTCCACACTTGAAGATCGAAGCCGGTCCCCGGGTCCGGGTCAAGGCGGAGGGCACCAAGGTCGGCGACGCGGAGATGCGCAGGCTGATCCCCATCTTCCAGGAGCGCACCGTGGAGCGCGACCTCCTGGTGGAAGGGCAGCAGAACCTGGCGGACAAGTTCCGCAACATGGGTTACTTCGACGTCAAGGTGACGTTCTCCCAGCCCGAAGAGACCCCCGAAGGCGATCAGGTGATCCGCTACCAGGTGAATCGCGGCGCGCGCTATCGCCTGGTTCATGTGCTGGTGGATGGGAACAAGTACTTCAACGACCAGACCATCCGGGAACGGCTGATGATCGCGCCCGCCAGCTTCCCGCGCTACCGCCGAGGCAATTTCAGCCCCGAACTCCTGGATCAGGATCGTGCGGGCATCGAAGCGCTCTACCGCTCGAATGGATTTCGCGATGCCGTCGTGCGCACCAGTGTGGAGCGGAACTGGAAGGGCAAGCCCACCGACATCGCGGCACATCTGGAGATCGAAGAAGGGCAGCAGTGGACGGTGGAAGAAGTGGAATTGGCCGGCGTCGATCTGAAACTGCTCGACCAGATCAAGGGTCTCATCGGTTCCTCCCCGGGCCAGCCCTACTCGCTTGAAGCCGTCGCCGTGGACCGCGACTCCATTCTCAACTGGTACTTCAATAACGGCTACCCGGAAGCCACCTTCGACGCCACCATGACACCCGAAGAGCAGACGCGTAAGGTGAAGTTGCGATACCTGGTGCGCGAAGGCCGCCGCAATTTCGTGCGGGAAGTGCTGGTGGGCGGTCTGGAATCCACCAGGCTCGATCTGGTGATGCAGCGCGTCATTCCGAAACCCGGCGAGCCTCTTTCCCAGAGTGAGATGGTGGAGACTCAACGCCGTCTGTACGACCTCGGCATCTTCGCCAAGGTGGACGTGGCGGTGCAGAACCCTGAAGGCAGGGAGAGAAACAAGTACGTCGTCATGCAGTTGGAAGAGGCGAAGAAGTACTCTCTCAACCTGGGCTTTGGCGCGGAGATGGGTCATATTGGAGGCGGCAACAACCTGCAGGCGCCGGCCGGGAGCACAGGTTTTTCGCCCCGCGTGCTGGTTGGTCTCACCAGGGGAAATATGTTCGGACTGGCCCACACCGCCAACGCCACCCTGCGCGTCTCCAACATCCAGCAGCGCCTCCTGGCCAGCTATCTCGCTCCGCAGTTCCGCGGCAACGAAAACACGAACCTGTCGTTCAGCTCCCTGCTGGACCGCTCGCGCGATGTCCGCACCTACACCTCCACCCGCACGGAGAGCTCCGTCCAGGCCGGCCACAAGATCTCGCGGACGCTCAACTTCCAGTACCGCGCGACAGCCCGCTTCGTCTTCATCGATGAAGCCAGTCTGGCGATCGACCCCAGCCTCATTCCGGTCTACTCGCAGCCCGTGAAGACCATCGCCCTTTCCACCTCACTGGCGCATGACCACCGCGACGATCCGATCGAAACCCACAGCGGTTACTACAACACGGTGGACTTTGGCTTCGCGCCGCGATTCGCGGAATCCAGCACCAACTACACGCGCCTGGTGGTGCGCAACTCCACTTACCATCCCATCACTCGCGAAGTCACCTTTGCGCGCTCCACCAATTTCGGGTGGCTGCACAATCTGTCCAATGAACCTGTTCCGCTTCCGGAAAACTTCTATGCCGGCGGCTCATCCACGCATCGCGGCTTTCCCGACAATCAGGCCGGTCCCAGAGACCTGGTCACTGGCTTCCCCATCGGCGGCCAGGCCTTCCTCTTCATGCAGCATGAACTGCGTTTCCCGCTCATCGGCAGGAATGTGGGCGCCGTGCTCTTCCACGACATGGGAAACGTCTACTCCCGGTTGGATCACCTGAGCTTCCGCTACAAACAGCGCGACCACCAGGATTTCGATTACATGGTGCAAGCCTTCGGCCTGGGCTTCCGCATCAAGACGCCAGTGGGTCCGATTCGCTTTGACCTGGGCTACGCGCCGAACTCGCCTCGCTTTGTTGGATTCGAAGGAACGCGCGACGAACTCATAAGCGGCGGCGGCAAATACAACGTGCCTCAACGCGTGAACCCCTTCCAATGGCACTTCTCGATCGGACAGACGTTCTGATGAGACACTCCTGCATCATCGCGGCGCTTCTGCTCGCCCCGCTGGGACATGCGGGCGAGATTCTGGACCGTGTGGCGGCCACTTCCGGCCAGCAGGTGGTGACGATGAGCGCCGTGCTACGCCAGATGCGCCTGGAGACACTGGCCTCCGGCGAGGCGGTGAAGGACACGGAGGAGAACCGCCGCAAAGCGGCGTCGCGCCTGGTGGATCAGAGCATCGTTTTGCGGGAGATCGAGTTGAGCCGCTACGTGCCGCCGACTCTCGCGGAAGCCGAAACAGCGCTGGATCGCTACCTGCAACAATCTCACCAGCAGAAAGAGAAGTTCTTCGAACTCGTGTCCAAAGCAGGGTTCACCGAGGAGGAGTTCCTGCGTGAACTCCAGTGGCGGCTCAGCGTGGCGCGTTTTGTGGACTACCGCTTTTCCGCCGGAGTTCAGGTCACCGAAGAGGAAATCCAGAGCTACTACGCGAAGGAGTTTACTGCCAGGCAGAAAATTCTCTCTCCTGAGCAGCCGCTTCCTCCAATGGAGGAAGTGCGCGACCGCATCCTGCGGATCCTCACACTCACCAAGACCAACTCCTCGATGGAGCAATGGCTGGCGCGGATGCGCGAACAGCTTGGCGTGCGCTACTTTGACGCGGCCTTCCGCGTGGAGGGGCCACAGCCATGAGGCGTCCGGTCAAGGCCGTGTACATCGCCGGCATCGCGCTGGGCTCGCTGGCCGTGCTGGGCGTGTGCCTCTCGGCGTTCGCCAATTCGGAGTGGGTCCGTGAAACACTGCGGCGCAAGGCCGAGGCCGCTGTGGAAGCCGGCACCGGCGGGAAGTGTTCCATTCAGTCGCTGCGCGTGGACCTGCTGCGCTTACGGGTGCTGGTGCAGGGATTCGTCCTGAAGGGCAGAGAGCGCGAAGGGCAGCAGCCGTTCGTCACGGTGCAGAGCGCCGAAGCCGCCGTGAGAGTTCTCTCCTGGTGGGGCCACGACTTCCGCCTCAGCCGGTTGGCCGTCCAGAAGCCGCAGGTCCGCATCTACGTGTATCCAGACGGCACCACCAACGTTCCGGACAACGGCAAACCGCGCAAGAGCGGCACCGTGATGGAAGACCTCATCCGGCTGCAGGCCGGGCGCCTGGAGATCGCAGACGGCCTCTTTGAATACGACCGTCATGAGAAGAAATTCGATCTCAAGGCGGAAGGTCTGAACCTGCGCCTCACTTATGACGGCCCGCGGCCGCGCTATCGCACGCTCCTCTCTGCCCGGCAGGTGTCGTTGCCCGGAGGCATCAGGCCCTCCGTGCAGCTCGACGCCTGGCTGCAAGGCAACCGCATTGAGGTGTCCCAGGCTGAGGCGCGCATGGGTGAGAGCCGCATCGAATTCTCCGGCGCGTTGGAGGATCTTCGTCGCCCCCGAATTCACGCCCGGTTCAAGAGTTCCATCCTGATGCGGGATGTCGAAGCCAGCCCTGTGCGGGATGGATTCCTCCATGCAGGCGGAGAGGTGACTTACGACGAGCACAATGGGCTCGTCCTGGCCGGCGACCTCCGGGGCGAACAGTTGGGCTACGTCTCGCGCGGCTTCGAAATGCGGCGAGTCGCACTCGCGTCGCGCTACCGGCTGACGCTGGACCAGTTGGACCTGGAGGACCTCTCCATCAGAAGTCCCTATGGCGCGTGGAGCGGCAATGCATCGATCAAGGACTGGCGCGTGTTCCACCTCGAAGGCGAGACCTCCGATGTGCCTCTTGCCATGCTGCAAGGACTTTGGATCAACGAGCCCTACGATTGGAATGGCGTCTTCTCCGGCGGCCTGCGGTTTTCGGGTGAAGTGAGTGCGGGTGGCCTCCAGCACGCCGTGCTGGCCGTCCGGCAGGAGGTAGCGCCGGCGGAAGGCCAACTGCCGCTCAATGGCAGTCTGGATGCCGTCTGGCGGCAGGATTGCGCCTGCATCGAGTTTGCGCCATCTTTTCTTGCCGCCAGTTCGGCGCGCGTGAATTTCCAGGGAGTATTGGGCCAGAGGATGGAGGCCGCGCTCTTCGCCACAGGCTTGGAAGGCATCGAACCGATCATCGGGGTGTTGATGCGCCGGGCGGACTTCAAACTGCCTGTTGCACTCTCCAACGGCGTGGCGCGTGTCGATGCCGTCGTCGCCGGTCCGCTGGATGCGCTGCAGGTGGATGGCCGCGTCTCTGTCTCCAACTTGTCCTTGGACGACAGCAATTTCAACCAGGTGGACTCCACCTTCCGCATCAACAGCAGCCGGTTGGAACTGCGGGACGTCAAGGCGCGCCGCGAATCCGTGCGCGTTTCGGGCGAACTCTCGCTGGGACTGCAGGATTGGGACGCGGAGCTGGAAAGTCCATTCTCGGCCAAACTTGAATTGCAGAATGGAGACTTCGGGAATCTCTGCCGGCTGTTTAAAGCGCCCATGGAAACCAGCGGCCGCCTGGATCTCTCCGTGAACCTCTCGGGCACTCTCGGTGAGCCGTTTGGATCGGCCCACTCTGAATTGCACAACGCCCGCCTCGGCCCGGAAGCGATCCAGAAGCTGACCGGCGATGCGTCCCTGTCGAAGACCGGGTCCTGGCAGGTCACGCTGGGCCAGGCGCAGACGCGGCTGGAGGTCCACGGCGACTGGAAGCATCCATCCGGCGATTTCAAGAACGGCACGCTCTCCTGGAATGCCGCGCTGTCGGGCTTATCGCTCCAGGATTGGCAATGGGCGAAGGTTCCTGACCTGCCGTTGGACTCAGTCCTGTCGGGCGACATCTCGGGCGAGGTTTCGGCGTCCAATGGTGAATTGGACTTGAAGTCCGTGCAGGCGTCACTCCAGTCGCCCGCCCTGCGAGTTGGCGACAATCAGATGGGTGCGGCCAAAGCCTCAGTGGAAACCAAGGGCGGCGTGGCGGTGGTTTCCGCCAGCCTGGCCATGCCGCAAGGCCTGGCCGCGCTCAACGGCAGCGTGGAATTGAAAGGGAACTACGAATCAGAAGGAACCATCCGCGTGCCGCGGCTTACCTTCAGCCAGATCCGGGCATTGATGAGTTCGGCCGGCGACCCTTGGCCGGTACGCGGCTTCCTGGATGGGGAGCTGAAATGGCACGGCCCCTTGCGCGAACCCAAGAAACTCAACGCCGAAGCCACTATCCGCCAGTTCCAGGTTCGGCCCCGGCAGCTCGAGCTTCCGGAGTCTCAGGTGGACACCAACGAACTCGTTCTCCGGAACAGCGGACCGCTGGTGTTCACCATGGACCCCACCGCCATCCGCGTGCGCTCAGCTCGCTTCACCGCGCTGGAGACGGACCTTCAGTTGACCGGCGCCTATCTCACCGGCACACGCTCGCCCTGGGCCTTCGACGTATTGGGCAAGGCAAACCTGGCAGTGCTCGGTTCGTTCTACCGGCAATTGACAGCATCGGGCTCCGCCCAGGTCACCGCGTCTCTTCGTGGTCCTTCCGCCGATCCGCAGTTGAGCGGCAGGATGACCATCAGCAACGCCGCATTCTACCTGGAAGACGTCGCGTACGGCATTGAGAAGGTGAATGGCTCCATCTTCTTCGAGAAGAACCGCGCCAACATCGTGAAACTCGATGGCGTGATGGGCGGCGGACAGTTCAGCTTCACCGGCTTTGCCAGCTACACGAACGGCGACCTGGCTTACCGTTTGCAGATGAACACCACCAATGTGCGCGTGCGATATCCGGAAGGCGTCAGTACCACTCTTGATAGCGAGCTTGCCCTCACCGGTTCCGCCGCCCGCAGCCTTCTCTCCGGTACCATCACCATCAAACGCAGCGGCTTCGTCGTCTCCGGAGACCTGGCCAGCACCGTCGGCAACACCGGCAACCCAATCTCTTCCGCGGCCCTGCAGAACGAGTTCCTGCGCAATCTCCAGTTCGACGTGCGCGTGCGCTCGACGCCAGACGCCGTGCTCATCAGCAACTACACCTCCGATCTGCAGACGCACGCCGACCTGCGCCTGCGCGGCAGTCCCGCCAAGCCCGTACTGCTCGGCAGCATCAAGGCCAACCAGGGCCAGGTGAACTTCTTCGGCAACAGCTACACCATCTCCCGCGGCGAGGTGCTCTTCTACAACACCGCGGTCGTTCAACCGCAAGTGGATCTGGACCTGGAGACCCGCGTACGCGGCATCACCGTCTATCTCAACGTCAACGGTCCGCTGAGCCGCCTGAACGTCACCTACCGGTCTGAGCCGCCGCTGCAGTCTTCTGAAATCCTGGCCCTGCTCACGGTGGGCCGCGCGCCGGCCTCCAGTAGCCGGACCGCCACCACTTCCGACAGCATCCGCAGTCAGACCGTCATGGAGAACTCCGCCGCCTCCAATACGCTTCTCGGCACCGCCTTGAGCGCCGGCCTGAACAGCCGCACGGAGCGATTCTTCGGCGCCAGCCGGATTCGCATCGATCCCAACGCCGTCGGCGTGGACAACCTGCCCCAGGCCCGCCTTTCCATCGAGCAGTCCATCTCGCGCGACATCACGCTCACCTACATCACCAGCCTCAACAGCTCCAAGCAGCAGGTGGTGCGGGTGGAATGGGACATGAGCCGGCAATGGTCTCTCATCGCCATCAAGGATGAAAACGGCTCCTTCGCCGTCGACTTCCTCTTCCGGAGGCGCTTCAAGTGAAAATGCGGCTGCGAGCGAATCAGAACCGGCTGAAAGTGGAGCACAGCATCATCGACGGTCTGCGCCCCGTGCTGGAACGCATGCTGCAGCGCGATGAGATCCGCTCCATCATCCCTGGGGTCATCCGCCAGGTGCGCGACGCGCGCGGCCCCGTGAAGATCCGCATCACCGTGCCGGTTCAGAACGGTTGGAAGGCCATCGCGCTGTCCGCCGGAGCGCGCCAGGAACTCTTTATCAGCACCACTCTCACTCAGGCTGAACTTGAGCAGACGATCGACACTGCTCTCGCCGGATAGTCATTCCGCCTCGCCGATGTGCAAAGCCACAACCCCAAACGTGAGCCGCGTGAAGCGGACCCGAATGAAGCCGGCGTCTGCCATCTCCGCCGCCAGCGCTTCAGCGCCGGGGAACTTTCGCACGGATTCCGGCAGGTACTTGTAGGCGTCGCTGTCGCCGGACACCATTCCGCCAATCGCCGGCAGGATGCGCATGGAGTAGAAGCGGTAGAGTGCGCGGAACAGCGGGTTGGGCGGCGTGGAAAACTCGAGAATCGCCAGTATCCCGCCCGGCTTCAGCACGCGATTCAACTCCTGCAGACCGCCGCGGTAGTTCGTGAAATTGCGGAACCCGAAAGCCACCGTGATCAGGTCCAGTGACCTGTCGGCGAAAGGCAGGTTCAGGGCGTCGCACTCGAGCAGCGGTGTTTCCACGCGCCTTTGCGCCGCCTTCTTTTGCGCCTCCGCGAGCATCGGATGGCAGAAGTCGCCGCCCAGCACACGGGCCTGCGTATGCGCTGCCGCCCGCAGCGCCAGCAGCAGATCTCCCGTGCCGCAGCACAGGTCCATCGCCAGCGCGTCCGGCCGCCGGAGAACCTCCTCCGTCTGCGCCACCGTTCTTGCGCGCCAGTAGCGGTCGATCTGAAACGACAGCAGATGGTTCAGCAGGTCATAGCGGCCGGCTACGCGTCCAAACATGCCACGGACGTATTCCGCCGCCTGGCGCTCGTTGGCCGCTCCCCGCGGTGTCGTGCCCTTGCCCGGCGTCATCGCAGACTGGCGTCCACGGCCTGCCGCACAACGGCTTCGTCGATGCCGGAGACCACGTCGGTGGACCCCACGCCCGTCGCGAGCACGAAGTGCACTGAGCCTTGAATCGTCTTCTTGTCCTTCACGAGCCGGGCCATCAGGTTGTCCGCCTGGATCCCTTCCAGCGAGGGGAATGGCCCATAGCTCCGCACCACCTGTTCCATCTCTCCGCACAACGCTTCCGAAATCCGTCCGGTCAACCTGGAAAGATGCAGCGCGGCGATCATGCCCAACCCTACCGCCTCGCCATGCAGGAAGCGCGCGTACTTCGTCTCGGCTTCAAATGCATGCCCCACCGTGTGCCCGAAGTTGAGAATACGCCGCAGGCCCCCTTCGCGCTCGTCGGCGGAGACCACTTCACTCTTGATTCGCACGCTCTCCGACACCATCGTGTCCACCGCGCCCGCCTCTCGCGCCAGCACGCGTTCGCGCTCGTTCCGCATCAGCCGGTACAGCGACTCGGAGCGGATGATGCCGTGCTTGATCACTTCAAAGAGCCCCGCGCGATACTCGCGCTCGGGCAGTGAATCCAGCACGCCCGGATCGGTCAACACGGCCAGCGGCTGATGAAACGCGCCCACCAGGTTCTTCCCGCTCACCAGGTTGGCGCCCGTCTTGCCACCCACGGCCGCGTCCACCTGCGCCAGCAGCGTGGTGGGAATCTGGATCACCGGCACGCCGCGCATGAACACCGCCGCCAGGAAGCCGCCCAGGTCGTTGACAATGCCGCCGCCGAAAGCCACCACCAGGCTGGAACGGTCGCCGCCTCCTTCCACCATCTGCTCGGCGAACTCCTCCACCGCCGCCATCCGCTTACGCTCCTCGCCGCCGGCGAAGGTGATTCGCTGCCAGTTGCGTCCAGCCAGTGCCGTCTCGATCACGGCCCCGTGCAGTCCCCAAACGTCCGCGGTGCAAACCACAAAGATCTTTCCACGTTTTGGCGGGATAAACTGCGCCAGGCGGCTGAGCACACCTCGTTCCACAATGGCTTCATAGCGTTGTGCCGCCGTTGTGACGGCATAGGCAGGCATAATCTTCGTTGTACCATGTGGGTATCAAAGCGATCTCCCAAGTGCTGCGGACAGACTATGTCGTCATAGGCGCGGGCGTCGCCGGCTTACGGGCCGCCATCGAACTGGCAAACGCTGGGCGGGTCCTCGTAGTGGCGAAAGATAGCCTGCATGAATCCTCGTCGGAATACGCCCAGGGCGGCATTGCGGTGGCGCTCAGCGATGAAGACGACGTCAAACTGCATGAGTCCGACACCCTCGTCGCCGGGGACGGGCTCTGCAACCCTGCCGCCGTACACACCCTCGTCTCCGAAGGCCCCCCAGCCATCGAAGAGCTGATCTCCTGGGGCGCCGATTTCGACCGCGTCAACGGCAAGCTCGACTTCGCCCGCGAAGGCGCTCATTCTCGCCACCGCGTGCTCCACTCCCACGGCGACTCCACCGGCAAGGAGATCTCCCGCGCTCTCTATCACGTCGCCGCAGCCTGCCCCAACGTCACTTTCCAGGGCTTCTCCGCCGTGGCCGATCTCCTCATGCACGACGGGCGTGTCGTCGGTGCGCTCGCCCTCGACGAAAAGTCAGGCACCTTGATCCCGATCCTCTCGCGCGCCGTGCTGCTCGCCACCGGCGGACTCGGCCGCGTTTTCGCTTCCACCACCAATCCGGACGTCGCCACAGGCGATGGCGTGGCCATGGCCTGGCGAGCCGGCGCCGTCATCAGCGATCTCGAATTCGTCCAGTTCCACCCGACGGCCCTGCGCCTGCCAGGCGTGCCCAGTTTCCTGCTCTCTGAGGCGCTCCGCGGCGAGGGCGCCAAACTGCTCAGCATTCACGGTGAGCGCTTCATGGCTGGTCTTCATCCCATGGCCGAACTCGCGCCGCGCGACGTCGTGGCCCGCGCCATTGTCGAACAGATGCGGCGCGACGGCTCCTCCCATGTCCTGCTCGATCTCTCCGGCCGCGGGGACTTTGTCCGCAGGCGCTTCCCCAGAATCCACTCCACCTGTCTCTCCCACGGCATCGATCTCGATCTCAGTCCCGCGCCCGTCGGCCCCGCGGCGCACTATGCCATGGGCGGTGTCTGGACCGATCTCCACGGCCGTACATCGCTTGAAGGACTCTGGGCCGCCGGTGAAGTCGCCTGCACTGGCGTGCACGGCGCCAACCGCCTCGCATCCAATTCGCTGCTCGAAGGCGTCGTCTTCGGCCGGCGCGCCGGCCTGGACATGGTTTCGCTGGCCCACTCCCCCGCCGCTTCCTTTGAAAATCCGCCCAACCCGGCGCTGGCCGCCGATATCGTCTCGATTCGCCACCTCGCCAGCGACCTCTGCGGCATTGTCCGCGGCGGCGACGGCCTTCGCGAAGCCATCCAGCGCCTCTCGGCCCTCCATTCCCCCTCCGCCGGCCCGATGGATCGCGCCGGCCTGGAGTGCGCAGCCACCAGGACCGTCGTGGAATTGATCGCCCGCTGCGGCCTGGCTCGCGAGGAAAGCCGCGGGGCTCACCGCCGAATCGACTATCCTAAGATTTTGCAGGCCTTCCAGAAGCACTCCATGATTAGCCGATCCCGCCCTGAGGTTCGTTTTGAATAGCCGGACCAGAGTCGTCTACCCCGCTACCGCCTTCGCCCTGCTGGCAACTCTCGAGATCGCGCGCGTCGGGCCTGAGACCGCCATTTGGGCTACACCCGCCATCCTGGGCGCCGCGATGCTCATCGCCTGGGCCGCCGAATCCGCCCAGTTCTTCATCGCCCAGGGCTTCGCCCTCGCCATCCTCGCCTGGCTTCAGACTCTGCCGGAGTTCGCCGTCGAAGCCGTGCTCGCCTGGAAGCAGCAGACCCCCTACCTCGTCGCCAACCTCACCGGCGCGCTCCGCCTGCTCACCGGCCTTGGCTGGCCCATGATCTACGCCGTCGCGGCCTTCTTCTACCGCCGCAAGTATGGCAAGCCCCTGCAGACCATCAAACTGGCCGAGGAGCACTGCATCGAAGTCATCGGCCTGCTCGTCCCGCTGGTCTATATGCTGCTCGTCTGGGCCAAGGGCTCACTCGGCCTCATCGACGCCGCCGCCCTCATTGCCATCTATGTCGCCTACCTGCTGATCCTCTCCAGGATGCCGCCCCAGGAACATGAAGGCATCGACGACCTGGATCGCATCCCGCGCAGCATCGTCCGCTCCACCCCCTTCTGGCGCAACTTCTGGATCGTCGCCCTCTTCGTAGGCGGAGGCGCTCTGATCTACTTCGCCGCCGAACCCTTCCTCGGCAGTCTCTTCGCTCTCTCCGCCATTCTCGGCGTCCCCAGCTTCGTCTTCATCCAGTGGGTGGCGCCCTTTGTCAGCGAGTTCCCCGAAAAGGTCTCTGCCTTCCACTGGGCCCGCACCATCGACCGAGCTCCCATGGCGCTCATGAACATGGTCAGCTCCAACATCAATCAGTGGACCTTGCTCGCCGCCATGCTCCCCATCGTCTTCAGCGTCAGCGTCGGCGCGCCTTCCGCCATCCACTTCGATTCCCACCAGGAACTCGAGATCCTCATGACCATCGGCCAGTCCCTCGTCGGCATGATCTTCCTGGTGAATATGGAGCTCGTCTGGTGGGAAGCCGGCGCCCTCTTCGGCCTCTGGTTCGGCCAGTTCCTTCTCTCGCCCATTAAACCCGATGGAACCCTCATCGGCGACATCGCCGGCCACTGCCACGAAGGCGTCACCGTCATCTACTTCATCTGGTTCGGCGTGGAGGTTGCCCGCATCCTCCTCGGCCGCCGCGTGCCGGTCGCTTTCACCCTCTTTGCCGAACACTGGCGGACCCACGTCCGCCCGAAGCGCTAAAGCCGGATCGCCTCCCGCAGCACCTTCTCCCGCTCGGCTGTGCGCCGCATCACCTCTGTCCACATCTGCGGCAGCACCTGATCCATGGCCTGCAGGCCCTCATAGGTCATGCCGCCCGGCGTACTCACCTCTTCCAGGATCTCCTTCTCCGCCACGCCCGCGCGCGGCAACTCCGCCACCGCCCGCACCGTCTCCCACACCAGAAACTCCCAATCGTCAATCGGAATGTCCGGCTGCATCTGGTGCGCCGCCTCCGCCCAGCCCGCGCAGAAGCGCGCCAGGAAGCCCGGTCCGCAGCTCACTACGTTTGTCGCCGCGCGGCTCTGGCTTTCCTCGATCTCATACACGTGCGACACACGCTCCAGCAGGTCGCGCAGCCGCTCAATGTCGTCCTTCGTCGACCGCGGCCCGGGGATCAGCAAACTCACGCCACGCCGTACAAACTGTGCGAACGACGGAATCACCTTCGCCGTCCGGCACGGCACAGCCGCCGCCAGTTGGTCCAACTCCACCACGTTCGTGATCAGCGCCAGCAGGTGCTCCGCCGTCAACGCCGACTTGATCTCTTCCAGCGCCTCCGCCGTATCCTCCGGCCGCACGCATAGGAACAGCGTCTTGCACTCCTGCGCCAGTTCCAAGGTCTCGCCGGTCCGTAACCGGTGGTGATGGATCGACAGGTCTTCCAGCTTCTCCGGACTCCGGTTGCTCGCCCAGACGTCCTCGTCCAACCTTCGGTCCGCGCCCAGTAACGCGCGCACCAGCATCGAACCCATTCGTCCTGTTCCAATGAACCCGATAGCCATGCGAACAGAGTAGTACAATCCGCCGCGTTACACTGGAAGGGATTCATGCCACAGAAGCAAAGGATCCACGGCACCACGATCCTGGTAGTCCGCCGCGCCGGCAAAGTTGTCATGGCCGGTGACGGCCAGGTGACGCTTGGCAGCGAGGTTCTCAAGGCCCACGCCAACAAACTCCGCCGCCTTCATAAGGACAAGATTCTCGCTGGTTTCGCAGGTTCCACCGCCGACGCCTTCTCCCTCTTTGCCCGCTTCGAATCGAAGCTCGAGCAGCACGGAGGCAACCTGCCCCGCAGCGTCGTCGAACTCGCCAAAGACTGGCGCACCGACAAAGTCCTGCGCCATCTCGAGGCCCTGCTCCTCGTCGCCGACCTCAAGAACACCTACATCCTCAGCGGTACCGGTGACGTCATCGAACCCGACGGCGACAGCGCCTCCATCGGCAGCGGCGGCGGCTTCGCCCAGGCCGCGGCCCGCGCCCTCCTTGAAAACACTGCCCTCTCCGCGCGGGAAGTCGTGGAGCGCTCCATGGCCATCGCCGCCGACACCTGCGTCTTCACCAACCACAACTTCCAGATCCAGGAGCTCGGCTGAGCATGGTCATCTACCTTCCAGGAGACGCCAACCGCGACGAACCCTTGCTCGACGAACTCGCCCCGCGTCAGATCGTCGCCGAGCTCGACAAGTACGTCATCGGCCAGGCCGACGCCAAGCGCTCCATCGCCATCGCCCTTCGCAACCGCATCCGCCGCCAGAAGCTCGACCAGGAGATGGCCGACGAGGTGATGCCCAAGAACATCCTCATGATGGGCCCCACCGGCGTCGGCAAAACCGAGCTCGCCCGCCGCCTCGCCAAGCTCTCTAACTCACCCTTCCTCAAGGTCGAAGCCAGCAAGTTCACTGAGGTCGGCTACGTCGGCCGCGATGTCGAATCCATGATCCGCGACCTCGTCGAAACCGCCATCGACATGGTCCGCAATCAGAAGCTCGACGAGGTCGCCGACCGTGCCGAAGACCAGGCCGAGGAGCGCCTGCTCGACGCCCTGCTTCCCCCTCCCCCCGAAGCCAGCGAGTCCGCTGACCGCAGCCGCGAAAAGCTCCGCGAAAAGCTCCGCGCCGGCCGCCTCGACGACAAAGTGATCGAAATCGAGGTAAAGGACCGCGCGCCCTCCTTCGAAGTCTTTACCAACACCGGCAACGAGGAGATGGACATCAGCCTCCGCGAGTTCCTCCCCCAGTTGCTCGGCGGCCGCACCACGCGCCGTAAAATGCGCGTCTCCGAGGCCTTCGAATACCTCATCCAGGAAGAAGAGAACAAGCTCGTCGACATGGAGCAGGTGACCCGCACCGCCATTGAGCGCGTCGAGCGCAACGGCATCCTCTTCCTCGATGAAGTCGATAAGATCGCCGGCCGCGAAGGCGGCCTCGGCCCCGACGTCTCCCGCGAAGGCGTCCAGCGCGACATCCTCCCCATCGTCGAAGGCACCACCGTCAACACCCGCTACGGCTTCGTCCGTACAGACCACATCCTCTTTATCGCCGCCGGCGCCTTCCACGTCGCCAAGCCCTCTGACCTCATCCCCGAACTGCAGGGCCGCTTCCCCATCCGCGTCGAACTCAAATCGCTCTCTGAGGAGGACTTCGTCCGCATCCTCACTGAGCCCCGCAACGCCCTCATCAAACAGTACGCCGCGCTGCTCGAAACCGAAGGCATCCAGCTCGAATTCGGTGACGACTCCATCGCCGAGATGGCCCGCTTCGCCACCCAGGTCAACGAATCCAGCGAGAACATCGGCGCCCGCCGCCTCCACACCATCCTCGAAAAGGTCCTCGAAGAGATCAGCTTCGAAGGCCCCGACCTCAAGAAAAAGAAGGTGCGCATCGACGCCGCCTATGTTCGCAAGCAACTCGCCGAGATCGTCCAGGATCAGGACCTCAGCCGCTACATCCTCTGATGCCCCACCGCCTGTACCTCACGGCCCCCCTCTTCCTCGCCCTCGCCGGCTGCGGCTACGTCGGCGATCCCATGCCCCCCGCGCTCAACATCCCCGTCCAGATCGAAGACCTGCGCGGCATTCAGCGCGGCTCGAAAATCTACCTCACCTTCACCGCCTCGCTCGAAACCACTGACAAGCTCATCCTCAAGACTCTCTCCGGCCTCGAACTCCGCATCGGCGTGAATCAGCCCGGCGGCTTCGACATGGACCGCTGGCTCGCTTCCACCACCCGCATCGACGTCCCGCCCGCCTCCGGAGAAGTTCGCGTGGAAACCCCCTCCGCCCCCTGGGAAGGCAAGGAGGTGATCCTGGCCGTCCGCTCCATCGGCCCCACCGGCCGCCCCGCGCGCTGGTCCAACCTCCTCGTTCTCAATGTCGCCGCTGGCCTCAAACCGCCCCAGGAGATCACCCTCACCGGAACGCCCAAAGGCGTCTATCTCCAGTGGAAGGGAGATGGCCCGCAGTGGCGCATCTGGCGCCAGGCCGAGGGCGAGAAGGAGCCCACGGTGCTCGGCATTGCCGGTGAGCCTGGCTGGCTCGACCAGACCGCGGAGATCGGCATCTCCTACTCCTACACCCTCCAGCAGGTCGTCCCCGGCGGCCCTGTGCCCGCCGAATCCGATCTCTCCAAAACCGTCTCCATCCGTCACGACGACCACTTCCCCCCGGCCACCCCCAGCGGCCTCGCCGCCGTCGCCGGCTTGAAGACCGTCGAACTCAACTGGGATCGCAACACCGAGCCGGATTGGAAAGCCTGCCAGGTCTACCGCGCCGAAGGCGACGGCCCGCTTCAGAAACTTGGCGCTCCGGTGGCCGCCGCCGCCTTCAGCGATACCACCGCCGTCAGCGGGAAGAAGTACCGTTACGCCGTCTCCTCCATCGACGAATCCGGCAACGAGAGCGAACCCTCCACCCCCGTCGAAATTGTTGCTCCATAATGCGTGAAAGAGGTTTGCCCATGACTTGCTACGTCCGCTTCGCCCAGGACTCCGCCGTCCCCGTTACCGCGCCGGACACCCACCCCGGCGTGCTCCGCGGCGTTCTCGAAGGGGACCACATCGTCACCCCCACCGGCAAAACCGCCCTCGCCCAGGTGCGCCTTCTGCCCGCTGTGTCGCCCACCAAAATCGTCTGCGTCGGCCGCAACTACGCGGAACACGCCAAAGAACTCGGCAACGCCGTCCCCACCGAACCGCTCATCTTCCTCAAGCCGCCGTCCTCCCTCAACGCCCACGGCCGCGAAATCGTCTTCCCCGCCATCTCTCAACTCCTCTCCTACGAAGGGGAAGTCGGCGTCGTCATCGGCCGCCGCGCGAGCCACGTCTCCGCCGCCCAGGCCCTGGACTATGTCGCCGGCTACACCATCGTCAACGATGTCACTGCCCGGGACCTCCAGAAAAAAGACGGCCAGTGGACCCGCGGCAAAGGCTTCGATACCTTCTGCCCTGTCGGCCCCTGGTGGGTGCCCAAGGAAGACATCGACTTTCCCTCCCTCCGCGTCATCACCCGCGTCAACGGCGAGGTCAAACAGGATGGCCCCGTGACCGACATGATTTTCACCGTCGGTGCTATCCTACAGTTCGTTTCCGAGTTCATGACCCTCGAGCCGGGCGATCTCATCGCCACCGGCACCCCGCCCGGCGTCGGGCCCATGCAGGTTGGAGATACCGTTTCCGTGGAAATCCCCGGTCTCGGCGTGCTGGAGAATCGCGTGGCCGCCCCACGCTGATTCGCCCTCCGTTCGGCAGGTTTCACTGTGTTTCTTCAAGATCCACGCTTCATTCTGGGCGCCGTCGTTTCCGCCGTGCTGCTCGTCGCGCTGGTCGTCATCGTCTATCAGCGCCGCCTCACGCCCGTCGAAAAGGAGCGCCGCCGCCGCGTCTTCCTCAATCGTGAGCGCCGCACCGTCGAAGGCCTCATCACGGAGGCCAACGCCGATCTCATCCACTATCAGTACGAACTCAGGGGCGTCATCTACTCCGCCTCCCAGGAAGTCTCCGCTCTCCGCGGCCTCCTCCCGGCGGACCCCGCTCGCCTCATCGGCGCCGCCAGCGTAAAATATGATCCTCGGAACCCGGCCAACTCCATCGTGCTGTGTGAGGAGTGGTCCGGTCTCCCAGTTAAAAAGGAGCTCATGGATGCAAATCACTCTTAACTTGCGAAAACTACTGCTCGCCTCCCTTGCCCTGGCCGCTGTGGGAGCGTGCCTCGGCGCAGCCGCCAACCGCTTCACCAAACCGAAGTCTATCCTTCATGTCGTCACCCTCTATTACAAGGACGGCACCACGGAAGATCAGAAAAAGGAGGTCCTCGAAGGCGTCGAAAAGATGGCCGCCGAGATTCCCGGAATCAAGAGCGTCTGGCTCAAGGGCGTCAAAGTCCAGGGCTCCCGTCAGGAGAAGACCGCCGACGGTTCCGTCAAAACCCGCCCCTTCACCGACGCTTTCGTGATCGAGTTCGACTCTGAAGCCGCCTTCAAAGCTTATGAAGATCACCCCGCCCACCGCGCCTGGGCCGAGAAGACTTACCTCCCTCTGCGCGGCTACTCCTACACGCACGACATCACCAATCCGTAAGCGTTAAAACGCCGGCAGGCCGGGGCTGGCTATCCTGGAAGGATCATGCGAATGCTCCTGTCCTTCTTCTGTGCTCTGTCTCTCGCCAGCGCGCAGAAGTTCGATTTCTGGCCGGGCGCGCAATACGACCCGGCCATTCCCACCTTCGAGAAGGTGCTCGGTTTCGAACCCGGCACCAGACACGCCACGCACGCCGACATCGTGCGATACTTTGAAGCCCTTGCCGCCGCCGCGCCCGCGCGAATCAAGGTCTTCGAGTACGGCAAGACCTGGGAGGGCCGCAAGCTCTTCTATGCCGCCATCTCCGGTGAAGACAATATCCGCCGCCTCCCCGAGATCAAGGCCGCGCAACTCAAGCTTGCCGATCCGCGCAAAACCTCCGAGGCCGATGCCAGGAAAATCATGGCCTCCATTCCCTCCATCATCAGCCTCTCCTATGGCGTCCACGGCAACGAGATCTCTTCTCCAGACGCCGCCCTGCTCACGGCCCATCACCTTCTGGCCTCCCGCAACGACGCCCTTGTCTCCAGCGTCCTGAAAAACGTCGTCGTTCTCATCGACCCCCTCCAGAACCCCGACGGCCGCGAGCGTTTCATCCACAACTTCCGCATGAACGAAGGCCTCGAGCCCGACCCCAGCCCCGTCGCCGCCGAGCGCGCCGAACCCTGGCCCGGCGGCCGCTCCAACCACTACTTCTTCGACATGAACCGCGACTGGTTCGCCCTCACCCAGCCCGAGACCCTCGGCCGCGTCCGCTACCTTCGTGAGTGGCTCCCACTCGTCATGGTCGACCTCCACGAAATGGGCGGCAACTCCACTTACTTCTTCACCCCGGGCTCTCTGCCCTACAACCCCCATCTCACCAAGGACCAGGTCGCCCAGATGGACCTGTTCGGCAAGAACGATGCCAAGTGGTTCGATAAGTTCGGTTGGCCCTACTTCACCCGCGAAGTCTTCGATGAGTTCTACCCCGGCTACGGCGCCTCCTGGCCCTGGTTCTACGGCGGCATGGGCATGACTTACGAAAACGCCTCCGTCCGCGGTCTCGTCTTCCGCCGCAACGACGAGTCCCTCTATACCTTCCAGGAAAGCGTTCAGAAGCATTTCGTCGCCTCCGTCGCCACCTGCGAAACCGGCGTCCTCCACCGCGAGAAGCTCCTGGAGTCCTTCTGGCGCTACCAGGTCACGGCCGTTGAGGAAGGAAAGAAGGAGACCGTCAAGGAGTACATCCTCCCTCGCCGCGGCGATACCGGCGCCGTCGATAAGCTCGCCCACATCCTGGCAGAGCACGGTGTCGAAGTCCGCCAGGCCAAAGCCGATTTCAAGAACGGCGGCAAAGACTACCCCTCCGGCTCCTACGCCGTCTCCCTCGCTCAGCCCCGCAAGCGCTTCATCCGCGTCCTGCTCGATCCCCAGACCGTCATGGAGCCCGACTTCCTCAAGGAACAGGAACGCCGCCGCAAAAAACGCCTCCCCGACGAGATCTACGACGTCACCGGTTGGAGCTTCCCCCTGCTCTACAACGTAGAATGTGTCGCCTCCACTGAAGCCGTCGCCGCCGACCTCACCCTCGTCACCGGCCCCTATCAGCCCAAAGGCTCCGTCTCCGCCAAAGCGGATGTCGCTTACCTGGTCCCCTGGGGTACCCAGGCCGCCGGCCGCTTCCTCACCGCCGCTCTCCGCGCGGACCTCAAGGTCATCTCAGTCAACAAACCCTTCACCCAGGCCGGCCGCAAATACCCCTCCGGCACGCTGGTCCTCATGGTGAAGCAGAACCCGGCTTCCGTCCACGATCACGTCGCCCGCATCGCCGCTGCCAGCGGCGCCGAGGTCGTCGCCACCAACACCAGTTGGGTCGAATCCGGCATCAACTTCGGCAGCAACAACTCCACCACCATCAGGAAGCCCACCGTCGCCATGCTGTGGGATTCGCCCACCTCCGGCTCCTCCGCGGGCCAGACGCGCTTCGTCCTCGAACGGCAGTTCCACTACCCCGTCACGGTCATCCGCACCTCCTCGCTTGGCATGACGGACCTCACCAAATTCCAGGTCCTCATTCTGCCTGAAGGCGGTTACGGCGGCTCTGTCTCCCCCGCCGCCGCGGATCGTGTCAAACAGTGGGTGCGCAACGGCGGCACGCTGGTCGCTTTCGGCAGCGCCCTCTCTTACCTCTCCAGTCCCGCCATCGGCCTCCTCAGCCTGCAACAGGAGGGCCTCGCCAAGGACGCCTCCACGCCCGCTGCCAAGCCGGCCGACCCGGCCAAGCCCGCCGATGCCGCCAAACCCGCACCCGCCGCCCCCCCCTCCGGCGGCGCCGCCTCCGCCTCCGGCGGCCCCAGTGGCTCCGGACCCGCTCCCGGCAAGCTCCTGGCCAAAGAGGAGGATTATGAGAAGGCCATCCAGCCTGACTCTCAGCTCCCGGACTCCGTCGCCGGCGTGCTCGTCCGCGCCAAGGTCGATCCCGAAACCTGGGTCACCGCCGGCCTGCCGGAGACCGTCAACGTCCTCGTCGATGGCCGTGCCATCTTCGCCCCCCTCAAGCGCGACAAGGGCATCAACGCCATCGTCTACGACGCCCCCGACAAGCTCCTCCTCTCCGGCTATCTCTGGGAGGAGAATCGCAAACAGCTCGCCTACAAACCCTTCGTCATCCTCTCCAGCGAGGGCCGCGGCAACGTCGTCGGCTTCACCTCCGACCCCAACTTCCGCGCCTTCATGGACGGCCTCAACGTCGCGTTCCTCAACGCCGTCTTCCGCGCCCCCACCGGCAGCGGCCGCGGCGGCGCCGAAGAGCACAACGAGTAGTCCGCTCCCCCCTCAAACGCAAAACAGGCCCGCCAGCGCGGGCCTGTTTTGCTATCAGAGACTCTATCCCCGCGCCTGCCGCCGTGCCGCAATACCCGCCAGCAGCGCCAGGCCCGCCCCGGCCAGCAGGGCCGTCTGCGGCTCCGGAATTGAGTCCAATACCGGCGAGGTTACCTGCCGCACGAACACGCTCGACCCCGGTACCGTGACCGAGCCTGCGTAGATACTGTGGTTGTCGCTCTCAAATCCCGAGTTCGTCACACCCGAGTTGTCCAGCACGATCTTGTCGAACTGCACACCCTGGCCGAAGAACAGCATGTAAGAGTACGGCTCTCCCGTGTTCCTCCCTGAGTTCGGGTTCCCATAGTAGTTGTTCGTCGCATAGATGCTGCCGTCCACCGCCTGCACCGTTGAGTTCTTCGGCAACGTCGAAACCACATCGGCCGTGCTGAAACGGGCCAGCAACGTGTCGCCCTTGTAAAAAGTAAGGCCGTTGTTGCTGTCTCCCGCTGACCACCAGAAGCCGAAATAGCTCTGCAGTCCGGGCAGCGTCAGCGTCACCGGGGCTCCGCTCCCGCTCTGCACGCCAAACACCATGTACTTCGAGCCGTTCGCGCCGCCGTACTGGTCCGCACTCTGCACCCGGAACTCGCCGCCCGATATGTAGTTCCCCACCGCCGTCGCAATCAGGCTCGAGGTATTGCCGCTCACCACTGCGTTGAACGTCTCAGTCGTCGAGCCCGCAATCGGGCTGACCTGGCTTCCCGGTGCCCCAATGTAAACGGCGATCGACGCGGCCTCCGCGCCGCCGGCTGTCAGGAGAGCGAGGCATAAAACAATCGCATATGAATATCTCATAATCATAAGTTCAGTGTAATACACCCAGGGGTGACATCGAACAAATGACGACAGTCTTGTTTTATTGCGGCCGAGGTCGCCGCCCTTCGCCGCTCTACAGTTCCAGCAGGTGCCCCATCCGCTTTTTCTTCGTCTTCAGGTACCGCGCGCTGTGATGCCCGCGCGGCTCCGCCTGGCACGGAACCCGCTCCGCCACCTTCACCCCCGCCGCTTCCATGGCCGCGATCTTGTCGGGATTGTTGGTCATCAGGCGGACTGCCTGCACGCCCAGAAAGCGCAAAATCGCGCCAGGCATCCCGTACTCCCGCAGGTCGGCTTCAAATCCCAACTGTTCGTTGGCCTCGATCGTGTCAGCCCCGCCGTCCTGCAGTGCGTACGCCCGCAGCTTGTTCAGCAGCCCGATGCCCCGGCCTTCTTTCTTCTCGTAGATCACCATCCCCCGGCCTTCGGCGGCGATGGTCTCCAGCGCCAGCTCCAGTTGTGCCCGGCAGTCGCAGCGCAGTGAGTGGAACACGTCTCCCGTCAGGCACTGCGAATGCACCCGCACCAGCAGCGGCTCCGGCGTGGTCAAGTCGCCCATCACCAGCGCCACCGCTTCCTCGCGGGCATCGCCCTTGTGCCCTTCAAAGCCGTGGATGCGGAAATGACCGTACTCGGTGGGGAAGTCGGCCTCGGCCACCCGGCGGATTTCGAGTTGTTGGATTTCTACCATGAACGGCGTGGCTGCTGCCTTTATTTTAGTATGGTCGGGAGGGTCTCATCCCTCTTCTTCCGTTCCGGTCCATGGACAACCAAGTCATTATCCAGATGATCAAGCTGGCGGCGGCCGCCTCCATCGCCAGCATTCTGTCCCGTTCCTCCCGCTTCCTCAACATCCTCCTGCGCGAGGATCGTACCCTCCTGGAGCGCCTCCATCTCACCTTCGGCATCTCCGCCTTCTGCGCCACCGGCAGCGCCGTCCGCGTCTTCACCGGCAGCTACGCCGCCGCCGACATGTGCCTCGAAGGCAGCCTGCTTGCCGGCATCATCGGCGGCTACATCTCCGGCCTGCTCACGGGCATCGTCTGCTCCATCCCGGCGCTCTTTCACGGGGAATACCTCGCCGTGCCCCTCTATGCCGCCGTCGGTGTCATGGGCGGCCTCCTCCGCGATCTCGCCTCGGCGCCCGAGGAAGTCTGGCGCATCTCCCCGTTCTTCGACCTCAGCCTCTACCGCCTCCTCCGTTATCCCGACGAGCGCAGCCGCAGCCTCTTCCAGATCGCCGGCCTCTGCGCCATCCTCCTCGCCGAACTGATGCGCTACACCCTCCTCCGCCTCTTCGGGTCCCAATTCATCTTCAACCTCTACGACCCCCAGCGTGGCTGGGCCAACGCCGCCGTCTTCATCACCACCGCCTTCACCGTCTCCATCCCCATCAAAATCTGGGGCTCCGCCCGCAACGAACGCCTCCTCGAAAACAAGGAGCGCCTCCTCGTCCAGGCCCGACTCAACGCCCTCAGCTCCCAGATTAATCCTCATTTCCTCTTCAACACCCTCAACACCGTCAGCTCCCTCATCCGCACCGACCCCGAAAAGGCCCGCCGCGTCGTCTACCGCCTCTCCTCCATCCTCCGCCGCCTGCTCCGCAAGACAGACAACTTCGCCCCCCTCCGCGAAGAACTTGCCTTCATCGACGACTACCTCTCCATCGAAATCGCCCGCTTCGGCGACAAGCTCCGCTTTGAAAAGAAGGTGGATGAGCGCACCCTCGATTGCCAGGTGCCCTCCATGCTCCTCCAGCCCCTCATCGAAAACTCCATCAAGCACGGCCTCGCCCCCAAGCTCAACGGCGGCACCATCGTCCTGGAAAGCTACTTCGAGCGCCAGCCCGAGGGCTTGCGTCTGGTCCTCTGCGTGGCGGACGATGGAGTTGGCATCGAGGATGAGAGCCTTTCCTCCATCCTCGAGCATCCCGGCATCGGTGTCTCGAACGTCAATGAGCGCCTGCAAGTGTTGTTCGGTGCCAGCTACCGGCTCAGCATCAC
>JARKQJ010000184.1 GCA_029973955.1 Paludibaculum sp. | reverse complement strand
GCCGGCGCGTCTGGTCATTGCGGGGGCCTCGTGTCCGTGATGGGTATTCCGAACATATGGGGGCGATCGCCGGAATGGGAAGGCGAGAGGGGGAGAGGGAGCGCGATATGGGCGGCGCGCCATCTCGTCCCGAGGTCCTGCGCCTTCGCGCAGGATGACGGAATTATATAATGAAAACATATGTATAGGTTGTCATTCTGCGCGAAGGCCGCTTGAATTCGCGCGCGAATTCAAGGTGGACCTCGGGCAGGAAGGGTGCGAGGCGAACATAGGGCGTTCCTGGCCGTCAGCTCTGCGTCCCCGCCTCCGGGTTGAGGCCCGACAGGGCGAGTTTGCGGAGGAGGCTTTCCAGGGTGGCTTGTTCGTCCGCCGTCAGGGCGTCGAGCACCTTGCTTTCGAAGGCCATGTCTTCGCGGAAGGCGCGTTCGGTGAGGTCGGCGCCGGCGGGCGTCAGCTGCACCAGCATGCTTCTCGCGTCGTCCGGGTCGGGCAGGCGGGCGATAAGGCCGGCCTTTTCGAGGCGGGTGAGGCGGGCGGTGAGGCCGCCCGAGGAGATCATCAGCCAGCGGTAGAGCTCGGTGGGCCGGAGGCAGTAGGGCGGGCCGGAGCGGCGCAGCGTGGCGATGACGTCGAACTCGCCGCTGTCGAGGCCGTATGTCCTGAAGATCGCCTCGATGGGCGGGCGCAGGCTGAGGGTGATCCAGCGCATGCGGCCGAGAATGGCCATGCCGCGCGTGTCGAGGTCGGGCAGCTCGGCCGCCCATTGGGCGCGCCGCGCGTCGACGCCGTCCCCTGCCGCATCATTTTGTCTTGACATCAAGACATCTCCTGTTATCTTGACATCAAGATAACTCTGACGGCGGAGGCAAGGCAATGACAGAGATCAACATACTTGCCCTTTCGCGGGTTCCCGTCTGCGTCACCTGCGGCACGCAATATCCGGACGTGGAGCAGAGGGACGACTGTCCGGTGTGCCGCGACGAGCGGCAGTTCGTCGGTTGGGACGGGCAGCGCTGGACCACATCGGCCGAGGTGGCCGCCGGCCACGAGATCCGCTTCGAGGACGCTGCCGGGGTGATGACGCTGCAGCTCTCGCCGCGCTTTGCCATCGGCCAGCGCGCCTTCCTGATCCCCCAGGCCGAGGGCATGGTGATGTGGGAGTGCCTCTCCGCCGTCACCGCCGCCGCCGTGGAGCGGATCGCCGGAATGGGCCACGTTCAGGCCATCGCCATCTCGCATCCGCACTTCTATTCGGCCATGCTGGAGTGGAGCGCCGCGCTGGGCGGCGTGCCGATCTATCTCCACGAGGCGGACGAGGCGTGGGTGGGCTTCGACAGCCCCTTCCTGCGCTTCTGGGGCGGCGACCGCTTCGCCCTCACCGACGCCATCGATCTCGTGCATCTGCCCGGCCATTTCGAGGGCAGCAGCGGGCTTCTCTGGAAGGCCGGGCCGCGCCCCGGCGGCAGCCTCTTCCCCGGCGACGCCATCCAGATCGGCATGAACAGGCGCATCGCCAGCTTCATGTGGAGCTACCCCAACGCCATTCCGCTGGGGCGCAAGTCGCTGGCCCGGCTGAAGGCGCACGTCGACCCGCTGGCCTTTTCCGACCTCTACGGTTCCTTCGACGGTAAAGAGATGATCGGCGACGCGAAGGCGTCGGTGGAGGCGTCATTTGCCCGATATGAGGCGGCGCTAGAGGGGTAGGGTGAGCAGCAAGGAAAGGGCGCGAAACCGGTTCCCACTTCGCCGAGTGCCCAGGAGGAGACCATGAGCCCGACAAAACTCAGATGGCTTGTTTGCCTCTTCATTCTCAGCGGGTCCACGCTTGCTCACGCCACCTGCCTCACATCCGTCACCGAGCTCAAGGCCAAGGGCGTCAAGGCACATTGGCTGGAGGCCACCGCGGATGATGGCAAGCCGCTCAAGATCGTCATCGCCGACGGAGCCCGCGGTCTTGTCTACTCGGCCAGCAAAGCCGGCGAGCCGTGGCTGACCGGGGAAGCATCCATCTGTCGGTCTGGAGACGCGACAACGGTTACGTTGAACAACACCAAAGCCACGAAAAATGTCCCGCTGGTGACAAGGATGGCGCTGCCCTCCACACTGTCGGCCCCCATCGTCAACGACAAGATCAAGCTGGCAGGCGGTGTCTGGCGTGGGACCTTCGTTGGGAGGTGATTGGTACGGGAGGTTGATATTACCCTCTCGCTCTACTCGTCCTGAGGTCCCCGCCTTCGCGGGGATGACAGGAGAATTATATTTAAGAACAATCGGGTAGCTGGCGCCTGTCAATATCAAGCTGTCATCCCCGCGTAGGCCGCTTGAATTCGCGTGTGAACTCAAGTGGACCTCAGGCAGAAAAGGGCGAGGGGCGGATATAGGGCGCCCCGTGCTTTCCGCGCGGCGATCCTGACGGAAATCGCCGCGACTGCGTGTCATTACCAATCAAAAAGGAGGGAAAACCATGAAGATCACTGTCGAGACCACCGTTGCCGCGCCGATCGCCGAGGTCTGGCGGGCCTATGTGACGCCGGAAGACATCAAGGCGTGGAACGCCGCCTCCGACGACTGGCACACCACCACGGCCAGCGTCGATCTCCGCGAGGGCGGGGCGTTCTCCTCGCGCATGGAGGCCAAGGACGGCAGCCAGGGCTTCGATTTTGCCGGCACCTACACGAAGATCGTGCCTGAGCAGCGCATCGACTACGAGTTCGGCGACCGGACGGCTGAGGTGCTGTTCACCGAGAAGCCCGAGGGCGTCCACGTCAGCGTCAGCTTCGATCCCGAGACGACCTTTCCCGAGGAGTATCAGCGCGACGGCTGGCAGGCGATCCTCGACAGCTTCAAGCGCCACGTGGAAGGGCGGAAGGCATCATGATCACGCTGTTCGCCACCATCGCGGTGATCCACCTTCTGGCGGTCGCCAGCCCCGGTCCGACGCTGATGGTGGTGATGAGCCAGTCGGTGGCCGGCTCCAGGCGCTCGGGCTTCCTGGTGGTGGCCGGCGTGGTGGCGGCGACACTGGTCTGGTCGTCGGTGACGGCGGCCGGCCTCGGTGGCGTCGTCGCCCGCTACGGCTGGCTGTATTTCGGGCTGAAGCTGGTGGGCGCGGTCTACCTCGGCTGGCTGGCCTTCGGATTGCTCAAGGGCGTGGTCCAGGGCAAGGCTGTGGGGTTGGACGCCTCGCGGCCGCTCTTGAGCGGGGCGGGCGCACTGCGCGCCGGCTTCCTCACCACCATCGCCAACCCCAAGGTCGTCGCCTATTACGCCAGCCTGTTCGGCGTGATGATCCCGGCCGGCGCCGGAGCGGCGGTGTTCGCTGGCGCCGTTCTGACGGCGGCGCTGGTCTCCGCCCTCTGGTGGAGCGCCGTGGTTCTGCTGTTCGGCCTGCCGGTGGTGAGGGCGGTGTACGCGCGGGCGCGTCGGTGGATGGACGCGGCGATGGGGGCGCTGTTGCTGGCGCTGGCGGGGCGGCTGCTGTTCAGCCGGTGAAGGGGCGGGTGCGGGAGATCTATATCAGCCGATCGCTCCGTTCTGCCTGAGGTCCTGCGCCTTCGCCACTGCTGTCCGGTTTAAATTGCGAGGCCAGGGAGATGCATCTGCCTTGGGTCGGATTCCGGTGGCTTTGGTGGTGTTCTGAGCTGGCAAATGGACCTCCGGTGCATGATGTTGACGCGAACGAGGC
>JARKQJ010000174.1 GCA_029973955.1 Paludibaculum sp. | reverse complement strand
ACCGTGGAGCCGTATTCCCCCGTATTCCCCCGCATTCCCCCGAGACAAAGTCTCGGGGCCACCGTGGAGCCGTATTCCCCCGCATTCCCCCGAGACAAAGTCTCGGGGCCACCGTCGAGCCGTATTCCCCCGAGACAAAGTCTCGGGGCCACGCGTCCAAGCCCGTTTCCCCCGGCCCGCCCGTCTCCCCCCCGCGGCCACACTTCCCATCCCGCCCCCACACGCTCAAACCGCGCGACGACGGCGGCACCGGTTGGTCCCGCGCCCGGAAGATCTCCTCCTGGGCCCGCCGCGAAGACGCCGGCCACGCCCACAAGCTCATTACCAACCCGCCCCAAGCACCGTGCGGACACGAGACGTCATTCTTCTCGACGCCGATACCTGTTACAGAATCCGTGTTGTCTGAGTGCGAATTCCGGTTGCCGGATTTAACAGAGCTTCGCCTCCCGGTCCGGACCAAGCTTCGCCAACGTCTGGATCCGCTGTCCGCGTCGAGGCGGTTCGCTTTCGCCGGCGCCGCCTCACTTCCTTGAGGACCCTGAGCAACGTGAACCTCCCCTTTCCAAGGAACTTCCCCGCGCCCTCCTGCGTACCTAACCAATGAAGGGAGGCCACCATGTTCTGCACAAAATGCGGAGTCGAGATGACCGATCAGGACCGCTTCTGCGCCCGCTGCGGCCAGCAAGCCGGCGGCGCCACGCCCCCTCCTCCGCCGCACGCCCCCCGGGAGCCCCTCACGCGCGACATGGCGAATAAGAAAATCGCCGGAGTCTGCGCCGGCATCGCCCGCCACTTCGGCTGGGACGTCACCATCGTTCGCGTGCTCTTCCTCGCCGGCATCCTCCTTCACGGCTTTGGTGTGCTGGCCTATATCATCGGCTGGGTCGCCATGCCATCGAACCCGGCAGGCGTTCGCGCGCCGTCCCAATCCGCCGCCTGAGCCCTTATCCTGGGGCTATGGCGCGCGCCTGGCTCCTTCTTGCTCTCTTCGTTCTCCTCCCAAACCACTCCCCGGCCGCTGGCAACGGCTTCCGGGGAGTTCGCATTCAAAGGGATAGCTACGGCGTCCCGCATATCTCCGCGCCCACCGATGCCGCCGCCGTCTACGGCCTCATGTACGCTCAGGCCGAGGACAATTTCTGGCAGATCCAGACCGACTTCACCCGCGCCCTCGGCCGCGCCGCCGAGTTCGAAGGACCCGCCCAGCTCGTCAACGACCTCCTCTACCGCGCCTTCGAAATCGACCGCCTCGCCCGCGCGGAGTACGCCCGCATGACCCCTGCCGCCAAGGCCCTCTGCGACGCCCATGCCGCCGCCCTCAACCAATACATGGCGGACCATCCCCAGCCCTGCTCCATCCACCGCTTCGAGCCCTGGCACATTCTCGCCATGCAGCTCTCTTCCGGCCTCTCCGGAACCGTCTCCGCCGGCAAGTTCGCTCGCAGTGAGATCGCCGCCGCCTTCCCGGAACTGGCCGCCTGGCTCTCCCAGCCCGCTCCCTCCGCCGTCCCCGATGCCGGCGAGGGCAGCAATATGTGGGCCCTCGCGCCATCCCGCACCGCCGGCGGCCATGCGCTGCTCCTCATCAACCCTCATGTCGGCTTCTTTGGCGGCGGCCAGCGCTATGAGGCCTACCTCAACAGCAAACAGGGTCTGCGCGTCTCCGGCTTCGCCATCCTCGGCACGCCCTACATCCGCTCCGGCTGGACCCCTACCCACGGCTGGTCCCACACCAACAACTACGCCGACACCGTGGATGTTTGGCGCGAAGCGCCGGACGCTCAGTTCACAACCTGGCGAGAGAGCCTCCGCATCAAAACCAACGGCAAGGTCGAGACCGTCACCCTCCAACTCCGCAAGACCGCCCGTGGCCCCGTCATCGCCCTCCGCAACGGCTCGCCCCATACCGCCCGCATCGCCGGACACGATCGCGGCGGCATTCTCGAACAGCGCGTCGCCATGGCGCGCGCCCGCTCGCTCAAGGAGTTCCAGGCCGCTCTCGCCCTCCGCGCCTTCACCGGCTCCAATACCATCTACGCCGACAACAAAGGCAACATCTTCTATCTCCACGGCTGCCTCATCCCCAAACGCGCGCCCGGCGTCGATCCCTCCGCCATCCTCGATGGCGCCAACCCTGCCCATCAGTGGCAGGGCTATCACGAACTCTCAGACCTCCCTCAGTTCCTCAACCCGCCCTCCGGCTACCTCCAGAACTGCAACTCCACACCCTTCGGCGCCGCCGGCGATCCGCCCGCCGACACGCCCGCCACCTACCCCGCCTACCTCGTGCCCGAGGCCGACGGGCCTCGCGCCAGGAACTCCCGCCGCCTCCTCTCCGCCGCCCAGCGCGTTGATTTCGAACATTGGTCCCGCATGGCCCTCGATACCAGTGTCTACACCGCCGCCGAGGACCTGAAACTCCTGCCCACCCAAGGCCCGCCCGGCCTCCAACCGCTGCTCGATGAACTCCACAACTGGAACCACGTCTCCACCATTGACTCTGTCGCCATGACCCTCTACACCCGCTGGGTCCGGCTGAAGAATCAGGATCCGCTCGCCGCGCTGGCCCAGGTCCGTACCGAACTCGAGAAACTCCACGGCACCTGGCGCGTCCCCTACGGCTCCATCACGCGCCTCCAGCGCATCCATACCTCCGGCACGCAGGAGCAGTTCAGCAGGGACAAGCCCAGCCTGCCTGTCGCCGGAGGCTCCGGCGCGCTCGGCATGCTGTTCGTTTTCAATACCCGCCAGGCGGCCTCCGACGGCGTCGGATACGGCTTCAGCGGCAATACCTATGTGGCCGTGGTCGAGTTTGGCAAAAAGCCCCGGGCCCGCTCGCTCCTCGTCTTCGGCCAGTCCGCCGATCCCAAGTCGCCGCACTACGTCGACCAGGCCCCTCTCTACTCCGAAAAGCGTTTCAAAGATGTCTACTAAGCGCTGGTTGTGCATCTCCGCCGCGGTCGCCGCCTGGTTCTGGCTGCTTGAGACGTTCACCGCCACGCGCCCCTCCATGCCCCCGCCGCGCTCCATGGAGTTCCAGGCGCGACGTCCCGACGGCCGGCCCTTCAGCCGCGCCCTCGTCGCGCCCACCTACGCCGAGCGCCGCCGCCTCTATCTCGAATGGGTCTCGCAACGCCCCACCCCCGCCGACCGCGGCGGCATCTTCAACGATCTGCAGAAGCTCGCCGCCGGCGCCATCGAGCACCCCTCCCAGCCCGCTCTCCAGGCCGCCCTCGATTTCGTCAACGCGCGCAAGGATCCCTCCGACTTCACCGTCGCCGGTCTCGTCCGCCTCTACTATCTCCACCACGCCAACGGCAAGCTCCTGCCCGCTCAGTCCGAGGCCGTCCGCGCCGCCCTCCTCAACTACAAGTACGCCCTGGACGAACCCGGAGTCTCCGAAACCGAGATGTGGACCGAAAACCACCAGGCCCTCTCGCTCAGCTCCGAGTTCCTTGCCGGCCAGATCTTTCCTGATGCCGTCTTCTCCAACGACCGGCTCACCGGCCGCCGGCACCAGGCCAAGGCCCGCGCTCGGCTCCTGCGCTGGATCGACTACCACGCCCGCACCGGCATGGCCGAGTGGGACTCCGTGCCCTACTACAACATGGACCTCGCGGCGCTGCTGAACCTGGTCGAGTTCGCTGAGGACGATGAGGTGCGCACCCGCGCCGCCATGATGACGGACCTGCTCCTGTTCGACGTGGCCGTGGACTCCTTCTACGGCCAGCTCGGAACATCGCACGGGCGCGCCACCGCCAGCACCATCCGCGGCGCCGCCGGCGACAGCCTCATGACGTTCCAGACGCTGCTCTTCGGCCGCGGCCGCCTCCAGACCGTGGACATGGCCGCCACCATGCTCGTCACCGGCAACAGGTACACGCTCCCGCCCGTGCTGGAAGCCATCGCACTCGACACCCCCGAAGAGGCCATCAACCTCGAGCGCCACTCCATCCCGCTCGACGAGCGCACCGCGCAGCTATACGGCCTAACTCTGTCGAGCGCCCGCGACTTCGAAACCTGGTGGGGCATGGGCGCGTTCTCCAATCCCGAGACCATCAATCTCATGTTCGACGCCGTGCGCGAGCACGACCTCTGGCACTACTCGTATTTCCGCGGCCTCCGCTCGATGGACCGCTACCTGCGCCCGCTCGGTATCTTACCCGCCGTCAGCCGCCTGCTGGATCCCGACTCCAACGGCACCCTGATGTCGGAAGTGAATAAAGTGAGCTACCGCACACCCGACGCCATGCTCAGTTCCGCGCAGGACTTTCGCGCCGGAGAGAAGGGCTATCAACAGCACATCTGGCAGGCCACGCTTAGTCCGTATGCCGTTGTTTTTGCGACGAATCCCGACGCCCTCGATCTCGAAAGCCGTCCCAGCTACTGGGCCTCCAACGGCCGTTTGCCCCGCACCGCGCAATACCGCAACGTGCTCATCTCTCTCTTCAACATCAGCCGCCACCCCAGCCCCTTCGGCCTGGAGCGGAACCACTACGGCTTCACCCACGCCTGGTTCCCCAGGTGGGCCTTCGATGAAGTGCGCGAAAGCGGCGGCTGGATCTTCGGCCGCTCCGGCGACGGCTATGTCGGCCTCTATTCGGCGCAGCCCTATCAGTGGGTGAACGAAGGCCCCGACGCCGGCGCCGAGATCGCCGCCCCCGGCTTGAAGAACGTCTGGATCTGCCAGATCGGACGCCGAACGATCGATGGCGCCTTCGATGATTTTGTCCGCAAGCTCACGGCCGCGAAAGTCGAGGTGAAAGGGCTCGACGTGCGCTACAACGGAATCGAGTTCGGCTGGACTAAACCCTTTACCGTCAACGGGAAAGCGGTTGAGCTGCGAGGCTATCCGCGGTGGCGGAACGCCTATGCCCAAGTGGAATTCGGCTCGCGCCGCTTCCACTTCGAGCATGGGGCACACTCGCTCGATCTCGACTTCGCGGCCGGAACCCGAACTACTTCGAAGCCGTGAACGTGCCGGTGGAGCCCGGCATCTTGTAGCTGCCCTTCATCTGGCTGCCGCTGATGGTCCCGTTGACGTCGAGCGAGCCCTCGGGCGTCTGCACGCGGAAGTTGATGCGATCGCCATCCACCACCACGTTCGAGATGTCCACCGAGTCGCCGCCCTCGGTCGTCAGCAGGCCGGCCATTTTGCCGCCCATCTCGCTGATTTCCAAGGTCACTTTGGTCTCGCCGCCCTCACTGCTCCTGGCCACAATCTTCCACTTGCCATCCACCGAAACCTGCGCCGTCTCCGCCTTCGTGCCCTCCACCGTGCCGGTGGCGCCGCCGTCGGTTTCGAGCGTGCCTTTCAGCGCGGTGTCGGTGGCCTTCAGCTTGAAGGTGACGTTGCCGGCTTCGGGGTGCGGCAGCTTGAAGGTCAGCTCATTGTTCGCAAACGCCACGCTCTTCAGCGGCACGACGCCGAAGTCCGGGCTCTCCATGCGGGCCGAGTACTTGTCGCCTTCGGCGGCGACGACGAGTTGGAACTTATAGGTCTTCCCATCGGGGGCGTCGGCGGACATCTTCCAGTTGCCGGTGGGTTGGCCGGCCCAGAGGGCGGCGGAAAGGGCCAGGCAGAGAGCGATCGGTTTGATCATGGTGGTGAGATTCTCCTTACGTGCACAAAAGTGCGTCTAAGTACCAGCTTAACACTGTTAAGTAGCCTCCAGACGCGTCATTTCGACGCGTTCTGTGCGGCGAGGCCGTTGATGAGGAGGTCGGTCTGTGTCTCGATGAGGCGGTCGCGCTGCTCGAGGGGGAACTCGGTTTCGAGGATGAGGAGGGTGGCGAGTCCGTGGATGGAGGCCCAAATGGACTGGGCGGTGGCGTCGAGTTCGAGCGGGCGAATCTCACCCGAGTCGATGCCATCGGAGAGCAGGCGGCGGAGCAGGAAATAGATGCGGGAGCCGGGGTCCTGTGTGGGGTCGAGGCGGTAGTCGGGATTGTTGGGGCGGTCGAGGAGGAAGACTACCTTGTAGTGGTTGGGGTGGGCGACGGCGAACTCGACGTAGGCTCTCAAGCCGGCGCGGATGCAATTGAGGGGAGAGGACGCGGTGGCGAGGAGTTGTTCGAGGGTGTGGTTGAGTTCGGCGAAGGTCTCCTGGCAGACGCGATTGAGCAGGTCGCGCCGGTCGGTGAAGTAGAGGTAGATGGTGGTGGCGGAGTAGCCGATCTTGGAGGCGAGTTTCCGCATGGAAAACTCTTCGAAACTGCCGGTGGCGAACATATCGCGCGCCGCGTTGAGGATCTCCTTGCGAAGGTCCTCCCGGCCGCGCTCATGCCGGTCAGAGGGGTTCATTGCGGGGGGCTTCAGCCGCGCTCCCAGGCGCGGCGGCCGACGCCGGAGTCGCGGTCTTTCAAGCGGTCGTAGAGGTGTTTTTCGTTGGTGGTGCCGAGGCCCTCATTGTAGAGGCTGGTGAGGCCGAGGGTTTCGCCGAGGTCTTCTTTGAAGGCGTGCAGGGCATTGAGGTGGTCGGCGAGGGCGGCGGTGCGTTTACCGGAGGGGGCGAGGAAGATCTTTTGGAAGCCGATGTCGGTGAGGACAGCGACCTCGTTGCCGATCAGGAGGCCGACTTCGGTGATGGCGGGCTGGCCCGAGGCGCTCTCCTTGAGAATCGCGGCGAGGTTGCCCTTGGCGGCCCGGGTGAGGCCGGAGCCGTCGGAATCCACCGTGTAGCCCGCGCTCCGCAACTGGTCCACCCGTTGGTTGAAGCTAACCGCCTGTTCCTTCTCGCGCTTGAAAAACATGAGCCTCTCTTGTGATTGACGGACTATTCCTATTATGCCTGCGAAGCAAGGACCTTGGCGACTTCGGCTTCGAGGGCGGAGAGGCTGGTTTCGCCGACGATGGATTTCACTTTGCGGCCCTGGCGGTCATAGAGGAAGAGGGCGGGCAGGGCACCGCTCCACTGGGGATGGAGCCAGCGGATGAAGGCGTCGTCGCTTTTGACGCGCTTCACATAGGCGGTGCCGGTGTAGCCGGACTGACGGAGAAAGGACGCGGCGCGGGTTTCGTCTTCGGGTTCGTCACAGGAGACGGGGATGAAGTGCATGCCATTGGGGGCGAGCTTGCGGTGCAATTTGACGAGCAGGGGGAGTTCGTCGCGGCAGGGCTCGCACCAGGTGGCCCAGAAGTCGATGAGGAGCACTTTGCCTTTGGAGGCGGCGACGAGTTGGGAGTAGACCTTTTCGTCGAGGGGGGTGAGGGAGTTGGTGGGCGCGCCGCTGAGCGCGCCCGCGAGCAGGCTGAAGCGGCGTCGGGTCACGTGGTCTTCTTGGCCCTCTTGATGGAGCAGCCGAAGGCTTTGGTCTCGTTCTGGGCGACGGGCTTGCCGGCGAGCGCCGAGTCCAGCGCGGCGCGGAGAGACTTGGCCGTGACCTGGGTTTCGTTGCGGTTGTCGTCGACGGCGCCGTGGTAGACGATGACGCCTTTGGCGATGACGAAGGCCTCGGGGGTGACCTGGGCATTGAAGCGGTCGGCGGCGAGGTTGTCCACATCCTTATAGACCTGGAAGGGGAAGCCCTGGGCCTTGGCGTGTTCGGCGACCTGGGCGCCAGACTCGCTGGCGTTGGCGTTGACGAAGACGAACTTGACGCCCTGGCGGGAGTAGTCGGAGTAGAGGGCTTTCATGCGTTCGTTATAAGCGTTGGAGACGGGGCACTGTGTCGAGATGAACATGACGACGGTGGTGTCGCCGGAGAGCTTTGAATACGGCACGGTGTCGCCGGCCGGGGTTTGCAGAGAGAAGGCGGAGACTTTGCCGCCGAGCTTGAAGTCCTGAGCGAAGAGCGCCGGCACACAGAGGGCGGTGGCGGCGAGAATCCCAGCAAGTTTCATAGACCCTCCAGGAATTGCATCCAGTGATGGAGCGGGCGGGACGGGGCCTGCTCCGATACCTCACTTGTAGCGTGACGGGCGGCGGGACGCAAGGGTGGGGGCGGGATGGGATAGGGATCACGGTGGCCCCGGGGGTGGGGCTCGGGGGAAGGCGGGGGACACGGCTTCGCCTCGTGGCCCCGAGACTTCGTCTCGGGGGACTATGGGGGGCACGGCTTGGCCGTGTGGCCCTTGGACTTCGTTTCGGGGGGATATGGGGGACACGGCTTCGCCTCGTGGCCCCGAGACTTCGTCTCGGGGGAATATGGGGGGCACGGCTTGGCCGTGTGGCCCCTGGACTTCGTATCGGGGGAAGACGGGGGGCACGGCTTGGCCCTGTGGCCCCTGGACTTCGTTTCGGGGGAAGACGGGCGACACGGCTTGGCCCTGTGGCCCCTGGACTTCGTCTCGGGGGAATAGGACTTCGTCTTGGGGGAATGGGGCTTTACTGTGGTCCCTGGACTGGCGTGTCGGGGGAAATTGGTATGCTGGAATTGGCCGTGAAGACCCCTGTAATTAGTTCTCAGCAACGCATGAGCCTGGGCCAGTATGCCGACCGGTTCCGGAATGAGATGGTGGCGATCGGTCCTCGATTTTGCTACCTTTGCGCCGGCTCGTCGATCAGCGAGGAAGACCGGAGGGAGTTTGTCGAGGAGCCGGTGGCGGCGGTGCCGCCGGTGATAGCGGCGCGGCTGCCGGAGGTGCGGATCCTGTTGGTGCCGTACCTGGAGCGGGGCAAAGCGCACCGCATGCGGACGACGCCGGTGACGCTGGTATCGGAGCAGAAGCCGAAGGAAGACGCGGCGTTGTCGTTTGGATCTGAAGTCTCGGGCACGGGCGCGGTATTGGCGTTCGCGGTAAAGGAGACGGAGGTCGCGGACTACCACTACCGGTTCTTCCGGGCGATTGCGGAGATGGTGGCGGGCAAGGGCGGAAAGAACATTCCGGACGGCTACCTGGGGCTGGTGCGGCAGGAGTTGCACAAGCAGGCGCACGGCGAGGTGGACGACGGGGCGTGGCGGCTGAAGGTGGAGCTGGAAGAGAAAGACCGGACGTCGGCGCGGCTGACGAAGCGGATGCGGGCGTACGTGGAGCAGAGCTTCATCGACACGCTGACGCTGTACCTGCACGGGATCTGCTGCGACATCGACGTGGAGACGGGTCCGCGGCAACTGCCGTCGAACCTGCTGCGGAAGCGGCTGGCGCTGCTGAAGAGCATATATCCCCCGCCGCAGGGTTATGCGGTATTCCCGGAAGACCTTTAATCCCTGACGATCAGCTTGAGAGGCTGGCTGCCGGCGGAGATCCTGTGTTCGTTGGCCTGGCTGACGGCTTCGACGAAGTCTTCGAAGGCCACTTCGTCGTTCTGGCGGAGGGCCTCCGGGTGGTGAAAGAGGATGACCCAACCGCGGCCGGAGGGGGGCAGATGAAGCAGGAGTGCGCGCAGGGCGGACTGATCCGGCGTCGGATCGAGGGGTGAACCGGCAAGGGCGGACAGGGCGGTGACGAGGGAGGCCATATCGGTGACGTGGGAGGCCGGTTCCAGGTTGAGCGGAGTGTAGCCGCGTCCGGCGACGGCGCCGGGGAGATGAGACCAGAGGGCTTCGGGCAGAGTGGGATCGAGCCAGATGATCGGAGTATCGGGATCGTCGAGGCGCGCAGCCAACTGTTCGAGCGAGGGACCCATCGTGTGATTGCCGAATCAGAATAGAATAGGGGCGGTTGAAAGGAATTGTATGACGAGACGAGCGATGATTGCCAGTGGTATGTTCGCGATGGCGGCGCCGGGCGGGACGCGGCTGAAGATGGCGCTGGATTGCGGCTCGATTGGAGTGAAGGCGACGCAACCGGAGGCGGTGGGGTATGCGGCGCAATACGGCTTTAGCGCGGTGTCGGCGGACGGAGGGTGGCTGGAGCGGGCCGCCGAGAGTGAGCGGAAGAAGCTGCTGGACGAGATGCAGGCGAAGGGCATCGTGTGGGGTCAGGCAGGGTTGAGCGTGGAGTTCCGGAAAGGCGAAGAGGAGTTCGCCGCGGGGTTGAAGGCGTTTCCGGCGCGAGTGGCGGCTCTGAAGCGAGCCGGGGTGACGCGGATGACGACGTGGATTCCACCGGTGAGCGACACGGAGACGTACCTGGAGAGCCTGAAGATGCAGGGCCGGAGGCTGCGGGAGGTGGCGAAGATCCTGAAGGGGGAGGGATTGCGGCTGGGGCTGGAGTATGTGGGTCCGAAGACGTTGTGGACGTCGAAGCGGTATCCGTTCGTTCACACGATGAAGGAGATGAAGGAGCTGATCGCGGAGATCGGGACGGGCAACGTGGGCTTTGTGCTGGACTGCTGGCACTGGTACACGGCGGGCGAGGGTGTGGCGGATTTGAAGACGCTGGCGGCGGCGGATGTGGTGAGCATCGACTTGAACGACGCGCCGGCGGGGATTGCGGTGGACCAGCAGAAGGACTCGGTGCGGGAGTTGCCGTGCGCGACGGGTGTGATTCCGGTGGGCGAGTTCTTGACGACGCTGAGCAGGCTGGGGGCCGATGCGCCGGCGCGGTGCGAGCCGTTCAACGCGGCGCTGCGGGCGATGGCGGCGCCGGAGGCCCTGGGGGCGACGGCGGCGGCGATGAAGAAGGCGTTCGCGCTGATCGGTTGAAGCGCCGGGAAATTCGGAGCGGGAATTCGGGTTGCATTGCGCATAGCAAATGAGGCAACCTGAAAGGTTTCTTCCTGTCTCCATCCAAGAGATTGGCCGGGGCGGGCGATTGGCGGAGTAATGAAAGTTCGCGTTCTCTATCACGACCACTGTTTCGACGGAGCGGCATCGGCGGCATTCTTCAGCAAATTCTCGCGCGAGTGCTTCTACAACGACGCGGAATATGCGTACACGGGCATGGCGCACAAGGCGGCGCAGCTTTTCGACGAAGGGGAGTTCGACGGCGACGAGAACGTGATTGTGGACTTCAAGTACTCGCCGAGCGACAAGGTGACGTGGTGGTTCGACCATCACCAGAGCGCGTTTTTGAGCCCGGCGGACCAGCGGGACTACGAGGCGAAGAAGGACCAGCGGCGCTTTTATTACAACCCGACGTACCGGAGCTGCACGGAGTGGATCGCGCACATCGCGAAGACGGTGTACAAGTACGATCCGCCGGAGATGGCGGAGCTGGTGTACTGGGCCGGGATTGTGGATGGCGCGGATTACGAGAGCGCCGAGGCGGCGGTTTCGATGAGAGAGCCGGCGATGAAGCTGACGCTGCTGATCGAAGCGGTGAAGGGCTCCGAGATGGTGCAGCGGATCATCCGTCAGATGCAGGTGAAGACGCTGGACGAGATTTTGCACGATGCCGAGGTGAGCGCGGCGTTCCAGCCGCTGTACGAGCGGCACGTGCGGTCGATTGACGTGATCCGGCGGGCGGCGGAGTGCCGGGACAAGGTGATCTATTTCGACGTGGCGGATCAGGACATGGAGGGGTACAACAAGTTTGTGCCCTATTACCTGTGTCCGGAGGGCGTGTACACGGTATCGGTGAGCAAGGCGAGCTTCCGGACGAAGGTGAGCGTGGGCTCGAATCCGTGGGCGGCCGAGGAGCCGTCGCACAATCTGGCGGCGATCTGCGAGAGATACGGCGGCGGCGGGCATCCGAGAGTGGGCGCGATCAGTTTTCAGCCGGACCAGGTGGAAGAGGCCCGGGCGGCGGCGCTGGAGATTGTGCAAGAGCTGCGGGGGTAGCGGCGGCGGTTGGGTTTGTTTGACGCCGGGCGATGGCGGGAGGGGTGTGTCTTCGATGGCGAGGAGCAGACGCTGGGCGAGGCGGCCGAGGCGGGCGGCCTGGCGCTGGAGGGCGGAGAGGTAGCCGGACTTGAGGCGCAGCCAGGCGAGGGGATCGGGTGCGGATTTCCAGTCCTGATAGAAGCGCTCAGTGAGCGCGCAGATGTGGTGGAGCTGGACGCGAAGGAGCGCGCGCTGGCGGAAGAGCGGCAGGAGCGCGGGGTGGGGGCAGCAGGCTTGGGTTTGTTCGGCGAGGCGGATGGCGGCTGCGGCGAGATGGGGCGGCAGTACGAGATCGGCGCCGCGCAGGCCGTGGGCGCGGGCGTTGAGAGAGACCTTGGCCTTGCCCTGCGGGGAGCGCGGACCGGTGGAGAGGAGGGCGTTGCGGCGGTTGGCCTCGAGGCGGGCGGGGGAGAGTTGGGGGTGGGCCATGGCTAGAACCTCTGGCGTTTGGCGATGCGGCGGTCGAGGTGGCGCATTTGGGCCAGAGAGCGGCCGGCGACGGTATTGAGGTAGCGCTGCGCGTGGTGGAAGCCGGGGATGGCGGTGACGTTGTTCCAGGCATTGACGGTGCGGAGCTGGCTATCGGCGTTGGGGAACTGCTGGGAGACCTCTTTCCAGGAAGACTCGATCTGGAGGGAGAGAGCGCCGGTGGTGATGGAGGAGAGGCGTTTCTGGGTCCACATGGTTTCCGTGAGTTCGTCGATGAGGTATTGCTCGAAGGCGTTGAGGGGTTGGTAAGACTCGGTGACGGCGGAGCGCAGGGCTTCGAACTGGCCGGAGTCCTCAATGGGACTGAGGGAGCCGCCGTTGGCGGACTGGAGCACGGGGAGGGCGGGATCGCGGGGTGCGGTATCGGTGCGGGAAGAGATGGACTTGGGGGAATCGTCGTAGATCTGCATAGAAGTGGTACCTCGCCCAAAAGGATGGGGGGCGCGGAAAGGGGAGAAGAGGGGGAGGGCTGGAAGTGATTGAGGGGATGGGAGAAATAAATCTTTGGCGGGCGTGATTAATGTTCTTTAATTATTATGGAGGCGATGTCGCGGGGGACCGGCGAGGGTTGGCTGGTGCGGGGTTGCGCGTCATCCAATGCTCTTTGCTCGAAGTTTCGTACTGGCTTTCAACCCCACTTGTCGGGAACTTCCGGAGCCCTATGCGCATGAAACTATACCGATTAGCACGGGCTTAAGAATCAGCGATTGAAGCAGCGACCGGCTTGCAGTAGACTGGGAGCGCCTCATCTGCCATGTGTAGAGAGTGATCGGTCGCCGCCCTCGGGCGGCGATTGCAGTTTTAGGGCTCTCTTTTTTCATACGGCTGCTGCAGCTTCCGCCGGGTTGAGCTTCCGTCGACGTGATATCCAGTGACCAAGAAGTAGATCCGCCCGGTACGCGGTTCCCTCTCCCTCAAAATAACGACATAGTCCTCCGATTCCAACCGCAGGTAAAGAGTGACCTGGCGTGGGTTGTCTCGGTAACGCCAGCGTTTGATGGCTGGGTCTGTGCAATTCCGCAGGATGGCTCCGCACCAGACGAGCCGTTCCGCTCACCGGGGATCAAATAACCGCTCGCCTTCGGCGCCGTCGCGGGTTATGAGAGGCCAGAACCCCTCCTCAGATTGATCAGCAAGATCTTGCTGCCACCACACGGGGCAGCCATCGATACGCGGTCGGCCGGCAACAAAATCCCGCCGGAAGATCAGGCACTTTGTTTGACACCACGGGCTGTGCCAGAGACATGACGAGGGACTGATCTAGAATGCGAGCAAATCGAGGCTACAGACTGCCCACAAACTACTTTTGCACAGGAAGATTTCACTTTCTTGACGTGTTTACTGTAACGGTTCGAAGACGACGGTGCAAGCGCAATCCTTATTGCATACATTCGTCTATTCGCTATAACCTGGGAGGAATATTGTGGAGTGCTCAATCCTATGCCTTAGGCCACAGTAGTCACGAAAACAGAAAGAACCATCCGTCGGGAGGCCTTCGTCTTTCCACTCCCGACGATCGGTGCCGAGATGAAGTGAGGGCTCATGCATCGCAACTTTCACTTGTCAGGAGATTTCCATAAGGAACTCACGCTTTGCGCAACTCGAAAGAGGATCAGCATTGTGGATCAACTCCGCGAGTCGTTTCGCCTGTCGATGGAGATACGAGCCAAGTGAAACCACTCGCGGCCCGGTTGCCTGCAGAGCCGAATCGCGCTTCCAATTTCGAAATGCCATGCCAGGAAACTGTTCCGGAGTCTATTCCGTCGCTTCCGCCGCCCACATGCAAGGTTTACACGCCGAAGTCCCTCGCCGAAGCCATGGTTCGCGCGATCAATCCTGGGCCCGAGGACTTGTGGCTAGACCCGTGTGTTGGGCCGGGTGCCTTTGTATCAGCGCTGCAGGAGAACGGCACACCTAAAGAGCGGATCGTTGGAGTTGATATTGAATCGGCCCAAGGGCCTTACGATTCGGCTGCGACAACGATTCGGGGCGTAGACTTCCTTCGCTGGTGTGCTTCGACGCCCAGTCGTTTCTCCAAGATCGTAGCCAACCCGCCATACGTGGCACTCTGCAAGCTGGACAAAACACTTCAGGATAACGTTCAAAGTTTCAGTAACGAATCCGACCAATCGTTTGCGCTGCGCTCTAACTACTGGTGTGCATTCCTCGCCGCGTCGCTGCGGGTGCTCAAAGCTGATGGCTGCCTCGCCTTCGTCCTTCCCGCCGCTTGGGACTATGCGCTTTATGCCGAAACGCTCCGAGGGAAGATCCTCGGCTCATTTCGCCTTGTAGAAGTCCACCGGTCTCACGAACCACTGTTCCCGAACGTGCGGGAAGGCAGCGTTGTGTTAGTGGCAAGAGGCTTCGAGCAGTCGCCTGAGAGTGCCACGCGCTTTGACCATTCGACAGCCGCGGCCTTGATCAACGCCCTGCAGGGACCGGGGCCGCAGGTGAAGCGCGTTTCTGTGCCGATACCAGACCCGGCACATGCATCCACGACTCTGCTTAGTGATCTCTTCACAGTCGGCATCGGTTGTGTTACGGGAGATGTGAACTACTTCCTCTTGACCGAACAGGAGCGCCTATCGTTAGGGCTGCCTGTCACGGCATTGGTGCCGGTGCTCTCACGTGCCCGCCATCTAGTGGTTGCCCAAGTCGGAAAACAGCAGTGGGATCGCCTAAGGCGAGCCAATGAACGTGTCTGGCTCTTTAATCCCGGTGCTCAATCGCTTCGCAGTAAGGCAGTCCAATCATACATTCGTCACGGTGAAAAGACCTGCAAACTGGACGGCTACAAGCTGAGAAACCGAGACCCCTGGTATGTTGTGCCTGACATTCGGCCTGGAATTGGGTTCATGAGCGGCATGGCGAGCACAGGCCCGTGGTTGTCCCTGCGCAGTATGCGCGGTCTCGCGGCAACCAATACGCTCTACGTCGTAAGTTTGAAGCGTGCCATGTCCGTTGACGAACAGGCAGCGTGGGGCTTGTCGATTCTCTCGAGTTATACACGAAACCAAGTACATGCCCGAGTCCGACGCTATCCCGACGGTCTCAAGAAGCTGGAGCCACACGACATCTCGTCGCTACGCTTGTTGCCGCCGAGGCACTTGCGGGATTCTTTGGAAACTTACCGGAAAGCTGTTCGGTTTCTTTTGTCAGGAGACACCCCTGCGGCCAAGTCGCTGGCGGACGAGTCCGTTATTTGGCAACGTCCAGGGGGGGACGAATAGCAGGAGTCATGGGTAGCATTGCGTCTCAAGCCGCGCCCGAGATCGATCACCCCGGAGTGCTGGCGGGTGATAGCGCACTCTTGCCATTGCTCGAAATCATTGAGAGGGCGGTGACACAGCGCCTGCGAATTCCCGTGCTCTCGCTGTGGAGCCATGTACCATCCATAGCCCTTCTCGCCTCGCACCTGCATCTGAAGTGGCCCGGACGCGTGTCGTCGCTTCCACTGTCACCTCGCCTCGGAATCTTCCCGTTCCTCGGTTCTGATTTCGAGCTACTCTCGCAGCCACTTTACCACGCCTCGAAGGCGCAATCGGAGCGGCAAGCCGCCCGCGCGCAAAGGGTAAACCTCGCAATTGGGCACAGGAGTCGGGGTGATCTCTATCCGGATTGGGAGCAGGTTTTGGATCGGCGCCGAAGCCGGATTGGCTCACTTGTCTTACCCGCATCGTCGTTTATCTCGCTTGATCGGGTCTCCGCCACGGGCAACATCAAGGCAGGCAACCGAGGAATGGTCGGAAAGTTCTCGCCGCGAAATGAATTCCGCCCTCAAATGCTCGTGCCGGCTCGCGGCGAGGTCACCCGCCAGATGGTGCGCGAGTTCGACACTCTGGATTTGGTGCTGGTGAACGTCCAAAGTATTCGCGGCAGGCAAATGGCGCGGGCGGTCGAGTTCTTCCTCTCCATGGTCTCGCCACGCGTGCCGCTTGTGATACTCGCTTCCAGTCCAGCCGACTTGGTCCTGACCGGAGCGCTCAAACCTCCGTCAACCAAGACCGTGGTACTTTCCACTCCGATTGCGCCATCGTCGTTCGAGGCTGTTCTCGTCAATCGCGACCGCGCCTTACGCGAACGCCAATTGTGCTTTGCACTGGAAAGCGTCGATACGAGGTCGGAATTGCTCGAGCGTTTAGCGACTCAGGCTCGCAGAACCTGGTGGGCCACACGCCAGTCGCTTTCGCACGACGTACCTCGAGAGGCAGTCGCATTCGAGTCGCTCTGTACCGACATGCTGCGGCGCTTTCCGGGGCAGGAGCTTGAATTACTTTCGGACGTCAGGCGGCTGATCGCGGAGGAGGCGGAGGCTGTCGATGGCCGAGAGGAGCGACGCCGCGCGGTGACTGACGCCGCACTGCATGACACCGGATCTCGTACGGTGCTCATCATTGTGCGTTCCGATACTGCGGCAGCCGAGCTACGCACTGCCCTCGCCAATGATCTCGGGGTTGACGTGCTTGAACTGACGGCCCTCGGCATCTGCGTAGTTTCGGTCTTCAGCCCGTGGCCTGACGAACCGTACGACACGTGCATTGCGGCTGGGTATTTCGGGGCAAACACGATCGATCTGCTCTTCGCCAGCAGGGCCGCGAAACGAAAACTCATCGTTGACCCCATCGAAGCACGAGTTGCTGTCTGGGATGCCGAGCGACGATTCTGCTCTGTGCCTGACCTACCCGCCGGTGCCCTCACATCGCTTCGCAGCCTCGCGGAACTTCTTGAGCCGCACGCCTGCCCATCCAGCGATCCGATCTCCTTGCCAGCATCGTTTTCCGATAATTCCACCGCTGCCAAAGCAGCCGCATCACACCATGCCGGCATGTCGGCCCATGTCTGCATTTGTTTTGCTGACGGCTCTACGCGGCAGGCAACGTCACATTCACGCTTTGAGGTGCTCGGCCGCAAACGTCTCCAGCTTCAGTCCATCGCCGCCAAGGACCTCACCGTCGGAGATCAGGTCGTATTGCTCCAGGACGACGAACGCGCTGTTTTCTCCGATAAACTTCTCCGACTACTGGATCAAGGGAGATTCAAGGTCTGTCGCGAGACACGCGAGAATTGGCTTACTATTATTCGCGCCATGCGAAAGGAGACTCACCTATCCGCGACCGCCATCAAACGAAAGCTAGACGATCTTGGGCATTCGGTACATGTGACGACCGTACAGTCTTGGTTGCCGTCCGCCGAAGACGATGATTGCGGGATTCCCGACACTGAGGCCGTATTCTTGGCGTTTGCTCGCGTTCTCGGTATGGTATTACCCGACAGCATTCTCAAAGAGTGGTTCGTCAATATTCATCGCCTGCGCGTGGACCACCGTCGCATCGGTCGCCAACTTGCGCGTGCGATCCGGGGTGCCTATCTCGGACGGCTCGATCCTATCTCCGTTGCCCGAATGGAACGTGAATGGGGACTGCAAGCCAAGACCCTGCTCGAAGCCGCGCGCGTTGCCGTGGTTGACGATGTGATTACGTTCGCGGAGAACACCACATGATCAGCGACCAAATGTATAACCAATTTGCCCGAGCGCTTGCCGAGTGTATTCGCTCTCGCGCCAAGGGCATGGATGATGGCAGCGCGCGAATCGTAAGCACTCGACCGCAGGAACATATCCTCTCGGGATTCTTAACTCCGCGCATTGCGCAAGCCCTCCACGTACCGACGGGTGACGACGAGGAAGTAGAGGACCTTCCGCGAGACTCGGCCTTTGAGCTTACGTCGCTTGGGCTGGAATTCATGGCTGACCGCGCCGCTCTCGCGCAGCACCCGGTGCTGGAGGCGACCATCCAGCTCAGTGTCTACGTCCGCGTGGTGCCGACATGGTCCGAGCAGCAGATTCACGGAACGTGGCAGAGACTTCGGGCAGCAGGACAGGGGCCGCCCGCCAAAACACAATCACTCGTCGGGGCCTGGAGGCGATACACGCTCGAACCGTTCTTGGCGACCATTTCCGTTCCCAATCTCTTGCGCACGAAGCGCCAGCGGATTGATCTCTCATCGCAGATACGGTTGCCGCCCACCGTTGCGGCAGACAGCGCCATCCACTCGGCCCGCCAAAGTGTCGTGGCTACCGAAGCCGAACTGGCTACCGCCACAGCCTTCAACGCACCGCTGACCAGGGCACATCCTCGCCCGTTTACTTCCCACTGGGCTGCATCGCTCGATGCTCGTTTAATCAGTGTACCGACCGAGCCCGATCAGGTTCGCCTCGCCGTGCGGATCATCAACGATTCACAGCAACCGGCAAGAACGCATGCCGATTTCCTCGACGCCAATCTGTACGGCGTCCGCATCTCGGTCGCCGTCCCCGCAGTGGCCCATCGGCCCACAATCTTCCAGGAACTCTCCGCGAGCTTCCGCTACGAACGGCAGATGGCCGGTGTCGGCATCAACGCGCAGGTGGAGCGACAAGATGCCAATTCCGTCATCCATCTGTCAGCCGAAAGTGTGCCGATTACGGAAACCCCACGCTTGGAGGCGCGCGAATTCGGAGATGCCGACCCAACCTTTGCCGACCTCATGATCGACCCGATACCGGTACTTGACGCACTCAGCCGCCACATGGAGAACTATGACCGCCAACAATGGGCGGCGAAGGTCAATGCGCTCTCCGGAATCGAACAAGCGGATGCACAGAAGTCGCGGCGGGATTTTCGCGATGAGATCAAGCGTTACAAGCGTGGTGTGGCGCTGCTGAAACATCCGAAGTATCCCGATGTTCTGCGAGCATTCACGCTGATGAATGAATCGATGCGCATGGCGAATGCGACCCACGCACGCTGGCGGCTCTTCCAAATCGCGTTCATTGTTTCATTACTTCCAGAACTCGCTTCACGCGAGTATCCGTCGCTGGGGGGCGAAGACGACGGGCGCGTTGATCTTCTCTGGTTTGCGGCAGGCGGCGGCAAGACCGAGGCGTTCATGGGGGTCATCCTTTGGCAGGCGTTCTTCGACCGCCTGCGAGGCAAGCGCTTCGGCAATACCGCGTTCGTTCGCTTTCCATTGCGTCTGCTCACGTTCCAGCAGCTTCAAAGACTCTCACGAAGCCTCGCGTGCGCCGAGGTTGTGCGCAAGAAAGCGGGACTCAAGGGTGCTCGTTTCAGCATTGGCGACCTCGTCGGCGGAACGGTCACGCCGAACCGCATCGACGACGACATGCACCGACGCTTCAGTCAGCACGGCGTTGACCCGAAGTACAAACGCATCTTTGCCTGTCCTCTCTGCGGCGGTCAGGTCGCGGTCTCCTATAACGCAGCGCTTAAGCTGATTGAACATCATTGCTCGTCATCCGCCTGTGCCGCGGCGAAGGACCGCCTGCCGGTCTATGTGACCGATCACGATATTTACCGCTATCTACCTACGGTCATCGTCTCGACCGTAGATAAGCTAGCCTTGTTCGGACAGAACCAACGCTTTGCGAACCTGTTCGGCCGCCTCGATCTCATCTGTGGAGCGCACGGGGCGAGTTTTGGCAAAACCAACGAACTCTGCGAAGCGGCGGCGGCATTTGCCCGAGGCGAGCGTCCAACTACCTGTTCGGGGCTTGGTGTTCATTACCCGCCATTCCATGACCTCGCGCCCGCGATCTTGGTGCAGGACGAATTGCACCTGCTCAACGAAGAGCTTGGCACTTTCGACGCCCACTATGAGACCGGCGTCCTCGCGCTGTTTAAGAGCCTAAATGCCACTCCGTGGAAGGTGATCGGGGCGACTGCGACCATCCAGGATTTTGACCGCCAAGCGTGGGAACTATACCTGAAAGGCGCTCGCCAGTTCCCCGCGCACGGTCCCTCCGCCGACGACTCCTTCTACTATTGTCAAAACGCCGATCGTTGCGGGCGCATTTTTGTGGGATTGCTGGGCGTCGGCCGAAAGCACACTCCCGCTGTCACCAAAGCACTGTCGATCTTCTATCAGGAGGTGCAGCGGGCGCGCGACCTCAGCGCCAACAACTCTTCCGTCGCGGCTCAGGTTTACGGAATTTCGGGTTTGACCCAATCCGAATGGGCACAACTCATCTTCTTCTATGAGCTTGCCTTAACCTATGTCCTCACGCGCAAGGGTTCCGATCAAGTCGCGGAAGCAATCGAGTCGAGGGTGCGCCGCGAGCTTCAGGACGCTTGCCCTGGACATGGTGACCTGCTGCTGGAGATGTTCAACGGTGGCGTAGACGTGTCCCACATGATCGCCACCATGGACGAACTCAAAGCGATGACCAGCGATGGCGATCCGGGATCGCGTGTGCGCGGCGTCGTGACCACTAACATCATCGGACACGGAGTCGATGTGGACCGCTTCAATGTCATCGTCTTTGCGGGATTCACGCGTCTGGTGGCAGAGTACATCCAAGCATCGGCCCGTGTTGGACGACGCTTTCCGGGGCTCTCGCTTTTTGTTCCCACGCCGCAGAGTGAGCGCGACAGAAGCATCTTTGGACGATTTGCGAAGTTTCATCAATACCTCGACCGTTTGGTCGATCCGGCGGCGGTCACTCGGTGGCCCATTCCCGCCATGCGCCGCACGCTCCCAGGCCTTTTGTGCGGTTACCTAATGGGCGTGGCCGCTGCCTCGCTTAAGAAGCCACTGGCCACGGTTGAAGCTGTTCGGGATTCACAGGGTGATGCAAACGGACAAGCACTTACTCAAGACGTCATCGTGTCATGGATGGTGGACGCGTATGGTTGCGAGCATGCACCGTCGCCGCGATACCGCGAGCTCTTGGAACGTGGCGTCAAGAATGCGTTCAGCTCAGTTGTCAATGTCCCTCCACAACGTGGGAGGACGAAAGCCCTGAATATGCATCTGGAGGCTATGAATAGCCTTCGGGACGTGGACGAGCCCGCCTTCATCCGTGTGGGCAACAACGATGAGGCGAAAGCGCTCAAGAGGTTGATCGATGGCTAACGTCCCACCCACGAACGCACCCGCCGAACAGAGCCAGGAACGCTCGCTCAAGATGCAGCGGGGAGTCTCACAGCTTTTGTTCAACTACCTGCCGTACCGAACCGTGGACTGGGAAGATGGCCTCGCCATCGTGCAACTCGGTCAAGTCCGCTTCTCCAGCATTTGGGATGAAGATCGCAAGACAACCCTACTTCAGGAGATCGCCGATGCCTTTGCCCGCTGGCAGGCTCGCGGCGGGCGCATCGACCCGGTCTTTCCAAACCCACTGCGCGAGGTCGAGCGATTTGCCGTGGGTGCGCCACTAGAGATTGATGCCTCGGTCATGCCCTCGGCACTGATCTGCCAACGGTGCGGCCAGATCGTCTTTGAAAGGAAGAACAAGTACAACGCCAAGCGTTGTACCAACCCGGAGTGCAATAGCCCACGCCTGCACCAGATTCCTTTCGTGTTCGTCCACGGCTGCGGTGAACTGGTGCCGATCACCGAATGGATTCCGGCGACCAAGCTCGGACCAGGCGGCAATGAGCTAACCGCCACCAAACACCCGATCCGCTGTGCGCAATGCCAAAGCGGGGATCACCTCTATATACCAGGACGCTCCGAGCGCGTGAAGGACATGAAGGTCCTTTGCCGAAAGTGCAACATCCTGGTGCTCGATCGTTTCACGTGCCGATGCCACCGTTGCTTGAAGCGTTTGACCAAAGAGCCGCCCGCCCCAGCAAGCGGCAGGACCGGCACCATTGTATCCGCGCTGGCAATGCGCCTGGCTCGGTATAGCGCGAGCGATACTTATTATCCGCAGACCCTCTCGATCCTTCGGTTGGATCGCCCGCGGCTTCGAACCGTCGATGATCCGATTTCATCGACGCTTTTCAAGATGCTTCCGCCGACGCGCCGTCCCGATGCCAGCGTCTCCACATCAGACAGCATCAAAGTGCTTAATGATCGCCTCAAGGCAGCTGAGGTATCCGGGGATCATGCAGAGCAGGCGCGCTTGCAGCAGCGCATCGTCGGTATCGTCACCGGCAAGGTGACTACCCCCTCTCCCTCGGAGCAGGGACTCTTGCCGCAGCTCTCCGCCGATCTCGAAAAGGCGATCAAGGAGAGCCTCGCGCTGCGCGGTACCGTCACTACCGTGCCCTTCGACGAGAAGATCCAGCGGGAAGGAGGGGCGTCGCAGTCTTTATTGCCCGAGATCACACGACTGAGGGATACGCTCGGGCTAGACGAGATTCTCTACGTCGATGATCTTCCTGTAATCACCGCGACGTATGGATATACTAGGCGTCATTTTGAACCCACTTACGAAGAACTCAACGCCAAGAATCTCCCGGTTGAAATCCGCGCGTTCCCTGCGGTCCCCCGATTCACCGCTCAGGCGCTGGGGAGGCCCGATATCGTGGGGACCATTCCAGTCCTTGCCCGCGAAGGAGAGCACGAAGGCATCTTCCTGTCCCTTCAACCCGACTTGGTGCTCACCTGGCTCGAAGCCAATGGCGTTACGCTACCTAACGCTGGGTTGCCGACGGTCGCGCGCATCATGGCCGCGCTCGAGCCGACTGACCACGATCGCTACTTGGATGGCATCTGGGATATGCCGGTACGCAGACTGGTCTATGGTCTCATCCACAGCCTCTCGCACGCGGCTATGCGCGCCATTACCCGGTACGCCGGCATTGACCGCACATCGGTGGCAGAGTACGTTTTTCTTCCTCTGCTCGGATGCGTCGTGTACGACAATTCCAGCAGCTTCAAACTGGGTGGCATCGCCACGCTAGTCCGAGATCACCTGGCCGCTTTCCTGCAGAACATTGCTAATGAGGCCGTGGAATGCCTCTACGATCCAGACTGCGCTGATCATACCGGCGCATGTCATGGCTGTTTGCATTCGCCCGAGATTTCCTGTCGCACCTTCAATCATGGGTTGTCGAGGGCATTCTTCTTGGGCGGCCACACGCCTTGGGCCGATGTGTCAGCAGATTTGCGACTCCTCGGGTTCTGGGAAGTCGTAGGTTGCACGCCATGAGGGATTATGTGCGTGCCGTCCAGCTCTACCCCTGGCTGTTTGAGGCACTCGAACGCTCGATTGCGGAGATGCCAGCCGGTGCCCCAAGCGACGGACCACGGCTCCTCCGAAGTCTCCGCACGTCGGCCGGCCGCCCCGTCGCGGATAGCGAAGCCCTCGTGGCGCTGAATGCGCTCTCTGACCTGGGGGTGGTGACACGTAAAGGAGTGCGCTACCAATTCGACCACCAGCGTTGGCACGACACCGCACCGCTTCGCCGGGGCGTTCAGGAAGCCATCAATGTGCTTGGCAGTGTCGCGGAGGTTACGCAGGCGGAAGCGAACCTCTGCGTCTCCCTGCCGCCAACACTCTCTTCCGCAGCGGGACACGTAATTCGGCAATCATCGACTGACTTGCGGAGCGGGATGTTGGATGTCATCGCCGCAGCCGAACAATCCCTACTCATCGCATCCCCATTCTGGGATGCAACAACCAGCGAAGAAATCTCCAAGCTTGTCAGGAAGAAACTCGTTGCAGGCGTGGATGTCATCATTCTTGGACGCTTCACACGCGATCTTCCGGGGCCTGTACGGTCGGGGCTACGCAAGATCTCCTCCCATCCGAACATCTCGATCCTGTCCTGGTTTGAAGGCAGTGGTGCGGACACCCAGACGTTTCACTTCAAGGCAATCAGTGCGGATCGCGGGACACGGGCCTATCTCGGCAGTGCGAATATGACCGAGTCCAGCCTCCGCTCGCGCATGGAAATTGGCGTGGTGCTCAGAGGGAAGGTGGCGGAGGAACTTGATCGTGTACTGAGAATCGTGATGACGTTGGCCACGCGTGTTTCTCTCTGAGGTGGCCCTGACATTGAGGATCGGCAGACCTTAGGGCGACTCTCCGGGCGCATCCCTGCGTTGCCGAATCCTCCGGGCAGGTGAATCAAGCCTGTCAACGCCGGCAGGGATCCATTCTGCATGCCCTACGTTGCAGATTTGAAGAGCCGCCACTTCATTGCATGGTGCATCCACAGTCGCATTGAACTGCTGCACATCCAGCCAGGCTGGCCGATGCAGAGCGGGAGGGAAGAGAGCCTGAACGGAAGCTGAGGGACGATTTTCTGAACGTGAATTGTTTCCGAAACCTGTTTGACGCGCACGGCCACACAGCCGCCTGGAGGCGTGACTGCAACGAAGTGAGGCCGGAAGCGGCCTTGGGCGACTGGAAACCCGAAGCTCTCGCGAAGGGCACAGAGCCCCTTCAACAAGCGGGACTCAACTTTCCGGACGGCATCACCACGACCCATCTGGAGCTTGGAATCGACTTCAGTGCCGGCAAACCGGTCGGTTGGTACAAGACAGCTGAGAAGGAACATCCGGAGCACCACCCGGTCGTTCAAGGCTGGGCTCGCCGCTGGCCTCGCCGCACGGGTAGCCCGCCGCGGTGCCCACGGTGCCTAGCCGGTCGACCACCACCAGGTTGCCGTCCTTCTGCAGGCAGCGCCCGAAGAAGCATACCCGCTCTCTGCGGTTGCACGGCACGTAGTAGCCGCTCCCGATCGCGCACTTCCGGTACGAGTCCAGCAGTTCTCCGTTCGGCACAAAGACAGCGCAGCTCCTCGCGATCGTGTTCCCGCCCAACGGCCACTGCGTCATATTGCCGTTGGCGTCGTAGGCGAATCCGCCGGTCGATATCCGGTCCGTCGTGGGATCTACCGAAACCACTGGCTCAGTCAGTTTTCGTTTCGTGACATTCTGCACCAATCGGTTTCCACATTTACCATAGGTCCGCGTCACACCACACTCCGGGCCCGAGTCGCAGCCAAACTTAATCTGCCAAGTTCTTCGTGGGCTACGTTCCTCCAGCGAACTATTCTTCTTGTCCAAAAGCAAAGTGCTTCTTCTCTTTTGGGCAGATCAGAGCCCACTCCTCGTCACGGCTACTAGTGGGAAATACGACAAGCGCTATGTCACTTGATAACGAGACGGTAAATCCGCCAAGCCCGTCTACAGAGATGGCTTTCACCAGAAGCACCTTCGGCCCACTGCAATCTAGATCATACTCGGAATCGTGCAAAGGAAAGAGGTATTTCAATTTCTGCTCGAGTAGGTGGCCATGGGGTTTTCCAACTTCCCATTCAGGGTCCACATTCCCTTCTGCCCTCGAAAGGAAATCTCCACTGCCAACCAAAACTCGCGATTCAGCCTGAAATCGCCATGCGCATTGAATCTGCAGACCGTATGTGGCGCGCTTACCTTCGGCGCAGAATTCCCATTCTCCGAAGTGAAAACACCTTAAACCACAAATGCTATTTGTTGCGACCAACCTAAGCCCGACAAGCTCAGCAAGTGCTTTGCTCACACTTTCAATGGATCGATTGCTCATTCGTTATCCAGCTCTACCGCCTACCGTCGCAGGCTCATCGTTTTCCAGGACAGACCATATCGGCCATGATTCTGACGAGCTTATCACGACCTGGCTTTTGTTGACCTTGCGATTTTCTTACCATATGGATTTAATCTCGAATACGCTCCTTCTCTCGCGTGGCTGGCGCTCGCCCACAGACTTGCCTGACTTTGTCGACCGCCCAGCGACAGCCAGCCGCTTCCCCTCTCTCAGCCCTGCTCGAACATTCTCCAGCCCTCCGTGCTTGCTTCAGCGTTGCAATTATGCATTCGTAGTGCATAATTGCAGGAGGAGCATTGAATGCCCAGGCCCTACATTCCGCGCGCACTGGAGCCCGTCTTGCGCAAGGCCGCGCGCCAGTTTCCCGCGGTCGTGCTGACGGGCCCGCGTCAGTCTGGCAAGACCACGCTGCTGAAGCACGTCTTTGGTAAGTCCGCCGGCTACGTTTCGCTTGAGCCACCCGACGTGCGGGCCGCCGCCGTGGCCGATCCGCGCGGTTTTCTGGACATGCACCCAGCGCCGGTCATCCTCGACGAGGTCCAGTACGCGCCGGATCTGCTCCCCTACATCAAGGAGAGAATTGATGAGCGCCGCGATGTTCGCGGCCAGTTCCTGTTGACCGGATCACAGAACCTGCTGCTCACCCAACAGGTCACGGAGTCCCTGGCCGGCCGTGCCGCGATGCTGCGCCTGCTGCCGCTGTCGTCGTGCGAGGAGTCCGGCAGGACGTCCGATCGGCTGCCTTGGGAATCCCCCAGAAAGCGGCCGGCGGGCAAGCGGCTCACGCCGGCAGATCTCTGGCGGCGCCTGCTCCGGGGCTGGTATCCCGAACTGGCCGCAAACCCCGGCCGGGACATTTCACTGTGGCAGTCCAGCTACGTCCAGACGTATCTCGAACGTGACGTCCGATCCTTGCGTCAGGTTGGTGATCTGGTTTCGTTCCAGAGCTTCCTGCGGGTGCTTGCGGCTCGGTCCGGCCAACTGCTCAACCTCACCGATGTGGCGCGCGACCTGGGCGTGGCGGTGAACACGGCCAAGGCGTGGCTCTCCGTGTTGGAGGCCACCTACCAGGTAATCGTCCTGCGGCCCTATCACGCCAACATCGGGAAGCGCCTAGTCAAGACGCCGAAGGTCTACTTCACCGATACTGGGTTGCTCTGCTATCTGGCGGGTCTCAAAGATGCGGACCACGCGGCGGCCGGCCCGCTGGGCGGCGCAATTTTCGAGACTGCCGTGCTTCTTGAAATCGAGAAAACCTTCGCCGGCCGAGGCGAGGAGCCGCGGGTCTATTTCTGGCGCACGTCCACCGGCGTGGAGGTCGACTTCATCGTGGAGACCGGTGGCCGGCTGATTCCAATCGAGGCGAAGCTCTCCGCCACACCACGTCCCGCCATGGCGAATGGCATTCGCGCCTTCCAGACGGATCTCGGCGAGAAGGCTGCAGACGGGTTCGTGGTTCATCCGGGCGGCGTCCAGCTACCGATGGCACCAAGAGTGAAGGCGCTTCCGTATGGGACGTTGTGACGCGCTACTCAACGCAGCTCAACGCTACTCAACGATCGGCCACTCCGCCAGGTGCGCATTTCTCACAAGTTGTCGTCAATCTGAGTTGTTGTGACGTGCCGATGGCCGGGCAGCTCCTGATCCTTCGTGATGTCCACGGTTCGCTCAGGCATAGCGGGGGAGTCTTTCCCCGTGCCTTTGGCGGGGCTTTGTTGGGGGCTGGGAAGCGATAGGCTCTAAGGGGAACTGAATTCGGGTGGTGGCAAGGAAGAAGGTTATGAAGCTGTTGATGGTATCGCTGGCAGGCGTGGCTCTCGCTGGAGTGGAGGCGCAAACGGCACGGCCCGCGCCCCAGGCGCGGCAGACGGACGTTTCGCTCGCTTCGGTTCCGAAGCTGCAATGGAAGCAGCGCGCGCCGGGAGTGTGGATGGCGGTGATTGGGAAGCCGGAGGTGGGTCCCATGGCGTTCGCGGGATCGCCCCGGGGCGCGGCGCTGGAGAAGCTCGGGTCGCCGGCATTTCCGGCGGCGCTTGCCGAGGCCCGCGGGAGCGTGCACGGGGTTTATGCCAGCGTGCGACTGCCGCTGGCGGCGGAGGAGAAACTCTACGGACTGGGCATGCGGGACGACGGGCGGGTGGACCTGAGATCGCGCTCCTATGAACTGAAGGTGACGCCATCGACCCACGCGCCGGTGCCGTTCTACATTTCGAGCGGCGGCTATGGCGTCATGATCAACACCGCCCGGGTGCTGCGAATTCAGATGGGGATCGGCAATCGCAAGGACGCGCCGTGGCTGCCGCCGGAGATCGACCGGAACACGAACAAGAAGTGGAGCTCGCGCTATCCGTCCGACGCGGTGGAAGCCAACATCACCGGCACGGGGATGGAAGTGTTTCTGTTCGCCGGGAAGACGCCGCTGGAGGTGGTGCAGCGCTACAACCTCTATTCCGGCGGCGGGTGCCTGCCGCCGCGGTGGGGCCTGGGCTTCTGGCATCGCATGCACACTCTGACGCCGGCCGGGAAGGTGCTGGAAGAGGTGGATGAGTTTGCGAAGCGCGATCTGCCGCTGGACGTGATTGGACTGGAGCCGGGTTGGCAGAGCGCCTCGTACCCTTCGACGTACGACTGGGATCCGACACGGTTTCCCGATCCGGCGGGATTCGTCCAAGCGATGTCGGCCCGGGGGATCTCGCTGAACCTGTGGATCAATCCGTTCATTTCGACGAAGTCTTCGATCTATCCGCAGCTGCTTCCCTATACGGGCTCGCACATGTACTGGCTGGGGGCGGTGCCCGACTATACGCTGGCGCCGGCGCGCGAGATCTTCATGGCGCACGAGCGGAAGACGCAACTGGCGCTGGGGATCAGCGGCTTCAAGCTGGATGAGGTGGATGAGATTACCCCGGAGCATGCGCTGTTCCCTTCGGGTTTGAGCGGGGACCAGATGCGGCAGATTCACGGCATGGTGATGCAGAAGATGCAGATGGAGGCTTTCCGGGGGATGAACCGCCGCACGTACGGCCTGGTGCGGGGTTCGAATGCGGGGGCGGGGGCGTATCCCTTTGCGCTGTACTCCGACGGCTACACGCACAGGGGCTTTGTCCAGATGATCGCCACGGCCAGTTTGGCCGGAGTGCTGTGGTGTCCGGAGGTGCGCAACGGGGCGAGCGACGAGGATTGGCTGCGGCGGTTCGAGACGGCGCTGTTCTCGCCGGTGATGCAGCTGGATGGGTGGTCTTCGGGCGTGAAACCGTGGAGCCGGCCGGCGGTGACGGATGCCGTCCGGTCGCTGATGAAACTGCGCTACCAACTGCTGCCGTACCTGTACACGGCATTTGCCGAGTATGAGCGGAGCGGCGTCCCGCCGTTCCGGCATATGGTTCTGGAGCCGGGGTACGCGGCCGAGTCCAAGGTGGTGGCCGGCGCGGTGAATTCGGAGACGAACCCTTATGCGGAATCGAGGCTGATCGAGGTGGCGGATCAATATATGTTTGGTCCGAGTATTCTGGTGGCGCCCCTGTTCGCGGGTGAATCGTCGCGCAAAGTGGTGCTTCCGGCGGGCAAGTGGTTCGACTTCTACACCGGCAAGTTCGCGGGCGACGGGGAGACGATTCCCGTTTCGGCGCCGCTGGACCGGGTGCCTCTGTTTGTCAAAGATGGCGGGATTGTGCCGATGATGGCGGCGGTGGAGCGGCTACGGTCGCTGCCGGGCGAGGTTCCGCTGGAGGTCAGGCACTACGGGACCAAGGAGGCGAGCTATGCGCTGTACGACGACGATGGGGAGACCTTCGACTATGAGAAGGGCGTCTTCAGCGTGCAGGTACTGCGCGCCGTGCGGGCGGGTGGGGGGTTGAAAGGAGAGGCGGGGGCGGCTTCGGGGCCGTGGAAGTCCCGCTACAGTGCGATTACCTGGAAGTTCATGGCGAATTGACCGGAGGCGGCGGCCGGGGGAGCGGCGGGCTTTCCACGGCATTTACTGTGGCCCCGAGGCTTTGCCTCGGGGGAAAAGTGCTCTACGGCATTTACGGTGGCGGGCGAGGCTTTGCCTCGGGGGAAAAGTGCTCTACGGTATTTGCTGTGGCGCGCGAGGCTTTGCCTTGGGGGAAAAGTGCTCCATGGCATTTACTGTGGCGGGCGAGGCTTTGCCTTGGGGGAAAAGTGCTCTACGGGATTTTACTGTGGCGCGCGAGGCTTTGCCTTGGGGGAAAAGTGCTCTACGGTGGGGGCCGTGCGGGCTTGCGCTACCCCGGACTGGCGTCCGGGGGAGTGGGGGGGATTGGGGCTAACGGTGGCGGGGTTTGGGGTAGGGGGGGATGGGGTCGGAGCGTTCTCCGGCGTTGGGGTTGGGGCGGGCGGACCAGAGGGCTAGGGCCAGGGAGAAGGCCTGGTCGTCGGGGTGGTTCTGGCGGGCGCCTAGGGCGGTGAGTTCGT
>JARKQJ010000160.1 GCA_029973955.1 Paludibaculum sp. | reverse complement strand
TGGGAGCCCCACCTCGCCGGCCCGGGTCGATGGGCGGCGGCGAGCGGGACGGCGGCGATGGTCACGACCGGGGCCTTCGGCGCGTCCGCTGTCGGCTGGGCCACGCTCGGCGTGTGCGCCATGATCGCGCTGATTGCTCGGGCAGTCCTGGTCTGCGTGGTCCTGCTCCTGCGGGGACCCCTGCTTCGTCGGCTGGCTGCCCGCTCGTCCCGGTTGCCGCCGTCCCCGGGGTGCTCCTCGGTCGTCCTCGTCCGATCGTCTCGCTCGGTGGTCTCAGCATCGCCTACCGGAGACCGTGCGCAGGCCAGCAGCTCACAAGCCGAAAGGGCCGCTCGCGTCCACCCTGGTGGAGCCAGCTAACGCCCGCCAACAAGGCTAGAACTCAGACCATTGGTTGGAACTCTCACGGACCACTAGCCCGGGCGGACCGGGGCCGGCGGCCTAGGACCAGGCGTAGTGCAGGACTTGGGCTTAACCCCGCGCTGGCGGGGATCACCGGATGCCGTACGAAGTCTGGGCTACGGCAACCGCACGTGCGGCAACTAGACCTCGCGTTTTGTTCGCTATGGAGGAGTACGCCGGAGCCGCGGAGATCACTGCGCTGTTCGGTGTCTCCCGCCAGCGGGTCTACCAGTTGACGCCTCGTCCGTCGTTTCCTCGCCCGTCGCTTCGCTGGCGATGGGGAAGGTATGGCGCACCAATGAAGTCGTTGTTTGGGGCGAAAGCCCACGCTAGGCCCGTCCACACCGACTGATCTCGGTACGATCCGGTCATGGCGAACGACAACCCGGCGCTCCAGCTGCACAAGCTCCTCACTAGCTGGCGGATCACACCCAATGGGAAGCGGACAATAGATGTCCGTGGTGGGAATAGCGGCTGGGTCGAATCCCACTTGAATGCGATCAACCTGGTGAGCGAAGTTCGGGAACACATGGAGTCGGTCGCGATCGTCAACGACAATGACCTGGAAGTGTCGAAGGGGGCTCGCGACCGGTTCATCAAGGCACTGCTGCACGGCATATTCGTAGTTGACTACTCCATGACCGCCACCCAAGGCGACCGGGCCCACTTTGATCAGACCGTTCTGGACCACCTGTACGCGATCGGCGCCGCCTGGCGCGTCGTGCCGCCCGAACCAGCCGCTGTCTCAACCATTCTCGAAGCGGCTATGGAGGCGCAGAAGCTAGTCGTGTCCGCCGCTGGCCTTGACGATGAGGCTCGCCACTATCTCCACGAACTCGCCGCCCACCTCATCAAGGCGGCTGGCGATATCAGCGCGTTCGGCACTACCCACCTGCGATCCCTCGCCACTGAACTGGCCGGAAGCCTTGCTGTCTACTTCGCCGATGCAGCGCCCGCAGAGCATCAAGAAGCGGACAACATCTTCCAGCGCCTGTTGCGCGGCGCCAAGGACCTCTTCGTGCGTCAGATCTTGCCGCGCGCAGTCGACGCCGGCATGGACCAGGCCTTCGGGATGCTGCCGCCTGGCCTGTGAGAGATGGCCTGCGTGGCCAGTCCTCTCGGTCTCACCCCCGCGCGGGCGGGTGACGGCGACGGCGGGGACGGCGTCGAGAATATCTTCGGCCGCGCCCTGTACGCGGCACCGACATGACCCCCTCAGCCGCGGGGACGACGAGTTTGTTCTCCCGGCTCCGCCGCTTCACCTCGGTGGCACTTCGGACTGACAGTCCGTGGGCGATTGCGAAAGGTCGTACACCCAGCGTCTGGATGGGGGCACCCCATCACATCGGCGCGCCTGGAGGGACTCGAACCCCCAACCTTCTGATCCGTAGTCAGATGCTCTATCCATTGAGCCACAGGCGCTGGCAAGCGTCGTCAACCCTACTTGACCGGGCTGGGAGGCGTCCAACT
>JARKQJ010000148.1 GCA_029973955.1 Paludibaculum sp. | reverse complement strand
GTGATGGCGGCACCGCCCCATTCGGGTAAGGAGCGGATGCGTCGCCAGAGAGATTGGTCGCCGTTGCGTCGCGTGGTTTCCAGGACGGCCAGGGCCACGACTCCCTCGCGAGTCCAGTCCATTCCGCTCCCCTTGCAGCGTTGGGAAACGGCCCAATCGTTGAGCTTTTCCACCCGGTTACTGGCGATCCAGAGTCCGGCCTGGCGTCGATCGCGGTAGTGGGGAAGGTAGGGGCGGCGGTTCTGGAGGTACTCGACGAACTGGTCCCACGCCGGACGACTTCGGATCTCCTTGTCCGTTCGGTGTTCGATCAGGAAGGCCAAGGCCTCCTCGACGCGGCCTTCCCAGAGGTGGCCCAGCACCTCCCGGCAGACGGCATCGCGATGCTTCGGGCCACTACAGGCCGAGCCCAAGTCGTTGAAGCAACGCTTGAACAGGTGATACCAACACAGCACCATGGTCTTTCCAGGCACCTTCAGGCCGGCAAACCAATCGCGAATCCATCGTGCCCCGTCGTTGACGAACAACAGGCGGCGTTGATGCCGATGGACTCCCAATACGGCCAGCAAGGCGCCGACTAGATAGATGATCGAGCGGGCGTCCGCTTCGCAGAAATACCACGCCCTTTCCGCCGTCCTGACCGTGGCGGAGTAGACCTTCACCTGCTTCAAGCCCGTGCTCGCCTGGGCATCCACGACCACCTCGTCGGCCTGCACCATGACCGTATCCGGATCCACGCAACGCGGTTGGTCTTCCTCCACCGCCACGACCTCCGGCCCGCCGGGAAAGCCGAGTAGCGCCGCTGGTTCCACCTCCGGGCACGGTGGATCGGCGGGCGTCGGTTCTGGGTCAGGAGGCTCCCGGACCGAGGGCAGCAAGCGGCGCCGTGCCTTAAGGTCGGCGAGAAAGACCCGATGCGCTCGACGTTTGGCGGCGGCGCGCAACGCGCGACCTTCGCGGTGCACAATGTTGAGCACGCTGACGCGGCTCAACAATCCCGTTTCGCCGGCACGCTCCTCGATCTCCTGCAGCGATTTCCGTGAGGACTCCCGCAGCATGGCGTCACAGATCGCATCGCGAAGCCCCTGCGTGATCGTCACTTGCTGCGGCGTCTTCCAGACCCGGGCCGAGGGGATCTCGGTCGACTGATCGGCCTTGTGCTCCATCCGCCGCCGCGGCACCGGCACCGTGCCGAACACCGTCTTGAAAGACATGACCCGTCTGCCCCGGCAGACCATCCCCTGTCCCTGTTTCCCCTGACGCTCGGCAAGGGCCAACTCCGTATCGAGTTTCTCCATCAACTGCCGATACGCCCAGCGTTTGAACTGCTGACCGGCCTGCTCCACCGCCTGCTCCACCTGATGGGGCAACTGGTCATCCTGCTCTGGCAAAGGCAGGTCCAACCGCACCCTCCCCTCCAACAGCAACTGCCCCTCGGCCGCCTGGACCGCCACCAACTCCGCAGTAATCTGAACTCCATCCTCGCTACGCATGGTGGAACCTCCTTGAGAAACTGTTCAGCCACCGTGCGTACCTTTTTATTCATTCTCCGCACATTCTCCAATATCGCGCACCGACTTATGACCGCCTCGCGACTCGCGGCGGGAACGCCTTTCCTGCCTTGCACTTGCGATCACCCGCCGCGACGTAACCAACCGAAACACTCGCAAGGGCGTTTCGCTTCGCGCGTCTGAAGGCCTCATTAATCCCTTGCCAAGGGGGGGCGGAGGGCGGTCGCGCAA
>JARKQJ010000115.1 GCA_029973955.1 Paludibaculum sp. | reverse complement strand
TTTCAAGGCTCGCGAAGTCATCCGCAAGACCGGCCGCGTCTTCCAGTACGGCACCCAACAGCGCGGCGCCGCCCACGTACGCTTTGCCTGCCAGGTCGTCCGTTCGGGCCGCCTCGGCAAACTCACTTCCATCGAGGTGGTCTCCCCCTCCGGCGCCCCCGGCGGTTCCACCGCACCCAATCCCATCCCCGCCGGCTTCGATTACGAAATGTGGCAAGGCCCCGCTTCCGTGCGCCCCTACTGCAACGACCGCTGCCTGCAGCCCGGCCACTATCACATCTACGACTACAGCGTCGGCTTCCTCGGCGGCTGGGGCGCCCATCCGCTCGACGTTCTCGACTTCGCCCTCCCCACGCCCGAAGTCCCTGTCGAATACGAAGGCACAGGGCTCATCCCCAAAGAGGGCCTCTTCGACACAGTCATGAACTGGAACGTCCAGTGCCGCTTCGCCAGCGGCCTGCCCATGACCTTCATCACCGGCGGCGACTCCACGAAGTTCACCGGCGCCGAGGGCTGGATCAGGATCGCTCGCGGCTCCATCCAGTCCGAACCAGCCTCGCTGCTGAACGGCGCCCCGCCCATCGACCGCTTCTCCACCATGGGCCGCAATCACACCCGGAACTTCCTCGACGCCATTCGCAGGAAAGCAGAGCCCGAAAGTCCAATCGACTGCGCCATCCGCTCCGACCTGATCAGCCACCTCTCCGACATCGCCGTCCGCACCGGCCGCAAGATCACCTGGAATCCGGCGAAGGAGACCATCACCGGCGACAAGGCCGCCGCGAAGATGATGGACCGCCACTTGCGCAAGCCCTGGAAACTCTAGCCCGCCGAACTATTTCGCCGTGCCTCCCGCCCGCGCCACTTCCACCGCGAAGACGTAGGTCTCGCCGAACATATTCGACCGGAACACCACCCACTTCTGGTCCGGCGTGAAGCTCACGTTCGGTTCCAGACGGTACTGGTGCTTCGACATGTCCACCAGTTTCTCCGCCCGCAGCACACCCGGCTTCACCAGGTGCTGGTTCGGCAGACCGCGATCCAGGATCATCTCCGGCCGGAACAGGTAGATCCACTGGCCGTCGGGGGCCTTGGCCACCTGACCAGGATCGCCGCCGTCGCCGCACATGAGCTTGCCGTCCGCCGTCACATTGAAGTGGATCGACCACTCGTTCCGCTGCAGGTGATACCAGGTCCGATCTTCGGTCTCCACGTTGTATGTCGCCAGCCAGAAGTCCTCGCCGCGCGGGGTCTGCAGGTCATAGAAAATCGTCTTGCCGTCAGCGCTCCAGAACTCGTGTCCGAAGATCTCCATCGCCATGGTTCGTGTGTGGATCTTCTTGATTCCTGTGCCGTCGGTCCGGATGATCCAGATGCGGTCCACCTTGTGCCACGGCCCCTCGTGGCAGAACATCAGGAGCTTCGGATCCGTAGGCGAAAACAGCAGGTGATTCAGCCAATCCGTTGCGCGGTGAATCGTCTTCACCTCGCCCGTTTGAGCGTTCAGCGTGAAGAGCCCCATCGGCAGCTTTGCCGCCCAACGTTCCTCCATCATCTGTCCTTTGTTCCGCGGCTGATCCAGCGAGTGTCCTTGGGCCGGTGCCGCCCCGCCCTGCGTGGGAGTCGGCGGCCGCTGGTTGTTGTAGTCCATGCCATCGCCTTCGATGAAGGTCCCAGCCAGCAGCGTCTCATCCGCGTTCACCGTCGCTACCGATCCGCGCCGGGGCAGATCCCCGATCTTCTTCTTCTCGCCCGTGTCGATGTTCGCCCACCAAGCCGCGCTGTTCTCCACATAAAAGACACGCGCCGTCTTTCGTCCCGCTTCGATCAGCCGCACGGGTCCCGGCACCACCAGCTTCGCTTCGCGAGTCGCCAGGTCCAGCACATGGATTCCCGCCGGTGACGAATACACCATCCGCTTGCCGTCCGGCGTATAGCCATTCTGGTTGAAGTACAGGCTCGCGCTACCCGCCTCTTTCGTCAGCCGCACCACGCGATGCCCGGTGGCCGCATCCACCCAACTCTCCGGCGGCTCGGCGGCCGCCAGCAATCCGGACACACTCATCAGTGCAAGGACTCTTCGCATCATTACGGTCACTCCGCTCTTCAGAATTGCAGCTTCAGGCTCATCTGGATGGAACGTGGCGTGTTTTGCTGGCTGGTGATCCGTCCGAAGTTCGCGTTGTTGATGTCCAACGACGCCGGTCCGTTGAAGATCACGCAGTTCGTCAGATTGAAGAACTCAGCCGCATAGTCGAGCTTGATCCGCTCCTTGATCCGGAACTGCCGCGCCACACTCAGATCCTCGTTCCAGAACCCCGGATTGTACAACCCGTAGGAGCCTGCGCCCGGCGTATCGCCGTAGGTGTACGCCGCGGGGTTCTTGAACGCCTTGGGATCGAGAAACTGGGGCCGCGCGCCCAGCAGGTCGCCGCTGCCCCAATCGCCGTTGATCCGCACGTCACCCGTGAAGTCCCGGTTGTACGACGCCCGGCACCCACCGGCACTGGGCAGCGTGCAGGCGGCGGCGATAATGCCGTACGGCAGCCCGGACCGCAGCCGCGTGATGCTGGAAAGCCGCCAGTCGCTCACCAGCGCACTCACCACCGCATTGGACGGCTGGATAGATTTGCCCTTCCCGAACGGCAGCGCGTACACCACCATAGCGTTGAACACGTGCCGCCGGTCGCTTTCACCGTGCGTCTTTTCAATCTTCCAGTAATAGCCGCTACGACCCGTCCCGGCATCGGACAGCGTCTTGCTGTACGTGTGGTTGATGTTGAACGTCAGCCCATTCGACATGCGCTTCTGCAACGTCAATTGCAGCGAATTGTAGTTCGAACTCGCGAGGTTGTTGAAGTCGACCGTCACGCCGCTGTATTGCGGAAACGGCCGCAACATCTGCGCGAAGGTGCCACGGAAATTCGGATACGGCAGCGAAACCTCCGGCATGATCGCCTTCGCCTGCGCCAGCGTTGTCACATTCACTTGCGATGTCAGCAGGTTGCCCAGCGCCAGAAACCGCGGGTGGATCTGGCCGGACCAGATGCCGAGCCCACCCCCGCGCAACAGTTTTCCGTTGCCGCCGACATACCCTGCCGTCAGTGTCAGCGTGGGCGTGATTGCCCGCTGGATGGAGAAGTTCCAGTTCTGATAGCGCGGCGGCCGCGCGCCGTCTTCCGGATTGTCGTAGTTCACGCTCCCACCCGTAGGTTTGTCCGTGGTGAAGCCGCTATTGAGTCCCGCGTTGATGAACGGCGGCTTCTCATAGGCCGGCACGCCGGCATCCCAGTAATAGGCCGGCGTGAAGCCGTCCACCGACACGAAGCCCGGCGAGGCCGTGTAGCCCAGCTTGCCTGTACCGTCCCGCGCTCCGCCGCGTCCGCCCACCGCACCGTGCCGTGTGTACATGATCCCGTACCCACCCCGCACTACCGTCTTGTCGCCCATCCGGTAGGCGAAACCCACCCGCGGCCCCAGGTTCCCATACTGTGTCTTGATCCGCGTGCTGCAGTTGCAGTAAAGCGGATCCGGCCCGCTCCCGCCAAACTGCAGCGCCCCATTGAACCCGACGGCCACGGGGTTCGGAATGTCCGGATTGAACCAGCTCACCCGGTCGGCCACCTCGTGGTACGGCAGCATGATGTCGTGCCGCAGCCCCAGGTTGATCGTCAGGTTGCGGTTCACCTTCCAGTCGTCCCCAATCCACCACGAGTAGCTGCGGAACCGCGCTCCCGAAGTCACAACGTAGTCCTCGGCCACGTTGGAAGTGCTCACCGCGCCCAACACATAACTGGCGTAGGAGTTGCCCGTCGCACTCTGCAATGTGCCGTTGCTGAACCCAGCGGTCTGCACATTGCTGAATGCGGAGTTGAAGAACGTGCCGTCCCAGCGCGCGCGGTAGTTATCCTGTAACCGCTGCATCTGGAAACCGCCCTTCACGGTGTGGCGCGACCGGATCCACTGGAAGTTGTCCTGGAGTGTGTAGCTATTCAATGCATCCAGGAAAGGGCGAGCGTCCGTGCCACGCCAGCCAGCCACGGAGTTCGGCCCCGCGAAAGAGACCTCCGGAAAGGACTCCGTCGCGTCCCCCTTTGGCAACCCCTTGATCCCAGCCTTCTCTACCCAGTTGCCATCGATGGTTGGATTCGTGATCGGGACATTCAGCCGCGACGCGCCGAAGCTGATCTGGTTCAGCATCGAGGGGTTCAGCACCCAGGTGTGCTTCACCTGCCCGACTGTCGGCACTTCATCCACGACGCGCGTCACCACATAGGGCAGCGGCAGTGGCACTGGGTTTCCGCGAATCGCGCTCGATTGCGTGTGCGCCCCATGCGAGAAGAACACCGTGAACCTGTGCGCGTCCGTGGCGTTCAAATCACTCTTGATGTTGATGTTGTAATTGTTGAAGCCCACGCCTTTGTTGTTGCTCAGGAAGTTATTTGCGATGCCCGAGTGCGTCGGTTGCGGCAATCCGTCCTGGAAGAACTTCGCGGCCGACGAGAGCCGGGAGGTCGGGATAACTTTGTTCGGAAATGCCTGCCGCGTGCAGTTGGCGCCCCCAGGGCAGTTCGTCGTACTCGGATCATAGATCGCCACCGGCAATTCGCTGAAATCTCCTGTCCGCATCTTCGCCGTGGGAATGGTCACAAACTGGTAATCCGTCGCCACCCGGTAGCGGTACACATCGTAGGAGCCGAAGAAGAAGATCTTGTTCTTCTTGATCGGTCCGCCCAGCGTAAAGCCAAACTGGTTCTGGTTCTGCTGCGGCCGCGTGGGCGAGAAGAAACCCCGCGCGTCAAATACCGTGTTTCGTAAGTACTCGAACGCCGACCCGTGGAAATCGTTCGTGCCAGACTTGATGGTGTAGTTCTCCGAGCCCTGCCCATTGAACTCCACCGAGGTGCCGCTCGTCTCCACCTGGAACTGCTCCACGGCGTCCACCGACACGCCAAACTGCAGCGCACGGCTCTCGCCCTGCCGCACGGCATCCGTGATCGGCAACCCCTCGATGTAGACGTCCTTCGAGAAACTCTGTCCACCGTTGATGAACCCGAACGTCCCCCCCTCCTGCACGCCGGGCATCAGGTAAATGAACGCCGCCGGATTGCGCGGATTGCCGCTCCCCATGGTCAGCGGCAACGCCGTATACATCTCATTGCGCACGGTTTGCCCCATCCGGGCATCGGACGTGTTCAGTTCGGCAGGCGCCGCTGAAACGGTTACGCTCTCCGTAGTCGCGCCCACTTCCAGTGGCAGCGTCAACTCCACCGTACCCAGCGAATCCACTACCACCTGCTCCTGCACCAGAGTTCGGAATCCCTTCGCTGAGGCCGTCAGCCTATACGTGCCTGCTGGTACCGGCGCAATCACAAACAACCCCACCGCGGTGGACTCTCTCTTGTATTCGACGTTGGTGGCGGTGTTCAGAGCCACAATTCCGGCATTTGGAATTGCCGCCCCGGATTGGTCCACGACCGTTCCCCTAATCGTCCCGCCGCCGCCCACCTGCGCCATTACCGGGACCACCAGCGCGCACAGCGTCAGCGCCCCTATGACCTTCAACCTGGAAGAACCCATGGCACTACCTCCCCTGCGAAGGACAGCGATGCTTCGTGCCACAGTCTAGGCTAAGTTTACACGGGAGTCACGCCAATTCTTCATAACCCGGGTTATTCTTCTGGAATGCGCACCATCGTACTGCTCGCCGCTTTGTTCTTCCCGGCGCAAGCCGCCCAACCGGGCGACGATGCCTGGAAGGCGCTTCTCTCCCTGACCGGCGTTTGGGAAGGTTCACACGAGGGGACGAAATCCACTCTCACCTACACCGTTGTCTCCGGAGGCCACGCCATCGTGGAGTCAATGAAGATGCCCGCCCCGGAGCCCGACATGGTCACCGTCTATCACCGCGACAAAGCCGACCTCATCGCCACCCACTACTGCAGCATGGGCAATCAGCCTCGCATGCGTGCCACCGGCGCTGACTCCACCTCGAAGTCCATCCCTTTTCGCTTCATCGACATCACCAACCTGTCGAAGCCGGGAGGCGGCCACATCAAGGATCTCACCGTCATCTTCAAAGACGACACACACCTCGACCAGCAGTGGACCAGTGTTGAAAACGGGAAGGAGCAAACCATGACCTTCCACTGGGTGCGCAAGTCAAAGTAGCGGGACGCGCCGCGTTACTGAAGCTGCAGGGTAGCCTTCCCCGCCGGCCCCTCGTAGACCAGTTCCACGGACTTCATGTTCTCCAGCTTTCCACGGGCCTGGAAGAAGATCAGCCCGGCGATCGGCAATGAGCGTTCCCCTTCCGCCAACGCGGACCTTCCCACCCGCTGCTGCCAGGAACGCAGCAATTCCACGGGAGGCTTCGGCGTCACCGGCGGCGGCGCGCCCGGCTCTTTCCCGCCCGTGCTCAGCCCACCGCCCTTTTCCTTCGCCGGTTCTGGCGGAATCCACTCCGGGTCCTTCACTTCCTTCGCCGCCAGCCCCCAAGGCTGCGCATCTACGGGCTTCTTCCCGTTGATCTTCAGCGAGAACTGCCCCGCTTCGATCTTCAACTTCGTCCCCTCGGGTCCGTACAGCGCCACTTCCACAGCCACAAAATTCTCCGAGCTTACCGGCGCATCCACCGTCGGAAAACCATGCCCGGAAAAGTCGGCCGCAATCGTTACCTGGCCTGCCTTCGCCTGCGCCTGGTACTCCGCAGGCTTCGCTCTCGGCACCAGCCCCGATACTTCTTTCCCCTGGTCAGGCGCCTGAGCGCTCAGTACGGGTGCGGCCACGCAAATGGCAAACACACCTGCCGCCCTGCACAGTACTTCGGAATATTTCATGCCTTCTCACAACTTAACAGATTCGCCCCGCCGCTTCCTCAAACCTCGTATTCCCAGCCGAATCCAGGCCGCTCCGAGGGCACCGTGTACACCCCCTCCGGGCCGCGCGTCACCCGGTAATCCTCTTCAAACCTCCTGTACACCTCCGCCGGCCCGCCCGGCGCCGGCAGGAACATCTCCGCCCACGGACTGTTCTGCGCCGCCATGATGAAGTGCAGCCCGTCCTGGCCCGTCCCCCCGCCATGCGGAATCACGGGAATGTCGTACGCCGCGGCCATCGCCGCAATCTTGCGCACTTCCGTCAATCCGCCGCACCAGTGCAAATCGGGCTGCCAGATCTCAGCGGACTCGTGCTCCAACAGGTTTCGGAATCCATACCGCCCGTATTCGTGCTCGCCCGTCACAATCCGCGTCGATTGGATCGCCTTCCGCAGCCGCCCGAATCCCGCATAGTCGTGCGGCTGAAGCACCTCTTCCATCCAGTAGATCCGGTAGGGCTCCAGCAGCCCCGCCATCTCGATGGTGTAGCGCTCCGTCCACGCCATCCAGCAATCCAGCATGATATCCCCGTCTTGGCCCAGCGCCGCCCGCGCCCGCTTCACCACCTCCTCGTTCTTCCGCATCCCCTCACGCCCATCCGCCGGTCCGTGCGGCATCGCCAGCTTCACTCTCCTGAACCCGAACTCCACATGCTGTTCGATGTCGTTCCCCGTGCAGTAGGCCGGAATCCGCTCCTTCGTCTGCCCGCCCAGCAACCGGAAGACCGGCATCCCCAGCGCATTGCCGATCAGGTCCCACAGTGCCAGGTCCACGCCGCTGATCGCATTCATCGTCACGCCCATCCGCCCGTAGTGCATGGTTGAGCGCCACTGGATATCCCACAGCTTCTCGATGTCGAACGGATCCTCGCCCAGCAGCAGCTTCGTCAGATGCCCTTCCACTACAGCGCCGCCACCGGCGCCGCCGCTGCCGTAGCCCTTCACACCCTTGTCCGTCATAATCTCCACCGTGAACCCCGGCATCCGGCCCGCATCCGGAAAAAACAAGGATCGCGTGGCCTTGTACTTCGGGTAGATCGACATTGGGTTCGCCACTTCCACGTTCTGGGTGCTCCAGGAACCCGCCGCCGGAGTGTACGCCGGCACCGGCCGCTTCGGCCGCGGATTCACCAGCCGCACCGACGTGATCTTCATCCGGCTCCTGCCCAGATCCGGCACCTGCGCCGCAGGCCCAGCCGCCAGACCGGCCGTCAATCCAGTGGTCAGAAATCCTCTGCGTTGCATAGCTGACGAATCACAATATCAGGCTGCCGCCGCCGCGGAAACCATGCCAATCAGCCCCGCAGGTACGGCTTGGCGAACTCCAGCGCTTCTTTCATTGCCCTCCGCCCCCGTTCGCTCAACGCTCCCGCCGGCTCCCGCTTCCTCGCCCGAAACGTTGGAAACACCCCGCGCAGCACCAGCGGGTACTTCAACCCTTCCATGCCGTACAGCCCCATGTCCGCCAGCACCAGCAGCGTCCGCCCGTGCATCTCCATTGCTTCACGCCGCCTGCCCGCCTGCCATAGCTCCCACATTTGCGCGTACAGATCAGAAAACGCCGCCGCCGGCATACTCCCGGAAAAGCCGCTGCGCATCTCCTCGATCAGCGTCCGCCCGTGCGAGCCGCTGAACACCTTCAACTGGCCCTCGCTTCCTTCACGCAGCCGTTCGATCCGGTCCAACGGCTGCCCTGCCTCGTCCTTCACATAGCGCAGCGTGGGTATCGCCCGGTACATCTCCAACAACTGATCAGTGCTCATCTTCCCCACAGCCTGCGCGAAGAGCGGCAGAGCCGTCGCCCCGCCCACCTGTTTGTAGTACTCCAGCACCGTGCCGGGCTCTTCCTGATTCGGCGGCGGCAGCGAGATCACCGCGTCCACGCCCAACCGCTCCGCCTGCTTCGCGTACCGGACCGCCGCTGCAGGCTCCGGGCTTTGCACTCCCAGCACCACCGCCAGCTTCAACCCCTTCGCCGCATCCGCAATCGCCTCGGCTCCGTCCATCCGCTCCTTCTCCGACAACGTATCCCACTCGCTCGCCAACTGCGGCCACACCGCCCCATGCGCGCCGCAGCGCTCCAGGAATCGCACCTCTCCGGCCAGCGCCTCCAGATCGAGTGCTCCGCTCTCTGAAAAAGGCGACTGCATGATCGGGAAGATACCCCGCAACGGCTTGCCCGGTGCGCCTGCCGCCGCAGCCCCCGCCAGCGTCAGAAAGTGGCGCCTGGAGATTCCGCTGATCATCGCCTCACCTCTTCACAGACTTCGTCATTCGCTCCAACACCGCCCGGTCGATCTCGTACCCCAGTCCCGGCTTCAGCGGGGCGTCCACATAGCCGTCCTTCGCAATCCTGATCCGGTCTTTGAGGTAAGGCCGGTCGCCCACGCCCTGCGGCACAGTCATCTCGAACCACACGTTGTTCGGCATTGCCAATTCACAGTGAAAGTGAACCGCATGGTCAAACGTCTCACCCCAGTTGTGCGGCGCGCACTCCATCCCGAATAGTTCCGCCATCCGCGCAATCTTCATCCCGCCCGTGATGCCGCCCACGTTGTCCGTGATGAACCGCACCACATCCATCGCACCGCGCCGGATGTACTCCGCATAGTTGTACGGCGAGAAAATGAACTCCCCAACGTGGACGGGAATCTCCAACGTCTGGCAGAGCTGCGCCAGACCCTCGATGTCTGTTGTCGGAATCGGGTCTTCGAAGGCCACGAAGTTCAACTTCTCCAGCAGCCGCCCCACCACCATCGCCTGGTCTCTCGAATACACTCCCACCGGGTCCATCAGCAATGTGAAATCATCGCCCGCCGCCCGCCGCACCGCCCTGCAAACGTCCATGTCCAGCTTCAGGTTGGACCCACCGTCCGGCATGCTCGGCGGATGGATCTTGTACGCCTGGAACCCATCCGCCTTGCACTGCACAACTTCCCGCTCGAATTCCTCCACCGTCTTGTGATGCTGCGAACTGGCATAGGCCAGCACGCGTGTGCGGTACGCGCCCAGGATGCGGTAGATCGGCAGTCCCACTGCCTTGCCCAGGATGTCCCAAAGGCAGGCATCGATGGCCGAAGCATACGAACTCTGCCCAAGCCTCCGCTTCGGCGGATCATACTGCGACGTCAGCGCGGGCAGGTCCAGCACGCTCTTGCCCACTAGGGCCCGCTTCGCGAACTCCAGCCACCCCTCATTGCTCCAGTTCGGATGCCAGTAGCGCCGCGCCAGCGTGTAGTTGCCTTCAATTCCGCCATTGGTCACCACCGCGGCAATGCGCGCGTAACCCGCGTTGGTCACCGCCGTGCCTGGCTGCCCCGGGTCCACCACATAGACCTTCACCTCTTTAATCGTGAGGTCCGGAAGATCTCCCGCTTTCACCCGTACGGCTTGAGCGGCCGCCGCGGCCGGATCCACCAAAGCCGCGCCCGCCATCGCCTGCCCAAGAACGTTCCTGCGCGAGATGCGCTGCATGCCAGTTTCGCCTCCTTGTCTATCGCAGAGTCTACTCCCAGGGCGTACAATTCCAACAGCTCAATTTAAAGGAAGGAGCCGTCCATGCATCGCCGTTGCCTCCTGAAGTCCCTCGCCGCCGGCCTCGCACCATTCTCCGCGCAGCCCCCTGCCCCCTTCCAACCCACCGAGGGCGCCAATCAGCCTATGGGCGCCGGCATCGGCATCCACCCCGGCCGCGTCGTCCTGCTGCGCGATTCCAGCGCCACCACCTGGGATAGCTCCACAGGTCAATGGTGGGACGATGCCAACACCAACCAGAAGGCCGTCCACGAACTCACTTCCGCGCTCCTTCTCTCCCTCACGGCCAGCAAGAACGAACAACAGGCCTGGGACGCGCTCTTCCGCAATTTCAACGAAAGCCATAATCAAGGCCGTGCCGGCTACCGCCCCGGCGAGCGAATCGCCATCAAAGTCAACTGCAACCAGGACCGCTCCTCCCAGTGGGGCGCCGCCTCCAACGCATCCACGCGCCGCGTCCCCAACGGCCTCCCCAGCCCGCACGCCATCGCCGCCCTCGTGACTTCTCTCATCGAATTTGCCGGCGTGCGCGGCGAGGACATCCTCGTCTACGATTCCACCGGCTCCCGTACCATTGGTTCGCCCATCTATTCGAAGATTCGATCCAACTCCGCCCGCCCCTACCAGGCCGTGCAGTTCCTTGCCGGCGCCGATTACAACCTCGGCGGCCGCCTCGCCCCCGAGCCCGACCTCCAGAACCCCATCCGTTTCGCCAACAAGGAACTGCCCCCGGCCTACATCGCCCGTCAGGTCACCGAAGCGAAATACATGATCAACATGGCGCTGCTTCGTCCCCACGGCATGGCCGGCGTCACTCTCACCGCCAAGAACCACTTCGGCTCCGTCTACTTCCCCGAAGGCGGAGGCTGGTTGCCTCGCACCCTCCACTCCAGCGTTCTCCGCTCGCAACCCATGGGCGCCTACAACGCGTTGGCCGATCTCATCGCCCACCGCCACCTCGGCGGCAAGACCATGCTCTATCTGCTGGACGGCCTCTACACCGCGGAGCACAACGAAGGCAGCGTCTTCCAGTGGACCAGCCTCAACGACCAGTGGGCCGCCAGTATGCTTATCTCGCAGGACCCCATCGCCATCGACTCCGTGGCGCTCGACCTCCTCAGCAGCGAACCCCGCGCCACCCAGGTCCGCGGCAGCGCCGACAATTACCTTCACGAAGCCGCCCTCGTCTCAAAGCCCCCTTCCGGCTCCGCCTACAATCCTGACGGCAAACGCACCGCCGCCAGCCTCGGGGTTCACGAGCACTGGAATAACGCCACCGAACGCAAGTACTCGCGCAACCTCGGGGCGAAGGAGGGCATCGAACTCGTCACCCGAGCCTGAGGCGCGGCTGGCCCGCCTCGCGCGGCGCCCATCGGTACGCCGCCACTGAGTTCTTCCAGAAGTACTTCTCCGCCGCCGCCCGTCCCTTCTTCAGGAAGTAGTCCTTCGCGATCTGAACGATCGCGGGCAGGTTGTCCACCGCATCCGCATTTGGCCAGTCGCTGCCGAAGATCAGTTTGTCCTCCCCAAATGTCTCGAAGATCTGGTCGAACACCGGCTGGTACACCGCCGCATCCAGCATCGCCTTGCCGGCCTCCATTCTCATCGCCGCCGACACTTTGATGTAAACCTGCGGACGCGCCGCCAGCTCCCGCAGCAGCTTCGCCGTTTCGGCACTCATCCCCTCGCGAAACAGCATGCCCGGCAGATGGTCCACCACCACCCGCAGCCCGGGCGCCAGTTCGCTCACGCGCAGCACCGCCTCCAGCAGGTCTGCGCGCGGGTTCGCCGTGTCCATCACCAGCCCCGCTTGCGCCAACAGTTTCAGGCCCTCGACAAACACCGGGTTCTTCACCTGTTGCACCAGGCTGTAGCCCCACAGGTTCCCGTACCGGATCCCCAGGAACAGCTTGTTCCGGCGATACCGCTCCAGGTATTCGCGAAACTCCGGCTTCTCCGGCTGCAAGTTACCGATGGTCCCCAGCATCATCGGCTCCGGCTCCAGCACCTCCAGCACCCACAGGTTGTCTTCGATCCAGGGGCTCGCCTCCACTTCGATCGCCCCCACGATTCCAAGCGGCGCAGCCAGCCTCTTATATCTCGCTGGCAGCGCCGGCTCGCGGTTGCGTCCGCCCCCCGAATAAGGCGCGCCCTGCGGCCGCGTCTGGTCGAACAGGTGGATGTGACAGTCGATGATTGGAATCCTGTCATCCGCCCCGATCGCCGTCACCCCCAACGCTCCGCCCAGCACTTCTCTTCGCCGCAGTCCGCTCATGACAAGCCAATCTACCACCTGATCGCGTCACTGACACATGCCTGTTCATGCGGCCCGCAGATTATATACGCGCCTCAAAAACTCTGTTCATTCTCCCTATTTCGGACTACAATGTCCGATAGAGGGAGCTTCGGGGTGGGGAGGTGATTGATGCCAGTGCATTGCACGGCGGCGCATCAGCGGGTCAGGCACTATGGGCACCAGGAGGTTGTGCTTTCCTTTTCCCGGTATCTGCGGAATGGAAGGCCCTGCCTCCGGCTCGTGTCAGTTCAGGACGGAGTTGAAACAGGCATCTGCGCGGTCTGCACCGTGAATTTGCCGCATATTCCGATGCGCGACGACGAGGTCGCCATCAAGACCTGGTATGAAAACGTGGGTATGCTCGGCTGGCTGATTGACCAGGGCATCGTGTCGCATCCGCTGCACTATGCCTACCTGGCCAACGTCTTCATCCCGATCTGCGCCTTGCTCATCCAGGATGACCACGTGCCCGCCGAAGAGGATTCATCAATCAGCCATCGCTGAGGTGAATCCCGTCGTTTGACCGCGGCAGCGAGACGTTCGGAAACCGAGGAGGTAGTGTGTGCGCTGCGAACCTCGACCCGGATCACCTGCTCCAGCAACGCTGGAGGCGCCATGAGCGCGATTCTCCACCCCTCTCCCCCTCTGGACCTGGCCTTCGTCGATGAGGCCATCGCCCAGGAAGGGCGCTCTCCGGAGTCGCTCATCCCCATCCTGCAGCGGCTCCAGAACCACTACCGCTATCTCCCCAACGAAGCCCTGCGCCGAGTCTGCGCCCTCACCGGCCTCACCCCGGCGCATGTCGCCGGCACGGCCTCTTTCTATGCGCGATTCCGCCGCACGCCCACCGGCCGCCATCATGTCCGCGTCTGCCACGGCACCGCATGTCATGTCGCCGGCGCCCAGCACATCATGGACTCCCTCCGGCGCGACCTCCATCTCCCGCCCGGCTCGGACCTCACGCCGGACGCCGAATTCAGCATCGAGGAAGTCGCCTGCCTCGGCTGTTGCAGCCTCGCGCCCGTCCTGATGGTCGACGGCCGTGTCGCCGGCCGCCTCAACGCAGCCTCCGCCACGTTGGCCATTACCCAGCCCGCCCACCACCCATGAGCACACACCTGGCTCCGCCGGAACTCGAACTCCGCATCGGCCTCAGTTCTTGCGGCATCGCCAGCGGCGCCGAAGCCGTTCGGGATGCTCTGCTGGCGGCCGCCGGCCCCGACGCCGTTGTCAAATCCGTCGGCTGCAACGGGATGTGCCATTGCGAGCCCGTCGTGCAGGTGTTCGAATCCGGCCGCCTCACCGCGCTATACGCCAACGTCACCCCCGCATTGGCCCGCCACATCGCTTCCGCCAGCTCCACCGCGGAGCTCGCCGAACATCGTCTCGATCCCTACTCCGGATCCGCCGCCGCTTACCTGAGCAAGCAGCGCCGCATCGTTCTCGAGAACTGCGGCGCCGTCGATCCCCACCGCATCGACGACTATCTGGCCCGCGGCGGCTACCAGGCCCTCACCTCCTGCCTCGACCACCCCCGGCACCTCTCACCCGAGGACGTCATCCGCATCATCACCGAATCCGGTCTCCGCGGCCGCGGCGGCGCCGGGTTCCCCACAGGCCGCAAATGGGCACTCGCTCGCCGCCAGCCCGGCCCCCCTCGCTTCGTTATCTGCAACGGCGACGAAGGCGACCCCGGCGCATTCATGGATCGTCTCGTTCTCGAGGCAGATCCCCACCGCGTCCTCGAAGGCCTCGCGATCGCCGCCTACGCTATCGGCGCCACCGAAGGCTTCCTCTACATCCGCACCGAATATCCCCTCGCCCTCCAAAATGTCCGCGAAGCCATTCGCCAGGCCGAGCAGCTCGGCTTCCTCGGTCCCCACATCCACGGCTGCGAATTCTCTCTGAAACTCGCCGTGCGCGAAGGCGCGGGCGCCTTCGTCTGCGGTGAAGAGACCGCCCTCATCCGCTCGCTCGAAGGCGGCCGGGGCACGCCGCGTCTCCGCCCGCCCTATCCGGTGGAGCACGGCTTCCGCAACGCACCTACCGTCATCAACAACGTCGAAACCCTCGCCTGCGTCCCCTGGATCCTCCGCCACGGCGCCGCCGCTTTCAGTGCGCTGGGCACCGCCTCCAGCAAGGGCACCAAGGTCTTCGCCCTCGCCGGCAAAATCCGCCGCGGCGGCCTCATCGAAGTCCCCATGGGCACCACTCTGCGCGAGATCGTCGAGGACATCGGCGGCGGGGCGCCACAGGGCCGCGAGTTCAAAGCTGTCCAGATCGGCGGCCCCTCCGGCGGCTGCATCCCCGCCTCTCTCGCTGACACGCCTGTCGACTACGATGCAATCCCCACTACCGGCGCCATCATGGGCTCCGGCGGACTCGTCGTCCTCGACGACGCCTCCTGCATGGTCGACGTCGCCCGATTCTTCCTCCACTTCACCCAATCCGAATCCTGCGGCCTCTGTACCCTCTGCCGCATCGGTACGCGCCGCATGCTCGAGATCCTCGACCGCCTTTGCCAGGGCACTGCTCTGCCTGACGATCTCCCCACACTCGAAACCCTCGCTAACGGCGTCTCTCTCGGCAGCCTCTGCGGACTCGGCCAAACCGCTCCTAACCCGGTCACCACCACGCTCCGCTATTTCCGGGACGAATACGAAGCGCACGCCTACGAACGCCGTTGCCCCGCCCTCCATTGCCCCGCCCTCATCCGCTACTTCATCACTGACAATTGCACCGCCTGCAACGCCTGTGCGGACGCATGCCCCGTCGGCGCCATCTCCTCTCAATCCGACGGCCCCTACCAAATCGATTCCCATCTCTGCACCCGCTGCGACGAATGCCGCAAGATCTGCCCCTGCGACGCCGTGGAGGTGGCCAGCCCATGTTGACCCTCACCATTGACGGCAAGCGCGTCGCCGTACCTCCGGGCTCCACCGTGCGCCAGGCCGCCCAACTCGCCGGCATCGAGATCCCCACTCTATGCCACATCGACGGCCTGGAGCCCATCGCCTCCTGCTTCCTCTGCGCCGTACAGATCCAGGGCCGCCGCAGCTTCCTGCCCTCCTGTGCACTGCTCGCCGAAGACGGCATGACCGTGATCACTTCCAGCCCTGAAGTGCGCGACTTCCGGCGACTCACGCTTGAACTTCTGCTCTCCGATCACGCCGGCGATTGCATCGCCCCCTGCGCCCGCTCGTGCCCTGCCGGCCTCGACATCCCAGGCTTCCTCCATGCCCTCTCGAACAACGGCACTGACGAAGCGTTCGAAGTCATCACCCGCCGTCTGGCCTTCCCCAGCGTCCTCGGCCGGATCTGCCCTCGACTTTGCGAACAGCACTGCCGCCGCCAGGACCACGATCAGAGTCTCTCCATCGGCGCACTCCACCGTTTCGCCGCCGATCACCACAATCACTCGCGCCTCGCCCTGCCGCCGGCCCGCGGCACGCCCGTCGCCATCATCGGTGCCGGCCCTGCCGGCCTCACTGCCGCCTTCCACCTGCTCCAGTTCGGCCACCGCGTCACCATCTTCGATGCGCACCATCACCCCGGCGGCATGCTGCGCTACGCCATTCCCACCTACCGCCTGCCGCGCGCCGCTTTGGACTCGGAAATCGCCGCCATTCAAGGCCCTGGCGCCGATCTTCGCATGGGTGCACAATGGGGCCGCGATTTCACGCTCTCCGAATTGCGCGAAGCACACCCCGCCGTTTTCATCGCCATCGGCGCCCAGCGCACGCAGTCCCTCCGCTGCCCCGGCGAAGAACTCGCACTGCCCGCTTTGGACTTCCTCGGCCAGGTCGCACGCGGCTGTCCGCCGGATCTTGGAGACGACGTCGTCGTCGTGGGCGGCGGCAACACTGCCATCGACTGCGCGCGCACCGCCATCCGCCTCGGCGCCCGCCGCGTCCGCATCGTATATCGCCGCACCATGCACGAGATGCCCTGTCTGCTCGCCGAAGCGGAAGCCGCCATCGCCGAAGGCGTCGAAATGGAATTCCTCACCGCCCCACTCTCTCTGCATCGAAACAACGGCGGTCCCCTGACCCTTGCCTGCCACCGCATGAAGCTCGGCCCGCCCGACGCCAGCGGCCGACCGCGCCCCGTGCCCGTCGAAGGCTCTGACGTCACCTTCGCCTGCTCCACTGTCATCGCCGCCATCGGCCAGTCGGTCGATCTTGCCCTTCCCGCCGCTCAAGGCCTGGCTGTGACAGCGTGGGGCATTGCGGTGAGTCCCGCCACGCTCGAAACTAATCTCCCCGGCGTCTTTGCCGGCGGTGACGCGGTGCTCGGCGCGGACCTCGCCGTCCGCGCCGTTGCCGCCGGCCGCCTCGCCGCCATCTCCATCCACCAACTGCTTGAGGGCCGCGACGTCACCGGCGAACCTTCTCCTGCATTCGTCCAACTCACGCCCATGGACGACGCCGAACGCGCGGCCCTCTTCCGCAACATCGAATCCGCCGCCCGATCTCCTCAACCCCGCATCGACGACGCCCTGCGAGTGTCCACCTTCGACGAAGTCGAACTGGGCCTCCCCTCCGAAGCGGCCACACACGAAGCCCGCCGCTGCCTCCAGTGCGGCTGCTCCGCCGCCGATACCTGCCGCCTCCGCGCGCTCGCCTCGGAGTACCAGGCAAACCCGGCGCGCTTCGCCGGCGCCCGCCGCCGGTACTCCCGCGACGCTTCGCACCCTTATGTCCTCTATGAACCCGGCAAGTGCATCCTCTGCCAAGCCTGCGTCCGCATCGCCGTCGCCGAAGCCGAGCCGCTCGGGCTCGCCGTACTCGGCCGCGGCTTCGACACCACCATTGCCGCACCATTCGGCTTCACCATTTCAGATGCGCTCACCACTGCTGCCCAACGCTGCGCCGAAGCCTGCCCCACCGGTGCGCTCTCCCTCCGCTCCGAGCCCGCCTGCCCCTTTGCAGAAACGCTTTGCCTTTCGGCGTCCCCAGCGAAATAATGAGGGACGCTCCCACGAGCCAGGAGATCGACATGAATCGCAGAAATTTCGTCGCCGCCACGGCCGCGGCCACAGCCGCCCCCACCCAAGCCCAGCAAGCCACGCCCGTCCGCGAAAAGCCCTTGCGCGGAGACAACTGGGGCCCGCTCCACTACGACGCCGCCGAGAAAGCCCAGGTCGATGAAGTCGTCGACACCGGCGTCCCCTTCCGCTTTTCCGGCCGCCGCGGCGTCATGCCCGTCAAGGTCGCCACTTACGAGAAGGAGTTCGCCGCCAAGATCGGCGCCCGCTACGCCCTGGCCGTCTCCTCCGGCACCGCCGCGCTCGAATGCGCCATGGCCGCCCTCCAGATCGGCCCTGGCGACGAGGTCATCCTCCCCGCCTGGACCTGGCATTCTGACTGCACCGCCATCGTCCGCGCCGGCGCCCTCCCCGTCTTCGCTGAAATCGACGAGACCTTCAACCTCGATCCTTCCGACATCGAGCACCGCATCACCCCCAACACCAAAGCCATCATCGCCGTCCACCTCCAGGGCAATCCGGCCCATCTCGATCCCATCCTCGCCATCGCCCGCAAGCACAAACTCCGCGTCATTGAAGACTGCTCCCAAGCCGTCGGCGCCTCCTACAAGGGCCGCCGCCTCGGCTCCATGGGCGACCTCGGCACGTATAGCCACCAGGAGTCCAAAACCATCACCTCCGGCGAGGGCGGCACCATCGTCTCCTCCGATCCCGAACTCTTCGAACGCGCCGTCCGCTTCCACGACGTCGGTAGCATCCGCGCCCCGCACAGCGAGATGCTCGGCGCCACGAAGCTCTCCCCCTTCGTCGGCACCAACTTCCGCATGAGCGAATTCGCCGGCGGCGTCATGCTCGCCCAACTCCGCAAGCTCGACTCCATCATCGCCAACGCCCGCGCCAACGCCGCGCGCGTCTATGAAGGCCTCTCCCAGGTCCCCGGCCTCCGCTTCCGCAACCGCCCCGATCCCGCCGGCGAACTCGGCTCCCTCGTCTTCGTCCGCTTCGACTCCAAGGCCCAGCGAGATCGTTTCCTCGATCTCATGCGCGCCGAAAACGTCCCGGCCAATCCCCCCGCCGGCTCCGTCGTCCTGCCCATCCAGTCCTACATCGAGAACAAGATCGCCACCCATCCCGCCTGGCCCACCTGGACCTCGCCGCGCGGCCGCGCCATTCAGTACGGCGCCGCCTCCTGCCCCCGAACCATCGATGTCCTCTCCCGCTTCGCCGGCATTCCCATCGGCCCCAAGTACACGCGTCAGGATCTCGACGACATCGTCGCCGCCGTGCGCAAAGCCTACCCCGCCGCACTCAAAGCCTGAGGCGCCACCATGTCTGCACGCACACTCCTCGCTCTCTTCCTCTGCCTTGCCGCGCAGGCACAGTTCCGGGCCGCCGCTGTGAAGGTCGACATTACCCCCGACAAACCGCAGTGGCTGCTCGGCTACAACGCCCGCCAGTCCACCGGAACCCACGATCGTCTCTTCCACAAGATCGTGGCCCTCGACGACGGACGCACGCAGTTCTTCCTTGTCTCCACCGACATCTGCCTCTTCTCCCCCACCTTCTATGAGGAGTTCTCCAAGGAACTCCAGCAGCAGACCGGCATCGACCGCTTGCACGTCTGGTGGTCCGTCACCCACACCCACTCTGCGCCCGAACTCGGCCCGCCCGGCCTCGCCAAGGCCTTCCTGTCCGGCCGTTACGACCACGAACCCGACTGGGACTACGCCCGCGACGTCAAACAGAAACTCATCGCCGGCATTCTCGATGCCCGCTCCAAACTCACCCCTGCCCGCCTCAGCGTCGGCACCACCACCGCTAACGCCAATATCAACCGCCGCGCCCGCGACGTCGATGGCCGGATCCGCCTCGGCCTGAACCCCGACGGTCCCGTCGATCGCCAGGTCGGCCTCCTCCGCCTCGATCGCGCCGACGGCACGCCCATCGCCCTGCTCGCCAACTACGCCATGCACGGCACCGTCCTCGGCGGCCGCAATCAGCTCATCAGCGGCGACGCCCCCGGCATTGTCGCCGCATACGTCGAACAGAAACTCGGCGCCCCCATGCTCTTCCTCAACGGCGCCACCGGCGACATCGCGCCCATCTACTCCGTCTACGACGACTTCTCCAAAGTCCGCATCACCGAGTTCAACGTCCTGCTCGGCAATCGCATCCTCCAGGCACTCCCCGCCCTCGCCCCGGCCGCGCTCCCCATCCAACTCCAACCCACCGAAGCCACTCTCGAAACCCCCGTCAGAGCGGGACTCCAGTGGCCCGAGGAACTCGCCGCTTTCCTCAATCCGCGCTCCGAAGTGCGCCTCCCTGTGCGCTTTCTGCGCATCAACGCGGACACCGCCCTCTGGTCCGCACCCCTGGAACTCTTCTGTGAGATCGCCATGGACGTGCGCCGCGCTTCCCCGGCGCGGAACACCTTCTACGTCGGCTACACCAACGGCTGGCTCGGCTACCTGCCCACCAAAGCCGCCTTCCCCGAAGGCGGCTACGAAACCACCGTCACGCCCTTCACGCCGGAAGCCGGTGAGGCGCTCAAGGCGTTGGTCCTCTCGCGCCTCAAATAGCCCTTACGCCGCCAGGCTGCGCGCCAGAATCTGCTCCACCACCGCCGGCGTCACCTCGCCGCGTTCGCCCAACTTCTTGAACCCTCGGCTCTCCAGCCGCGCCGCCACTTCCTTCGGCGTCCCGGCCCGCACGCCTTCATACTTCGAAAGCTGCGTCGGCAGGCCCATCGCTTCGAAGAACTCTTCGGTCTTTCGGATGGCCGCCTCCACGCGCTCGGCATCTGAGCCGTCTTTGATCCCCCACACCCGCTCGGCATACCGCAGCAGCTTCGCCGCCTTGCCTTCCTGGCACACACGCCACAAGTGCGGGGCCACTGCGGCCAGCGTCCGCGCATGGTCGATGCCATACAGCGCCGTCAGCTCGTGGCCAATCATGTGCGTCGCCCAATCCTGCGGCACGCCGCATCCGATCAATCCGTTCAGCGCCAGCGTCGCGGACCATACGAACGTTGCTCGCGCATCGTAATCTTCCGGGTTCTCCAGCGTCTTCGGCCCCACCTCGATCAGCGTCTGCAGAATGCCTTCCGCGAAGCGGTCGTTCAGCTCCGCCTTCGCCGGAAACGTCATGTACTGCTCCATCGTGTGCATGAACGCGTCCACCACCCCATTGGCCACCTGCCGCGGCGGCAGTGAGAACGTCGTCTCCGGATCCAGCACCGCAAACTGCGGATAGCTGTGGTCCGACGCGAACGCCAGCTTCTCGCTCGTCTCCCGCCGGCTGATCACCGCGAACGCATTCGACTCCGATCCTGTCGCCGGCAGCGTCAGAATCGAGCCCATCGCCGTCGCGCGCTCGAGCGGCACGCCCTTCTTCACGATGTCCCACTCATCGCCCTCAAACGGGATCGCCGCCGCAATGAACTTCGTGCCGTCCAACACCGATCCGCCGCCCACCGCCAGCAGCAACTCCACCTTCTCCTCGCGCCCCAGCCGCACCGCCTTCATCAGCGTCTCGTACTCAGGGTTCGGCTCAATCCCGCCAAACTCCACCACTGTGCAGCCCGAGAGCGCCGCCATCGTCTGCTCGTACACGCCGTTGGCCTTGATCGACCCGCCGCCGTACGTCACCATCACCTTCGTCCCCGGCGCGATCTCTTTCGCAATCGAAGCGATCTGCCCTTTCCCAAACAAAATCTTGGTCGGATTCCTGTATTCGAAATTAGTCATGGCGATTCTGCTTTCATTCTATCCGCCGGTCTGGGCCCCCGCTGCTCTATTGCCGCTCCCTCTTGGCGCACTCACTCCCGACGGCGCACACGCCCGATTTGCTCTGATATGCTATGCGCCATCCATGCTGAATGCAATCCTGGAAACTGTTCTGTTTCTATGGCTCTTCGCCCTGTTGGCCATGTTTTTTCTGCTGGGCCACTGCCTCTCCCGCCGCGCCGCCCGCTCTCATGAACTCCTGCTCCGCTCCTGGTTCATCCACCTGCGGTGGACGAATGTTGCTCTCCCCGCCGCAGTTCTCACCTGGATTTTCATCTTGCATCACTCGAATGATCCTCTGCGGTACGTCAAATGGAGCGAAACCAGTTACATCTTCCTTGCCTCTTGCCAGGTCCTCGCGCCGCCTTTGCTGGCATTGCTGGCTTATCAGCTTGGTGCCATCGGTCTCGTTCGCCGGGCCGTGGAACCCGGCCTGCGCTTGCGCAATCTCCTCGCCGCCTGGTTCTGGGGCACTCTCAGCGGACCAGTCCCTCTGCTCTTCCTCATCACCGGTCTGGTGTTTGCCGCTTTTTCCTATCTCCGCCTCGCGGCAGTGCTCTCCGGCTGCGCCGCCCTCTGCTATCTCGTCTCGCAGCGGGCTCATTGGCAATCCATGGGGATCACCTTCGAACCTATCGGCGCCGGCGAACTGCGGGATCGCATCCTCGCCATCGCCCGCCTCGCTTCGGTCAAACCCACCTCGCTGCGCCTGCTCCGGTCCTCGCGTCGCCCCCTTGCCACCGCGTTCGCGGCCAGCGGCAATTCGATCTGCATTTCCGCTTCGCTGGTCGAAAACCTCCCGAAACCGGAGCTCGACGCCATCGCGGCCCACGAACTCGCCCATCTCCGCTACAAGCACAATCTCCTCATGCTGCCTGCCCTGCTCGCTCCTCCGTTTGTCTTTATTGCTTTGTTCAGCGCCATTCCCTGGCCTCCGCTCCAGCGCTACGCTCACTTCCTCGCACTCCCCCCGGGCATCTGTCTCGCGGTCGCCTTCTCCCGCTACTTTGAACGCAAGGCCGACCGCCTCGCCGCCAGCCTCATCCCGGAACCCGCCGCCCTCATCCGCGCCCTGGCCCGCGTCACCGCCCTCAACCTCCTCCCTACACAATGGTCCGGCTGGGACGCCAAGCTCTTCAGCCACCCCTCCGTGGCGGAGCGTGCGGCGCACATCGCCTCCACTTTCCATCTGCCCCTCGGCGAGGTGCTGCCCCAGCTCTCCCCGCCTCCCGCGGCCCCCGAAGACCTCTACCCTCTCCCGCCACCCGAACCCGACTCCGTCCTCAATCTCCACGTTCAGCGCTCGGAGCTGCTCCGCAACCTCTCCGTCCTCGCCTCCTTCGCCCTTCCGCCCCTCGCCCTCACCTGGCTTCACTCTTCGCTCTCTCCGCTCTTTTTGTGGACTTCCGCCGCGGCCGCCTCGCTAGCTCTGAACTACCTTGTCGAAACCCTGCGCCAAGTGTTCGACTTTCGCAGTCTTGAATCCAGCTTTCGCCTGCGGTACCACCTAAGCGGCGGGATTTTCACTGCGTTTGCGCCCTCTGTGGATCCTCGGTACTTCAACGGGTTCGCGTTTTGGGACGTCGGCGTCACCTCGACCGAGGGCGGCTTGCTCTCCTTTCAGGGCGAGCGTTTGAGCTTCACCATCTCCTCCACCGCCTGCTCCGCTGCCGCGTCCCCCGCCGTCCCGCGAAAGGCCCGCATCGGCCTCCTGCGCGCCGATGCCTTCGATTTCTTTCTAGCTGACCGTTCCTTCCGCCTGATCGCCCTCACCAGCCGTCACGCTTTGCCGGCCTTGATCCACGCCTGGAGCGTCGCCCCACCCCCCTCCCTCACTCCGCATCTTCCCGACTTCCCGCAAGTCGAAAGCTCGACGCCCAGCCAGGTTGATTCGCTCTCCGCCCTCTTTGCGGGCACTGTCCTCATCGCCCTTGTCACCGCCGCCCTCACGCCGCTCCTGGCGCAGGGGTGGACCCCCTTTCCGGCCTTAGCCGCCGCCGCCGCCGGACTCGCCGACGGACTTTTGCGCCGCTTTGTCAGCCGGCCCAAGCCCGCCGCCCGGCCCTGATTCTCCTCCGCCCTCCCTCACTATCGAGCCGCTGCCGGCTTGCGGAAATGATTCGCTCTCCGGCCCGTTTGCGGATATACTTGCTCCAATCCGACACCACCCGGACCTCCGGGTGCTCCTAAAGGAGGAGATCCATGTCCATCGGCAAACGAGCTACCGCCGAGTTCATCGGCACTTTTTGGCTGGTCTTCGGCGGCTGCGGCAGTGCCGTTTTGGCTGCGGCGTTCCCCCAGGTCGGCATCGGCCTGCTCGGCGTCGCTCTCGCCTTCGGCCTCACCGTCCTCACCATGGCTTACGCCATCGGCCACATCTCCGGCTGCCATCTCAATCCGGCCGTCTCCGTCGGCCTCATGGTCGCCAAGCGTTTCCCCGCGAAAGACCTGGCCGCGTATGTCGTCTCTCAATGCGCCGGCGCCGTCTGCGCCGCCGGAACTCTGTGGGTGATCGCCTCCGGCAAGGCCGGCTTCGATCTCGCCGGCGGCTTCGCCTCCAACGGCTACGGGGCCCACTCCCCAGGCGGCTATTCGCTCGGCGCCTGTCTCACCGCGGAAGTAGTCCTCACCTTCTTCTTCCTGATGATCATCCTCGGCGCCACGGACGTCCGCGCCCCGGAAGGCTTCGCCCCCCTCCCCATCGGCCTCTCGCTCACCCTCATCCACTTGATTGGCATCCCGGTGACGAACCTCTCCGTCAACCCGGCTCGCTCGCTCGGGCCCGCCGTCTTCGTCGGCGGCTGGGCGGTCGAGCAACTCTGGCTCTTCTGGGTCGCGCCCATTCTCGGCGCTGCCATCGCGGGTGTCGTCTACCCCTGGCTTGCCGCCGGCAAGGAGTAACACCCACACTGGGTGAGTGCCCCGCACTGACTGGGGCTGGCTCCTCACGCCGGCCGAACTCGAGTCCTGGACCCTCCTGCTGACGGCCGATCTCTTCGCCGTCAACAAGCCTGGCCACGTCCTCTGCCACCCTTCCAAGTTCGGGCCTTGGTCTTCTTTGATCGGCGCCGCGCGCGAGTATCTCGGCGAGCCCGTGCTGCACATGCCTTCCCGGCTCGACCGCGAAACCAGCGGCGCCGTTCTCTTTGCCCGCAATCGCGAACTCGGCTCCACGCTCCAGCGCGCCATCCAGCACCACCGCGTTCACAAGACTTACACCGCCATCCTCGACGGGATCCTCTCCTCCCCCGTCACCGTCGATGAACCCCTGGGCCGCGACGCCCATTCCTCCGTCTTCCTCAAGCAGGCCGTCCGACCCGACGGCTACCCTTCCCACACTGAGTTTGAACCCATCGCCTGCGCCGCCAACCATACCCTCACCCGCATTCGTCCCCGCACTGGCCGCCTCCACCAGATCCGTGCCCATGCCGCATTCCTCGGGCACCCCGTCACCGGCGACAAACTCTACGGCCCCGACGAAAACCACTTCCTCCACTTCATCCAGCACGGCTTCGACGAAACTCTCCAGCAGGCCCTCCCGCTCTCTCGCCAGGCCCTCCACGCCTCCTCGCTTGTCTTTCAACTTCCGGGCGGGGAACTCCGCATCGATGCCCCGCTGGCTGACGACATAGACACCTACTGGCGCTCGCTGCAAACACCCTAAAATAGAGTTGCCATGCAACTGCCCGAGGTCGGCTCCATCGCCGCCGTTCAATACAAGCGCAACCCGCACAAGTCTCAGGACCCCACCCTCAACCCCCGCCTCCTTCTTGGTCGCGTCCTGCGCCATGAAGCGAGCTGGGGCTTCACAGCCGCGTTTACGAACTATGACAACGTGCCGCAGGAGACCTGGCTCGAATTCGACAACGAAGATCAGCACTGGGACGACCGCAACTTCCAGCAGCCCATCCAGGAAGTCATCTACCCGGTTTCGCCGGAACTCGAGGCGCTGTTCGCGGAACTCGAGAGCCTGCCTGCCGAGCTTCCTCAACCGGAAGACAGCGTCCGACCTTTCTCCGAGATGCGCCTGCGCTTCCTGCTTGGCGCCGCCGAAGCCGGTTGGCTGAAAGCAGCCGAACCCGTGGTCTTCTATTCCGACGACTACCCCGATGCCCGCGCCGCCTCCGCCTCCTGGCACCGCCAGCCCCTGGGCCGCGTGGAGATCTCGGAAGACCGCATCTTCTTCGAATGGCCCATCGACGACAAGGACCCAGCCGAATGCGGTATTGAACTCACGCGCCAGGAAGACGGCACCTTCCATGCACTCTCCGAGGAGTTCGGCGATGAGTTTCAGGCTCGCTTGGAACAGCGCGAAGGCGCACAAGTCCTCATCGGCCTCTGGTCCGCCGAAGAGTTCCTCAGCTTCTTCGCCGCGGTTTTCCCCAAGCCCTAAGTGCTGCGGACGTCCGCACAGATCTGCCGGGTCCGGCTCGTCCTAACGAAGCACCGGCCGCAGATCGATGAGGTACATCTGCCGCCCGCCCGCATGAGGCGAGTCGATCACCACCTTGGTTCCATCCGGTGAATAGCGCGGATGCGTATCGCAGCGCCACTCGCCCGCGTACTCTTTCGGCGCAAAGAACGCCCCCAGCGGAATCCGCTTCCCGGAACTGATTTCATACAGGTACACGTTCTGATTCCGCTGCTTGTCCGGATACGTGTCGTTCAGAATGTAGCGGCCGCCCGGCAGATACGTGCAGTGCCCGTTCACCGTCATCACGTCCGGCCCGATGCACTCCACCTCCTCCGTCTTGTCGCGATAGAGGTAGAACTTGTCTCCCTTCGACGGATGCCAGGCCCACGCCAGCACATGCTGCGGATCGCGCCAGATGAAGTGCGACGTCTTGCCGTGCGGATCGAGAATGAACAGGTCCTTCCCCTCCGCCGAGGCGGTAAACATGCGCGTCGACCAACTGGCCTTCTCCTTGTCCCCACGCCAGCGGTGCAGGAAGATGAAACGCTTTCCGTCGGTCGAATAGAGCAGGTGGTTGAACCAGTGCTTGGCGTTGTTCGAATATCCTCCCGGATAGGGAATCCGCGCCGCCTCACTGAACGGAATCATCAGCCGCGTCTTGCCGCTCTTCAAATCGAGGTGCCAGATGCCGGCGTCTTCTGGAATCAGCGTGTCTTTGTTCGGGTCCGGCAGGCCGGCGTAGCCGTACCCCGGACGGCAATCGTTGAGCCGCCGGAAATCCGGGTAGATCGCGCTGCGTCCGTCGGGGCTCAGCGTGTAGATGGGCGCCGGCAGCGTGCGCCGCTTGCCGGTGTGGATGTTGGCGACGACGCTGACGAATCGTCCGTCTTGCCTGTCGTTCCAGATCACGTCCGTCTTGGAGCCCGGAATCCACTGCAGCATCGCGCCCTGCTGCCAGTTCCATGCGCGCGTCTCACCCAGCTTGCGCCAGCGGTCGCCATCCTCGGTGTCCACCACGCCGAGTTCAATTACGTCTTCCGGCCGCGGAGAGCGGTGCTCGAAGTCCACCCTCATCCCAAGCACATACCGCAACGTCGGGTCGAACTGCAGCTTGTCGTAATAGCCGAACCAATGGAAGCCCGGCCCCTTCGTAATCGCACGCACCGGCGGCAGTTCCGAACCCGTCGCGCGGGCCAAGGACAGCAGTGAGGGAGAGAATGCGAACGCTCTTCGGGAAATCACCCTAAAAGCCTATCAACACGCCTCCATCCACGGGCAGCACCACTCCGTTGACAAACCGCGCCGCCGGCGAACTCAGATACACCGCCGCCCAACCCACGTCTTCCGGCACACCGAAGCGCCCCATCGGCGTACGGCTCAGTACCCGGTGCTTGCGCGCCGGGTCGCCCTCCATCGCCTTCCTCGAAATCTCCGTCTCAATGAACCCCGGCGCAATCGCGTTCACTCGAATCCCCTTCGGCGAAAGGTCCACCGCCAGGGAACGCACCATCCCCAGGTACGCCGACTTCGCCGTGCTGTACGCAAACACCTTCGACAACCCGAAAAACGACGCCATCGAGGCCGTGAACAGAATGTGCCCGTGGCCGCGCTCTACCATCGACGGCACAATCGCCTTCGTCAGCGCATAGGCGCCCGTCACGTGCGTATCCAACAAATGACGGAACTCCTGTTCTTCCGTCTCCTCCACGGATTTCTTGAAGTGGTTGCCCGCGTTGTTCACCAGGATCGTCACCGCCCCATAGCGTTCCCGCACATCTTCCACCAGCGCCGGCGCGTGCTCCGTGTTCGCCACGTCGTGCGTCGCCCATCCGGCGTTCGGCCCCAGTTCCGCCACTGCCGTCTCCAACTGGTCGCGCCGCCGCCCCACCAGCACCACCCGCGCGCCGGCTTCCACCAGCGCATGCGCCATCGCGCGGCCCAACCCCGTCGCGCCGCCCGTGATCAGCGCCAGCTCCCCATCCAGCCGGAACGCCTGCTGTAAAGTGAAAAACGGTCCTGGATCTAGCATCTGAGTCCCTCTTACTGATATGTTAGTAGAAAAGCTATGAACAATCCACTCGTTCTTGGGAAATACTCGCTCGGCATGGGCGACCGCTTCGCACAGCAGGGCCGCGCCCAACTGGCCGCCTGTCAGAAAGCTGCCGCGCAAGGCGTGGAAGTGATTCCCGTCTGGAACAAGAGCAATCGCGAGCACTCGATCGTCGGCAGCGAGCCGGCCAGCGTCCGCGCCGAGGCCGACGCCGCGGTCGGCGCGCTTAGCTGGACCTCCGCGTATCATGTCGACGCCGATCACATCAATCTCGGCACGGTCGACCGGTTTATCCCGGCCAGCGATTTCTTCACGCTCGATGTGGCCGAGGCCATCGGCAAACCCGCCTCTCCCGCCGCCGTCGACGACTTCGTCAAACGCCACGGCAACTGCGGCGGTTCCTTCGGCCTCACCCCCGAAAAAGTCCGCGCCACCGTCGCCAAGTATCTCTACGCCGTCGAAGAGGCCGCCGCCATCTATCGTCGTGTCGAGTCCGTGCGCGGTAAGGGCAACTTCATCACCGAAGTCTCCATGGATGAGACCGACGCCCCGCAGACGCCGGACGAACTGCTGGTGATTCTGGCCGCGATCGCGGACCAGGGCATCCCTGCGCAGACCATCGCGCCAAAGTTCACCGGCCGCTTCAACAAGGGTGTGGACTACGTGGGCGACACCGCGCAATTCGAGCGCGAGTTCAACGACGACATCGCCGCCATCGCCACGGCCGTCTCCCGCTACGGCCTGCCCGCCAGCCTGAAGCTGAGCGTGCACTCCGGCAGCGACAAGTTCTCCATCTACCCGGCCATCGCCCGCGCCATGAAGACCAACGGCGTCGGCGTCCACTTGAAGACCGCCGGCACCACGTGGCTGGAAGAGCTGATCGGCCTGGCCGAAGCCGGCGGCGCCGGACTCGCCCTCGCCAAGGAAGTCTATGCCGAGGCCTTCGCGCACGCGGCCGAACTCTGCGCGCCTTACGCCACCGTGATCGACATCGACACGCTGCGCCTCCCGCAGCCCGGGGAAGTGAACGGCTGGTCCGCCGCCGACTACGCCAATGCGCTCCGGCACGACCAGAGTTGCCCCGCCTTCAATCCCAACCTCCGCCAGCTCCTGCACGTCGGCTACAAGGTGGCCGCCAGGATGGGCGAGCGCTATCTGGGCATGGTGCGCGAGTGCGAAGAGAGCGTCGCGCGCAACGTCACCGAGAACCTCTACGCGCGCCACATCGAGCGCGTCTTCCTCACGTAGTTTCTACCGATGAGGCGGCTCTCAGGATACGGCGGCCGGGAGACCGCCGTCTCTCTGTGAAACTGAGTCGCCCGCGGGACTGAAACGGCGAGCCGGTGAACCCAGCAGTTTCACAGCACATAGGCCCCTCTTACGGTCGGCGGGCTGAGTTCATCTACGCAGCCACTACACATTCGGGTGGCCCTTCATCTCGATCAGACGATCGCTCCCTCTTTGCGGCTTCGAACCGGAGAATTCCCGCGCTTTCTGGATAGTCAATCCTCTTCGGGGAAACTTTTAATGCGTTCTGCACACAAGAGCGCGATAATGCGCTAAAGACATTCCCAACCATGACGAGCGCCCGCATCTTCACCTTGGTCTTTGGAGTTACCCTCCTCGTCGCGGATTTGCAGCCTGCCGCCGCTCAGACGCAGCCGATTACTGTTGGTGGTACTTACGCTCAACTGCTCCCCGAGCAGCAATTGCTGGTTCACCGCTGGGTGTCCGAGTACAAGAGCATCTTCAAGCGGACCATCAATCCCGCCCAAATCTATAACAACCTGCCGCTCTCCGCCCGCACTACCTTTCAGGCCGTCACGCACGCGCTGGCCAACTCCACCCTCACCTCCAAGGACGGCAAACATCTCGGCCGCGCCATCGATCTCATCGACGTGGTCGAGCGCGTCTCCGGCCAAGTGCCCGAAACGCGCGGAGACAGGCAGTTCCGCATCTACGTCTACCTGAAGCCCGGCGCAGTGAACAAGCTCTATGCCGCCAAGGAATTCGAGCGCAGCCACGACAACACCGTCTACCACATCGGCTACCCCATCAACTTCCGTCAGCAGGGCGGCGTCCCTTCCGTTCAAATTTCGGTCGCCCGCACCGGCCGCCGCGCCGACATCGACGTGGACTACCGCTCCTCAGCCGGACTCAAGGCTTTGGTCAGCGGCCATCTCACCTCTGCCAACTCCGACGTCCGCGCCGGCAACAACGGACTTGTGCACAACCACCGTTGGAGCGGCCTCTCAAACTGGTGGCACGATCTCATGGCCGTTCTCGTCGAGAAACCAGCCCCCGAGGAGTCGGTGGACGGACTCGCGCCAGGCGCCGAACTTGAGCGCCGGCGCATCGCCCACGGCCCCATTGACGAAGCGATCTACTCCTATTTGACCGACTGGCTTGTAAAGAACTCACCCGAAGAACTGCTCCCGCTGTTCTCCATCAAGTCTTACCCGTGCATAGCCGAATTCGGCGGAACCAACCCCGACGCGAAACTCGCCCTCGCCCGTATCCTCAGAAGGCTTCAGGACCGTCGCAGTGCTCTCGGCAAGGTCTCGAGCGTCGAGAGCGTCGTCCACCCCATCTCATACCGCCTTCCGGGGTCCCGGCCTGCGCCAAATCGTTACGAGAAGGTATTCGCTCTCCAAGAGGCGCCTCTTGATGCCGCCTGGGCTATTGACTGCCGCGTTCGCTACCGGCTCGATCTTGTCGAATCCATCCCCCGCCCCTCTCACCAGTTCGGCAACGTGTTTGTCGCCAGCATGCGTATCGACGACCCCAAGGAGCCCAGCTCTTTCCTGGTTCAGACTTGGGCGCAGGACGGTGGTGAATGGCGGATCGTCTCGTTCGATATCAAGCGGAAGCACCTTTCTCCTCCTGTCGAACTCCTGTCCGAAACACAGGCGGGCCCCCCGCCACAGTCCGATGCGGCCGCAGTCCTGGAGGCCGCCGGACGCCTCTTTGAAACCTGGTTCATCAAGAAACAACCAGCCGGAGCTGTCGCGTACTTCCACCCACAAGCCGTCAACTGCACTCCAGCCCCGGAGGCCCGTGCTCAGTCAACATCCAGTGCCGACTTTGTCACCGCGATTCTCTCCACCGCCGTCGCGGATTCCCGCATCGAAGGCGTCATCACCGCTCCGGAAGCCGGCCATCACGAAATGAAGCCTATCCCGCATGCCCACTCCGGAGCCTTCCTTTTGGCCGAACTCCGCGGCAACCTGTTGCACTCAACCATCTGCAGCGCCGCCCCCGCGCAGGGAAAACTCAGGTCTGTTGGCTACGCCACCATCTTTCGCCTCGTCCAGCCGTCAGGCAGTGATCCGGCCCCCATCACACTCCTTTGGGCCAAATCCGCGGACGGTTGGCGCGTCATATCATACTCCGTCGTATCGGATTAACAACCACACTCGCGGGGATCCCCCATGCATCGGCAACCCGATCAGCGGAATCGCCCTGGACATCCCAGCTAGCGTGGCGCGACTTGGTACGGGCTCGCCCTCAGACCGTTCGCGATGTCCGCAATAGCCCTCTGTGCCCGCACACTATTGCCCGCCGCGTCTAGCGGAGGAGAGACTACCGCAATCCCAAACTTCCCCGGCGCCACCGCGATGCGCCCTCCGCCGACGCCGCTTTTCGCTGGCAGTCCTGTATGGTACAGCCACTTGCCGGAGTCGTCATAAAGGCCCGCAATTGCCATCACCGCAAGGATTCCAGGGATATTCTCCTGCTTCACCACCCGCTTGCCAGTTACTGGATTCTTGCCGCCGTTGGCCAGCGTGCCTGCCATGGCGGCAAGGTCTTTTGCGTTCACGCTGACCGAGCACTGCTCCGTGTAAATGTCGGTCGCCCACATGGGCTCCTTCTTGATGAACTCGTAGGCATACATCAGGTACCCAATCGCCTGGTTTCGCTGATTGGTCGCACTCTCGGAGTCGAATACCTCCTTGTCTACCGTGAGCGGACGTCCCGCGCATGCTGAGCAGCATCCCAGCAGCCCGTTCCAGATCTCCTGCCTGTTATCACCCGCCAGCATGCTCGTCGCCGTGATCGCCCCCGGATTCATCAGCGGATTGATCTCGGGACCTCCCATTAGTTTCTGCGCCCACTCCACCGCCACGATGGAGTTGAACCGCATCCCAGTGGGATCCACTCCAATCCGCTTCTCAATCGCCTCCGCCCCTTGCTCATCCATCACCTTGGCCATCGTGAACACTTTCGAAATGGATTGAATGGAGACTTGCGACCTGACATCGCCCGCCGTGAACACATTTCCGCTGGAAGTCACTAAGGCGATGCCGTAGATCTTGGAATCCACCTTCGCCAAGGCAGGGATGTAATCGGTGTTCTTCCCCTCATTCAGGTCCTTGTACTTTGCATAGGCTGCATTCAAAGCGGATTGAATCTGCGCGTCTGTCAATTCCGCGGCGCCAGCCGCGAGGACGAGCGTCCATAACAGTACGAACAATCTCTTCATGGCGTCTCCTCACTATTTCTTGAGGTCTGCTTTTGGCCTGATTCGCCCACTTTTCAATCACCGGCTATAATAGCCACATGCGCAGGCGCCCGCCTGCACCTGGGATGCAAGAAAGAGAAGGGCTATGTGCGATCTCGACCATTTTGAATCAGACCGTCAGGACTATGAAGCTCGTGGCTTGATCACCCGCAAGCAATTCGGCGCATTGTTCAGTGCCGGCGTCTCCATGGCGCTGCCGGCGGTTGCCAATGCCGTCGCCGTCACTGAGTCCGAAGTCACCATCAAGACCACGGATGGCGAAGCCGATGCCTATTTCGTCCATCCAAGCTCCGGCACGGCGCCTGCTGTTCTCGTCTGGCCCGATATCTTTGGACTGCGCCCCGCCTTCCGCCAGATGGGCAAGCGGCTGGCCGAATCCGGCTATGCAGTTCTCGTCGTCAATCCCTTCTACCGGACCAGAAAGGCGCCCACCGCCTCGGCCGGCGGAGCGACTGCGATTCAGGATGTCATGCCCATGGCCCGCACCCTGAACGAGACAACGCACATGGCCGACGCCAAGGCCTTCATCGCCTGGCTCGACCAGCAGCAACCGGTGGCGAAGAACAAGAAGGTGGGAACCCAAGGCTACTGCATGGGCGGCCCCATTGCCTTCCGCACCGCCGCCGCCGTCCCCGGCCGCGTGGGCGCCGTCGCCTCCTTCCACGGCGGCGGCCTCGTCATCGATGGCCCCAACAGCCCCCACCTCCAGGCCGCAAAGACCAAAGCGCAGTTCCTCATCGCCATCGCCGAAAACGACGACCAGCGCGCCCCCACCCAGAAGGATGTGCTGAAGCAAACCTTCGCCGACGCTCATCTCTCCGCTGAGATCGAAGTCTACGCCGCCGCCCATGGCTGGTGCCCGCCGGACTCGCGCGTCTATAACGAGCCCCTCGCCGAGAAGGCGTGGAGCCGCCTATTGGCCCTCTACGGCAAAGCCCTCGCGTAGCCGCGGGCTGAAACGCGGCCGGCTCTCTGATATCCTCACCCAATGCCTTCCGGCCGGCTGGCCTTGAGCCTTGCTCTCACCGTGGTCCTCTCCTCTGCACTGGGCGCCTATGTGACCTACAAGGTCCTCCTGCGCCCGGAACGCGTCATCGCCAACTACCACCGCTGGTATCACCGCAACGCGGCGGCGACGTTCAATAACACACACTGGCTTGGCGTGCCCACGCAGAAATCCCCGCTGGACACCTGGATCTTCCAGGAGATCATCCACGAGGTAAAGCCCGATGTCCTCATTGAAGCCGGCACATACAAAGGCGGCAGCTCTTTCTATTACGCGTCGCTCATGGACCTGCTGCAGAAAGGCCGCATCCTCACCGTGGACATCGAAGATTACCCCGGCAAACCGCCACACCCTCGCATCCAGTTCTTGCTGGGCTCGTCCACGTCGGCGCAGATCATCGATCAACTGAAGGCCGCCATCCGCCCCGGCGAGAGCGTGATGGTCACGCTGGACTCCGATCATCACGCTGCCCATGTCAGCGCGGAACTCGATCTCTACCACTCCTTTGTCACCCCCGGCAGCTACCTGGTGGTCGAAGACACTCACTTCAACGGCCATCCGATCCTGCCCAACTTCGGCCCCGGCCCCTATGAAGCGGTGGAAGCGTTTCTCAAGAGCCACCCCGAGTTTGAGAGGGACCGCACGCGCGAGAAGTTTGGCATGAGCTTCAACCCCGGAGGCTGGCTGAAACGCGTCCGCTGACGCGCCGGCGTGGACCGCCGATTAGCGTTGTTCGCTCACGGAACGGTCGGCGAGTTCGCCGAGGATGGGAAGCCGGAAGTCTTCGCCCTGCTTGGTCTTCACCATCATGAAGACCCAAGCGCCCATGACCGCCAGTTTCAGGAGCTTCCCCAGTGCCCTGGTAGCCTCGGCGTAGGCGGTAATGGGACCGAACACCCAGTCCACAAAAAGCCACAAAACGAAGAGATAGAGGCCCTGAAACGCATGGAATCGCACCATTTTGTCATCGCGAAAGCGCTCTGAGGCGAGCGCGACGATGGACATGATCCAGCCGACGATGGGGATGTAGCAGTAGAACGCCGCCTGGCGCCGCTGCATGTTGGAGAGGAAATCGCCCTGGCCGGATTTGCCACCGCCGGGTGGCGGCGGCGGAGGAGGGGGAGCGCCCGGGGAGGCCCCGTGGGAGACACCTTGCCTGCTTCCGCACCCCTGGCAGAACAGGTCATGGTCTCCGACCTGGTTACCGCATTGTGTGCAGAAAGGCATAGTTCTTGCTTCTCAGTAGTTTACTACGGCACCCGTGCCCGGGATGTTCCCTGTGATAGCATTCCGCCATGCGCATTCTGGCGATCTTGTCGATTCTATTGGCGTTTTCGGTTTCCGCGGCGGAGCGGAAAGGCCTCCATTTCACATTTCTTGACACGGAAGGCGGTCAGGCGACTCTGGTGGTCACCCCCTCGGGCGAGTCTCTGCTCATCGATGCCGGCTGGCCCACCAAAACCGGCCGCGACTCCGACCGCATCATCGCCGCTGCCCGCAAGGCCGGGTTGACCAGGATCGACTATCTGCTGGTGACGCACTACCATCTGGACCATGTGGGCGGCGTCCCGGAACTGGCCGCAAAGTTCCCTATAGGCACGCTGATCGACCACGGACCGAACCTGGAAAAGACGCCTTCGGTGCAGGCGCTGGAGGACGCTTACGGGAAGGTGCTGGCCTCCGGGGCGAAGCGGATCTCATTGAAACCAGGGGACGTTTTGCCGCTCAAGGACATCCGCGTGGAAGTGGTGACCGCCAGCGGAGAACGGGTGCCCAAGCCACTCAAGGGAGGCGGACAGAAGAACGCGCTGTGTGCTTCGGCGCAGAAAAAGGCGGAAGACCCGTCGGAAAACGCTCGCTCCGTCGGGATCCTCCTGACCTTCGGGAAGTTCCGGTTTGTGGACCTGGGCGACCTCACCTGGAACAAAGAACTGGAGATCGCCTGTCCGGAAAACCTGATCGGGCCGGTGGATCTCTACTTGACCACGCACCATGGACTGGACCAGTCCAACGCCCCCCAGATTGTGCACAGCCTCAAGCCGCGCGTGGCCGTGATGAACAACGGCGCCCGCAAAGGCGGCTCGCCGTCGGCTTGGCAGGTGGTGTCGAACTCTCCGGGGCTCAATGACTTATGGCAACTTCACTATTCCGTGGCGGGCGGCGATAAGGCCAACGTACCGGTGGACCGGATCGCCAATCCCGAGGAGAAATGCCAGGGATTCGGCATCGAGGTTGTTGCGCAGAAGGACCGCACCATCCAGGTGACCAATCAGCGGAACGGAGCGGCCAGGACCTACAAGCCATAGGTGCCGGTTTCGGGGAAAATGGGAGAGTGAACCCGCGATTGGGGCTGGATTTCGGCTGGAGAGAGTCATCACCTTGACGCGCGCGTTCACGGTGAGGAGATTCTTCGCGCGGGACGGCTTGCTCGCGCAAGCGCACCCGAACTTCGAGTTCCGGCGCGGCCAACTCGACATGGCGCTGGCCATTGAGGAGGCGCTGGCCGGGCGCCGCCACCAGATTGTCGAGGCGGGCACTGGAACCGGCAAGACGCTCGCGTACCTCATCCCGGCCATCCTCTCCGGCAACCGCGTGATCGTCTCCACGGGCACGAAGAACCTCCAGGAACAGTTGTTTTTCAAGGACATCCCATTCCTGGAGCAGTTCTTTCCAGAGGGCATCCGGGCCTGTTACATGAAAGGCCGCGGCAACTACGCTTGCCGGCAGAAGATCTACGACGCCGAGCGGGAGCCGATCCTCACCGGATTGGAAGAAGTGAACGATTTCTCCATCATTCGGGAGTGGGAGCAGAGCACGGAGATCGGCGACCGGGCCTCGATCTCCGGGCTCGCGGATAACTCTTCGGCGTGGGCCAAAATCGATGCTCGCAGCGAACTCTGCAGCGGGCAGAAGTGCCCTTCGTTCGACCGCTGCTTCATCACACAGATGCACCGGCGGGCGATGGAGTCCGACATCATCGTGGTGAACCACCACCTGTTCTTCGCCGATCTGGCAGTTCGCGGAGAGGCGCAGGCGTCGATCCTGCCGGACTACGCGGCCGTCATCTTCGACGAGGCCCACGAACTCGAAGAGGTGGCCGGACAGTACTTTGGGCTGTCGATCTCCTCGAACCAGATCGAAGACCTGAGGCGCGACATACTCGCCCTGGCGCGGCGCAAGGAACTCCTGACGAGGGATCTCGAGGAGATGCTCCTCCTGCTGGTAGACTACGCGGACCGCTTCTTCCAGTTGTTCCCTCAGCACGAAGGGCGCAGCGGCTTCCAGGAACGCGAGGCCTTCCTGCACAAGCACCTCGACACCTACAAGGACTTCGCGTCCGTGCTCGACCTGCTGGCGGCACACCTGTCGCTGGTGAAGGACGCCCCGGACGAGTTGATTCCGCTGCACCGCCGGGCGGTTTCGCACCGTGAGGCCCTGAGGCAGTTTCTGGAGGGTGAGACCCCCGGCTACGTCTACTGGGTGGAACGGCGGGGGCGCGGCGTGTACCTGCAGGCCACGCCCATCGACGTTTCCAAGCTTTTGAAAGAGAAGGTCTTCGACGAGATCCCCAGCGTGATTCTCACCAGCGCAACGCTGGCGGTGGAAGAGAAGTTCGACTTCTTCAAACAGCGGTTGGGCCTGGAAAACGCGCGTGAGCTGATCGTGCCGTCGCACTTCGACTACGAGTCGCAGGCGCTACTCTATGTGCCGCACCACCTGCCGGACGTGCGGCACCCGGATTTCCTGGCACAGGCGGCGAACGAAGTCCGGGAGATCCTGAAGCACAGCCGCGGGCGGGCCTTCGTCCTGTTCACCAGTTACCAGCAGATGCGGCTGATCCACGATCTGGTGGAGGGCGACTTGGACTACCCGGTGCTCATGCAGGGAACCGCGCCGCAACGGGCGCTGCTCGAGGAGTTCCGTGCGACGCCGCACTGCGTGTTGTTTGCGACTTCGGCGTTCTGGCAGGGCGTGGACGTACAGGGAGATCAGCTTTCGTGCGTGATTATCGACAAGCTGCCCTTCGCCGTGCCGTCCGATCCGGTAGTGGATGCCCGCATCCGGGCGATCAAGGCCGCCAACGGGAATGCCTTCTACGACTACCAGGTGCCGCAGGCGGCTATTGCATTGAAGCAGGGATTTGGACGCCTGATCCGGTCCAGGACCGACCGCGGCGTGCTGGTGCTGCTCGACAACCGGATCACCCGGAACCGCTACGGGCAGGTCTTCTTCGACTCGCTGCCATCCTACCGGTTCACCGTGGAGCTGGCGGATGTGGAGAAGTTCTTCGACTCCGAATAAAAAAGGCGGGCAGTCTGGTTGGACTGCCCGCAATTTGAGTGAGCGAAGAAGGTACGCTCCAATTGAAGAAATCGATGGTTGAATGAACTACTCGCTCAAGGCCGCCATGAGGGCGCCGCGAGCTGTGGCCTCCAGCGGCTGACGGGCCAGGCGGACCTCTGAGATCTGCACGGGCAGACTGACCGTCTTCAGGGCTTTCTCGAAACGGTCGCGGAAGCCTTCAGGCAGGACGCCGCCGCCGCTGAGAACCAGGGGCAAGGCACGGCCAAACTTGGGAACGCTCTTGCTGGTTCCGAAAGAGTCGCGCAACCCTTGAACGATGGCGCTGATCATGTCGTCGTAGTAGACGGTTAGCGCCTGCTGCACCTTGTCCGAGAAGTGGCCATTGAAGTGGAAGGACTCTTCCTTGAGGATGCGGACGCGGTTGACAAGCTCTCCGGTGACGCTGGCGGCGCCGGAATCGATGAAATCGCCGCCCTTGGCCACGCTGAAGGTGACCACCGGCACGGACATGTAAGCGACCGCGACATTGCAGAGCCCGCCGCCGCAACTCACGCCGATGCCTGTGAAGTTCGATTCTTCGAGTTCACTGTAGATGACGGCAACGCCTTCGTTCACGGAGCGGATGTCCTTGTAGCCGAGCTGCTCCAGAATCTGGCGGAGCGTGGCTTCGTGGTAGGTCAGGCCGTCCTCACCGCCCAAGGGAGGAGCCGGAACGCTGAAGCAGACCTTGGTCTCACTGGCGGTGTACTCGCCGAGGACGGCCCGGATGATCGCCTCGATCTGCTGATGGCTCTCCGCTTCTTGCGAGTTCAGCATGCCGCGCGTCATCGGGCGACGGATTTCACGGCCGAGCAGATCCGCCATCCGCGCACTTTCGTTCCCGAAGACGACGATTTGATCGCCGCTGACGTGGTGGGGAATTCCTTCGCGCTCCAGGCTCTGTCCGGTCAGTTTCGTGTGCGGCAGCGAGACGAATGCATTGAGCTGAGAATCGACAATCGCATCCTCCGACCCACATTTCACCGCGCCGACGATCCGGCTGGTGCCAACATCCAGGCCGACCACCTCTGCGATCTTCTTCTCGGTCGTCATCCTTCTCTCTCCTTTGTCTTCACGTTGTTTGTCAATACGGTGGACAGAATCTGCCGGTAGCGTTTCACCAGCAGGCTCCGATAGGTCTCTAGGCTCAGGCCGTGAGCGGTCGCGTTCTGACGCAACTGCTCCTCGCCGAGCACCAGCCCTCTCCAGAACGGTTCGCCCGTCGCGTTGACTAACGAGGGGTCGTAGCTGAATCCGAACAGCCAAATGCTGGGCAGGGCAGCCGCATAGTTATCGGGCAGACCCACCTGTACATAAGGGAAACCAACCGCCCAGTCGTAGTGATAGCCGGCCTGCATGTTGCCTGGATTCACTGAAACCTGGGCGTGTGTGACGCAGTTCTGCGCGGAAATCCGGTACTTGGAGCGCAGCATCTCGGTGAGAACGCGCAGGGCATGTACCTGCGCGGGGGTTACCTGAGACGGGCCCGCGCCCGGGTCGGTCAGACCCTCCACTGAGACGCCCAGGAAGCTGCGGTTGAGATTGAGATAGGTGGTGTCGCCGTCGGCCCAAACGGAGTGGCCGGCGTGGTTGGCGGAGTCACTTTCCTGAACGATGCGCCACACCCGGCCGAAGCGATCCACGACGTAGTGGTAGGCCCGTTCCTGGCGGACGAACTCGAGCAACGCAGCGCCGATGATGCGCATGCGGCGAGTCTGGTCCGGCTGGAACTCAGTCTGCGCGCTTTCGGTGGAATGAAAGACGATGCCGGCGGGCGCCGTCCGCGCGGCGGATGGCCCGCGCTCCTCCCGGCCGCGCTGAAAGACGACGTATTGCCGTGGCTCCAGGCTGGTCTCATAGCGCCGTTCGATGCGGAGCCCGTTGGAGTATTCCTCGCGCTCCTTCGTCTGCTCAATCAGCCAGACGTTCGGGATGCTTCTGACATCGCGCTCGCTGGCCTGCACGGTGAGGACGGGCGCGCGATCCCAAAGGGCGCCGCTCCCCCTCCAGGCGCCGGCCGGAAGCAGCAGCAGACCACATCCTACCGCCGCCCATACCACCTTGCGCCGCCTCCACTCCTGGCGCGCCAACCGCTCTACATCCCAGACACGCCGGTCGCCGACGCTCTTCCGCAGGAAACGGAGCCGCGCCACCGGATCGCCGATCCGGCGGGCCTGCCAGCCGGCAACCAAAGTGGTCAGCCAGCCTGGAGCGCTCTGTAGTTCGCGTGCCATGATGCAGCCGATGGAACCGCGGTGCGCAGGTCCCACTCCGTCATTCATCGGCGGAAGCACGCCAGAACCTTAGGCCTGGATTAAGTTACTGAGGGCTGAATCAGGGAAACGCCCTATGCATACATCAGTGGTTTGACTTACCGTGATGATCTTCTTCGGCGCTCAGCACTCGGGAATCCGCCTGGAACTTCCGGTAGTCCTTCCAGGAGACATCCATCTCCGCGCGCATGTTCTTGAAAAGGGCCAGCCGCGCCTCCAGGCGGGTGAAGGCACGCACCGGCAGCCAGACTTCATCGTTCACCCGCTTCTGTTCAAAGCTGAGCCGGGCGCCGGGTTGGAGCTTGGCAAGAACCCATCCGAAGGAGACGGGAGCGATGGTCTGGGCCTCCACTTTCACCCATTGGTAGTCATGCTTGTCGATCCAGAGACGGCCCTTGAACTTGGTCAGGATCTCCCAGCGCTTCGCCTTGCCCTTCCATCCGGGCTTCGGCACGGCGTCGATGACCCAGGCCGGGTGGCCATCCACGCTCTCTTCACCAACGAGGGTGAACTGGAAGGCTTCCGGAATCCCGGCCAAAAAGGCCCGTCCCTCCTGGCGTTGTTTCTCCTCGTCCGAGGCGCGCTTCTTCTTTTCCTGCTCGCTCTCGCGGGCGCGCTTTTCCACTTCCCGATCGAAATTCTCCTGCGCTTTGCGCGCCTTGTCCGGGGAGAGCGGCTGATCGTTGGCGGCGATTTGCCGCCGGTACGGGCGGCCACCCAAAATGATGACGTCGAAGGAGGAAGATTCTACCTTGGTGACTTTGCCCTGCGCATTGAGTTCGCGGGTTTCGTTCCGCTGGACGTAGGTGTAGTCTTTTGCTCGTGTTGAGTTAAAGCGATCTTTTTCAACACTTTGCCGGACAATCTCCTGTGCGTCGTCAGGGATTTGAGAAGCCCGGACGCAGTGTCCCGGAACAAGGACGGAGAGCAAAACAAGGAAGGACTGACGCATAAGCCGTTTCAGTAGTGTAAACTGCGGATGCAGGGAGTAGCCTCGCTTGCAGCTCCCATGAGGATAGCTGGGACGCGTGAATGAATCTCCTGCTGGTGCAATCTGGCAGCACCTCGAATGACCGTTTGCAGATGGAACTGCAGGCGGCCGGCTTTTTCGTCGAAACCACCAGTCACCCGGCGTGTCCCATCCAGAATGAACACGTTGTTCTCGTCTGCCTGGACGAGGATTGGGCTCGTTCCACGGCGGTAGTGGAGGCGGTGCGCCGGTCCAGCGATAAGCCGCTGCCCATTCTGGCCCACGGTCCCATGGCGGAGTGGAGCCTGATTCAAACTGTGTTGGACGCAGGAGCCGATGACTACCTCCCCTCCCCTTGCCAGACGCCGGAGTTGGCGCTGCGGTTGCAGATTCTGGTGAGGAGCGCGATCCGGATGGAGGGGGAGCGGGCCGCGGCGCATCAGGATGAGCGGCTGATGAAAGCTTCCGCCCAGAAGATCCTGGCCGGGATGGTGGCCCGGGCCGCCCACGACTACAACAACCTGATCGCGGCCGTACAAGGGAATGCAGAGCTGGCGCTCTTCTCGGCGACCCTGGATCCAGCAACGCGGCGGAGTCTGGAACAGATCCGGACCGCGGCGACAAAAGCTTCGGCGCTGACGGCGCAAATCCAGGCCTTTGCGCGTTCAAGATTGGGCTCTTCCACTCTGCAACCGCTGAGTCTTTCAGCCCTGCTGGATGAATCGAGGGAACTACTGCGGGTTGCGGTTTCCCGCAACTGCCGCCTTATCTATGAGCTGCAGCCGGGCTTGCCGCTGGTGAACGGCGACCCCGCCGGCTTGAGGCAAGCCGCGGTCGCCCTGGCGATTGAAGCAAGCGATGGTTTGGGCGAGCGCGGAGGGGAGGTGACCATCCGCACGTCAGCCAGCGGTGGGCGCGTCTCCCTGGAAGTGGGAGACTTGGTGCCCGCATCCACGGATGCGCCGCAAGTTCGAATCGCCGATGCCGGGTCCTTCATGAACGCGGCCGCCCGTGAATCGGGATTGGCCGCGGTGCAGGCGATCGCGCGGATTCATAGCGGGACTGTCCAATTCGAGCGGGGAGAAGTTGTCGTTTTCCGTCTGTCGCTGCCCGCCGTAGAAACCGGCACTTCGCCGGACCGGCCGGTGCGTTCCGCCACGGTGTTGATCCTGGACGCCGACGACGATTCGCGCCGGGCGGCTCACAGGCATCTGCGCCAGGCGGGCTGTGTGATCTTTGAAGCCTCCTCCGCCGGTGAGGCGCTGGAAGTCTTGAACCAGATCGGGGCGGTGCTGGACGCCGTGGTGGTGGATCCCGCGTGCACGAGTGGCCCTTTGCTGGCCCGGCTGCCGGACCTGCGCATCGGCGTGCGCGTGGTTGCCTGGAGCGCGGCGCCGGAGGCGGAAGCGCTGCGGCTGCTGGGCGGCCTGGCCCAGGAGTATGTCTCCAAGGCCGCCGGAGTGGCAGGTTTAGTGACAGTCTTCGAGAAGAACTTCGCAGCCTGACCTGCTACTCAATCCCCCGCCACGGCTGGAGCGCGGATGGTGAATACCGCGCCATTGCCCACTTCCCGATTGGCCGCCTTCACTGTCCCGCCGTTGTCCTTCACAATCGTGTAGACGATATGGAGGCCAAGGCCGGCCTGCTTGGACTTGGTGGAAAAACGCGGGCGGAAAATCTTGGCGAGAATCGCGTCCGGAATGCCAGGACCGGTATCGGCCACCTGGACCACGACAGAATCGTCATCCGGGCGGGCATCCACTGTGATCTCTCCCCCGCCGTCTTCTTTCATGGCCTGCGCGGCGTTCAGGAAGAGATTCATGAAGACACGCTCCCAATCGTTGGGTGCGCCCTGCACCCGGAGGCCGTCGCCAATCCGGCGGATCACGCGCACCTTACCGCCGGTCATGTGCGTCAGAAAGTCCTGCAGAAACGTGGCGGCACGTTCGACAATGCCGTCCAGTTCGGGGCCCACCCGGCTCTGGCCGGCATAGCAGCCGACGATGCGGCGGCCATGGCCCACGCTGCGCTGGATGGCTCCGGCGATTTCTGTCCAGCGAGGGTCCGAGCCGATCACTTCGGCGGCCTCGGAGATGGTTTCGAAGACGTTGTTGAGATCGTGGACCAGGCCAGGCAGCGTCAGATCGCTGGCCTGCTGTCCATCTTCTGGTAGGTTCCCCTCGCTCACGATAGTAGGCTCACCCCGCAACACCACGAAGTGTACTCCAAAACTCAGGGAAAGAAACTGACGCGGCCTCCGATCCTTCGATAGCGACGGGACCGTCCGCGGCGAGGGCGGCCACGGCAAATGCCATGGCAATGCGATGATCGCCGTGGCTGTCGACAGTGGCTCCGTGGAACTTCTGCTTCCCGGGAATGCGGAAACCGTCGTCGGCAGTCTCGATTTCGACACCCATGTTGCGCAGGTTGCGGGCGACGGTCTCGATCCTGTCGGTCTCCTTGATCCGCAGCTCGGCGGCGTCCTTCACGAGGAGGCCTTCTTCACTGGCCGCGCCGAGGATGGCCAGCACTGGAATCTCGTCGATCAAGGCGGCAGCCAGGCCCTTCTCGACCACTCCGCCCTTGAGGCGGGAACCGCGGACGCGGAGATCGCCGACGGGCTCGCCGTGCCGCATCTGGATATCGAGGATGGAGACTTGAACGCCGGCAGCCACCAGAAAGTCGATGAGCGCCGCGCGGGTCGGGTTGAGCCCGACGCCTTCGAGGATGAGTTCGGAACCGGGCAGCAGGCCGGCCGCGACAAGAAAGAAAGCGGCGGAGCTGAGGTCGCCGGGCACCGTGAGTTCGCGAGCTTCGAGACGAGCGGGGCCCTGGACACTGGCCCAGCCGGCGCCGGAGTCCACTTCCGCGCCGAATTCGCGCAATGCGACTTCCGTGTGATCACGCGTCTTGGCGGGCTCATGGACCTTGGTGCGGCCTTCGGCGAGGAGCCCGGCGAGCAAAACGCAGCTCTTCACCTGGGCACTGGCCACGGGCATCTCATAGTCAAGCGGCCGGAGGGCAGTACCGTGGATTTCGATGGGTGGAAACTTGCCGTCGCGGGCGACGATGGTCGCGCCCATCTCAGCGAGCGGTTTCATGATGCGCTGCATGGGGCGGCGCGAAAGGCTCTCATCGCCGGCGAGGCGGCTGACGAAATTCTGGCCGGCCAGCAGTCCGGAGAGCATGCGAATGGTCGAGCCGGAATTGCCGGCGTCGAGATCCTGCGTGGGCGCGGTGTAGCCGCGCAGGCCGCGGCCATGGACCTTCACTTCGCGGCCTTCGATCTCCACCGGAATACCCAGCGTGCGCACGCAGCCGAGCGTGGAATGACAATCGGCGCCGGAAGAGTAGTTACCAATGGTGCTCACGCCCTCGGCGACCGAGGCAAGCATGGCATAGCGGTGAGAGATCGACTTATCGCCCGGCAGCCGAATGCTGCCCTGAAGCCGGCTGGCCGGCTGAATGATTTCCTGCATGGTTTCCTCGTTGGACCAATACGGCTTGCGCCGCCCCCGCGCCAAGTCCCAGAATATTCAGTGTAGCGAACGCCGAGGGGGTGTCCCAACTATGCGCAGACGTGATTGGCTGCTGACCAGCGCGGTCTTGCCCGCAGCGGCACCGGTGGCCGCGCGAGCGGCGCAAGCCGGCCCCAAGAACATCGTGATTTCCAGTGCCAACGGCACCAAGGCCTGCGCCAAGGCCATGGACGTGCTCAAGGCCGGCGGAGACACGCTGGAGGCCGTGGTGCAGGGCGTGACGCTGGTGGAGGACGACCCTAACGACACCTCCGTCGGCTACGGCGGGCTGCCGAACGAAGAGGGCATCGTGGAACTCGACGCCAGCGTGATGCACGGACCCACGCGCCGTGCGGGTTCGGTGGCGAGCGTCCGCAACATCAAGAACGTGGCGCGGCTGGCGAAGCTGGTGATGGAGCAGACGGACCACGTGATGATTGTGGGGGAAGGCGCCACGCGCTTCGCGCGGGCCTGGGGCATTCCCGAGATCAATCTGCTCACGGAGCGCTCGCGCATGGCGTGGATGGCGTGGAAGCAGTCACTGCGCGACGGCGAGGGAAACAATAATTGGACCGACGGACTCGACGCGCCCACCCCCACAGCGAAGCAGGCGGCGGCGCTGCGCCAGATCTGGCCCGAGGCGTCCGACGAGATGATCGCCTGGGCCTTTGAGGTGGCGCACTTCCCGACCACGGGCACCATCAACTGCCTGGCTCTGAATGCCAAGGGCGAGATGTCCGGCACCACGACGACCAGCGGGATGGCGTGGAAGATCCCCGGCCGCGTGGGCGACTCACCCATCATTGGCGCCGGTGTCTACGTGGATCAGGAAGTGGGCGCGGCGGGCTCCACCGGCCGCGGGGAAGAGAACATCCGCGTGGCCGGCGCACACTCGATCGTGGAGAACATGCGGCACGGCATGGACCCAAAGGACGCCTGCCTCGACGTGCTGAAGCGGATCGCGCGCAACTACAACAACGACGCGGCGAAGCTCGCGAAGTTCGACATCAACTTCTACGCGCTGCGCAAAGACGGCGTACACGCCGGAGCGTCGCTATGGTCAGGCCGCGTGCTGCGCGGCTACATGTCCGGGTTCCAGTATTCCGTGAACGACGGCACGGGCGACTCGCGGCTGGAGAAGTGTGTGTGGCTGCTGGAGCGGAAAGCCTAGCAACTACTCGAGCCTGAGAATCTGCCGGACGGCCGCACCCAATTCGCCCAGCCTCGCGCTGGTGTAGATCATGTCGATCTGGCCGTCCTGGTGGAACTGGACCAACTTCTGAAGGTCGCTGCATCTGCGATGCCACCCGCGTCCATCAGTCACCAGAAAGAAATAAGTGTGCGGAGCCTTGGCCTCAATAATCTTGCGCACATCTCCAAGAACGTCCGTCAGTTTGCTGCCCGTAGCTTCGAACCCCTTACATTCGATGACGATCTTCGGGCCATCCTTGGAGGGAACAGCAAAATCGCACTTAGCGGCACGGCCCTGAAAGCCCGTGTAGTTGCAGTTGGCGCTGAAGGGCACGGACGCCTCCTGGGGCAACTCCAGAATGGAGCGAACACTTCGCTCCAATGCACCGCCACGCTGGATTCCTGCGATGGCGCGCCCGCGTCCGAGGCGGAACCGGTCCTCGAGTACGTCCTTTAGCGTCCACTCTCGTCTCAAATGCCGAATCAGTTCGTCCAGAAGTCCCGCGGAGACCAGCAGGTCAGCAAGCAGAGCGGCGTCTGTGCTCGCCATGGCTGAGAGTTGCTTCCACGTGCAGCGGGCACGACCGCGCTGGTTCAGTTGTTCGGAGATGACGGTGGTGAGCGCATCCTGGCTCAGACTCATCACCAGGCGGCACACGTCCAGGAAACGAGGAATGGTCCGGAGGCAGTCTCGGACGACATCCAGGCTGATTTGCGCAGGGTCAGTTTCTTGTAGCCGGTCAAGGCCGACTTGCACTGCGTGCAGCACCTCGAGGCCCGAATCATCGAGCCAGCCGGCAGGGAGTTCCGAAATCTCGCCCAGGATCTGCTCGAGCGATACGTGCGTGAATTGCATGTCAGCTTCCGATAATCAGATATTCCCGCACCGAGGCTCGATCCTTCGCGACCTTGTCATGTGTACCGAAATGATAGCGGTGTGGTCTTTCGTGAACTGTGACTGTGCTCTTGTGCTGGCGCATGAGGTGAACCAGAACTTCGAGATCCGGGTACCCGTTCGAGGAGTAAGACAGCACCAAGGTGCTCTTGCGGAATTGCTTGAAGATCCGCGAGAACGCATCGGCAGCCGTCTTGCGATAGGAAAACGGGGTGAAGCGCTTGGCGATCTTCCGGGAGGCGGTATCGACGAGGATCTCCGTTCCTGGCGCCTGCCAATAAGAAGCGAGCCCCTCCAGGAAGTGATAGCGCTTCACGTAGCAATTGTCGTCCGCGCGCGGGACGTAGGGCGGATCCATATAGACGAGGTCAAACCCGGCAGGGTCCACCTCGAAGGCGTCTAGCCGGGTGGCGCGATTGACGCAACCGTTGTCAAAGACCACGGCATTGTAGGCGGCCGCGGATTCCAAAAAGAGATCCCGGAGGGGCATGTGGAGATCGCGGCGTCCATCGTCGTACCTGAGAGGATTACCGGTTACAGTGAAGACTCCTCTGGGCTGCTTCTTGACGCAAGCGCGGAAAGCCGCGGCCAAAGCAAGGGCCCGCTTGTAGTCAGAGCTCAGCTCCCCCAGGTTTGCCCACAAGTTATCCAGGAATCTCAAAGACTCCGGATCGAAGAAGACCCCGGAGAAGGTCCGCTCAACGAACTTCCTCCGCGTGCGATTTGGGTGTGTCAGCAGATCAAGATCCTGCGGGGTGAGGCAAGCGGTCGAGTTCTCCACGGTTGCCTTCGAAATGAGGTGGGTGAACTCGAGGAAATCGTTCGCCACAACCTCCTTCCCCATTCTTTTCAATAAGTAAGCAACACAACCACTGCCGGAGAAGAGGTCCAACGCGGATCGAAAGCTGAGCCCTTGCAGGGCCGAATGAATCCACGGAAGAAGGCGGTGCTTGCTTCCCATGTAGCGCAATTGAGGGAAAGCGGAGACACCCTGCGGCAGCGCCTCAGGGATTGCGATGGGGTGGATTCGGGCAGCGGTTGCCATGGAGAATAGGCCGAGCGTTAGCTGGGTGTCACTTGCCTGCATCACATCCTAACAGATCGGCAAAGAAGGCCCCGGCTTCGCGAAACTCGCCTGGTGGGCTCAGCCCCAATAGAATGGGGAGATGCTGCGACTGCTGGCTCTCCTCGTCTCTCTTGGCTTGATGGCTTCGGCTCAGAAGCCGGTCTACTGGCTGCTTTGGTTCGACACGGAGGACTTCGTGGAGCCCACGTCGGACGATGCGGCGCTGGAACTGGCGCGCGGGCTTTCGCAACGCGGGATTCGGGCGACTTTCAAGGTAGTGGGCGAGAAGGCGCGTGTACTGGAACAGCGCGGCCGCACCGACGTGCTGCGCGCCCTGGCGGCGCACGACATCGGGTATCACACCAACTTCCACAGCGTGCATCCGGCGCCGGCGGAGTACCTTTCGCAGATGGGGCTGCTGGATGGCGCCGCTGAGTTTGCACGGCGGGAACGGGCGGGCTTTGACGACGTGGAGCGGATCTTCGGTGTGACGCCGAGTTGCTTCGGGCAGCCCGGCAGTTCGTGGGGACCGCAGGCGAATCTGGCGCTGCGCGAATGGGGTGTGCGGGTCTACATGGACGACGGGGGACAGGTGGGATTGAACCAGCAACCGTTCTGGTTCGGAGGGATGCTGTATGTGTTCAATCTCGGCCAGCATACCGTGAGAGCCGGATTGGACGACCCCTCGAAACTGGAAGACGCCAAGCACAGATTTGACGCGGCGGTTGCTTCAGCGCGCCAGCAGGAAGGGGTGGTGCAGACCTACTATCACCCCACGGAATGGGCGGCCACGAAATTCTGGGATGCGGTGAACTTCGCGCATGGCGCCAACCCGGAACGAAGTGCGTGGCAGAGGCCGCCGCTCCGGACGAGTGAGTCCCGGAGGCAGGCCTACAGGATCTTCTTCGAGTTTGTGGATCATGTGCGGGCGACACCGGGTATCCGGATTGTGACGGCGCGGGAGTTGCCTTCCCTATTCGAGCCGCGCGACCAGGCTGCGCCTTTGGCGACGGCACGGCGATTGGCCGAGAGTCTCGACACGCGCGATGGATTCTCGGCGGCCGATCAATTACTGACTCTGCTGGGCCTGCCTCCGCAACACGTGGACGGGCCGCTGCGGCGCGTGGCGACCACCGACACGCGCGCGGAAATTCCGCGAGCCGTCTTCGAACGCGCCAAGGCGGACGCGGCGGCGTTCGTGCGAAAGAATGGCCGGCTGCCGGATCAGATCTGGACGGGCGCCCAGGCCGTATCCCTGCCGGACTTCGCGGCCACGCTGGCCGCCGACACCGGCTCCGGAGACGTGCAAGTGCGCGCGGGCCGGTTGGAGTTCGAACGGCACATCGGCAAGGATGCGGCCCGCCTCTACAACTGGCTCATCCACCCCGAAGGGTTCGCTCCGGAATCACTGCTGGAGATGGCGCGGCTGCAGGCCTGGACCTTGAAGCCGGCGCGGATCGCGGCTACTCGTACGGCCAGGCGGGGCGAGTGAAGAGGCCGCCGTCCACCCAGATGGTTTGACCGGTGATGAAGTCGGTCCTGTCCTCGCAGAGGAACGCCACGGCGTGTGCCACGTCAGCCGGCAGGCCGACTCGGCGCCGTGGCGTGAGCTTGGACCAGGTGCCGGCGTAGTCCCCGACTTCATTCTGCGTCCGCTCGATTTCTATGGCGCCCGGGGCCACGCAGTTCACGCGAATGCCCAGGGGGCCAAGTTCCACGGCGGCCACCTTGGTGAACTGCTCCATGCCGCCTTTGGAAGCGGTGTAATCGACGAGGTTCGGGAACGCCCACTTGTTGCAGCCGGAGCCGATGTTGATGATGGAACCCGCGCCGGCCTCCTTCATGGCCCGGGCAGCGCGCTGGGTGCAGAGGAAGCAGCCTTTGAGATTCACGGAGATCACCCGGTCCCACTCTGCTTCTTCCAGTTCGAGGAGCGGCTTCCAGGTCTGGATGCCGGCATTGTTCACCAGGATATCCAGGCGGCCGAATTCAGCAAGGACGCGGTCGAACATGGCGTCCACGTCGGTCTTCCTGCCCACATTGCCCTGCACGGCGATGGCGCGGCGGCCCATGGCGTGGATGGCTTCGACGGTGGCGGCGGCGCCCGCGGCGTCGCTGTTGTAATTGACGGCCACGTCGGCGCCCTGGCTGGCCAGTTCCAGGGCGATGCCCTTGCCGACACCCTTGCTGGCGCCGGTGACAAGGGCGATCTTCTTCTGGAGGGGAAGAACGGTCATAGAGAGATCTTACTGATCTTGCCTGCCTCGCGGGGTGGAGGTCTGCTCGACCACCAGGTAAGGAGCGTTGTCACGATCGGAACAACTATGGAAGACGGCGCCGCCGGTTTCGAGGCGTATCGGCTTGAGCGCTTCCTTCACGGGCACGGTCACCGCCATCCAGCCCTTCTCCTGGGCTGCCGGGGCGGCGTGCCGTCCATTCAGTTTCATCGGCTTCGGCGGCGGGTCTGAATCGAGATGGAGGAACAGAGTGGCGCGCTCCACTTTGGGAAGTCCCGCGCCGGGCACGCGAAAAATGAGCCGCATGCGGCCTTCCACCTGGGCGCCGGAGATGCACTCGAGAATGGCGGTTTGCGCCTGCGCCGCCATCCCGGCCACTGTTAAGATTCGCAACAGCCGGAGAGCTGCCATCAAATTACAGTTGCCCCCTAGTTCAATCTTATTCACACTGTTAGATTGGGGAGGCTCGCGAACCTGAATTGAATCTGAAACTGCCCGACACTCCACCTGTGTGGGAACCGTCCGACCGCTGGACCGTCGTTGACGCCAAGGAACTCTATGACATCGACCGCTGGGGTAAGGGCTACTTCTCGATCAGCAACGACGGGCACGTCCTGGTGCACCCGACGCGGGAGCCTCACCGGTTTGTAGACCTGAAAGGCCTGGTGGATACGCTGGTGCTGCGCGGGATCGATCCTCCCATTCTGCTGCGCTTTCCGGAGATCCTCGGAAACCAGTTGAAGGAACTGCGCGACGTCTTCGTGGCAGCCATCGCGGAGCACGGCTACAAAGGTTCGTACCGCTGCGTCTACCCCATCAAGGTGAACCAGCAGCGGCAAGTGGTGGAGGAGATCAACCGGTTCGGACGTGAATACGGCTTCGGACTGGAGGCCGGCTCGAAACCGGAACTGTTGGCCGTGGTCGCCATCGCCGACAACTCCACACCGATCATCTGCAACGGCTTCAAGGACGACGAGTACATCGAGATGTGCATGCTGGCCAAGAAGATTGGCCGCGACATCACGCCCGTTGTGGAGAAGTTCACGGAACTGGAACTGATCATCCGCAAGGCCGAGATGGTAGGCGTGCGTCCCACCATCGGGCTGCGCGTGAAGCTGGCCAGCCGCGGCTCCGGACGCTGGAAGTCGTCGGGCGGCTACCGCTCGAAATTCGGCCTCACCGTGACGGAGGCCGTGCGGGCAGTGGAGACGCTCAAGGCTGCCGGCATGGAAGATTGCCTCAAGCTGCTGCACTTCCACCTGGGCTCGCAGATCACCAACATCCGCCCCATCAAGGGCGCGGTCATCGAGGCCGCCCGTGTCTATGTGGACCTGAAGAAGCAGGGCGCGGGGCTCGAGTTTCTGGATGTCGGCGGCGGACTGGGCATCGATTACGACGGTTCGCAGACAGACTTTGAATCGAGCGTGAACTACTCGCTGCAGGAGTATGCCAACGACATCGTCCACCACGTGCAAAACGTCTGCGACGAGGCCGAGGTGGCGCACCCGACCATCGTCAGCGAGAGCGGCCGCGCCATCGCGGCTTATCACAGCGCGCTGGTGTTCAACGTGCTCGGCGTCTCCGGCTATGGCGAAGAGGAAGTGCCCGGCGAACTGGGCGATGACGTGGAGCAGCCGCTCATCGACCTGCTCGAAACCTATAAAGGGATGAGTTCGAAGAACCTGCTGGAGAGCTTCCACGACGCGCAGCAGGCGCTGGACTCCGCGCTTAATCTCTTCTCGCTGGGCTACCTGCCGCTGAAGCAGCGCTGCACGGCCGAAAACCTGTACTGGCTCATCTGCCGCCGTATCCTGGCCATGGCCAAGCAGCTCGACGTCTTCCCGGAAGAGCTGGAAGGGCTGGAAGGGATGTTGTCGGACACCTATTTCTGCAACTTCTCCCTGTTCCAGAGCATGCCGGATAGCTGGGCGGTGAAGCAGCTCTTCCCCATCATGCCCATCCACCGGTTGGAGCAGCAGCCGGGCCGCAGCGCCGTGCTCGGCGACATCTCCTGCGACAGCGACGGCAAGGTGGACCAGTTCATCGACCGCCGCGATGTGAAGAAGACTCTGCCGCTGCACGCCTTCAACGGCGATCCCTACTACCTGGGCGCCTTCCTGGTGGGCGCATATCAGGAGATTCTGGGCGACCTGCACAACCTGTTCGGCGACACGCACGCGGTGCACGTCCGCGTGAACGCAGAGAACAAGCCGGTCCTGGAAGCAGTGATCCGGGGGGATTCGGTCAAAGAGGTTCTGGCGTACGTGCAGTTCTCCGCCGGTACCCTCCTGGAGCAGTTCCGGCGCGACGTGGAAGGGGCCGTGATGGAAGGCAAGATCGGGTACGGCGAGTCCGGCCGGCTGCTGAAGTTCTACGAAGAAGGGCTGTACGGCTACACGTATCTCGAAGACGCGCACGGGGCGTAGCGCGGGCCGCGCCGCCGCGGTTCAGCGGTCCGCTTCGCGCACGCAGCGGAAGCCGATGTCGTTGTCGCGGTGGTTTGGCGCGCCGGCCAGCGGACGGCGGTAGATCGGCTTTTCGTTGGCCCAGGGGGAGATGGCCGGGCAGTTCATCCAGGAGCCTCCTCGCAGGACAGGCGTCTTCCCATCGGCCTTCACCAGCTCCCAGACGCTGCCTTCCGTGTCATGGAGACCCCAGGCGTTGGGCCGCTTCGTGCCCACCCTGTGCAGCTTGCCGCCCGAGTTCTCGCGGTACCAGACGTAGCGGGGATCCACGGTCTCTCCAAAGTGATGCGGGGCGGCGGAACCGGCGCGGGCGGCGTACTCCCATTCGATCTCTGTCGGCAGGCGGCCTCCGGACCAGCGGCAGTAGGCTTCGCCGTCTTCGGCGGTGACCCAGACCACGGGCTGGCTGGAGTGGACAGGGAAGCCGGGTTCGCGCCAGGTGTGGTTCTGCCAGCCGGGGGCGCGGTCCGGGCGCTCGCCGTAGGTGACGTAGCCGGTGGCGGCAACGAATCGCTGAAATTCGCCGTAGGTCACCTCAGTGCGGTTCATAAGGAACGGACGCGCGACCTCAACCACCCGGCCATTCGCTCCGAACGGTTCGAAGCGGCCGGCGGGTATTTGCCGATCGGCACCGTCTTTCGCCGCGGCGAGCAACGTAAAGCAGAGCAGGAGCAGCGGTTTCATCGGGCCGCCTCCAATTCGACGGTGAGCGTCTCTCCGGTGCGCTTCACGGGAAAGACCTGGACAGGCCTGGGAGCGGGCCCCCGCACCACTTCGCCTTGCGCGCCGAACTCCGAGTGCCCCACGCTGCTGCAGAGCGCGGTGCCGTGGCGGGCATCATAGGCCAGGGGAGCGCCTCCGTGCGTGCAGGCGCCGTGCCAGGCATGGAAGACGCCGGGAGCGGTCTGGGCGACCACCAGATGAAGTTGAAGCGCTTCGTCGCGGATGCGGGCGGCGCCGCCCATCTTCTGCAGCGCCGTGGCTTGGCGAAGGTCGATGGCCAGGGTCGAACCCTGCCTCAGATAGGCCGTTGGCGGCAAGCCGGGCAGTTCGCAGCACGGCTTCGCCATGGCCAGGAATAGCGGGGTCTTCAGGAGATCTCGTCGGTTCATCATCGGCTCCCTGCAACTCGAAAATACACCTGGAGCGGTGCGTTGCGGGGAGTTCGTAACGGTGTGGAACCGGTTTCCCTCCGGCCTGAAGGCGGCCGTGGACCCGGTGTTACAGGCCGGCCACTTCGCGGTAGTAGGCTTCGTAGCGCGGAATGATCTTCGAAGAACAGAAGCGGCCCTCAGCCGTATCGCGCGCGGCCCACCTCATGCGGGTGCGCAGCTTCTCGTCACTCAGGATCTCTGTGACGCGTGCCGCCTGAGCAACGGTGTCTCCCACCGCCTCCAGGAAACCGTCCTGGCCGTGCGTGATGAGTTCGGGAATCCCGCCGACGCGGGTGGAGACGGGGATCAGCCCGCAGGCCATGGCCTCCAGCGCGGCCAGCCCGAAACTCTCCATGCGGCTGGGCAGCAACAGGACATCGCATTGCGGAATGAGGCGCTCGATATGGTTCTGCTTGCCCAGGAAGCGCACATCGTCGTGCACGCCGAGTTCGAAGGCCAGGCGTTCGGCGGCGCCGCGGTCGGGGCCGTCGCCCGCCATCCAGAGTTCGCAGTCCACGTGCTTCCGGACGCGGGCCAGCACTTCGACACAATCCGTGACGCGCTTTACTTCGCGGAAGTTCGAGATGTGCAGCAGGCGCGGCCGCCCTTCGTGCGGCGTCTTCGGAACACGGTAGAGATCGCAATTCACGAAGTTATGGATGACACGGATTTCGCTCTGCACCCCGAGCGCCTCCAGCGTTTCGCGGCGCAGGTGTTCGCTGATGGCGGTGACGCCGTCGGATTGCTCGATGGAGAAGCGGGTGATGGGCAGGTAAGAGGGATCGGCGCCAACCAGGGTGATGTCCGTGCCGTGCAAAGTGGTGACGTACGGCAGCCGGCGCTTGGGCTGAAGGATGTTCCGGGCCAGGAACGCGGACGCTGAATGCGGAATGGCGTAGTGGACATGGAGCAGATCCAGTTTCTGCCACTCCGCAATCTCCGCCATGCGCGAGGCCAGCGCCAGATCATAGGGGGGGTATTGGAAGAGCGGGTAGGTGGAGACTTCCACTTCGTGGTAGAAGATCCTGGGCAGGCCGGGGTCGAGCCGGATGGGGTTGGCGTACGTGATGAAGTGGACTTCGTGGCCCCGAGAGGCGAGTTCCATTCCGAGTTCGGTGGCCACAATGCCGCTGCCGCCGTAAGTGGGGTAACACGTGATGCCGATACGCATGATAAGGCCGTCAAGCTCAGAGTAGCCTGATTGTCAGTGTGACGGACGCCAGATGAGCTCGCCGTAGCCAATCTGGCCATGCAGATTTTCGGCCGGCTGAGCGTCGTCGCCACCGCCAAACCACACGCGAACGCGGGCCGCTTCGGGAATCACCGTCGCGTCGCAAACCACCTTCGAGTTCCAGGCCTCCGTGCCCGAGATGACGAGATCGAGCTTCTGCCAGCGCACGCCGTCTTGCGAACGGGCCAATCCCATGCGGCGCACCTCATTGCTCGCGCGGCCGGTGTAGAGCATCCACCACCAGCCATGCGCCTGCCATACGGCGGGCTCGCCGAGGCCGTTTTCGTCGAAGGCGCCCGGGCCGCCGAGTTCCAGGATCGGGTTCTGGCGGAGCTTCGTCCAAACGGTGCCGTCCTCGGAAACGGCCAGGCCGAGGCGCTGGCGGCGGGCGCGGTCCTGGCCCAGGTAGTAGAGGTAGAGCTTGCCGCCTGTTTCGAGAACGTATGGGTCGGCTGCACCGCGCTCATCCCAGGAGCCGCGGGGGCCGAAGCCGACCACCGGTTCGGGCAGGCGGTGAAACCCGGCGCCGTCTGCGGATCGCGCGAGTCCGATGCGGGGCGGATCCCCGCCCTGATAGAAGTGGAGCAATTCTCCATTCCGCACCACGGTGGCGCCATTGGCGGCGATATAGCCTCCTTCCCAGGTCTTCGAATCGGGAGAGAGCACGCGCCGGCCGGACGCCCAGGCAAACCCGTCTCCGGAAGTGGCGGCTTCCGTGTGCCAGGTCTTGCCGTCGTAGACGGAGTAGAGGTTCAGCAGGGCGCCTTGCCACTCGGCGACGGAAGGATTCAGCGTGTCTACGCCGCGGTTGGGGATGACCGGTGCGGGCCGGGCCTCCCACGTGTAAGCACCTTCCTCTGGCGCGCCGGCTGTGGGCAGAGTGAAATCGGCGTATCGGGCGCAGCCGGCCAGAACGAGCAGGAGCGGAAGGAGCTTCTTCATAGCGGCAGGCGGATGCTGAGTTCCGACCCGCGTCCGGGGCGCGAGTGCAGCAGCATGTCGCCTTCCAGCGACTTCACGCGGCGCATGATGCTGCGGGGTCCCATCTTGAGCATCTCGAGTTCGTCGAGATCGAAAGACCCGGCGAAGGGGAAACCCGTGCCATCGTCTTCCACGTTGATGGTGAGGTGTCTGGCAGTGCGAGCGATGCGCACGGTGGCCCGGGAAGCGGAGGAGTGCTTGCGAAGATTGTTGAGCGCTTCGCGGACGATCTGGACGATTTCTGTGGAAGCGGCGATGTCGTCGTGCATGGCCGTCGGGTCGGCGTGGAAGGTGGTGGGGATGCCGGAATCCTTCTGAAAGAAGCCGACGGTGGAGCGCAGCGATGAGGCCAGACCCGCGCCATCGAGTTCGACGGGCCGCATCCCACGCACAAAGGTGCGCACCTCAGTCACCTGCCGGTCGCAAACCTCGCGCAACTGGCGCAGCTCTTCGAGCCCCGCCTCGTGGCTGCGTTCGAGCATCTTCCGCACTACCTCCAGGCGCATTTGCACGGAGATGAAGCTTTGCAGCGGGCCGTCGTGAAAATCCGCGGCGATCCGCTCGCGTTCGCTCTCGCGGGCGCGCTGGGCTTCCAGCCGGTACATCACGGCCTGCCGCGAGGAGGCGGAGAGCCGGTCCAGCAGGCTCTGCTTCTGCAACGCCACCACGCAACCAAACATGCCCAGAATCAACAGAAGCGGCTGGAGCCTCTGCGCATCCACCGGCTGGGCACTGTTGACGAAGGCCAGCGTCACCACTGTGATCAGTAGGACGTCGCGCCAGTCCTGCAGGGTGGAGGTGGCCAGGAAGAGATACAGCGCCGCCATCGCGGAGAGCCAGAAGCCGCCGGAGTGGGCCAGCCCGGCACAGAGGAAGAAGATGGAGACATCGAGCACGAGGTTGAAGATGTCGAGCCGGTCGAGCCTCTCCTGCCAGTGCCAGAAAATCGAGACAACACTGTAGATGGTGAGTCCAAGCACGAGGAGGATCCAGGCGGCGGACGGCATTCCTGCCGAGCCAAGCACCACCCAGAGGCAGGATGCGCCGGTCAGCGCCCGGAGGAAACTGAGATAGCGCCGCCAGAGGTACGGCAGCACGATCTGGTCAGTGACGATCACCGGCTGGCTCCGTAACGGTCAACGGACATACAGGTAGAGCGTGTGGCTGCGCCCTTCGCCGTCGTCTTCGATGTGCTCTTCCTTGATGGGTGTCCAGTCCTGGAAGGTAAAGTCGTGGGCGACGATGCGCGTGCCCGGCTTGAGCTGCTTCTCGAGCAGGGGACGAATCTTGGAGTTCGAGGTGGGCAAGAGGTAGACGGTGAGCAGCGCGGCGGAGGAAAAGTCCTGCTTGGCAATGTCGCCGTGGATGATCCGCGCACGCTTCTCCAGACCCAACGAGCGGATGCGCGTGGAAGATTCCTTGACGAGGTCGGCGTCGAATTCGACACCCGTGGCATCGGCCTTAAATTTCTCGGCGGCCATGATCACAATGCGGCCGTCTCCGCTGCCGAGGTCGAACATCTTCTCGCCGGCCTTGAGGCCTCCAAGCTTGAGCATGCGCTCCACCACAGTCTCCGGCGTCGGGTAGTAAGGCGCCAGCTTTTCCACGCTCTTCGTGTCCTGCCCGAGGGCGGCGGTCGCGCACAGCAGCACAGCCAGGCTGATCCAAGTTCGCATTCCGGAAATTTCCTCCTATTGGCTGACGTAGACGCGCACCCGGTTGCTTTCGACGCCCGCGGCTTCCACCACGAGTTCAGAGGCGCCGCTGTCGAGCAGTTCGGGCAGGTCCAGTTCCACCAGGTAATAACCAATGTAGCCAGGCGCCAGGGTGGCGCGGCCGATCTGCAGAGGTACGCCGTTGAGCGCGGCCTTGAGGGGCGCGGTGACACGCGGGGCGTCTTCGAGCGGCGCCTGCAGGCCGGTGGGCCATTCGGGCTGCACCTTGCCGAGGCCGCTCATCAGGATTTGGAGTTTCATGCCCGGCCGCGCCGGGTTGAGGAGATCGAGTTGCGCGCCGGAAAGGGCATCCAGCAGCATGGGCGTGCCGTCGCGGTCGATCAGGATGGCGGGTGCGGTGGCCCGGAGCGGCACGCCGAACGTGACGCGGCCCTGTGCCGCGTTCACCACTACCTGCATGGAGCTCCCAGCCGCCTCAAAAGGCACCTGGATTTGAGATTCTTCGTCGGATGCCGCCAGGACCGGCGCGGCGGCTCCGCCGGCCATCACAGCGGAAGCCCGGGCGCCCACGACACTCAGCAGCGCGCCGGGCGCGGCCGGCCGGGCTGCGTAGTCCGCCGAGTGAGCCAGTTGCGGCGCGCGCTGGCGGTGCGGCGCCAGCACGGCGTAGATCCCGTATCCATCCAAGGCTGCCAACAGAAGGTTTCCGGCGGCGTCGATCCGGACGTCTCGCACCGCGGACGGCGGCAGGCCGCCGCCGATCGCCTGCCATGCGGTGGGCGGTGCGGGTGCGCGTAGGTCGGCGTAGGTGAAATAGATGCCTGTGTCCGTAGCCGCATACACAGCCCCGGTGGTGCGGTCCGCTGCCACTCCATAAGCCGCCCCGGCCGGGAGGTTGGCGGAGAGGTCGTCCCAATAGCCTCCGCCATTGAGGGTACGCACGATCCGCGGCCCGAGGCCGGATTCCGCCGAAAGCGCGGCTAAGGCAAAACTGCGGTCGGCCGGATCGAGCCAGAAGCGCTCCACCCGGGCGCCGCCTTCGGCCGCAACGAAGGTGCGCCACGTCCGGCCGGCATCGGCGGAGACGAAGAGCCGGCCACTCGAATCACCGGCAAAAACTGTGTCGCCATTGGAAGCGGCGGCGGTGATCTCCGCGCCAAGCACCACAGACAACTGCTGCCTGGCCGCGTCTTCGGCCCGCAGCGGGTCGTCGGAGACCGGCTTCCAGCCGAGACTCTGCGCCGGAGCCCACTCCATGGCCGTGAGTTCTCCATCGGCCTTGGCGACACCGATTACAACACCGCGCGTCCCGGCGGGCGCTGCCAGAATCCGGCGCACCGGCAGGTTCGGCAGGCCATCATTCAGTCCCTGCCAGCTCAAGCCGCCATCGGCCGAAAACCAGACGCCGGAGTCGGCGGCGACAGCGATTCTCTGCTCATCAGAGGGATCTACAGCCAGCTCCCGGATGGCGCCGCCGAGGATCGATTCGCCTTTGTAGTAGGTGAGATTCGTCCAGTTGAGGCCGCCGTCCTCGGATTTCCAGGCGTAACGGCCAGCGGCGAAAACCACATTGGAACCAGGCCGCGTGGCGCGCAGTTTCGCCCCGCGTTCGGGGGCCACGGTTGCGTCTGGGGGGGCGGGAGCAGCACTGGGCGCCGGAGCGGAATCGTCGCGCCGCCAGGTCTCCATGTCCGTGGTAACGAACACCCGGCCTCCCGAGAGACGCGTGGCGATGCTCGAATCGGATTGAAACCAAACCGCTTCCACCGGTCCACCGCGATTGGAGGCGAGCCCGGAAATCAGGCTTGTATTGCCCACCGGACGCCAACGCAGGCGGGCGCCCGCGTTCTGCGCATCCACCGGCAGCGACAGCACGGCGGCTGCCAGCAGCAGGCCGGCGATGTTCCGGGTTGTGGACAAGTGACCCATGTCCTGCGTCCATTCTACCCTGAGTCTATCGGAAGTTTCTTTCACAAACTGCATCTAGGCCCTTGATTTCTCAACACAAACGGGTCAAGGCCCACTAGTTGCTTTGCAATTTTGGTGATAGAGTAGGAACTTACGGGACTCTGTATGTACCCGACCATGCACCAGCGGTTTGGACTGGCGACGGCAGCGTTGTTGCTGCTGGCGCTCACTCCCCCTGCGTCCGCACAATCCGGCCTGCAGATGCCCTGGGTGGGCGACACTGCGGCGAAAGCGGTCGAGGTGCAAGGCAACGTCAATCTCATCCGCGATGCAGGGTTGTGGGCGGTCTCCGCGGGAGACACCATCCAGGCCAGGCAGATCATTGTTACTGGTCCAGACGGGTACGCCTCCTTCCAGGTTTCCGACGGCAGCACCTTCGAGGTGTTCCCGAATTCGCGCGTCACCTTCCGGGCCAACCCCGGCAACTGGCGCGACCTGGTGGACGTCTGGCTGGGCCGCATCCGCGTCCACATCCAGAAGCTGGGCGGCCAGCCGAATCCAAACCGCGTCCACACGCCCACTGCCGTCATCTCCGTCCGTGGCACCACCTTCGACATCAGCGTCGACGACGACGACGAAACCACGCACGTCGCCGTGGAAGAAGGCCAGGTAGCCGTGGAGCACCGCCTGATGCCGCGCGACGGCGATCCCAAGATTCTCAACGGCGGCGATGAACTGGTGGTCTACCGGAACTCTCCGCTCTCCGCCTCGCACCGCGTGGACAAGGGCCGCGTGATGCAGTATGTCGCGGATGCCATCTGGCAGATTCTGCTTCGCACGCCCCGCCTGCCTGGCGGCGGCGGCGCCGGCGTACCCACCAGCGTGCCCACGCCTCCCACCGGCGGCCTCCCCGGAGACACGGGCGCTACTCCGCCTCCACCTCCTCCCCCCCCGCCTCCTCCCCCGGGCAACTAGCCCTGTTCACTCCACACTCGCGCACGGCGGTGCGGGTAAACTAGCGGTAGAGTGTTCACCGGAATTGCTATTGTGCTGCTGGCCGTCCAATCGCCTGGCATCGCGCCCGATTGGGATTTGAAGCCGCGGGCTGAAAAGATCGGCCCGGAGGCCGCGCGCCTGCGGCCTTTGTTCGATCAACTTCAGCCGGAGAAGTGGACGGCGGCAGGCGCGCCGGCCGCCTACGAAAAGCAGTACAAGGACTGCCTGGAGCAGATCGGATTCGTGCAGAACGCCGCCGTGCGCTTCGCCGCGCAACCGGCCAAGCTCACGCTCGCGGTGGAGACCCTGGTGCGGCTCGAAAGCCTGCTGCAGCTCTCTTCCAGCATCAGCCAGGCGGTGCGGCGCTACCAGAATCCGGCGGTGGCGGATCTGCTCGACAGCGAAATTCTCGCGGCCGGCGCCAGCCGCGACTGGTTGCGCCAGCACGTGATGGAGCTCTCGGCCGTGCGGGAGAAGGAATTGGAGAGCGCCGAACAGGAGGCACAGCGTTGCAGGGAGAAAACGTTGAAGCAGGGAGGCCGCAAGTGAATCCGCCAGCACCGGCGCATGGTCCGCTCTTCCACTGCAGCATCTGCGGAGAGAGTTCCACCGAGATCTGCGTGTGGTGCACCAAGGACGCCTGCGCCAACCACCTTTGCCAGAAGTGCCAGCGCTGCAGCGACTGCTGCGAATGCGAACAGATGCGTAACTCGGGGGAACGTCAATAATGCGCATCCTCTGCCTGCACGCCCATCCCGACGACGCCGAGTTTCTGGCCGGCGGCACTTTAGCCCTCCTGGCCGCGGCGGGCCATCACATCACCATCGCCACCATGACTTCCGGCGATTGCGGCAGCGTGGAGTTCGGTCCGCAGGAGACCGCCGACATCCGCCGCCAGGAGGCCTCCCGCGCGGCATCCCTGATCGGCGCCGAGCATCATTGGGTGGGCTTCAAGGACTTGACCATATTCGAAGACGACCCCTCGCGCAGGAGGGTGACCGCTTCCCTGCGCCGCTTCCGGCCCGATGTCGTGCTCACCGCCTCTCCCCGTGACTACCATTGCGATCACGAAGCCACCTCGAAGCTCGTCACCGACGCCTGCTTCGGCGCCTCCGCGCCAAACTACGGCACCCAGACCTTCGACCAGGCTCCGGCCCTCGACCGCATCCCGCACCTCTATTACCTCGACCCCGCCGAAGGCATCGATCGTTTCGGCGATGTGATCTCCGCCCAGTTCTTCTTCGACGTTGGCACCGTCATGGACCGCAAGCGCGAGATGCTGGCCGCGCACAAGAGCCAGCGGGCGTGGCTGCTGAAGCAGCACGGCATGGACAACTTCATCGAGACGATGGAGGAATGGACGCGCTCTCGTGGAAAACTCTGCGGCGTGGAGTGGGCCGAAGGCTTCCGCCAATATGGTGGGCATGCCTACCCGCGCACGCCCGTGCTGCAGGAGGCGCTGGCCTCACTCATCCGCCAGCCGCTCGGGTAGAGACGCGCGGCCGGCTCCACCACAACCACAATCCGAAGCCCAGCAGCGGAATCGCTGTGGCCAGTGCGAAGGAAGCCTGCCAGGAGCGCGCGTCCATCAACCGGCCAAACCACGGCATGGATAGGGCGACAAAGGCGGACCAGGCGCCGGCGCCCAGGCCGGCGATGAGCCCGGCATGGGCGGTGGTGAAGATGTGCGTGGCGTAACTGATGCTCACAATGATGTTGCCGCCGGCCACGAACATCGCCCAAAAGAAGAGTAGCAGCAGCAGCGGGAACGACGTGATGTGCGGACCCAGCGCCAGCGGCAGTGTGCCCAGCGCGGCGGCGATGGTCAAGCGGCGGTAGACGGGCAGCGGATCGTCCAGACCGTTGCGCAGACGGTCCACGACATAGCCCCACAGAAAGTAGCCGCACTCCCAGCCAAGCGGCGGGATCCACAACACGGCGCCGATCTCGATCTGCGTCTTGCCCAGGGCACGGCTGAAGTAGAGTGGCGCCTGATAGATCACAAACGCCAGCGGGATGCAGCCCAACGCATACGAGGCCATGAAAGCCCACAGGCGCCGGTCGGAGTAGGGGATCGGCGTGGGCCTGGCGCTGTGCTGCACGCGGATCGCCTGCAGTTCTTCCCTCCGGCTGACGAAGCTCCACCACAGCAGCCAGAGCAGGCCGGCCAGACCGGTAAAGAGGAACGCCGCGCGCCAGCCCCAGGCGGCGAAGATCGGCGTGACGATCAGCGGAGTGAGCACGGCGCCCAGCGAGCCGCCGCTGTAGGCGATCGCCACGCCGCGGGCGCGGAAGCGCTCCGGCAGCGTCTGCACCACGGTGCGCAGGCCACCGGGAAAAGTAGCGCCTTCTCCGAAGCCCAGCGCGGCCCGGGCGGCGGCGAAGCCCAGGAAGCTGGAGACCAGTGCGTGCGCCGCCGAAGCGGCGGTCCAGAAGGCCACAGCCAGCGACATGCCGCCCCGCACGCCCCAGCGGTCCAGCCAACGGCCCCACAGCGGATTGCCCACCATGTACGCAATGGAGAAGGCGGAGATGATCCAACCGTACTGCTCAGCCGTCAGGTGCGTCTCTTTCAGGATGGTGGGGGCGAGCAGGGCGAGAGTGTTGCGATCGATGTAGCTGATCAGTGAGACGAGCAGCATCGAGATGGCAGGGATCCAGATTCGCCACGTGGAGGCGGGCATTGCCGGTAGTGTAGCCTAAGCCTTCCCGATGAGATTGCTGACCGTGACGATCTCGTAGCCGGACTCCAGCCACTTCGGCAGCAAGGTGCGCAGGGCGTCGATCGTGGGCGTGATGTCCGGGCGGTGGAGCAACTCACGGCCATCATGGAAGCAGAGAATGGAGCCGGGCTCCACCCGCGGCTCGACGTGAGCGACGATCTCGGGCGCGGACAGGCGCCAATCGCGGGCGATCGTGGTCCACATGACCCCCAGCAGGCCCAGGCGTTCCTGGGCGGCGGCCAGGCCGGGCCAGCGCACGCCGTAAGTCGCCCTCATCAGCGTGGGCGCGCGGCCCGTGACTTCGATGATGGACTCCTGGGCGCGCGAGATCTGATCGTAGATGAATTGCGGCGAACGAAGGTAGAAGGCCTGGTGCGTGTCGGAATGGTTGCCGATCTCGTGGCCGACTGCGATGCAGCGCTGGGAGATGTGCGGCAGGCGCCGCACGTGGTGGCCGCATTGGAAGAAGGTGCACCGGGCGCCGAAATCGGCCAGCAGAGTCAGGAGTTCGGAAGTGGATTCGCTGGGACCGTCGTCAAAAGTGATGGCGATGGCGCGGCGGTTCTTCGGACCTTTCCACACGGAAGGACCGAAGAGAGTGGCGGATCGTGCCCGGGCGCCGTAGGCCAAGGTTCCCGTGGCGGCGAGGGCAACGCCACTCAGGAGTTCGGTCAGCATGGGGGGAGTTTACCACCTTTCGATGGGTTATTCCCCGCTCTAGGGCAAAGCCGAGGCGAAACTGTAGGTACCGGACGAAACCTCCAGCCAGGCCCGGCCACCCTTCATCTCACGAAATACCGCGCCCGGCTGCGAGGCGATAGGCGAAGAAGCGGGGATTCCAACGATAGCGGTCAGGTTGGCGGGCACAGTCAGATTCATTTCGAAGCGGCCGCTCCGCTGGCGCCACCCGACCGTGATGCGGCCGCGGATGGAAGCGTATTCCGCCGTCACCCATTCCAGATCGCCGGGCGTCGGCTGGATCAGCAGCTTCCGGTATCCGGGACCGTCGGTGTCGATGCCGGCCAGGCGGCGGAACATCCATTCCGAGACGGCTCCAAAGGAGTAGTGACTGAAGGAGTTCATGGCCGGGTTGAAGAAGCCCTTGTCCTTCGTATAGCTGTTCCAGCGCTCCCAGATGGTGGTGGCGCCATTATCCACTTCGTAGCCCCAACTGGGGAACTGGCGGCTGCGCAGCAGTTGGACGGCGAGGCCGCTGTGGCCGTTGGCATCGAGCACGGGCAGCAGGGGGTACGTACCGAGGAACCCGGTGGTCATGCGGCCGCCGTTGGACTGGATCATTCCGGCCAGATGCTCCGCGGCGGCGCTTCGTTCGGATTCCGGGAAGAGCTGGTTCGCCAGGGCGAGCGCGTAGGCGGTTTGGGTTTCCACTTTCAGCGCGCCGCCGGACAGGACGTAGTCGGCCTGGAAGCGGCGGCGGATCGCTTCGTAAAGGTCGCGGTAGCGGGCCGACTCGTCTGTCTTTCCGAGGGCCGCAGCCATCTCCGCCATCAGTCGCGCGGAGTAGGCAAAGTAGACCGCGTCGACGTATTCGATGGGAGTGTTGCTGCCGACCGCCAGCCAGTCGCCCCACTTGTTGAACGTATTCGTGCCGCGCAGGTCAGGGCTCTGCTTCTGGCGGAAGGCGATGAACTTCTGCATGCCGGACCAGTGGCGCTCCAGCAGGCGAGTGTCGCCGTAAGCCTGCCAGACGTGGTAGGGGACGATGATGCCGGCGTCCATCCAGGCTGTGCCGTAGGAGTAGCCGTCGCCGCCGTGCTGCATGGCGTAGGGGGCATAGTCGGGGAAAGCGCCGTTGGGGCGCTGGGACTCTTCCAGGTCGTCGAGCCACTTCGTGTAGAAGGCGGCCGTATCGGCGTTGATGGTGGCGGCGCGGGCGTAGATCTGCGCGTCGCCGGTCCAGCCGAAGCGTTCGTCACGCTGCGGGCAATCGGTCGGGATCTCGACGAAGTTGCCTCGCTGCGTCCAGACGATGTTCGAGTGGAGACGGTTCAGCATCGCATCGGAGGAAGAGAAGGAGCTGACGAGCGGAGTATCGGAGTGGACCACAATGCCGGCGATGGCATCTTTGTCCGGCCGGCCGGGGAGGCCGGTCAGCTCCACGTACTGGAAGCCGTGATAGGTGAAGCGCGGGGTCCAGGTTTCGCCGTTGGGATCGCCGCGCAGAATGTAAGTGTCGGTGGCGCGGGCCCGGCGCAGGTTCTCCGTCATCAACCGGCCATCGGGATAGACCATCTCGGCGAAACGCAATCGGACGCGCGTGCCGGCGGCCCCTTTCACTCGCAGCCGGGCAACCCCGGCAATATTCTGGCCGAGATCGTAAACTTGAACACCGGGCTGGATCTCGCGCATGGAGACGGGCTGGATCTCTTCAATGGGCCGGATGTCGGGGCCGGTGTAGGCCTGCATTCGCGGCGGCTGGCGAAAGGCGAGGTCGACGTCCCGGTCCCCGGCCGCGTCGTGATATACGGCGCGGACCGGCGCCATCGAAGCCGCCAGGACTGCCGCTGCCCAGGGGACCTTGGCAGACCAGTCCAATGCCTGCCGGGCATCATACGTTTCGCCCATGAGGAAGTCGGCCTCCAGCGAGGACGCCGGGGTCTGTTGCCAGCCGTCCCCGGTCGCCACGCTCTGCCGGGTGCCGTCGGCGTACTCGATTTCGAGCTGCAGCAGCAGCGCGGGCGACTTGCCGTAGAAGTTCCGGCCGGTGCGATTGGGGCCATAGCCCACCAGGAGGCCATAGCCGAGGTAGCCCGCGTACCATCCGTCGGCGACGATGGCGCCGAGTGTATTGGCGCCGGATGAAACCGCGGCTGTCACATCCCAGGCACGGTAGTAGGCACGCTGGTGGTAGTCCGACCAGCCGGGTGAGAACATCGTCTCGGTCACTCGGCGCCCGTTCAGGTAGGGGTCGAAGATGCCTAGAGCGGAGCCGTAAAGCAAGGCCCGGCGAACGGGTTTCGAGACGGCGAAACCGCCCCGGTAGGCACGCGCCGGGGGCAGTTCGAGCTCCTTGCGGGAGTTGTGCAACGGGCTCTTGTCGGGGAAAGAGATCCACCGCGCCTGCCAATCGCCGGCGCGCAGCAGGCCCATGCTCCACTCGGCGGGAGTGCTCCAGGCCGAGGGCTTCTGATCCTTGTCCCACACCTGCACTTTCCAGAAGCACCGCTGGCGGGACGTGAGAGCCTTGCCAGCGTAAGGAATATTCACCGTTTCCGAAGACGCCACGCGGCCCGAGTCCCAGAGATCGCCTTGATTCCGGGCCAGTAATCCAGACGACGAAGCCACCAGGATGCGGTAAGCCGTCTGCCGCTGGCCGTTTTCGGCAGACTGGACGAGCCAGGTGAGACGAGGGGCTGAGGACTCTACTGCCAGGGGGTTGGAAAGATACTCGGTCCTCAAGCCGGAGACGGCCAAGGGCGCCGCGGTGGCGGGAACCGCCAGCAGGGCGAGGATCAGGGTGGTTCGAAGGTTCATCTTGAGCGTCGTGGATGCCAAAGTCGGCAGCCGCCACAATTCTACTGCGGATGGGAAGCCTCCAGAGACGCGGTGAAGATCGGATGAGTACTCACTGAGTTGGCCGGCCGCGTCTGTTCGTTGCCTGCCGCGAGTAGGTCGACGAACAGGAAACCTGTGTGCTTCACCGCACATGCCGTTCGCCGCGGCCCCCGCCGCGTCGCCCTGTCCAACCGGCAGATTGCAGGTCTTTTATCCGGTTGAGTATAGTGTTATGCACGATTGAAATACAGAGGAGGAGAATCCTGTGAATTCCAAGTGCCTCTTTTCTACGCTCATGGTGTTGACTGCCTGCGCGGCCGTGTTTCCGGCTCGCGGCGCCGTCATCCTGGATCAACAACAGAACAGTAACCCACAGTACATGGCTGGGTTTCATCAGCCCGACTTGGCCCAATCCTTCCAGCCCGGCTTCAGCAATGTTGCCGGCGCTGGCATCTTCACGCAACCTACGGTTGGCACTGGAGAGAACCTCACCATTGGCTTGTACCAGACATTGGGCGGGACGCTCTTAGCCAGCGGCACCTTCAACGGGGCTACCAACGGCAGTTGGGTGGACGTCTTCTGGTCGCCTGTCGCTGTCACGCCCGATACCACCTACTACCTGGTATTCACCTCATCCGGAACCTCGATGGGGATCGCCGGTGATACGAACAATCCCTATTCCCGCGGCCAGACCTACGCAAATGCCGGCTTCCAGTCGTTCCCCGCATTTGACTACACCTTCCGGACCTACTCCGATGACGCCGGCGCAGGGCAGGTGCCTGAACCTGGCAGCCTCCTGCTGGTGGCCGGAGCCGGCCTATTGTTCGCCTGGAAGAAAACGCGGAGCTAGTTCGACACAATAATCGGCAGGGAGCGGGCGGCCGCCGCAGGCCGCCCGTTTTGCGTTTTCCAGGAAGATCAGAGGCGGGCTGAGAGCGGGGAGAGCCGCTTGGCGCTGGCGCGCAGGCGGCCATCAATGAACAGCCGCAGACCCCGGCCGTTGTGAAAGTGCTGACCGGTGCGGTCCCACTGGATGGTAAGCCGGTGGCCGTGATAGGGGACGCCTTCCAGGCAGAACCAGTCCCACTTGTCTTCGGGCAGCAGCGGGCGGATCTCCACCTGGTTGTCGGCCCGGGGCCGCAAGCCGACAAGCCCTGTAATGATGAGGTCGGCGAAGGCGGAATGGTTGTAGTGGTCTCCCCTGCCGTAGAAAGTGTTCTTCTTGATCTTGCGGGCGCGCGCGTGCCATTCGCCGGTAAGGGGGTTCAGGTTTTCGTCGACAAAGGCGATCTTGCGGCCATCGGGCAGGGTGAGTTGCTGGCTGGCGGCATAGATCATGAGCGTCTCGAAGTAGTCCTGCTTCGAGATGTCGTTCTGCGGGTAGTCGTGCAGGACATTGGCCAGTGCCTTGAGGGTCAGCGTGGTGGAGAAGGGCCAACTGGGGCCGTTCCACTGGCAGTCGTCGCCGGATTCCGCAATCTTGAAGCCGGGGTGGCGCCGCTCGGCCGTGGTGGGGCCGTACGGCGCGTAGAAACCCTGCGGGTCCATCAACTGGCGCCACGCCACTTCATACCCGCGCTTGGGCTCGGGGAGCTCGAACAGCCACGGCGAGAAGCCGATCTCTTCCCGTACGTTCGCGCTCTGGCCGGATTCGAGTTTCGTCTCGAAGAACGACTGCTCGCGGTTCCAAAGTTCGTCCTGCACCAGCTTCCGCAAGTTGGCGGCCTTGGCGTCGAACTGACGGGAGATCTCTTCACGGCCCGCCAGGCGGGTGATGCGCGCCATGGCAACAGCATTGCCGTACATGTAACTGTTGATGGACGGCCTTGCATTCTTCACCTTGCGGCCGCCCGAGATGGAGTCCTCCATGCCATCGCGAACGTCGAATTGCCAGTACAGGCCGCTGGGCAACAGGCGGTCGGCTTCCCACAACGCGTAGTCTGCCAGCAGCGGATCGAGCCAGGCCAGTAGGGCGTCGCGGCGGCCATCCACCTGGTACCGTTCATACAGCGCGGCGGCGGTCCAGTTCGAGAACTGGTGATAGTGGCGCTGCAACCCGCCGTTCTCGCCGGAGCGCAGCCAGAAGCCGATGTACTGGTCGAGATAGGTGGGATCGCTCAGCCACCGCGCGTCCGCGATGTGATGGCCGAATGCGCAGCTGATGGCATTGTAGTCCGAGCCGTGCCGCACGGGGCGGAGAAACTCGGTGAAAATGAAACCGGCCGGCGTTTTGCGCAGGTGCTTTCGAAGGGTCCACCAGCGGTAATACCAGGTGCGCTCAAGATCCGGATCTGGACAGGCGAAGAAAGGGACATTTTCCTTCAGCCAGGGCCAGGCTTGCTGGTCGGAAATGTAAGATTCTACATCCGGCGTTGTAACAGAGTTGAAATACTCGACGTAATGGCGGTAGGATTCTCGCGGGAGTATTGAATGCGTTTGTGCGGCCCCCGACAGCGCGAGAAGGCTGGAGAGCAGGCCGATGCGAACGAAGCTCACAGAGATAACAATAGCGGGTGTCGACACCCAAATGTAGCGCCCGTTTCACATAGGCCGGATATCCTATCTTTTTGACAGGGGGTCAAATCATGGTCATCTCCAAGCTGAGACTGATAGGTGCCTTTGCGTTTGCGGCGTGCCTGATGTTTGGGCAATCGTTCACTGCAAGCATCCTGGGTAATGTAACAGACGCGTCTGGAGCCGCAATTCCAAACGCAAAGATCACAGCCACCAATGTGGCCAATAACACCAAGGTCGAAACCGTCAGCGACTCCATGGGCCGCTACACGGTGCAGCCCCTGCAACCCGGCTCCTACCGCCTGGAAGCCAGCACGGCGGGCTTTAAGAAGTTCGTCCAGAGCGGCATCGATCTCGCCGTCGGCCAGCAGGCCCGGCTCGACATCGGAATGCAGGTGGGCGAACTCACTGAGAACGTCACCGTGGAGGCCCAGGTTTCCACGATCGAAACGGCGTCCTCCACCATCGGCAAGGTCGTTTCCAACAAGGCGATCCTCAACCTCCCGCTGAACTCGCGCAACGTCTACTCCCTCATCTACCTGACGCCCGGCGTGGCCGGCTCCATCGGCAACAACTACAACTCCATGAGCTACTCCATCAACGGCGCTCGCGCCTCGATGATGGACACGCTCATCGACGGCGCCACCGCTTCGCACCCCACGGTACAGGGCTATTCGGGCATCTCCGCCTTCCCCAGTGTGGACGCCATCGGTGAGTTCAAGGTGCTCGGCGCCAACTTCCAGGCCGAATACGGCCGCACCGCCGGCAGCGTGCTGAACGTGGTCTACAAGTCAGGCACGAACGACTTCCACGGCACCGGCTATGAGTTCCTGCGCAACTCCAAGCTGGACGCCAACACGTTCTACAACAACATGCGCAACGTCCAGCTCGCCAGCTTCAAGCGCAGCCAGTACGGCGGCACTTTCGGCGGCCCCATCAAGAAGGACAAGACCTTCTTCATGAGCTCTTACGAAGGTCTCCGCCAGCGCAGCTTCAGCGAACGCACCACCACCGTGCCCACGGAACTCGAGCGCTCCGGCAACTTCACCCAGACCTACGCCGGCGCCAATAACCCCGTGCTGATCTACGATCCCTTCTCCACCCGCGCCTCCGGCACCTCCTTCATCCGCGACGCCTTCCCCGGCAACATCGTCCCCACCGCCCGCATGGACAAGGTGGGCGCCAACGTGGCCAAGTACTTCCCGCTGCCCAACGCCCAGGGCGTGGCCTGGACCAACGCCAACAACTATTACAACCAGGGTTCCTCCACCCTCGACATCGATCAGATCGACGGTAAGTTCGACCACAACTTCACCTCCACCCAGCATTTCTTCCTGCGCTACAGCTACCGCAACCAGGACAGCCTCCCCGCCGTGCTGTGGCCCAAGGAACTGACGCCCGCCGAAACCACCAACAACGAGCGAAACCGCATGCACAACGGCGTCATCGACTACACCATGTCGCCCAACGCCACCACCGTAATCAACCTCCGCGGCGGCTTCGCCCGCAGCCTCTACTTCTACGAGAACCTCGGCCTCGGCTTCCTCGCCTCGTCGCTCGGCTTCCCCACCATGATGGACACCGCCGGCGGCCTGCCCATGTTCCCCAGCATGTCCTTCTCGGGCTACACTTCACTGGGCAACTCCGACAACCGCTACAACGCGTTCATGACCTACACGGTGGCGGGCAGCATCACCAAGATGCACGGCGCCCACACCATCAAGGCCGGCTATGACGGCCGCATGATCCGCGTCAACAACCGCGAGTCGCGCTCCACCTCCGGCTCCTACGCCTTCAACGCCGCCATGACCCAGGGCCCCAACCCCAACACCGCCGCCTCCAACCGCGGCAACTCCATCGCCAGCCTGCTCCTGGGCACGGGCAGCAGCGGCACCCTCATCCAGAGCTTCAAGGACGCCTCTGCCCAGAGCTTCTACACCGCTCTCTATCTCCAGGACGACTGGCGCATCACCCGCAACCTCACCATCAACATCGGCCTGCGCTACGACCTCGACACCCCGCGTACCGAGCGTTTCGACCGCATGAACTACTTCGACCCCACCGCGCGCTCGCCGCTCGCCGACACCGTCCCCGGCTACTCCAACCTCATGGGCGGCCTCGTCTTCGTCGGCATCAACGGCCAGCCCCGCACGCAGTACATCATGGATCGCAACAACTTCGCCCCGCGCATCGGCTTCGCCTACCAGGTGGCGCCCAAAACCACCATCCGCGGCGGCTGGGGCAATATCTACGCCATCTCCCTCCAGCAGGCCCACGGCACCATCGGTCCGTTCGGCTTCCGCACCCAAACTCCCTGGCTGAATACCATCGACGGCATCACGCCCAACTACCTCCTCTCCAACCCCTTCCCTGCCGGCTTCGGCACGCCGCCCGGCGCTTCGCAGGGGTTGCTTACCCAGGCCGGCTCCAACATCCAGGCCCCGGTCCGGGAGACCCTCACTCCTTACTCAGCCCAGTGGAACTTCAACGTTCAGCACAGCCTCCCGGCCTCCATCCTGCTGGAAGTGGCCTACGTCGGCACCCGCGGCCTGCAACTCTCCCGCAACGACGAAAGCGGCCTCAGCCTGAATCAGCTCGACCCCAAGTACATGGCCCTTGGGTCGCAACTCAATCAGACCGTGCCCAACCCCTTCTACGGCATCGTCAACAGCGGCGTCCTCGCCACCCCCACCATCAGCCGGGCCCAGTTGCTGCGGCCTTACCCGCAGTTCACTGACATCATCCCGCTGTACTCCACCGGCGCGTCCTCCAACTACCACGCGCTCCAAACCACTTTCAGCAAACGCTTCTCGCATGGCTTCCAGTTCGAGGGCAACTACACCTTCGCCAAGGCCATCCAGGAAGAACTCAGCCACCAGGACAGCTACTACATGCGCGCCTCGCGGACGCTAGCCAGCTATGATGTCGCTCAGCGCTTCGTCCTCAGCTTCATCTACGAACTGCCCTTCGGCAAAGGCCGCGCCGTCGGCACGGACTGGAACGGTGTCACCAACGCCCTCCTCGGCGGCTGGCAGTTCAACGGCTTCACCACCTATCAGTCCGGCACCCCGCTCTCCATCACGGCCAACAACGTCTCCGGCCTCTTCAACCCGCGTGGCCTGCCCAACAGCAACGGCAACCCGGTGAAGATCGAAGGCGACGTCCACGACCGCCTCACCAAGTACTTCGAAACCAGCGTCTACTCCCAGCCCGCCGCCTTCACCATGGGCAACGCGCAGCCCTACTCTCCGCAACTGCGCTCCCCCACCGTGAAGAACTGGGACCTCTCGATGTTCAAGGACTTCCGCATCATCGAGCGCATGACGCTGCAGTTCCGCGCCGAGGCCTTCAACGCCCTCAACACCGTGCGCTTCAGCGGCCCGAACACCTCCGTCACTTCCAACCAGTTCGGACAGATCTCCAGCCAGTCGAATTCGCCTCGCCAGATCCAGTTCGGACTCAAGCTCCTGTTCTGATTGAGAGCCTCAACGCCCCGAGGGCCGCCCGGCCTTCGGGGCTCTTTTCGTCTCAGGCGACAGGTGCCGCGCCGCCGCGGCCAGATACGGCCGGAACTTCAGCCGCCACCAGTGAGTCAATCCTGTCTGCCGGATCTCTTCAAGCGTGTCCGAGTAGTGCTCCAGGATGTTCTCCGCGAACAGTCCGCCGGTGGTGCGCGCCGCCAGCACCGAAGACCGCCCCAGCCAGAACGCCCGCCGCGGCAGTGTCTGCAGCGCATCCAGCGCCAGCAGCGTGGAGAGTTCGAAGGTCGACCGGCCCACCTGCCTGGCCGCATCCTGCAGCGCATGCCAGCGCAGCGTCAGCGAATCGATCGAAGGCAACTTCGATCGCGTCATCCCACGCGCCGAGTTCTGAATCGCCGCCCACTCCTCGCGCAGTTGCCGGATGTCCAGCGGCGGCGTGTTGATCGCCTCGGCCGCCCGCCCCGCTGTGGCCTCCAGCGCGTCCAGAATCTGGTCCATCGTCGCCGGCCGGCTGTCGGGCGCGATCAGCCCCTCTTCCCGCAATGCCGCCGCAATCTCTGCTATCAGAGTCCGCCCGGCGCCGCTCAGGTCCGCCAGCGCCGCCAGAATCCACACCGGGGAAGCGTGGAAGGTCAGGATGCCGATCAGCTCCAGCCCGTTGCCCGCCGTGCGCCGCACCAGGAAGTCGTCGGCGATCTTGCCCTCCGCCGGAAAGACTCCTTCCACCTCCCCAAGCTGCTCGATCAGAAACCGCAACACCGCCTCCACCAGCGAGCGGTAGAGCCGCGTCCGCCTTAGCGCCGGCGGCAGCGCCGCCTCGCCCACTGACTGCACCAGTCCTCCGGCCAGTGCCGAGGCCGACCGCAACACCCGTTCCGGAAGCGAGAGAAGGTACTCGCGCACGGTGATATGGTAGCTGTTTCAGGCCCCTCTAGGACGTACCAAGAGACACGGGCCAAAAGACACGGGCAAGGAGATACTCCAATGGACAGACGGCAGTTCATGGCGGCGGCCGGCATCGCCAGCGCGGCCCAGGCCCAGCAGAAGAAGATCCGGCTCGGCGTCATCGGCTGCGGCTGGTATGGCGGCGTCGACATGCGCGCCGCCTACAACGCCGGCGGCGTGGAAGTCACCGGCGTCTGCGATGTCGATTCGAAGTTCCTCGACGAAGCCGCCGCCGCCGTCGAGAAGCAGCAGGGCGACAAGCCCAGAACCTTCAAGCACTACAAGGAACTCCTGGCCCTGGACGAGCTCGACGCCGTCATCATCGCCACACCGCCCCACTGGCACGCCCTGCCCTTCATCGCCGCCTGCGAGCGCAAGCTGGCCATCTACGCAGAGAAGCCACTCTCCTACGACATCCGCGAAGGCCGCGCCATGGCCAACGCCTGGAAGAAGGCCGGCAATCTCGTCCAGATCGGCTTCCAGCGCCGCCAGAGCGACGCTTATCTGGCCGTGCGCGACTACGTCAGAACCGGCGCCCCCGGCCGCATCGTCCAGGCCGACGTCAACATCCACTACACCGCCCAACCCCTCGACAACACCCCGCAACCGCCGCCGCCCACTCTCGACTGGGAACTCTGGTGCGGCCCCGCCCCCAAGCTGCCTTACTCCCCCAACATCGGCCACAAAAGTTGGCGCCTGGAGCAGACCACCGGCAACGGCCACCTCGTCGATTGGGGCATCCACCTCATCGACGCCACCCGCGTCATCCTCGGCCTCGGCATGCCCAAATCCGTCACCGCCGTCGGCGGCCTCTATGAATACAAGGGCCGCATCACCACCCCCGACACCCTCACCGCGCACTTCGAGTTCGATCAGTGCCCCGTCGTCTGGCGCCACCGCCTGTGGGGCGCCGTCGAGCGCGATCCCGAATTCGCCTACGGCATCACGCTCTACGGCGAAAAAGAGACCATCTTCGCCAACGACCAGCGCTGGATCGTCATCCCCAAAGGCAAGGAGGATCCCCGCCGCGTCACCGAATCCAAGCCGCCCGTCGATCTCGGCCTGCGCCACATGGAGGAGTTCCTGGCCGCCGTCCGCGCTTCCAGGCAGCCGCCGTGCACACCCGAAGAGGGCTTCCGCTCCACCGCGACCGTGCAGTTGGCCATGATCGCCTACCGTTCCGGCCACACGCTCGAATGGGACGAGAAGGCTGAGAAGATCACCAACGACGTCGCGGCCAACAAGCTGCTGAAGCGCGAATACCGTGCGCCCTACAAACACCCCGGCGCGTAGAACCACGCCCGAGAGAACGATAAGCTGGAAGTAGCATGAGCAACCCGAGTGTACCTTTGACGCTGGAAGGCGCCTCCGTCCTGCATCAGATGTTCCATGTGCGATGGGAGGAGTGGCGCGGCCTCGACGCCCATACCCGCGGCGCCGTCGTGCGCGAATTCGAAGAGTGGCTGCAGGCTCAGGAGGGCGCCGAAGGCGGCGAGCAATCCGCGGCCTTCGCCATGCTCGGCCACAAGGGCGACCTCATGCTCGTCCACTACCGCCGCGATTTCGTCGGCCTCCTCGACGCCCAGCAGCAGGTGCGCCAGCTCAGCCTCGGAGCCTATCTCACACCCGCCACCTCCTACCTCAGCGTGGTCGAACTCGGCCTCTACGAATCCACCCGCAAGATCCACGAAGACCTCGAAGGCCGCAATCTCACACCCGGTACACCCGAGTGGGACACCGCCATCGCCGAAACCCTCGATCGCCAGAAAAAGGCCATGGCCGCCCGGCTCTTTCCCGAAATCCCCGAATCGAAATACCTCTGCTTCTACCCCATGGACCGCAAGCGCGGCGAGCAGAAGAACTGGTACCAGGTGCCCTTCGGCGAACGCCAGCGCATGATGCACGAGCACGGCCTCGTCGGCCGCCGCTACGGCGGGCAGGTGAAGCAGGTCATCTCCGGCTCCATCGGCTTCGACGACTGGGAGTGGGGCGTGGACCTCTTCGCCGAAACTCCACTCGTCTTCAAGCAGCTCATCTACGAAATGCGCTTCGACGAAGTGAGCGCCGCCTATGCGCTCTTCGGCCCGTTCTTCATCGGCCTGCGCGTGCCCAGCGAGAAGTTCGGCGAGTTCATGAGGGGCGAAGGACGAACCGCCGTCGAGTAACGTCCCAACGCCAGGGCGTCTCCCGCCGCAGCCTGCCTTCCAGATGCAGGTAGAACGTTTCGTCGCCCATCCACAGCGGGTCTTCCTGCTTGGAAAAGGCGCGGAACAGCTCGCCCCGGTCGCTCAATCCGCGCGCGCGCAGCGCCGCAATCGTGCGCTCCGTGCGCGTCAGCCCGTCGTCCAGCCACGGATAGTCTTCGCAATAGCGCCGCAGCGCCGCCGGCAGAAAGGGCAGCTCGGTCCGCGGCTCCAGAAACGGCTCGAGCGCCCGCGGATCTGCGGAACACAACGCCAGCCAGGCGCGCGAGCCCAGCTCCAGCTGCGCGGCGCTCACTGCCTGCCTCTGTGCGAAAAACGTGGCCAGCTCTTCCTGCTGGAGCGGCCCCAGGTACGTCTCAGCCTGCACCAGCGACAGCCGCGCCGGCCGCTCTGCAAACCAGTGCAGCAGTTGCACCAACTGGAGCTGGTCGTACAAGTCGTGCTCGAACCACAGCACGGTCTCTTCAAACTCGCCGTACCGCGCCAGCATCGCATCGCGCTGCTGGAATTCCTCCAGCAACGCCTCCGGCGTCGCCCAGCCCAGTCCGGCTAGAAACGCCGCCCGCCGCGGGGAGAGCTCTTCGAGCGAGGGCAGCAGCGGACCGTCGTGCAGTACGTCCCGCCACGGCAGCACGGCGTGCGCGGGCCAGAGCTGCTTCAGCATCTCGCCCGCGCAGTCGCCGTTGGTAATGTGCAGAAGCACGCTATTCGACGATGCTGGCCTTGATGATGCCGTCCAGCTTCGGGAAGCTCTTGTCCAGGTACGCCGCGCCCTGCGTGCGGATGTAGCCCTGGTTGGGCTGCTCGCCGTAGCCGGCGAATACCTGGTCGATCACGCCCATGCCTTCCACCACTTCGCCGAACGGCGAGAAGCCCTGGTTGTCCAGAAACGCGTTGTTGCCCAGGTTGATGAAGAGCTGCGTCGTGCGCGTGTTCGGCCCGGCCGTGGCGAACGTCAACCGGCCGCGCGAGTTCGTCTGCGTCACCGGATCGTCCTTGATGCGCGCGTCGTTGGCCGCCGTCACTTCCGGATCGGCGGCCAGACCGAACTGCACAACGAAGTTCGGCACCACCCGAAAGAACTTGGCTCCGTCATAGAAGCCGGAGGTGACAAGCTTGTGGAACTGTTCGGCGCCCAGGGGAGCCCAGGCCTTAGTGACCTGGATGACAACGTCGCCCTTGGTGGTTTCGAATTTGACTTTGAATGTGTCCTGCATGGGAATGACCCATTGTCTCATCTGGCAGGCCGGCACATCTTGCAGGGAAGCACGGGCAGGCCGGCCAGCGAATCCTGGATGCGCTGGTAATCGGCCGGTTGTCCATGCTCCTTCACCACCTCCGCCAGCCGCGTCAGCACCACCCGCGCATCCGGCTGCCCCGGCCCCAGGCTCTTCACCAGCCCCTGAAACACCTGCTGATAAAGCGCCGCCGCTTCGCTATGCCGCGCCTGCGGCCGCATCGCGTCGGCCAGCGCGAACCGGTCCATCAGAACGTCCCACGTCTGCTCGGCCAGCACCTTCCCGTGCAGTTCCAGCGCCGCCCGCGCGGCCGCCTCGGCCTCCTTCGGCTTGCCAAGCGCCAAATTCAGCTTGCACGTCGCGCGCTCCAGTCGGCCTCGCACCACAACATCTTCCGGCTTCTTCTGGTTCCACCCGGATCTCCGTGCTTGATCCAGTAGTAGTCCGCTTGTCTGCGTCTGTCCTGCCTCTAATGCCAGCTCTGCAATGGCTATCAACAGCTGCCGGCTGTGGGCGATCACCGGATTTCCGCTATTGTTGACCTGAACCCTGGATGCCAACGCTCTCGCCTCATCCGGCCGTCCGGCCGCCCTCAGAAGCTCTACGCGCTCAAGTGTGCGGCTGAGCGGCAACTCTCCTTGATCCGGGTAAGCCTCGCCTGTACTCTCCTGGAGTCTGCCGGCTTCGTCGATCTTGCCCTCAAGCAGCAAAACCCAGGCCGCGCTGCGCAAGCACAGAACCCCGGCGGCCTCATCATGCAAGTTGCCCCGCCTGGAAATATCGCTGCAAGTCTTGAGTTTCTCGAACGCTTCAGTATATTCGCCAGCGCGAAGCAACTGAATCGCTGTGTTGTATTGCACCACCGCCAGTTCACCTGGAACGGCGTACTCACGCATGATCGACGGCTGCGCGAAAATTGGCCAGATTAAAACCGGAATCAGCGCGGTAATGCCGCCACTGTTCATGCATTCCTTATAGCAAAGCCGGTGGGGGTACTCAAACCACGTCTGGTCTAGAATGAATCATGCTGAAAGCAAGCATCGCGGCCCTGGCATGCCTGGCCCTCTTGCCCCTCGCCGCCCAGCCCCCCCGCGTCGCCCTCGATACCGAACTCGGCCGCATCGTCGTCGAACTCGACCCCCAACACGCCCCCATCACCACCGCCAACTTCCTCAAGTACGTCGACGCCCGCCACTACGACGGCGGCGTCTTCCACCGCACCGTCAAGCTCGACAACCAGCCTCAAAGCCCCATCAAAATCGAAGTCATCCAGGCCGGCGTCAATCCCGCCAAGGAAAACACCGGCTTCCCTCGCATCCCTCTCGAACGGACCTCCAGCACCGGCCTCAAGCACCTCAACGGAACCATCTCCATGGCCCGCGACGGCGCCGACACCGCCACCTCTGATTTCTTCATCTGCATCAACGACCAGCCCCAGCTCGACTTCGGCGGCAAGCGCAACCCCGACGGCCAGGGCTTCGCCGCCTTCGGCCACGTCACTGAAGGCCTCGACGTCGTCAAGAAGATCCAGCAAGCCCCCGCGCAGGCCCAGGCCCTCAGGCCGCCCGTGAAGATCCTCAAGGCCCGCCGCCTCCCGAAATGAAGATCCCGCCCGTAGCCCTGTTCTTCGCCGGCCTGCTCGCCACCGCCTGGCAGTTCCCCATCCTCTCCGCCAACGAAGGACTCGGCCACGGCATGGAAACCGTCGCCATCGCCCGCACCCTCGCTCACGAAGGCCGCTTTGCCAACCCCTTTGGCGTCGAATCCGGAGCCACCGCCCAACAGGCCCCCCTCTATCCCGCCCTTCTGGCCGCCGTCCTCAAGCTCGGCGGCGAAGGCACAGCCGCCGGAGCCGCCATCCTCCTCCTCGCCTTCCTCTTCCATGCACTCCAGTTCCCGCTCCTGCCCGTCCTCTCCCAGCAACTCCTCCACTCCCGCCAGCCCGGCTACTGGGCCTGCCTCTGGCTCGCCGCCATCCCCACTATGAAGGTCTATCTCGCCTGGGCCGACGCCGGCCTCATCGCTCTCGCCGTCATGGCCTGGTGCGCCGCCTTCCACTCCTCCGCCGCCGCCCACCGCTGCGTCGCCGCCGGCGCCTCCGCCGGACTCGTCTTCCTCCTCCACCCCGCCGCCGCCGCCGTCCTCCTCCCCTGGTTCACCACCGCCGTCTGGAGCGATCCCCAGCGCTTCCGCAAACTCGCCCTCTTCGCCTCCATGGCCGCCGCCGTCTGCCTTCCCTGGACCCTCCGCAACGCCGCCGAACTCGGCGCCTTTGTCCCCATCCGCGACAACTTCGGCCTCGAACTCCAGGTCTCCAATAACCCGCTCGCCGTCCCACAACTCCTCCGCAATCAGCCCGCCCAGCGCGCCTTCCACCCCAACGAAAACCCCACCGAGGCCGCCAGAATCGCCCCCCTCGGAGAACTCGCCTACTTCCGCGAAAAGGGCCGCCAGGGGTGGACCTGGATCGCCGCCAACCCCTCGCATTTCGCCCAACTCACCCTCGCCCGCCTCCGCGAATTCTGGCTCCCCGACCCCGCCCTCAACGGCTCCATCGCATGGTCCGCCTCCCTGCTCACCCTCCTCTCCGCCGCCGGCCTCTTGCTCTCCCGCAACACGCCCATCTGGAGATTCGCGCTCCCCGTTCTTTTGCTATTCCCCCTCCCCTACTACCTCGTTCAGGCCGACGTGCGCTATCGCCTGCCCATCCTCTGGCTCAGCCTCCTGCTCTCCGGCGCCGTCCTCCACCACGCTGCCTGTAGAATGAAAGTGTGGCTCTTTGGCATCCGAAACTCTTTCATTGCCTGAAGGAGTATGACTCGGGAACGTTCGTTTCCGATCTGATCGCAGGCGTGACCGTCGGTCTCGTCGCACTCCCTCTCGCCATGGCGTTCGCCATCGCCTCCGGACTCACTCCGCAGGCCGGCATCTACTGCGCCATCGTGACAGGCTTCCTCGCGTCGCTGCTCGGCGGCTCCAAGACTCAGATCAGCGGCCCCACCGGCGCGTTCGTCGTCGTCATCGCCGGTATCGTCGCCAAGTACGGCGTCGGCGGGCTCTTTATGTGCACCATGATGGCCGGCGTCATCCTCGTCATCATGGGCCTCACCGGCATGGGCTCCGCCGTCAAGTTCATCCCCCGCCCCATCGTCATCGGCTTCACTAACGGCATCGCCCTCCTCATCGCCTCCACCCAGATCAAGGACTTCTTCGGCCTCAAAGTGGAAAACGTACCGGGCGAATTAGTGGAGCGCATGGAGGTGCTCGTGCAGAAGGCTGATACCTTCACACCTCTGGAGTTCGCCCTCGGCCTCACTTCGCTCGCTGTAATCGTCTTCTTCACCAAGTTCGTCCCTAAAGTGCCCGGAGCCATCGTCGTCCTCTTCGGCTCCACCATCGCCGTCTCCGTCCTCAATCTCGACGTCGCCACCATCGGCACCAAGTTCGGCGGCATCCCCGCCGGCCTCCCGCAACTGCACATCCCCCCCTTCCAGGGCCGCATGATCCTTAAATTGCTCAGCCCCGCCCTCACCGTCGCCATGCTCGGGGCCATCGAAAGCCTCCTTAGCGCCGTCGTCGCCGATCGCATGTCCAAGGACAAGCACAACCCCAACACAGAGCTCTTCGCCCAGGGCGTCGCCAACCTCGTCTCCCCCCTCTTCGGCGGACTCCCCGCCACCGGCGCCATCGCCCGCACTGCTACCAATATCCGCAGCGGCGGCAAAACCCCCATGGCCGGCATCATCCACGCCCTCACGCTCCTCGTCGTGCTGGCCGCCGCCGCGCCCCTCGCCAAAAACGTCCCCCTCGCCTCGCTCGCCGCCATCCTCTTCGTCGTCGCCTACAACATGGGCGAGTGGCGCGAAATCCCCGAAATCCTCCGCCTCGGCAAACGCGACGTCTCCGTCTGGGCCGTCACTTTCTTCCTCACCGTCTTTGCCGACCTCACCGTCGCCGTCGAGTTCGGCATGGTCATGGCCGCCCTCGTCTTCATCAGCCGCGTCGCCCTCACCACCACCGTCTCTCAGGTCACCGACGACTATCTCCAAAAGGGCTGGCAGCACATCCTTCAGGACAAGAAGATCCCCGAATACGCCACCATCTTCCGCATCCATGGCCCGTTCCTGTTCGGCTCCACCGACAAGCTCGATGAGGTAGAGAACCGCATCCCCGAACTCCCGCCCGTCGTCATCCTGCGCCTCCGAAACATGACCGCCATCGACGCCACCGGCCTTCACGCCCTCGAAATGCTCGCCGACAAGCTCCACGAAAGCGGCCGCGCCCTGCTGCTCTGCGGCGCCCCCTGGCAGCCCACCAAGATGATCCAACGTGCCGAGTTCGAACGCCACGTCGGCGCCGAGAACATCTGCGAAAACGTCGAAGCCGCCCTGGAGCGCGCCGCTACGGTCTACCAGGAGATGCGGTCGCCGAACGCCTGACCGGCGCCGGGCAGCAGCCCTGCAGGCACGGGTCCGCCGACTCCAGCCCCGCTCTTCGTTCCTCCACCAGCTCCCGGATCATCTGAATGAATCGCGGGTGCGTCCCCACCGTCGCCGCGCGATAGAGCTTCATCCCCAAGTCCGCGCAAAGCTGCCCCGCTTCATAGTCCAGGTCGTACAGCACCTCGAGATGATCCGAGATGAACCCAATCGGCGCCACCACCACCTCCTCCACCCCGGCCGCCCGCGTCTCCTTCAACGTCTGCAGGATGTCCGGCTCCAGCCACGGCTGCGCCGGCGGACCGCTGCGGCTCTGGTACACCAGCCGGTATTCGCTCACTCCCGCGCCGGCCGCCACCAGCCGCGCAGTCTCTTCCAGTTGCTCCACATAGCGCGACGTCTGCGCCATCTCCAGCGGGATCGAGTGTGCCGTGAACAGCACCGGGGCCCCCGGCGCTTTCAACCTCGCCGCACGCAGCGCGGCGGCGTTCGGCTCCACAAACCCCGGGTGGTTGTTAAAGTGCCTGAGCTTCTCGCACACCGGCGCGCCCGGCCCTAGCGCCAGGCGCGCCCGGTCGATGTCATCCAGATACTGCCGGCACGCCGAATACGAACTGTAGGCCGAAGTCACAAACACCAGCGCCCGCCGGATTCCGTCCGCCATCATGCGACGTAGCGTTTCTTCCAGCATCGGGTGCCAGTTGCGGTTGCCCCAGTAGATCGGCAGGTCCAACTGCGGCTCCAACGCCCGGATCAACGCCCGGCATTGGTCGTTGATCGGACTGCGCCCTCCGAAGTGATAGTAGTGCTCTGCTACCGCCATCATCCGCTGCCGCGGCACGTTGCGCCCCCGCAGCACGTTCTCGAGAAACGGCACCACCTCCTCGGGCTGCTCCGGGCCGCCAAAGCTCAGCACCAGCAGCGCATCGTACTCGGGTCGGATCTCAGCAGTATGCGACAATTCGGTTTTTCCCATGCACAGACGAAGCTTTCTTAGTATGACGCCCGCCGCGGCCGTTTGGTCGCAGCCTCGTCCTAACCTCGCCGAAGCCTACCAGACGCCCGCCGCCAGGCTCATCGACGCCGCCCTCGCCGACGAAGGCGGCTGGCGCAAACTCCAATACTGGTGCGACCGCATCGGCCCCCGCCTCGCCGGCTCCGCCAATCTCAGCCGCGCCATCGAATGGTCCGCCGCCGAAATGAAGCGCGAAGGCCTCGAAAACGTCCGCACGCCCTCCGTCCTCGTCCCTCACTGGGTCCGCGGCAATGAAAGCGCCCAACTCCTCGAACCCACCGAAACCCGCCTCCCCATCCTCGGCCTCGGCGGTTCCATCGCCACGCCCCCGGATGGCATTACCGCCGAAGCCGTCTGCGTCGAGAGCTTCGACGAGCTCGAAAACCTCGGCGCCGCCAAAGTTCGCGGCAAAATCGTTGTCTACAACCAGCCCTGGCGCGGCTACGGCCCCAGCGTAGCCTACCGCGCCGTCGGCGCCAGTCGCGCCGCCAAGCTCGGCGCCGTCGCCGCCCTCGTCCGCAGTGTCACCCCCGTCTCCATCCGCTCTCCCCACACCGGCATGATGAGCTACACCGACGGCATCCCCAGGATCCCCGCCGCCGCCATCACCGTCGAAGACTCACTCCGCATCCGCCGCCTCACCTCGGACGGCGTAAAAGTGATGGTCCGCCTGAAAATGGAGGCCCAGACCCTGCCCGATGCCGAATCCGCCAATGTCGTCGGCGAGATCGTCGGCCGCGATAAGCCCGAGGAGATCGTGGTCATGGGCGGTCACAGCGACTCCTGGGATGTCGGACAGGGCGCGCAGGACGACGGCTCCGGCTGCGCCGCCGCCTGGCAGGCCGTCCAACTCGTCCGTCAGCTCGGCCTCAAGCCCAGCCGCACCCTCCGCGTCTGCCTCTGGGTGAACGAAGAGAACGGCCTGCGCGGCGGCCGGGCGTACCGCGAATGGGCCGGTGACACCGTAAAGAATCACGTGGCCGCCGTCGAAATGGATGGCGGCGCCGAACGCCCCATCGGCTTCGGCCTCTCCATCAACGGCGCCGCGGAAGACGTTATGGCCCGCGCCATGGCGCGCCTGGATCAGATCGGCCTCCTCCTCAAACGCATCGGCGCCGGCGAGATGATCCGCGGCGGCGGCGGCGCCGACATCGGCCCCATCATGCGCGAAGGCGTCCCCGGCATCGCCCACCGCACCATCGGCCAGCGCTACTTCGAATGGCACCACACCGACGCCGACACCCTCGATAAAATCGACCCCCGCGAGTTCCGCCTCAGCGTCGCCGCCCTCGCCGTCCTCGGCTTCGTCCTCGCCGACATGCCGGACCGCCTCGCAGATTAGCCCAACAGCGATACCATGGAAGGCGCCATGAATCGTCTCCTCCTGATCCTCTCCCTGCTGGTCCTCCCCGCCTTCTCCGCCGATCCCGCCAAGGCCGTCGAAGAGGCCGAACGCGGCTGGGCCAAGGGCGTTACCACCAACGACTTCGCCCTCCTCGGCAAAGTCCTCGGCGACGACCTCAGCTACACCCACTCCAACGGCGCCTTCGACACCAAAGCCTCCTACATCGACAACCTCAAGACCGGCAAATCCCGCTACTTCAAGGTCGACCACGAAGACCTCAAGGTCCGCATGCTCTCTCAGGACACCGCCATCACCACCTGCCGCGCCTCCGTCCTCACCCTCGTCAACGGCAAGGAAACCCCGGCCCGCCTCACCTTCCTCCATGTCTTCGTGAAGCGCAACGGCCAGTGGCAGATGGTCGCCCACCAGAGCGCCAAGCTGCCCTAAGCCTCACTCGTCTCGCAGCACTTCCAGCGGCCTCATCTTCAGAATCCGCAGCGAGGCCAGCCAACCCGCCGCTACCGCCAGCGCCGTCGTCAGCACGATCGTCACCAGGTTCGGCAGCAGTTCCAGGTTGAACTTCGCGTCCAGAAACCGCGTCATCAGCGTGCGCGAAAACACCGTCGCCAGCACCCCGCCCATCAGCCCAGCCACCGCGCCCAGAATCGCGAACTCCACCGAGAAGATCGACACCAGCGTCGCCCGCCGCGCGCCGATCGTCTTCAGCACCGCGGACTCCCGCGTCCGCCGCAGCCGCGTCCCCGCCACCGTCGACGCCAGGATGATCGCCCCGGCCAGAATCGCAAACGCCGAGATGAACCGGATCACCAGCGCCACCTGGTCCACTACCTCCTGGACGATCCCCACCACGTCCGCCGCGTTGATCACCGTCACCGTCGGGAACCGCTTGTAGGAGTCTCGCTGGAACACCGCCACCTTCTCCGGCGGCAGCCGCATCGTCCCGTACCACTGCGCCGGCAACCCGGCCAGCGCCGCCTTGTTGAAGAAGTAATCCTCGCTCGCCCCCTGCCGCACCGTCTTCAGCCGGTGTACCGCCGCTACCCTCACATCGAACTCCCGCCCCGTCGAACTCCACCTCAGCACCGCGCCCAACCCGGCCTGCAGGTTCTTTGCCGCTTGCTCCGAGATCGACACCACCGCCGTCGGCTCCTCGGGATTCCACCACGCTCCCTCGCGTAGCTCCAGGTCCTCCGGCATCGCATCCATCCACGTCACCTGACGCGAGAAGCCGCGCCCGCGGCGCTGGCCGTCCGGCGACGGGATCTTCTCATACGGCACCCCGTTCACCTGCAGCAGCCGCACCGGCACCGTCGGCACCAGCTTCGGCGGCGCCGCCGCCTCCTTCCGCGAGTCCAGGAACTGCCGGATCTCATCCACGTCCTTCGGCGTAATGTTGATCAGAAACACGTTCGGCGCGCCCTTCGGCGCCGCCCCCATCACTTCTCCCAACAGCGAGCTCTGCACCAGGTAGATCGTCAGCGTGAACATCACCCCGATGCCCAGAGACACCAGCACGCTGGCCGCGTGATTCCCCGGCCGGTAGATGTTCGCCATCCCATGCCGCACCGCCACCGGCAGCCGCCACGGCGACCGCCGCACCACGCCTCGCAGCACCCTCAGCAGCGCCCACGCGATGCCCGCCAGTATCAGTAGCGCACCGCCCAATCCGCCCACGAACCAAGCACCCATGCGGAAAGACTCCGCCAGCCACGCCGCCACCCCGCCCAGCCCGGCTAGAATCACCACGCCCGTCGCCGCCGGCGGCAACAGCCTCTTCAGCCGCATCGCCAGCTTCGGCTTCACCTCCGCCATCTCCCTCCGGAAGATCGCCGCCGGCTTCACCTGCCGCACCGCCAGCAGCGGCGGAATCGTGAACAGCAATGCCACCAGCGTCCCTGCCGCGATTCCCTCCAGAGCGAACGACGGGTTCCACGGAATCGACTGGAACTGGAAATACCTCTGCAACAGCAGCGGGAACAGCCGCTGCACCGCCGCGCCCACCACAATCCCCGCCAGCCCGCCTGCCAGCCCGATCAGCACCGTCTGTAGCGTGTAGATGCGGATCACCTGCGCCGACCGCGCCCCCAGGCACTTCAGAATCGCAATCGTGTCCAGCCGCTGCTGGATGTGCGAGTGTATCGCCGTCGCCACGCCCAGCGCGCCAACGATCAACGCAATCATCGACACCAGGCTCAAAAACGTGGTCGATCGGTCCAGCGCCCGCGTGATGAACGGGTGCGTCTCCCGGTAATCCGTGATCAAGGACTCGGGAAACGCCTTCTTCAGTGAGGCTCGCATCTGCGCCACGTCGATGCCCTGCGCTGGCAGCTTCCAAAGTAAACGGTGCGACGCCCTCGAACCGAAGATCATCAGGCCCGTTCGCTCCAGCGCGGCCCGAGATAGCAGCACCCGCGGACCCACGTTGAACGACCCCGTCATGCGGTCCGGCTCCAGCCGCACCGTGCCGCACACCCGGAACGTCGCTTCGCCCAACTGCACCTGTGCGCCCGGAGCGATGTTCAACCGCAGCAGCAGATCGTCCGAAACCGCCATCGCATCCGGCTGCAATGCCTGTCGCAGCGTCTGCGCTGGCTCCAGCGTCACCTTGCCGTACCACGGATACGTCGCCGGATCCACCGCCTTCACCGACACCAGCACGGGCGGCGTGTCCGCGCCGGCCGTGAGCCCTCCCGCCGATAACATCGACACCGTCTCCGTGATCCGCGACAGCCGCGCGCCGCGCTTCTCCCACGCCTGGATCTCGCTCTCCTGTGCCGGCGTCGGCGCCTGGAACTGGCGGATCAACAGGTCCGCCGCCATCAACGTGCGAGCCTCCCGCCGCAGCGCTTCATGAAATGCCGCCGAAAAGCCGCGCACCCCGGTGAGCGCACCCACGCCCGCCGCCACGCCGAAGATCACAAACAGGAACTTCGGCGCCGATGCCCGCGCCTCGCGCCATGCCATGCGCCATGCGATGGACGTCTTCATGCCGCGCTCTTCGTTTCGTCGGAAGCGATCACGCCGTCGCGCAGCGTGATGATGCGCGAGGCGTGCGCCGCCAGGTCGCGGTCGTGCGTCACCAGCACCAGCGTCGCGCCCTCGCTGCGGTTCAGGGTCAACAGCAGCTCCAATACCTGCCGCCCGTTCACCGAATCCAGATTCCCCGTCGGTTCGTCGGCCAGCAGCAGCGGCGGCCGCCGGACAAAGGCCCGCGCCAATGCCACGCGCTGCTGCTCGCCGCCGGAGAGCTGCACGGGGTAGTGGTCGTTGCGGTCTTTCAAGCCCACCGTGTCCAGTAGCTGCCGCGCGCGCCCCAGCGCCCCGTCGCCACTCTCGCCCGCCAGCTCCGCCGGCAGCAGCACGTTCTCTTCCGCGGTCAATGTCGGGATGAGCTGGTAGCTCTGAAAGACGAAACCGATCTTGCGCCCGCGCAGATCGGCCATGCGGTCTTCATCCAGCCCTGCAATCTCCTCGCCCTCGATCTTGATCGATCCACTCGTCGGCGTGTCCAGCCCCGCCAGCAATCCCAGTAGCGTTGACTTGCCCGAGCCCGAAGCGCCCATGATGGCGACGAACTCGCCCGGTTGCACATCGAAGTCGATGCCCTTCAGAATCTCCACGCGATGCGTGCCAGTGTCGATCGAGCGCGTGACCGCGCGCAGCGAGAGTATCGGTTGTTTCATCCGGTGAGCCGCTCTTCTCCTATCATGGCAAGAGATGACGCGATACATTCTGTGCTCCGCCGCCGCGCTCCTGCTGGCTGGTTGCGGCAAGGACAATCCGCCCCCCGCCACCACTCAGCCCGCGCCCGTCTCCACCGCTCCCGCCAAGATCGACACCCGCCCCGTCATCCTCGCCTTCGGCGACAGCCTCACCGCCGGTCACGGCCTGCCCGAAGGCCAGAGCTATGCCGACTTCCTCCAAAAGGACCTCGACGCCCGCGGCTTCTCCTATCACGTCGTCAACCAGGGCATCAGCGGCGACACCACCGACGGCGGCGTCAGCCGCCTCGACTCCGCCCTCGCCCTCAAACCCCAAATCGTCATCCTCGAACTCGGCGCCAACGACGGCCTCCGCGGACTGCCCATCGAGAAGACCCAGGAGAACCTCGACACCATGATCGCCGCCTTCCAGGGCGCCGGCGCCAAAGTGGTGCTCTGCGGCATGACTCTGCCCCGCAACTACGGTCAAAACTACATCAAAAACTTCGAAAAAGTGTTCGAAACCCTCTCGAAAACGCGCAAAACTGCCCTCATTCCGTTCTTTCTGGAAGGTGTGGCCACCAAACCGGAGCTGATGCAGGGCGACGCCCTCCACCCCACCGCCGAAGGCTGCCGTTTGGTCGCCCAAACCGTCTTCAAACACCTTCAACCGCTGCTCGCACGCTAACTTTCCTGCGTCCCCGCCACTTGGGCCGCATCCGTATGGGCATGTTCACTAAATCCGTCCTTCTGGGAGGACTCATCGCCATGACCGCCTTCGCCGCTTCGCTGCATGACTTCTCGATGAACGACATCGACGGAAAACCTTTCGCAATGAAGAACTTGCACGGCAAAGCAGTGCTCGTCGTCAACGTCGCCAGCAAGTGCGGCTACACCCCGCAGTACGCCGGCCTCGAAAGCCTCTACCAGAAGTACAAGGACCGCGGACTGGTGATCGTCGGCGTGCCCGCCAACAACTTCGGCGGCCAGGAGCCGGGCACCAACGAGGAGATCAAGACCTTCTGCTCGCGCAAGTACAGCGTCACATTCCCAATGCTTTCAAAGGTTTCCGTAAAGGGCGCGGACATGGTCCCGCTCTACGGCTTCCTCACTTCTGCCAAGGGCGGCGACGTGAAGTGGAACTTCACCAAGTTCCTGGTGGGCAAGGACGGCCAGGTGCTGGGCCGCTTCGAGCCGGCGGTGGCGCCCGACGCACCCGAACTGGCCGCGGCCATCGAGAGCGCTCTGAAATAAGGCCAACGATTTGATAGCGTAAGAGATAGGCCGCAGCGGCGGCCCCTATCTCACATGGCGAAGATCCTAGTTACTGGCGGCGCCGGCTACATCGGCTCCCATACCTGCCACCGGCTTCTGGAAGCGGGTCACGATGTCCAGGTGCTGGACGATCTCTCGAAAGGCTTCGCTCACAACGTGCCCGAAGGCCGCCTCAACGTGATCAATCTGCACGATCTCGTGGCCATGGATAAGTTGTTCTCCGCGAAGAAGTTCGATGCCGTCATCCACTTCGCCGCGTTCATCTCCGTGGGTGAGAGCGTGCGTGAACCGGAGCGCTACTTCCGCAACAACACCGGCGGTTCGCTGGCGCTGCTCGACACCATGAGGCGCCACAACGTGCGCCGCATCGTCTTTAGTTCCACCGCGGCCGTGTACGGCAATCCCGAGATTGTTCCCATCGTCGAAACCAGCCAACTGAAGCCGGTGAACCCCTACGGCGAATCCAAGTTGATGACCGAGACCACGTTGCGCTGGTCGAGCGAATGCACCGGCCTGCGCTATGTGGCGCTGCGCTACTTCAACGCCTGCGGCGCCGAAGCGCGCTACGGCGTGGGCGAGGAGCACGAACCGGAGACGCACCTCATCCCCTTGATTCTTCGGGCGATCCGCACAGGCAAGCCGCTCACGGTGTTCGGCACGGACTACCCGACACCCGACGGCACCTGCATCCGCGACTACGTCCATGTCTCGGATCTGGCGGAAGCTCACTTGAAGGCCCTGGACTGGCTGATGTCGGGCGGCGAAGGCGGCGTCTTCAATGCCGGAACTGGCCATGGATTCAGTGTTTTGGAGGTGATCCGGGCAGCCGAGGCGGTGACCGGACAGAAAGTTCCGTTCCAGACCGGCGAGCGTCGCGAGGGAGACCCGGCGATGTTGGTAGCGGATTCGTCCAAGCTACAGAAAACGCTGAACTGGAGCCCGAAGTACGCGAAGTTGGAAGAGATGGTGGCCAGCGCCTGGGCCTTCGAGAGCAGTCACGCCCTGGGAGACTGACCTCCCGCCGGCGACTCTCTTCGACGATGTAACCTAATCCGCCCGGCGCTGCGCCTCTTTTATTGTTGGCGCGTCTAAGAACGAAGAAAGGCTAAGTCTGTCTCCATGCCCGCCCTGACCAATCCGATGCCGGCACCCCAGCCCGGGCCGGCTCCCGTGCATCCGCAGATCGACCGGCGCGCTGCATTTCTGAAGCTGTTGCTGGGGGTCGTGCTGATTGCGGCGATTGGCGCCGCCGGCTACTACGCTTACACTTCCAGGCAGGCCGCGGCACAGAAAGCCGCCGCCTTCGCGGCGACGAAGACCTATACGGTGCAGCGCGGAGACCTGCAGGTGCGTCTGCGCGTCAGCGGTTCGACCTCTGCCAGCGACTACGCCAACATCACGGCGCCGCGGCAGCGCGGACCGGAGTCCGGAGCGATGGTTATTCTCAAGCTGGTGTCGTCGGGCGCTTTTGTGAAGAAGGGCGACGTGATCGCGGAGATCGACCCGCAGAGCGCCAAGGACCACCTGGACGACACGGTGGACGGGCTGAAGGACCAGGACAACAACGTCAAGAAGAAGAAGGTCAACAACGACCTGCAGATGACTAATCTTCAGCAGACGCTGCGCCAGGCGAAATCGAACGTGGACAAGGCCCGCCTGGACATGAAGGCCGCCGAGATCCGTACGGACATCGACCGCGAGCTGCTGAAGCTCTCGCTGGATGAGGCCGAAGCGGCCTACAAAGAGATGCAGTTGGACGTGCCGCTTTCACAGCAGTCCCAGGCCGCGGACCTGCGGAACACGGAACTGGGCCGCAAGACGGAAGTGCTGCACGTGGAGCGTCACCAGGGCGACCTGGACAAGTATGTGATCCGCGCGCCGATGGACGGCATGGCGGTGCTGTCCACGATGAACCGGCCCGGCGGCGAGACGGTGACATTGGCGGTGGGTGATACTGTGCGCCCGGGGCAGCAGATGATGAAGATCATCAACCCGAAGAAGATGCAGGTGGATGGCACGGTGAACCAATCCGAATCCAGCCATATCCGCATCGGCCAGACGGCGAGCGTTGCGCTGGACGCCTTTCCGGGCTCCTCATACACCGCCAAGGTGCACTCCATCGGAGCGCTGGCGGTGGGCGGCGGACGGCAAAACTACTACATCCGCACGATCCCCGTGGTGGTTTACGTGGACAACGCCGACTCGAAGTTGATTCCGGACCTTTCGGCCTCCGCCGACCTCCTCCTTCAAACCGAGAGCGACGCGGTGCTGGCCCCGCTGGCCTCGGTGGAAGCGGACCGCGACAGGACCTACGTCTACGTCAAGACCGCGCAGGGCTTCGAGAAGCGCGAAGTGAAATTAGGCAGCGACAATGGCGTTCAGGTGGCGATACTCGAAGGCCTGAAGGCCGGCGACGTAATTCGCACAAACTAGACGAGGCTACGGCCGGCCGACCCAGACGCTGTGGCGGCCGGGTGGCGGCCGGGGCATGCGCGCCGAAGCGGCGGGCCAGGGCTTGCCGTTGTTGATGGGGGCGGCGGCCTTGGTTTGAAGACTAGGGCTGGCCGATCCAGACGCTGTGGCGGCCGGGGTATGCCCGCTGAAGCGACGGGCCAGGGCTTGCCGTTGTTCGCGGCGGTGGCGGCCTTGGTGTGAAGCCTATGGCTGGCCGATCCGGACGGTGTGGCGGCCTGGGGTATGCCCGCTGAAGCGACGGGCCAGGGCTTGCCGTTGTTCGCGGCGGTGGCGGCCTTGGTTTGAAGACTATGGCTCGCCGATCCAGACGGTGTGGCGGCCTGGGGGCAGGAGGATCGGTTTCGAGTCGTTCGACGGAATGGCGATGGCGCGGGCCTGGCTTTCGTACTCGATGCGCAGGCGGCCCTGCACGAGTTCGGCACTCAGTAGTTCTCCGTTGAAATCCGAGAGGAGCGGGGTGTGCGGCTCGGTGCAGGGCGACAGGGTCCACTCTCCGCGCGGCAGTAGGGGCATGCCGGCTGAAGCGACGGGCCAGGGCTTGCCGTTGACCAGCGCGCAGCCTGGGTAGTTGACGGCGGCGGCAGCCTTGGCATGGAGAGTCCAGCGGTGTGCAGCGCCGGTCTCCACATGGGCAGGAGAGGCGGCAGCGGCGAGGAGCGGCCAGTCCGGGGCGAGGATGGAGTTCTCGAAGTAGAGGGCGACGCGGGGGAAACTGCTGGCGGCGGCGCGCACCAACTGGAGGAGTTCCGAACCAGTCTGCTGACGGGTGGGGTAGACGTCCTGATAGCGGGCAACTATGTTGAGATCGATGGCCAGACGCGCTTCCGGCGGTGCGATGCCGGCATAGCGCCGGGCGATCTCTTCGTAGCGTTCCGGGCCGAGGTGCCAGATGGTGGCGGGATCTTCGATGAGGAAGGTGGCGGAGTGGCGTGCGGCGGCGGGCACGATTCGGGCGGCGTCGGCGCCGAGGGCTTCGCGCATGGTGGTGTCGAAGCGGTCGTCGACATGGGTGAGCGCGATGTCGAGCCAGGGCTTTTCGCGGCGGATCCGCTGAATGCGTTCGAGCCACTGGCTTTGGAGCTCTTCGGCCAGATCGGCGCGGAACTCCAGGAAGCGCTTCATGGGCCGCACGTCGCGCTGATGGTAGGCGGGTGATTGCGGATCGTAGAACTCCTTGGGATCCACTCCGGACAACGCCTGGAAGCGGCGCCGGACATCGGCGTTGAACGGCGTGAAGCGCGCCGGGTTCAGGTAGCCTTCGAGCGACTCGAAGTAAAGCTCGCCCAGATTGACGCCATCCCAATCGAAGCGCTGGAGCAAGCCGGTGAGACCGGAGGAGACGGCGGCGGAGCAATCGGGATTGGCGAGGTTCATGAGGCGGCGCCAATCGAGGTGGGCGTCCTGACCGGCGGCGGTCTGTTCGCGCCACTCCGGGTGCCGGCGCCAGAACTCCTCGCTGACATGCGGCAGTTCCACCCAGGCATAGGTGGAGATGGCGTGGCGGTGGCAGGCTTCTATAAGAGCGGCCAGCCTGGCGTCGCGCTGTGGTTCGGGCTCCCAGTAGTGCAAGGCGGCAATGTGCAGGGCGGCGATGCCGCCGCGGCGCCAGCGCTCGGCGAGGTATTCCGGATCGGCGCGCAGGCGGTAAGAAGAGTCGAAGAAGGCCCACAGGGAACGGCTTTCGGACCGGGGCCGCAGCCCCAGTTCGTGCAGCGCCTGAGGGATGTAGGGATAGCGTTCATAGCCGCGTTCGCCGAGCGGCGTGGCAGTCCAGAAGACGACGTGGGCGCCGCGGCGGAAGCCGGCGGCCAGCGGCGCGCCGGTCCAGCGCTCGCGGCTGAAGACCACGGCCTCGGCTGGCACCTCGAAACGGGGGACCTGGAGGGGCATGGCCCAGACGATCTGGAGTGCCGGCTGGATGGAGTCGACGAGCGAGCGGACCTCCACGGTCTCGCCGGAGGGCGCGAGGTGGAAGCCATAGGCGCGGGACTGAGCGGAGGCGCCTTCGAGGGTGGTGACGGAAGAGGCGTCAAGACCGCTGGCGGCAAGCACGCGTGGCCAGGAGGCCTGAAGCGGCAAGCTGGCGGCGATCAGAAGAAAGCTAGTGAGAAAACGCATACCACATACCGGATCGGAAGTCCCAATAGTTGGGGCCCCAGGGGTTGGATTGGTTCTGGAGGTGCACTCCGCGCACGAATTCCGTGCGGAAAGAGACGCCGCGCGGCAGCGCGGGCAAGACGAGGCGGACGCCGGCGCCGGCCTCGGCGTAATTGCCCCAGTATTCGCCGCGCCGGTCGACGGTGAGGTTCCAGACGGCGAAGGCCTGGGCCTGCCAGCCGGAGGCGGAGCGGGCGAAGGTGCGGCCGGTGCGGTTCTGGAGGTAAAGGATCATGTCATCGTGGAAGCGGCTGGCATAGACGCCATCGGCGTTGGTTTCGTGGAAGAGTCCGGGTTGGGCGGAGCCTAGGAGGCGGCCCCAGCCCTTCAGCGCTGCGATGCCGGCGCGGTAGTCGGGCTGGAAGCGCGGCCGGCCGTACTGGCCGCCGTGGTAGTTGAAGGCCTGGCCCGCTTCGCCCCATGCGAAGACGTTGGAGGAGATCCGCGCGCGCAGGCCGGCGGCGGCGATGACGCTGTTTTCTGAGAGGAACTGGAGGCCCGGAGGCATGCCTTTACGCTCGCCGGTGGTGTCGCCGACGAGGCGCGCCGATAGATACGGCGTGAAGATGGAACGAGGAGGGTGCCACTCGGCCTTCACCTGGCCATAGAGGAAGGCCCCGTTCCAACGCGAGGAATAGAAGGGGATGCTCCAGGCGCTGAAAGAGAAGCTGCGGAACTCGGGGGCGAGTTTCTCATAAGCGGAGTTCGCCTGGCGCGAGATGGACGAGTCGGGCGACTTGCGGGCGATGTCGAACCAGCGAAGAGCTTCGCGGTCCTGGCGCAACAGATTCGACGTGAGGCCGAGTTTGTAGGCCACGCCGGCGTCGCCGGGGTTTTCTTCGTAAGCCAGCCGGAAGAAACGATAGGCGTCCTGGATATAGCTGCTGGCCAGAGAGCGTTCCGCCATCTCGAGGGCGGGCAGGGGCGGAGCCGAAAGCACTTCCTCATGGAGCGGCTCGGGTGGAGAGAGAGCAGCATCGGAGAGGGCCGGCATGGCGCCATTGAGCGATTCGCGGGCGGTTTCGGCGACGCGCGGCGGACCGGAGCGCCAGGCGAGGACCAGGGCGCGGCGGGCCTTGTTCTCTTCACCCAAGGCGAGCCAGACGCGGGCCAGATCGATCAGCAGGCTGTCCTGAGAGGGCCGCAGGCGCCAGGCGATTTCGTAGTGCTCGGCGGCTAACGGCAGACGGTCTGCCGCCTCCGCCAGCCGCGCCAGTTCTTCATGCGCGGACCACTGGCGAGGGGCGAGGCGGATGGCCTCCGTCCAGCGGGCGATGCCCTCCCGCAAAGGCGTATCGACGGAGGCAAACGCCTGAGCGGCGGTGGCTTGGACGGCCGGATCCCGGGAGGCCTTGAGTTTGGAGAACGTGCGGCGGGCGGCCTGGGGGCGGCCGGTTTCGTAACAGAGGAAGGCGAACTCGAGAGCGGCCTGCTCGTCGTGGGGATCGGCGGCGAAGACGCGTTCGAACTCATCGCGGGCCTCTTCGCGGTCGCCGCGCTTGAGCAGAGCATAGGCAAGGTCCTTGCGGAGATGAACGGGCGCCGGCCCCAGGTTCAACGCGAGGCGGAACTGGGCGATAGCGCTGTCGTAGCGTGCCGCGCGCAGGTCGGCGTAAGCGCCGTTGGCGGCTGAGTCAGCAGACACGGGTCCGCTCAGGAATGCGATGAGGAGAAGCCACATCCTGGAAGCATTAGTGCTCTCCGCGGCGGGGATCTCTCACTGGGAGTAGGAGGCATATGATAGAGGCATATGCCGTCTTTTCGCGGTGTCGATTACCTCCACGTGGACTCTCTCCTTTCAGATGAAGAGAAACTCGTCCGGCAATCGGTGAGGCAGTGGGTGGATGAGCGGCTGATGCCGCTGATCAAGGATTGCTACAACGAGGGCCGCTTTCCGGCGGAGCTGATCCCTGAGATGGGCGAGATGGGGTTCTTCGGGGCGAACCTGGAAGGCTACGGCGCGGCGGGCCTGAGCAACGTGGACTACGGCCTGATCATGCAGGAGTTGGAGCGGGGAGACTCCGGCATCCGCAGCTTTGTGAGCGTGCAGGGCGCCCTGGTGATGTGGCCGGTGCTCACCTACGGCAGCGAAGAGCAGAAACAGAAGTACCTGCCGAAACTGGCGACGGGCGAGATGGTGGGGTGCTTCGGACTGACCGAGCCGGGGTTCGGCTCGAACCCGGGCGGCATGACCACTACGGCGGTGCGCGATGGCGGCGGCTGGATTTTGAACGGCGAGAAGACCTGGATTACAAACGGCACGGCGGCGGATCTGGCGGTAGTTTGGGCACGAACATCAGAGGGAGTGCGCGGCTTCCTGGTGGAGCGCGGGACTCCGGGCTATAGCGCCGCCGACATCCACGGCAAACTATCGATGCGCGCGTCGGTGACGTCTTCGCTCTCGCTGGCGGAGTGCCGGATTCCGGAATCGATGCGGCTGCCGGAGGCGATCGGGCTGAAGGCGGCCCTAGGCTGTCTGTCGCAGGCGCGGTACGGCATCGGCTGGGGAGTGCTGGGCGCGGCGATGGACTGTTTTGAAACGGCGCGGCAGTATTCGGTGGAGAGGAAGCAGTTTGACGGGCGGCCGATCGCTTCGCATCAACTGGTGCAGGAGAAGCTGGCCTGGATGATCACTGAGATCACCAAGGGGCAGTTGCTGGCGCTGCACTGCGGGCGGCTGAAAGACCGCAAACAGCTCGATTTTGCCCACATTTCCATGCTGAAGCGGAACAATGTGGCGATGGCGCTGGAGTGCGCCCGCCTGTCGCGCGACCTGCTGGGCGCCAACGGCATTACGGACGATTACCCGCTGATGCGGCACCTGTGCAACCTGGAAACGGTGAAGACTTACGAAGGAACGGACCACATTCACGCGCTGGTGATCGGCGAGCGGGTGACGGGCGTGGCGGCCTACAAGTAAAGGAGCGGCATGAAGAGAAGGACGTGGATGGCGGGTGCGCTCCTGGGCGCGGCCGCGTGCTCGAAGAAGAAGCCCGAGTTTGAGTACGGCGAGCCGAAGAAGCGTTACCAGGTGCGCGGCGTGGTGCTGCGGATGCGGCCGGAGGCCCGGGTGGCGGTGGTACAGCATGAGAAGATTGAGGGTTGGATGGAGGCGATGACGATGGAGTTTCCGGTGCCGGAGCCCGCGGAATTCGCCAAGCTGCAAGAGAAGACGAAGTTCCGCGCAACGGTCTGCGTCAACGATCTTTACTACTGGCTGACTGGCATCATTGTGGAGCAAGCATGAGAATCCTGTGGACACTGGTGATTCTGGCGGGCCTCTGCCCGCTGGAGGCACAGAACAAGAAGGCGAATGCGCAGAGGTGGGATCAGTTTTATCTGAACCCGGATGCCAAGGTGCCGGTGAACCCCAGCAACCTGGTGCTGGAAGCGACGGCGAGCCTGAAGCCGGGCACTGCACTGGACGTGGGCATGGGCAACGGACGGAACTCGATCTACCTGGCGCGCAAGGGCTGGAAGGTGACCGGCATCGACATCGCCGAGGCGGCCGTGAAGCAGGCGCAGCAGGAAGCGGCGAAGCTGAAAGTGGAGTTTGACGCGCGGGCCGGGGACGTGGAGAAGATGGACCTGGGCCGCGGCCGCTACGACCTGATCGTGTGCATGTATGTGAATCTGGTGGCCGTGCGCAGTTCCAAGAAGCTGATCGACGCGCTGAAGCCGGGCGGGATGCTGATTGTGGAAGGCCATCACGCGGAGGTGCAGGCGATGGGCGTGCGCCCGGTGAATGGCGGGCCGGCGGGCTACCTGGACAACCAACTACTGCGCGTGTACGACAAGCTGCGCATCGTGCGTTATGAGGACAGGATGATGGCCGCTGAATGGTCCAACGGGCCGGAGGGGCGGGCGCCCGTGGTGCGCCTGGTGGCGGTGAAGCAGTAGCCGGAAATCAGCGGATAGAGACGAAGAGGGCCCGGGGAAGACCCGGGCCCTTTCGCATAACGACCGGATGAAACACGCTCCGGTTGGAGTAGTCAGGCGCGCTGGCGGCGGCGGATGGCCACGCTGAGGCCGACCAGGGATCCGCCGAGCAGGGCAAAGGTGGAGGGCTCAGGAACCTGGCCGGGAGGGGGGCAGGTTTCGCCGGCAACACCGGAGATCTTGAAGTAGTCGTAGGTGCCATCGGGGGTGGGCAGCGCCGAGCCAAACAGGATGGAGGTGATGCCGGTGCCGCTGATGTTGACGGTGCGGTTGACGTTGCCGCCGGAGTTGGTGGTCATGCCGCCGAAGCCGAGCGAGGAGAGCGTGTTGGTGGTCTTGCCGGCCAGGCTGCTGGCGGTGAAGTTCGTGGAGCTGGTCCAGTAGGACGCATCGGTGTCGCCGAAAGTGGCGAGAGAGATGGAGGCGCCTTGCACGGGGGCGCTGAACTGGAAGAGGACGAAGTCGTAACCGGAGAAGTTGTCGACGGTGTGGGAGTTTGAGGTGCAGTTGGCGCGCTCGGCATCGTTGCAGACGCCGACGCCGGGCGACCAGAGGCCGAGAGAGCCGGTAGCAAACGAAGAACCACTGGTGGCGAGGCTCCAGCCGGTGATGGTGAGAGTGACGCCGCCGGAGGTGTAGGTCTTCGAGGCGCCGTCGGCCAGGAGGCTATTATTGCCGCCCGAGAGGGTGTAGCTGAGGGGTGCAGCGGAAAGGGCAGCTACGGCGAAGGTGGATGTCAGGAGAAGATTAAGGGCAGACTTGAGGTTCATTCATTTGCTCCGAGTGATGTGTTTTCCAGTTGTGAATCCAGCTTAGGGGGCGCATACTGGCCCGCAAATCGCCGGTTGGTCTCAGTACGGAGTGGAAAAGTAACAGTACAAAACCGGAGGCGGACAGCAGCAGCGGAGGGGGACCTTGGTACTGGCGGAAAAGGGCGGGGATTCGGACCGGGAGCAAACAAAGCGCGGCCGTTCAGGCAGTTACGCGCTGGAACGGCCGCTGGGACATTGGTCCCAAAGAGAGCATTCGCGGAGGCGGTTTTCAGCCGGTTGTGAGTTCACGCAAAGTCTCGCCGCGGGGAGAGACCAGCCTGATCCGCATGGGAACTTGCCCGAAGGCGTGGGTGGAGCAGCTCAAACAAGGGTCGTAGGCGCGAACAACGGCGGAGACGCGATTGACGGCGCCTTCCTTGAGATCGTTGCCGTCGACGAAGCGTTCCGCCACCTGCTGGATGCTGCGGTTGAGGGCGAGGTTGTTGTGGCCGGTGGCGACGATGAGGTTGGCCCACTTCATGGCGCCCTTCTCGTCCACCTTGTAGTGATGGAGGAGCGTGCCGCGGGGGGCCTCGATGATGCCGACGCCTTCGTGACAGTTGACCGCGGCTTCGGCGCGGACGTGGGTATCGAGGATCTCGGGCATGTTGAGCAGTTCTTCCATGCGCTCGCTGGCGTAGAGGGCCTCGATGAGGCGGGCGTAGTGATAGAAGAACGAACTCTGCACGATGCGGCCGAGGCGCTGGCGGTATTCAGCCAGCTCCAGGTCGGCTTCCGGCGTGCCGCAGGATTCGGCGGCGTTGAGGCGTCCGAGCGGGCCCACGCGGTAGGTGCCCTCGGGGTAGCCGAGGGGCTTAAAGTAAGGGGCCTTGAGGTAGGAATCGGACAGCGCCGCTTCGCCGATGTACTTGGAGTACTCAGTGGGCTTGGCGAAGGAGGCCACCACGTTGCCGCCGGCATCGCGGAATCGCATGATGCCGTCGTAGATCTGCAGGCGGCCCTCATGGTCTGAGAGGCCGGCGTGCATGGTGGGCATGTTGCCGAAGCTGTCGGCCTCTTCGGGGAAGCCGTCGAGCATGGCCTTGAAGGTTTTCAGGGTGCGGCGGATGATGGAGCGGGCGAGCGGGAGGCCGCTGAGAATCCAGTCGCGCGTGTCGGCGGACATGGGCTGGTTCACGCCGCCGGGTACGGTCCAGGAGGGATGGATGCGCTCGCCGGCGAGGCGTTCGATGGTCTGCTGGCCGAACTTGCGCAGAGCGATGCCGTCGCGGGCGGCTTCGGGGTATTTCTCGATCAGGCCGACGACGTTGCGCAGCTTGGGATCGGAGTCGAAGCCGAGCAGGAGGTCGGGCGCGGAGAGGTGGAAGAAGCTGAGGCCGTGGCTCTGGACGAACTGGGCGCAATGGAGCAGTTCGCGCAGGAGGCGTCCGGCTTCCGGGATGCTGACGGCCATGATGGCGTCGCAGGCCTTGACGGAGGCCAGCAGGTGCGACACGGGACAGATGCCGCAGATGCGCGCGGTGATGGCGGGCATCTCGTAGTAGGGGCGGCCTTCCACGAACTTCTCGAAGCCGCGGTACTGCGTGACGTGGAACTGAGTGGAGGCGACCTTGCCCTGATCGTTCAGATGGATGTCGATCCTGGCGTGGCCTTCGATGCGCGTGACGTGGTTGATGGTGATGGTGCGGGACATCGAGTATCTCCTCTCAGCCGAACTTCACTTTGCCGGCCAGTTCGGGCTTGCGGCCGGAGAGCAACTCCGTGACGACGAAGGCGATGGCGTCCGCCTTGGGGGGGCAGCCTGGGACGTGGAGATCGACCTTGACGACTTCGTGGACCGGAACGGCATGGCGCAGCAGAGTGGGCACGCCGTCGGTAGGCGGACGGTGGTTGACGTCGGAACCCTGAACGTAGGCGCGTTCGAGCAGCACCTTGGTGGGGATGTTGTTGCGCATGGAGGGGACGTTGCTGGTGACGGCGCAGTCCCCCAGCGAAACGAGGAGTTTCGAACGGGAGCGGATTTTCTGGATCAGGCGGAGATCGTCCTGGCTGCTGACGGCGCCCTCGACGAGGGTGACGTCGACCGAGTCAGGGAACTCCTGGGCGTCTACGAGGGGGCCGTAGACGATGTCGGCCTTCTGGACGACGTCGATGAGGACCTCGTCGATATCGAGCAGCGACATATGGCAGCCGCTGCAGCCATCCAACCAGACGGTGGCGACTTTGGCTTTGCTCATGCGCGGACTCCTCTCAGGTCGGCCAGCCGGCTGATGGGCTCGGGCCGTTTAGTCATCTCTTCCACGGCGAAGCCCTTTTCGGCGAGGGCGCCGGTGGGGCAGCTTTGGACGCACTTGCCGCAACTGGTGCAGTTGCGGGAGTCGCCCCAACCGCGATTGAGCTCGCAGACGAGACGGGAGCCGACGCCGCGGCTGATGACGTTCCAGACGTGCGCGCCCTCCACTTCGGCACAGACGCGAACGCAGCGCGTGCAGAGGATGCAGCGATTCTGGTCCTGGGCGAACTTGCGATGGGAGAGATCGACGGGTACGCGCGGGAAAGTATAGGGGAAGCGGATGCTGGTGACGCCGAGCCGGGTGGCCAGGGCCTGCAGCTCACAGTGGTTATTGGAGACGCAGACGGCGCAGACGTGATTGCGCTCAGCGAAGAGCAGCTCCAGGATGGTGCGGCGGTAGCGGCGGAGCTTGTCGCTGTTGGTGGTGACGTTCATGCCGTCCTGCACCGGGGTAGTGCAGGCGGGCAGGAGCCGGCCGACGCCGGCCACCTCGACGACGCAGAGGCGGCAGGCGCCCACGGAGGAGAGCCCTTTCATGTGGCAGAGCGAGGGGATGAACTTCCCGGCGGCGAGAGCGGCGTCCAGCAGGGAGGCGCCGGTCTGAGCGTGGATCAGCTCGCCATCGATACGAATTGAGACTTTGTTCGGCATGGTAGTGGCTCCTCCTTCTTAGTGGTCTCCATTGCGGACATCGCAGCGCAGGCAGCGGCAGGACTCCTCCATGGCCTCCACGGTAGTGAGGCCGGTGGTGGCTTCCGAAAAGCTCCGGGCGCGTTCCTCGGGCGCGAGTTCGCCGACGTGGTGGCGGCCGGCGTCGCTGGGGTGGACCGGCACGGCCATGTTGTAGGTGAATGCCGGGAAGAGATCGCGCCAGCGCTTCTGGCCGGTGAGGCGCTTGTCGATATTGCGGGCGGCTTTCTTGCCGTAGCCCATGGCGTTGGAGACGTTGGAGGCGCCGGTGATGAGGTCGCCGCCGGCATAGAACTTGGGACGGGAGGTCTCCAGGGTGTAGCGATCGACTTCGATCAGGCCATTCTCCTTGATCTTGAGGCCGGAGGCCTTGGCGAAGTCGATGTCGACGCTTTCGCCGACGGCCAGGATGACAGTGTCGCAGTTGTAGCGGACGATCTCGTCGGTGGGGATGGGGCGGCGGCGGCCTGAGGAGTCGTATTCGCCGAGAGTGGTCCGGACGGCTTCGATGGCGGAGACGCGGCCGTCGGCGCCGCCGAGGATGCGGTGCGGCGTGGCAAGGAAGGCGATTTTGGCGCCTTCGGCTTCGGCCGCCTCGGTCTCCTCGGGGATGGCCGGCATGTCCTTGCGCTCGCGGCGGTAAAGGATGGTGACCTCGGAGCCGAGGCGCAGGGCGGTGCGGGCGGAGTCGATGGCGGCATTGCCGCCGCCGATCACGATCACGCGCTTGCCGAGCGGCACCTTTTCGCGTTTGGAAACGGCTTCGAGGAAGGGCAGGGCGGGGATGACGCCGGTGAGTTCGGTGCCGGGCAGATAGACCCAGCTCTCCTTCCATGTGCCGATGGAGAGGAAGACGGCGTCGTAGCGCTGGTCGAGGTCGTTCAGGGAGATCACGGCCGGGACCGCGGCGTTGAAGGTGAACTCGACGCCTACCAGGCGGATGAGGTCCACTTCGCGGTCGAGCACGTCCTTGGGCAAGCGGTAGTCGGGCAGCGCGTAGCGCAGCATGCCGCCGGCGTTGGGATTGGAGTCGTAGACCATCACCTCGTGGCCGAGCATGCGGAGGTAGAAGGCGCAGGCGAGGCCGGTGGGCCCGGCGCCGACGACGGCGCAGCGCTTGCCGGTGGGCGCCATGCGAAGTGCGGAGATGCGGGCGACGAGATCGGGGAAGCGGGGGGAGCCGTAGATGGAGTCGGCGACATAGCGGTGGACTTCGCGCATGTTCACCGAGGAGTCGATGCCGGAGCGGCGGCAGCGGTCGTCGCAGGGATGCTGGCAGACGCGGCCGGTGGAGGAGGGCAGCGGGTTGTCGAGGACGACGGAGACGAAGGCGTCTTCGAGGCGGTCTTCCTTGAGGAGCTGCAGGAAGCGGGGGATGTTCATGTGCAGCGGGCAGGAGTTCTCGCAGGGAGAGAGGGCGAGATCTTCGCAGACGCCGGCGCGGCAGCGGGAAGCTCGGATGTGGTCCTCGAACTCATGGCGGAAGTGGCGCATGGTGGTGAGGACGGGGTTGGGGGCGGTCTGGCCCAGGCCGCAGAGCGAGGTGTCGCGGACCATGCGGCTGAGGTCGTCGAGGGTGGCCAGGTCGGCCTCCGTGCCTTTGCCCTTGGTGATGCGGTTGAGGTAGTAGAGGGACTTGTCGAGACCGACGCGGCAGGGGATGCACTTGCCGCAACTCTCCGAGTGAGTGAACTCGATGAAGTAGCGGGCAACGTCCACCATGCAGTTGTCTTCGTCCATCACCACCATGCCGCCGGAGCCCATGATGGAGCCGAGTTGGGCCAGGGACTCATAGTCGACCGGGGTATCGAACATCTCCTGCGGGATGCAGCCGCCGGAGGGGCCGCCGGTCTGCACGGCCTTGACGGCGCGGCCGTGGGTGGTGCCGCCGCCGACGTCGTAGACGAAAGTCTTGAGCGGCGTGCCGAGGGGCATCTCGACGAGGCCGGTATTGAGGACCTTGCCGACCAGCGAGAAGACCTTGGTGCCGGGGCTCTTGGGGCTGCCTGTTTCGGTGAACCAGGCGGGGCCCTTCACCACGATCGGCGCGACGTTGTACCAGGTTTCGACGTTGTTGATGTTGGTAGGCATGCCGAAGAGGCCGGACTCCGCGGGATAGGGTGGACGCGGAGTGGGCCGGCCGGCCTTGCCTTCGAGAGAGCGGATCAAAGCCGTCTCCTCGCCGCAGACGAAGGCGCCGGCGCCTTCCACCAGTTGCAGATGGAACTTGAAACCACGGCCGAGGATGTTGTCGCCCAGCAGGCCGTACTCTTCGGCCTGATGGATGGCCTCCTGCAGGCGGTGCACGGCCAGCGGATATTCGGCGCGGACATAGATGATGCCTTCAGTGGAGCCGGTAACGAAGCCGCCGATGATCATGCCTTCGATGAGCGAGTGGGGATCGCTCTCGATCTCGTTGCGGTTCATGTAGGCGCCGGGGTCGCCTTCGTCGGCGTTGCAGATGAGGTATTTCCGGTCGGCCTTCGCTTTCTGGAGGAACTCCCATTTGGAGCCGGTCTGGAAGCCGGCTCCGCCGCGTCCGCGGAGTTTGGCGAGCTTGATGGATTCGACGATGGAAGCGGGGTTGCCGTCGATGAGGACCTTGTAGAGCGCCTGGTAGCCGCCGACGGCGAGGTGCTCCTCGATGTCGGTAGGATCGATCAGGCCGCAGTTGCGCAGGACGATCTTCTTCTGCCCTTTGAAGAAGGGCACTTCGTTCCAAAGCGGGATCTCCCGCAGGCCGGTGCCGTATTTCAAGTGGCCGGTGATGTGGTCCCACTCATCCACGCGGCAGAGCGCCAGGCCGGCGGGGATGCGGCCGGCGGAGAGCTCGTCGAGAATGTTGCCCACATCGTTGGGCTGAACGCGTTGGAGAATGACGAGCGGCTTGCCGGGCAGCCAGACGTTGACCAGCGGTTCGGCGGCGCAGAAGCCGAAACAGCCGGTGCGAGCCAGGCTGATGGAAAGGCCGCGCTGGCTGATGGCGTCGGCGAAGGCGTGATAGACAGCCTCGGCGCCGTTGCCGCTGCCGCAGGTGCCCATGCCGACGGCGATGCGCGGATTGGGGGGCAGCAGCTTGGCCAGCCCCGCTTCGCGGATCGCGTTGAAGGCGGAGAGATCTGTGATTTTGGGCATCAGGCGCCTCCCTTTTTGAGGGCTTCCACTTCGCGTTCAAGCGCGCGCTCATTGACGTGGCCGAGGATGGCGTGATCGACCTCCACCACCGGCGCCAGCGCGCACTGGCCGAAGCAGGCGACGGTGCGGAGAGTGAATTTGCGATCGGCGGTAGTCATGGAGAGCTTGTCGGCGCCGCCGTCCTCCTCTTCGGCGACGAGGCCGAGCTGGAGCTTCATGCGTTCCAGCAAATCGCGCGAGCCACGGGTATGGCAGGCCGTGCCGCGGCAGATGCACACGGTGTGGTCGCCCTGGGGTTTGAGGTTGAAGAGGGCAAAGAAGGTGGCGACGCTGTAGATTTGGGAGCCGGGGATGCCGGTGCGGCTGGCCAGGTACTCCAGGTACTCCATGGGCAGGTACTTGGCGCTCTGGCGCTCCTGGATCTCCTCCAGCAGGCTGAGCAGCATACCGGGCTTGCCTTGATACTGGGCGATGAGGCGGTCGATGAAGTCCTGCTCTTCAAAAGACAGGGCACTTCGTGGGGCCGCATGGTCTATGAGGGACGAAGAGGGCATGATTGCGAGAACTGGCCTCCTGGCAATCAAGATAATCACATCTGAATATCGGTCGCAACGGGGGCCGCCTGCCCTTTTTGTTCGCCCACCGGGCTGGGAAGCGTGAATTTTTGCAGGAGAGCCGGCGAAGTGCCGGAAAAAGGAGGTAAGGCGGAGAGGGGGGGCGCGGGCGCGGGTCAGCTTCGGCGCGTGCGCGAGCGCGCCAGGACGATGCCTGCAGTCAACCCCAAAGCCGCCAGGGCCAGGCTGCCGGGCTCCGGAACGGGCTGCTCCGGCGGGGCCGCGGCCAGCGACAGGGATGCCGGGTTCAGCAGCGCCTGGGCGCCATCGGCGGGCGGATTGCTCGCGGGTTGGTTCTGGAAGAGATCCAGCAGAGCTTGCGTTTCGGCGTCCGGGGTGGTGGGGGGCGCGACGAGGATGGTGTTGAAATCGAAGCCAGCGGGGGGTGTCTGCCAGTCGAAAACCGGCGCGGCGGAGGCGGGAGCCAGCCACAGGATTGCGAGGAGGAGGATGCGATTCACGGTTTTATTATCGAGACAGCGTACCGGCAAATCATCCGGGGTGGTACTGGAACTATGGGGAGATGCCTGCAAACCACTGATACCATATGGGGAGAGGCCCCATGTACAACCAAACTCAGCTCCACGGCCGGAGGTTCGGGCTGACCCTGCTCGTTCTCCTGTCCCTCATCACCAACCTGGGGGCGCAACCCGCTTCCTTTCAGAAAGTTACCAGCGTAGAAGGGATCACGGAATACCGCCTGCCGAACGGCCTGCGGGTGCTTCTCTTCCCGGATCCGACCAAGTCCAACATCACCGTGAACGTCACGTACATGGTGGGCTCGCGGCATGAGGACTACGGTGAAACGGGTATGGCCCACCTCCTGGAGCACCTGCTTTTCATGGGCTCCACCAACCACGCCAACATCAAGAAGGAGTTGCAGGACCACGGGACGCGGCCGAACGGCACCACCTGGCTGGACCGCACCAACTACTTCGAGACCTTCGTGGCCAGCGACGAAAATCTGGACTGGGCTCTGGCCATGGAAGCCGACCGCATGGTGAACAGCTTCATCGCCAAGAAGGACCTGGACAGCGAGATGACCGTGGTGCGCAACGAGATGGAATCCGGCGAGAACTCGCCCTCCGGCATCCTGATGGAACGGGTGCTCTCCACCGCCTATCTCTGGCACAACTACGGCAAGGACACCATCGGCGCGCGCAGCGATGTGGAGCGCGTCCCCATCGAGCGGCTGCAGGCGTTCTACCGCCACTTCTACCAGCCGGATAACGCCGTGCTGGTGGTGGCCGGCAAGTTCGACGAAGCGAAGACGCTGAGTCTGATTCAGAAGTACTTCGCGCCGATTCCAAAGCCCACGCGGACCCTGCGCCGCACCTACACTTCCGAGCCCACCCAGGACGGGGAGCGCACCGTGACCCTGCGCCGCGTGGGCGACCTGCAATACGTCGCCGCCGCCTGGCACATCCCCTCCGGCGCGGATGCGGATTATGCCGCGGTGGAGATGGCTGCCCGCATCTTCTCAGACCAACCCTCGGGCCGGCTCTACAAGGCGCTGGTGGAGACCAAGAAGGCCGCCTCCGCCGCCATGTTCCCCTTCCAGTTGAAGGATCCCGGCATCGTCTACGCCCAGGCCTCCGTGCGCATGGAGCAGTCTCTGGAAGAGGCTCGCAAGACGTTGCTGGAGACCGTGGACGGAATCAAGGGTCAGCCCTTCACCAAGGAAGAACTGGACCGCCAGCGCACAAACTGGCTGAAGAACTTCGACCTGATGATGAACAACACGCAGAGCGTAGCGCTGGACCTCTCCGAATGGCAGGCCATGGGCGACTGGCGGCTGCTGTTCCTGCACCGCGACCGCATCGAGAAGGTCACGCTCGACCAGGTACAGAAAGCCGCGGAGAAGTACTTCATCCCTTCCAATCGCACTGTGGGCGTCTTCATTCCCGAGAAGGCCCCCGCGCGCGCCGAGATCGCCGATGCCCCGGATGTCGCCAAGCTGCTGGAAGGCTACAAGGGACGCGCCGCGGTGAGCCAGGGCGAGGTGTTCGACGCGAGCCCGGCCAATATCGACAAGCGCACCATCCGCGGCCAACTGAAAGACGGCGTGAAGCTCTCCATGATCGAGAAGCAGACGCGCGGCAGCCAGGTGGTGGCCACGCTGAATCTCCACTTCGGCGACGCCGACAACCTGAAGGGCCAGAGCTTCGTGGGTTCGCTCACCGGCCAGATGCTGATGCGCGGCACTGCCAAGCATACGCGCCAGCAACTCAAGGACGAACTGGACAAGATCAAGGCGCAGGTGATGGTGAGCGGCTCGCCCACCGGCGCCGCGGTGCGCATCACCACGACGAAGGAGAACCTGCCCGCCGCGCTGGCGCTGGCTGGAGAGATGCTCAGGGAGTCCACCTTCCCCGCCAATGAGTTCGATCAGCTCAAGCAGCAGAACCTGGCGGGGCTGGAAAACGCCAAGAGCCAGCCGCAGGCGATCGCCTTGCAGGCGCTGCAGAGCCAGATGAACCCTTACCCCAAGGGCGACATCCGCTACACGCCGACGATCGAGGAGCAGATCGAAGGCATCAAGAGCGTCACGCTCGACCAAGTGAAAGAGTTCTACACGAAGTATTACGGCGCGCCGGCCGGCGAGCTGGCCGTCATCGGCGACTTCGACGCCGAGGGCCTGCAGAAACAGGCTTCCACCTTGCTGAACGGCTGGAAGAGCCAGCAGCACTTCGCCCGCGTCATCCGTAATTTCAAGGAGACCGCGGCGAAGAACCAGGCCTTCGAGACGCCCGACAAAGCCAACGCCATGTGGCTGGCGGGGATGGGGCTGAAACTGCGCGATTCGGACCCGGATTACCCGGCGCTCGTGCTCGGCAACTACCTGCTGGGGCAGGGCATGAACTCGCGCATGTTCGCCCGCATCCGCACCAAAGAGGGCTTGAGCTACGGCGTGGGCTCGCAGCTCATTGCGAACGCGGAGGACGACCTGGCGATGTTCATGGCGTTCGCCATCTGCGCGCCGGAGAACGCGCCCAAGGTGGAGACATCGTTTAAGGACGAGATCTCTCAGATTCTGGCGAAAGGCTACACCGCCGAAGAGGTGGCCGCGGCCAAGAAGAGCTGGGCGCAGAGCCGCCAGCTGAGCCGCGCCAACGACTCCGAACTGGTGGGCCGTCTGGCCGGCCAGGCCTACGACAACCGCACCATGGCCTTCGACGCCGAACTGGAAGCGAAGGTGATGGCACTAACCCCGGCCCAGATCCAAACAGCGATGAAGAAGCACCTGGATCCGACGAAGCTCAGCTTCGTGCGCGCCGGAGACTTCAAGAAGGTAAACGTCACCTGGTGATTACCGACCTGGTCCAAATCAAGCGTCTTGGCGAGCAGAAGCGCCCGGAAAACGAGCGCTTCCGCCGCCATTTGAAGACCTATCGCTTCGTCGAGCGCAAGCTGCGGCAGATGGCCATCGACAACGAACAGGCCATCAACTGCCTGGAGTGCGCCAACTGCTGCAGGGTGGCCACGGCGCGCGTAACCGAGCGCGATGTGGAGAAACTGGCTCGCAGCCAGGGCATGCCCGTGGGGCGATTTCTGCGCCAGTACACGGAACAGTCAGAGGAAGAGGGTTTGATTCTGAAGCGCGGCGCCGATGGCGCGTGCGTCTTCCTGCACGGCAACGAGTGCCTGGTGTACGATGCGCGTCCAGCCTCCTGCCAGGACTTCCCCCACATGGTGCGCGGCGCCGGATCACTGCAATCGCGCATGTGGGCGTTCATCGACCGCGCCTGCTACTGCCCCATCGTCTACAACACGCTGGAGCAGTGGAAGGTGGAGACGGAGTTCTCGCCGACGGCGAAGTGACGCGCGGCTAGTTGATCTTCTCGGTGAGCGTGACCGCTTCGGTGATGCGGAAGCTGATGCGCGTCTCACTGGGCAGATTGGCGGGCTTGCCGCGGGTAGCCATGGCGGTGCCGGCGCCGGCTGCGCCGCCGATGCCGGCACCAATGGCCGCGCCTTTGCCGCCTCCGGCAATGGCGCCGATCGCTGCACCGATACCTGCCGCGACGCCAGTCTTGGCGAGGTCGCCTTTCATGCTGCTTTCCCCCTCGCGGCGGAAAGTATCGGTGCTGATCGCCACCTTCTGACCGTCAGAAGTGTTCAATTCGTTCAACTGGAGCGCCAGCAGGGCGTTGCCCTTCACACGCCCGGCGCGGGCCAGCTCCACGATCCGGCCGCGCTGTGTGGAGCCGCGCTCGGCGATCACCAGTCCGTCGACGATCAGCGGCGTGTCCAGGGTGGCATGGAAGGCCTCGTCGGCGGTGTTCTTCTCCGTGCTGAGAGCTTCGCGCAACCGCACGGTCACCAGCGTACCGGCGGGGATGGTGATGGTCTTCGGCAGCCGCGGCGCGGGCGTGGCTTTGATCTCTTCCGCTTTCGGTGCGGGCACAGGATCCGGAATGTTCCTGGGCGCCGGCATGTCAACGGGCTCCGGCGCTTTGGTGATCACGGGGATATAGGGCGCCGGCGCGGGAATGGGGGCCTCGGTGCTGGCTGTCTGCACCGGCTTGCTCCTGACGGGAACGGTGGCCTTGGGCTTCGTTGCGGATGGCTTGGGGGCTGGAGCGGGCGGTGGCTCCGGGGCCGGCGCGGGGGCCGCTTCCTCTACGGGAACCGCCACGCTGGCAGGGGTTTGCACGGCGGCCACGGGCGCCGGAGGCGGCAATTCGGCCGGCTTCTTCATGCCTAGGTACACCACCAGCCCGACGGCGGTCCCCCCTAATGCAAAGGCCAGGGCTAGTTTCGGCAGCATCTCAATTCCTCACCTAATGCGACGCTTCTTCCGGCGAGTGCGTTTCGGTAACTTCACCCATCCCGCTACAATGGAGGAGATGGCAGAATTCCCCGGCTTCTACCAGGTTGGGCCCGTGCGCATAGAGCCGGCCACGGTGCTGGCGCCCATGGCGGGCGTCACGGACACCGTCTTCCGCCGCCTCATCCGCAACCAGGGCGGCTGCGGCCTGCTGATGACCGAGTTCACGAGTTCGCACGGTGTTGTCGCCACTGGCCGCCACCCGAACCGGAAATCACTCAAGACCTTTAATTACCTCTACTTCGAGCCCGAAGAGCACCCCATCTCGGCACAACTGTTCGGCTCCGACCCGGAGATCATGGCGGAGGCAGCCAAAGTCTGCCAGGACCAGGGCTTTGACGCCGTGGACATCAACTTCGGCTGCCCGGTGAAGAAGGTGGTCACCTGCAACGGCGGCTCGGGACTGCTGCGCAATCTGCCGCTGGTGGATGAACTGCTCAAGAAGGTCCGCGCTTCCATCTCCATTCCGCTCACCATGAAATTCCGCAGTGGCTGGAATGAGCGCGAACTGGTGCACCTGCACATGGCGAAGCTGGCGGAAGACAACGGCCTCCAGGCCGTCGCTTTGCACCCCCGCACGCGCGAGCAAGGCTACAGCGGGCACGCCGATTGGACCAAGATCGCGGAGGTGAAGGCCGCGGTGAAGATCCCCGTCATCGGCAATGGCGACATCGGCACTCCCGAAGACGCCGTTCGCATGGTGATTGAGACCGGCTGCGACGCCGTGATGGTGGGCCGCGCGGCTTCTTCCAATCCCTGGATCTTCCGCCAGATCGCCGAGCACCTCGCCGGCAAGCCCTACTTCAAGCCCACCGAGCGCGACCGCTGGGAGATGATGCACCTCTACTATCAGATGCTCATCGACAAGGGCGGCCTGGATATCGTCGGCAAGATGAAGCAGTTTGCCACCTACTTCACGCACGGCATTCGCAACGGCACGCGGCTGCGCACGGCCATCTATCAGGCGCGCGAAGCGGCAGCGATTCTCGAAATGGTGGACCGCTTCTTCGAGCGGGAAATTCACGGCGGCGGTGAGGAAAAGCTGGCCACGGTTCTGCTGTAGTCCCTCATGAAGAAGATTCAGGTGTTCACCGACGGATCCTGTCTCGGCAACCCCGGGCGCGGCGGCTGGGCCTCCATCCTGCGCTACGGGAAGCACACCAAGGAGATGTTCGGCTCCGAGGCGCACACCACCAACAACCGCATGGAACTCACCGCGGCCATCCGCGCCTTCGCCGCCCTCACCGAGCCCTGCGAAGTGGAGATCACCACGGATTCTCAGTACGTAAAGAACGGCGTGGAGAAGTGGATGGCCAACTGGAAGCGCAACGGCTGGAAAACGTCGGAAAAGAAGCCGGTGCTCAATCAGGATCTATGGGTGGCGCTGGACGCGGCTCTGGCGCGGCACACTGTGAAATGGGTGTGGACCAAGGGCCACGCCGATCACGCCGACAACAACCGCTGCGACGAACTGGCGCGCTCCGCCGCCGAACAGCAATCGTCATCGAGCTAAGCGCGAGCGCACCGCCAGGATGCGCGCCTTCGAGCCCGAAGCCGTATCGGCATAGAAGCCCACCGTGCAGTTCTTCCGAAAGAAATAGGCGTCGCCGGGCCGCGCGGCGTATTGCCCCATCACACCGTCGGCGCCGCTGCCCGCCACCATCTCCCCTTTGCCGTCCAGCAGGTAGTAGATCTCTTCCTCGTCTTCGTGATGGTGCGGCGCGTTGGTGCCGCCCGCTTCAAACTCCATGATGTAGAGACTGGTGACGGTCTGCGCCACGGACAGCCGGTCGCGCGTGCTTTTCGTGTCGCCGATCATCAACTGGTAGAGCACCGTGGGTGGATGGCCGGCCACGGTCTGCTTCCTGACTTCCGCGAGATTTGCCAGGGGCAGTTCGGATGGCACAGTGGCGGCGTTGGCCTGGAAGCCCATCACTATCACACGCCATCCGGCGCCTTTCAAGCCGTGCTTCGCGCCCGGTGCGCAGTAGAAGAAGTCCCCGCTCCGCACAGCCCGCCTGGCGCCCAGATAGACCACTTCGCCCTGGCCTTCCACCACCACGTAGATGCGCTCCTCGTTCGGCAGGGCGGCCTCGGCCAGGTCGCCAACCAGTTCGCCGTAGCGTGCGACGCTGCGGAGCACGCGTTCGCCTTCAAACAGCCGCTTGTAGCCGTTCTCCGCCCGCACATCCGGCACGTGTTTGCGCAGCCAGGTAGGATCCACGGGGCCGGCGGCGAACGCCCCTGCCAGCGGCGAGCAAACAATCCAGCCAGCGGGCTTCCATTTCATGGCGATGATCCTCTTCCGGTTCTCCGGCCAGCATACTCGAACCGCCTTGCGAGGGCACTCAGGCCAGATCGAATTCGACAGCCGCCACGGCGCCGGCCGGGAAGCGCCAGGCGCCGGTGGGAGGCAGCGCAGCTTCCACAACGGCGAAGACATCGGGCGCATCGGCGGCGGCCATGGCGCGCAGGTCCTGTGGAGCGATTTGATAGACGCACCCGCCTTGCAACTTCGCTCCCTTTACGGCGAAGCTCGTCTCTACCGCGCGGCCATAGGCCGTGTTCACGGCATGCACAAACACTCTGTTGCCGGTGCGCGTGGCCACGGCGTCGAGCCCTTCCGGCAGGTTGCCGAGAGAGACGCCGTGCGTCCCGGTGTGATGCCGGAACAGACGCGCCACGGCCCCGGCCGGGGTGAGATAGCAAGCTCCGCCGGGCACCTGGATCAGCATGGCGTTCACGGTCCAGCGGTTGCCTTCAAAGTCCGCGATGGTGGCGATCTTCACGCGGTCGCCGCGCCGCAGGTAGGCGTTCAGTGAGCGCGCGTGATAGACGGCCGACATCCACTCGAGCAGCAGAGGGCTGGCGTTGTGGGGCGGCAGTGAGAGGTGGCCTTCGGTGATTGCCACGCCCTTCCGCGGGCCGGTGGCGTCGATCATCTCACCCAACCGGCGTTCCTGCCGCGTGGCCAGCTCCAGCAACTCCGCCCAGGCCTGCTCCGGCTCGCGCTGGTAGCGCGGCGCGCGTAACGCCGTATCCTTGCGCTGCGGGGACTGTCCCATCATGTGAAACGCCACCAGATCGATCCACTCGCCGGCGCGGGCTACCAGATCCGGCGCCCAGTAGCCCTCGCGGCCACGGTCCCCCCAGCCGATCAGTTGCACGCTCTTGTCTCGCGCCCGCATGGCGCGGGCGAACTCGATGGTCTTGGCGATGGACTGGTCTTTCGAAAACGTGGCGTTGCCGTAGGAAGTTTCGTTGCCCAACTGCCAGAGCTGAATCCCGAGCGGCTCGGCCACGCCGTGGCTGCGGCGGAGACGGTCCGCGGGATCGTTGGCGTAAGACACCCACTCAGCGGCCTCCTGCGCGCCGGCCGTGCGGTCGCCCTCCTTCGTGTTGCGGTAGCGCGCCTCGCCGTCGCCTTCAAAATTGACGCACATCAGCGGTTCGGCGCCCACGCGGCGGCACAGGTCCACGAACTCGCAGGTGCCCACGCGGTTGGTCTCTTTGCCGCCCCACACATAATTGCGCATCCAGGGCCGTTGGGCCGCCGGGCCCACGCTTTCGCGCCAGCGATAGTAGCGGGAGTACAGGCCGCCCCAGCGCAACACCTGCGGGCCCAGGTCCCTGGTGGCCGTGACGAAGCTCTTGCGCCAATCGTCCTGGTCGTAATCCCAGGCCGCCTCCACGGAGGAGTCCGTCACGCCCAGCGGCTCCATGAACTGCATGTAGAGCCACGGCGACACTTCGAAGCGCGGCGCGGGGTCGATCAGCACCGCTTCAGGCGCCTGCGGCACCGTTCCAGGCGCCTGCGGCACCGCTCCGGTGGCCTGCAGCGCGGCGGCCGCCGGCGCGGCCAGAAACTCGCGCCGGCGCATGGCTACCACATCCTCGCTTTGGTCCAGGCGTCGAGGAAATCCTTGCCCACGTAGCGGATGGTCCGGTCGTCCAACACCTCGCCGCCCAGCGCCGCCGCCGCGTCAATGCGCAGCGAGTTGCGCGTGGTGTATTCGATCTCGATGGTCACCGGCCCGCTGATCTTGTAGGGCTGGACCTTGCCGATCTTCGCCGCCGCGCGTTTGGCCGCTTCGCGAATGGTCTCCTGAGACGCCGCGGCCGACATCGACAGGCAGACGTAGCGCGCCAGCCCTTCCTTCACTACGGCGGTTTCGGCGTCCGGCACCAGCGCCGTGATCTCCTCAGCCGCCTTCACGTCGCCGGTGAGCAGGATGACGGGCGTATTGAACCAGCCCGCGAGCATCGTGCGCGTTTCGGTTTCGCCCACCGGCTTGCCGTTCAGGCGGATGTTCTGAATACCCAGCGAGCTGTAGCTGTGGGCCATGATGCCGCTGCGTACGCCGGCTTTGGAATGCTGGGCGATGAAGCCGATGGCGCTGAAGCCGCGCTCCAGCAGCATGGTGCGGCCCAGGCCGCCGATGACGAGCTTGGCCTTGGGGTGGATGGTCTGCGCGGAGAGCGTGGAGCTGTTGGAGTGGCCATCCCAGACGATCACCTCGTCGGCGCCTCCGGCCAGCAGTCCGTCTACGGCGGCATTGATCTCGGCAGTGAGCAGCGCGCGCAGTTCGGGGTTGGTGGTCTCCACCTGTTCCTGGCGGCAGATGCCTGCCACGCCCTCGCCATCGGTGATCAGAAAAACGGTCTTCTTCGTCTGCGCCTGGAGGGCGCCCAACAGGCAGACGGAGAGCAGCAGTGCGGTTTTGGCCATGCTGCGAGTATATGCCGCCTAGAGGGCGAAATAGGGCTTGTTGGTCTGCCAGCGGCCGCGCGTGAAGTCAGGGAAGGGCAGCGGCACGCTGCTTTTCTGGATGGACGCCTCGGACATGCCGATGACGGCGCTCATGGTCACCGAATCGTAGAGGTCCAGCGGCGTCGGTTTCCTGTCCCGTGCCGAGGCGAGGAACAGGCGGACTTCCAGATCGTCGGTGCCGCCATGGCCGCCGGCCAGCGGATCGGCTCCGGCCGCACCCGCTTCCACCGGCTTCCACCATTTGTGGTCGTACTGTTTCTGGTAGGGCTCGAAGGGCTCCCACTCGTGATACTTGGGGCTCTTGCCCTCCACGTAGACCTCGCCGGGCTGCTCGCGGTAGAGGCCCAGCGTGCCCTGCACCATCCAGCGGTTGTCGTAGGGGCGCGGCAGTTGCATGTCGTAGTTGAGCACGATGGTCTTGCCCTGCTTCGTGCGCAGCACGGAGGAGACAATGTCGCCCTGCTTGTAGGCGCGCTTGGCGTTGGGGTGGTCTGGTCCGAACTGGCGCGCGAAGTAGGCGTTGATGCCGCGCGAGGCCGTGGCTGTGCTGGCGATGGTCTCAATCACGTCTCCGCGATTGATGTCGAGCCAGCTCAAGACAGGGCCGAGGGCATGGGTCGGGTACTGATCGGCATTGCGCTTCACCAGGTACTCGCCGCCCCAGCGGATGTTGCCCGCCTTGTCGAAGAACCAGTGGTCGATGCAGTCGTGCGAGTGCGCGGCGTGGCAGTGGACCATCTGGCCGAACAACCCCGCCCGGATCATGCTCAACACGGCCAGATTGTCGCGCCGAAAACTCCAGTTCTCCATCATCATGCACGGCGTGCCGGTCTTCTCGTGCGTCTCCACCAGTTGCCAGCACTGCTCCACGGTCAGCGCCGCGGGCACCTCCACGCCCGTATACTTGCCGGCCTGCATGGCGTAGACGGCCATGGGGGTGTGGAAGTGCCACGGTGTTGCGATGAGCACCGCATCCAGGTCCTTGCGGTCCATCAGTTTCTTGAACGCTTCCGGAGAGCCGCCAAAACCCTGCGGAGCCGGCTGGCCGGCTTTGGTGACCTCGGCCTGCGCGCGCTCCAGCATCGCCGGATCCGTGTCGCACACCGCCGGCACCTGGACGCCCGGCGCGCGCAGCGCCGTCCGCAGCAGCGAATAGCCGCGATTACCCACGCCCACCACGCCCAACCGCACCGGTTTGGTCTCCGCCCACGCCGTCGCCGCGCCCGCGGCCAGAAAACTTCTACGTTCCATACTCGGACTCCTGTGTCCCCTATGCTACATCCGCCGTTCCGACATTTTTTCCACCCGCCGCCCAGCCCCTGCCATCCAAACGCTTGGGGAAACCTGATTGCCGATCTACCTCTCCAAGTTCATGACTCCAACTATGCCTCTTCGTAGAACGCTTGCCGCGCTGGGGTGCTTGTCCTGCTTCGCCTTCGCGCAGGACATTACCGGCGCGGGCGCCGTCACTGGCGTGGTCAAGGCGCCCGGCGGCGCACCCGCCGCCGGCGTCCGCATCTGCGCCGCGGATACCCCGCGCTGCGCCACCACCTCGGAATCGGGCCGCTACCGCCTGGCCGAACTGCGCTCCGGATCCTACCAGCTCGAGATCACGATGGCCGCCCAGCCGGCCTTTCGCAGCTCTGCCGTCGATGTGCGCGCCGGCGTGGAAACCACCGTGGATATCGATCTGCCTGCGCTCGCCCCCTCGCAGCAGACGCTCACCGTGGCCGAAAGCGTCTCCGTCGCGCCCGAAGAGGTGAAGAATTCCGGCTACCTCATCGCAGGCAAGGAGGTGTGGACGATGGCCGGCGCCAACCAGGACGTCTCCCGCTACGTCCAGACCCTGCCTGGCGTCGCCATCGGCTCCGACGACTTCCGCAACGACATCATCGTGCGCGGCGGCAGTCCGCTGGAAAACCTCTTCATCATCGACAACATCGAGATCCCCAACATCAACAACTTCGCCAACTTCGCCTCCGCCGGCGGCACCAACAGCATCCTCGACGCCCAGCTCATCCAGGACGTCACCTTCCTCAGCGGCGGCTACCCAGCCCCCTTCGTGAACCGCACCTCCAACATCCTCCAGATCGCTCAGAAAGAAGGCAACCGGCAGCGCTTCGGCGGCCGTCTCACCCTCGGCTCCGGCGGCCTCGGCGGCATCCTCGATGGTCCCATCAACCGCGGCAAGGGCTCCTGGATCGCCTCTTTCCGGCGCAGCTTCCTCGACGCCTTCACCAAAGACGTCGGCTTCGGCGGCGTGCCCGTCACCTACACCTTCAATGGCAAAATCCTCTACGACCTCACCTCCCGCGACCGCATCTGGGCCGCCAACATCACCGGCGTGGACGACATCCGCCTCGGCCTCAACGACGAAAACCGAGGCAAGGAGGAGATCAGCACCCTCGACATCCGCTACCGCGGCTGGCGCAGCGCCACCGGCTTCAACTGGCAGTACCTGTTCGGTGAGCGCGCCGTCGGCCTGCTGGGCGTTACCACCTCCGTCGCCCGCGTCAATCAGCAGGTGAAGGACCTGGTCCGCATCACCCCCCCGCCGCCGCCCGGCACCTCAAATGACGACCTCATCGCCATGGCCCCCGTCATCTTCAAGGACCGCTCCGGCGAGAACGAAACCACCTTCAAATACGACCTCACCCTCTTCGCCGGCCGCGCCGGCAAGATCCAGACCGGCACCAACTTCAAGATCTTCCGCCCGGACTACCTCGTCCAATCCCCGCTGGGCAGCGACGTGCCGTTCTCCCCCGTGCCTGACGTCAACCCGCTCGACCTCCAGCGCAAGTTCCGCGCCTACCAGAACAGCGCCTATTTCCAATCCACCAAGGACGTCACCAAGCGCCTCAACCTCACCTTGGGCGGCCGCTTCGATAACTATCAGTACCTGGGCGCCACGCGCTTCAGCCCGCGCGCCGGCCTCAGCTACCGTCTCACCCCGAAACTCGCCTGGAAGATGAGCTATGGCCAGTACTTCCAGCAGCCCTTCTTCCTCTTCGTCTCCGCCTTCCCCCAGAACCGCAGCCTCATCCCCTGGCGCGCCGAACACTACGTCACCGGCTTCCACTACACCGCCAGCCCCACGCTGCGCATCACGCTGGAGGCCTACCAGAAGAACTACAAGGATTACCCCGTCGCCCTGCAGTTCCCCAGCGTTTCACTGGCCAACGTGGGCGACACATTCGCCGTTAACGACCTGCTCTTCCCGCTCACCAGCGCCGGCCGCGGCCGCGTGCGCGGCATCGAGCTATTCCTCGAAAAGAAGTTCACCAACAAGTGGTTTGGACAGGCCAATCTGGCCTTCTCCCAGGCCCGCCAGGCCGGGCTCGACGGCATCCGGCGTCCGGCCTCATTTGATTACCCCATCATCGCGAACTTCACCGGCGGCTACCGCTTCAACCGCAAGTGGGAGGCCGGCCTGCGCGTCTCTTACCTCGACGGACGGCCCTATACCCCCTTCGACGAGAAGACCTCGCTCGCTCAGCGCCGCGGCGTCTTCGACCTCACCCGCATCGCCGCCCTGCGCGCCAGCGACTACTTCCGCGTCGACTTCCGAATCGACCGCACCTTCACCGTGCGCGACAAGCCCCTGATCGTTTTCGCCGGCGTCCAGAACCTCACCAATCGAAAGAACTTCTCCAGTTATCTTTGGAATCGCGCCACTAACCGGCCGGAGGTGAACGAACAGATGGGCCTGTTCCCGCTCATTGGACTGGACTGGCGTTTTTAGACCAGCGGCTTTTGGCGGCGCGGCGCCCGGCATGGTATATTTGAAATGTCCGCAACAAGTGCGGGGACGTAGTTCAGTTGGTTAGAACGCCGGCCTGTCACGTCGGAGGTCGCGGGTTCGAGCCCCGTCGTCCCCGCCATACTTGTTTTAGGACCCCCCGCCGTTTCGCACTTCCCCCAAAGAACACAGACCAAGCCGCCGCGGCGGGAAAGTGCCTCGCTTGCCTGCTATGGATGTGCGCCAGTCCACGGCGAAACGGAGACTGGCAGCACCGCGGTAGCGTGAGTGTTTCCGCGGCGGGAAATCAGTTGATCGCGCCCAGGCTCTGTGCGGGCAGCTCCACCGTGATGGTGGGGAACCGGTAGGATCCTGCCAGCTTGGGAGTGAACATCAGGGATTGAACATTGCTCACCGAGACCTGCACGCGCAGATCTCCGCTGCGCTGGGTCCCGAGCACGGCGTACTCCACTTGCGACGGCCTCAAGCCCATGAAGCCAGGCTTGTTGGCGCTGTCGTCGGGAGCTTGCGTCTTGCCGTAGACCAGATAGTTCTGCACATCCGACTTGCGCCAGTTGTTCACTGTCGCCATGCGCGCGGTCTGCCGCGCCCTCTCCGTGACATACTCGCCCAGGAACATCGCCCTGCCGATGTCGAAGATGAAGAGAATCATCATCAGCATTGCCAACAGGACCAGGGAGCTTTCCACGAGTGTTTGACCGTTTTGTCTCTTCTTGCGCATAGCCGCCTCCCTAGCAGGTGGAACAGGTCACTTGGCCGATGAAGAGCGTGGTTACCCGGGGTTTGTCCCTGAGCATATAGCGGGCAAAGATGGAGGGGACCTGGTAGTTCCTCACGCGAATGGTAACCACTGTGGGCAGACCGGCGATCGGATTTGTGATGATCTCGATGTTCTCGCGCGTCAGCCCAGGCACCACGGCCTTTGTACCGCCGGTGACTTTTCCATACACCGCCAGGTTCTTGATGGTGTCGAGGAAGTTGTTCGGGTACGAGGCGTCGTAGGTGGTCATCGATGCATACATCGCTGCATTCGAGATGCTGAGCTGTAGCCGGTTGTAGATGAATATCGAGTATCCGTACTGGTAGACGCCGGCAAAGAGCGCCCACAACAGGGCGATCCCCACCGCGAATTCAACCATGGCGGCGCCGCGCCGCGCGTTCTGTTTGTTTCTTTGGAGGGACATAGTTCAACTACCTGTAGAGAACAATGCGATACATGGATGTTCCGCTGTTGCCGCCCGTCCCCCCTCCGTTCAAGTTGGCCGGGCCGATGTAGGTTGCACAGTAAGAGCCGTTGCCACTCTGGTCGTTCTGGTCGTACACCGCGGCCGGATCGAGCAGAAACTCTCCGAACCCGATCGCCTTGTAGGTTCCATTCCCACCGGGAGTGGACTGGTCTGGATCGTCGATGATGGTGGTCACCAAACGGCGGCCGTTGGCAATACCTTGCTGGAGCTTGCTTTTATATTGCTCCCACGTCGTGGAAGTCTGATCCGGATCCTGATTTGACCGGTTCATTACGGCAGTCAGCGAGGGCGACTTATTGCCAGGCACCGCGTCGAGAACGTCACCTGCATCGACGGTGGTCGGCACGTGGATGCCGTCCGGAAAACCGCCAAACTCGATTGCTTTCCGCAGACCGCTGGCCCCGTTGCCCTGGCCCAGATCCAGGTAGCCGCGTTGTGCCGGAAATGAATTCGCCTTGGTCCAGCCTAGATCGCCCGGACAATCCGTGCTGGCGCCTTGCTTTCCCCACTTGAGCGTATAGCGCTGGCCGGGGATGAGGCCGAAGTACTTCGAGTCACTGGCATTGTGGGCGGCGGGCGAAAAGGGGATCAGGCCTCCGTTGTTGAACAGCGCCGGCTGTTCCTGTTGACCCGCGATGGCCGATGCGCGAATCGTAACGCCGCTGAGGCTGCGCTGTACGGCGCCCAGGAAATAGAGCTTAACGACGGAACTGGCTTCCACCCGCATGAACCGGAAAGTGTTCGTCGGGAACATCGACGCCCAGTTGTAGCCGATGTACGCTCCGTTGAAGGTGTTGGCATAGGTGTCCACCGCCGTCGTCACAGGCGACGTGTCGAAGTTCACTCCGTTGGGAACCGCCGTCCCCAGGGGCCCTTGCTGAGCGGTGGTGTGCGCCAGTTGCACGCCGCTCTTCGTGCCATCCAGGTTGCGGACGCTCGCGATGACGGCGGAGTCACAAAATGTCTGCAGCTCGTTCTTGACGATGAACATTCGGCCGCAGTCGAACGCCAACCCCAGGATGCCGAGCATGACGGACAACAACACGCCGAGCAACAAGAGGCTGAATCCCCGGTCCCGTCTTCCCGAACGAGCCCTCTGCTGCGAACTGGATGATTGCTTTTTCATAATCGTTTCCAGCACCTGACGCGATACCTCTATCAATCGTCATGGGATAGCCGTATCCTTTAGGCTGGAACAATCAATTTCACCCATCTAGGTGTATTTTGCATTTTTCGGTGGGCCGAAACGCCGAAGACTCGATGGCAGGTACTGTTTAGTACTCGTTGGCCGCTGGTTCCAGGTTCTCTGGCTCGGAGAAGCCGAAGAAGCCACGCGCCGTCCTCGCCACCGCTTCCCGCTTCATGAGCGGAATCAACAGCGCCGTGACGGTGATCGTCACCAGGACGATGAAGTAGGCCGCCGATTGGATCGCGTCGCCGCCCTCCATGCCACGCTCCGCCGGAGCGCTGGCCAACACCGCCGCGGCCAGCCCTTTCGGCGCCATGACCGACATTTCGTAGCTCTCTTCCCAGCCAGGACTCACGCCGTGCAATACCTTACGGACGATCAGCGCCCTGCAAACATACACTACAATGACGGCCCCCAGCACCAGCAGCAGATAGATGGGATTCCTGAACTGAATCGAGAGGCCCAGGTAGACGAAGAAGAACGTCTTCAATAGGAAGATCACTTCGTGGATGAACTCCATGTCTGTCTTGGACAACTCACCCATGTTGCGCTCGCGGAAGAGCGAGACATTGTGCAGCGGCAGGCGCTGGTAGTTGGTGAGGGAGGCGCCGAAGGCCAGCGCCGCGATCGCTCCACTGAAGCCCAGGATGTCCGCCACGCCATAGAGGATGAAGATCCAGGCAAAGACGGCAAAAGAGGTGTTCGGGAACTGGCGCAACGCGTTCAGCACAGCCGCCCACAGCAATCCCCCGGCGATTCCGATAACGCCCGCCATCGCCAGGCTGGCCAGGATGGTTCCGACTAGCTTGCCCGGATGCAGGTCTCCCGCCGGGCTGTTCAACATGCCGAAGACCAAGACAATGGACAGTACATCGGTGAGGCCCGTCTCCAGAATGAGCACCGTCTTGACCGGCTCTCTCATTCCGAGCGAGTTCGCAATCGGGAGCGCTACCGCCGGCGAGATGTTGCCGACGATCAGCCCCAGGACGATGCTCCCCATCCAGTTCAAGCCCAGCAGCCAGTGGCCGAAGCAGGTGAAGACCAGAACGGTCATCAGGAAGGTGAGGCCCGCCAGTGAGCCGGTGGTCTTCAGCATCTTCTTCAACAGATCGATGTTGAGCGTGGTTCCTCCTTCGAAGAGGATCACCACCAGTGCCACGGTGCTCAGCACGCCGCCTACTTTGCCCAGATCAGCGGGCACCACCCAATGGAGTGCCGCGGGACCGATGGCGACGCCCAGAAGGATCAACAGCAGTACGTCCGGAACGAGAGTCTTTTTGAATAGAGCCGAGAAAGCCAGGGACACAAAGACCAGCAGCCCAATACCAAACAGCGCTTCAGCCATGAGTGGAAGCATCTCACGAGCCGCCCCCGGCTGCAAGTGGTCAGTTACACTGGACTTCGCATGCTCAGCCAACTCAGTGGGCTTTACGGGCAGAACCTGTTTGAATCGGTCATCCCGTTTTGGCTTCGCCATTCCATCGACAAGGAGCACGGCGGCTTCTTCACGTGCCTCGACCGGGAAGGGCAGGTTTATGACACGCGGAAATACGTCTGGCTGAATGGCCGGCAGGTATGGACACTCTCAAAGCTCTATAACAGCTTTGAACGAAGGCCCGAATGGCTGGATGCCGCGCGCCTGGGCGCCGGGTTCCTGCGGCGGCATGTTTTCGACGACCAGGGGCGCTGCTACTTTTCTCTGACGCGCGAAGGGCTCCCTTCCTTCTATCAACGCAAGCCCTATGGCGCGGGCTTCGTGGCGCTGGGATTCTGGGAGTTCGCCAAGGCCAGCGGCGAGGAATGGTACCGCGAGAAGGCATTGGAACTCTATGCGCGGCTTTCCGGGTGGATTGCCAATCCGGCACTGCTGGGCCGGCCTGCGCTGAGCGGAGGCACGGCCAGTTCCAATCTCGCCGATATTTACATCCTGGCTTCCCTGGCCTTGGAGATCGGCGACCTGGAGATGCTACGCAAGTGCCTGCGAGACATCCGCCTGCACGTGGACCCGGCCACGGGGCTGCTGCATGAAACCGCTACACTCGATCCCTCTTTGCGTAAGTCGACACCCGACGCGAGGTTGATCTGTGCCGGCAGCATCTTCGAGATCTATTGGATCCTCGGCCGGGCGTTGCGGCTCTGCCCGGATGCGGAAGTGGAGGCCCTGCTCCTGCGCGCTCTCGATGCGGCGTGTGAGCTGGCCTGGGACCAGGAGTTCGGCGGCTACCTTTATTTCATCGACATCGACGGCCGCCCGATGCTGCAACTGGAGTCCGACATGAAGCTGTGGTGGGTGCACTGCGAGGCTATCTACGCGTTGCTCCGCGCCTATCTGCAAACCGGTGAATCCAAATGGCTCAACCGGCTTGAAGCGGTCCATAACTGGAGTTGGAGCCGCTTTCCCGACCCGCGGCACGGCGAGTGGTTCGGCTACCTCCACCGCGACGGAACGCTTTCCCACACGCTGAAGGGCAACAACTATAAGGGCTGCTTCCACGTGCCCCGCATGCTGCTTTACTCTTTGCTGGATCTCCAGGCGGCCGACGGCCGGTGAAATTCCGGCGCGCAGCGGTGAGAGGTTTCCAAAACCTGCGCCACTAGTACCCATAGGATTCCGGCGCCGTCCGGACCCAAGGTAACTATGCGAGCCCAAACCATCGAAGTCAAACAAGCCAACGGCCGGGTGCTTTGCTGCACCATCTTCCGGCCCGGCGGCAGGAAATTGCTCTCCAAAGGCCACATCCTCAGCGAGGAGGATGTACGGCTGCTGGAGACCGAAGGCTTGCAGACCATCTGGGTGACGGAATTGGATGAGGGCGAAATCTCGGAAGACGACGCCGTGCTTCATGTCGGTGCTCGCATCGGCTGCGGCGCGCTGGAGGTCCGGGCCGCCGCCGGCGGCCGCGCCAACCTGCTCGCCACCGAGGATTGCTGCGTGCTGGTGGACGATGAACTGCTCCGGCAGATCAATTGCGCCGCCTCCATCGTGATCGCCACTACCTCGAATTTCACCTTTGCCCGCGCCGGCGACCGCGTGGCGACCGTGAAGAGCGCCCCCTTTGCCGTTTCGCATCAACAACTGGATGCGGTGGTTTCCATCCTCAACGAACGCGGCCCCATCCTGCAGGCACGCCCCGTGCGCGAACCGGTTGTCGCTGTGCTCTACAGCGACCACTGCTCGGGCGACCGCGCCCGCCTGCTCTTCGAGCCGATCATGCGCCAGCGCCTGGAAAAGTACGGCCTGGCCCCGCGCTACTCCCTGGCCACCACCGAAAACGAGGATAGTGTGACCAAGGCGCTCGGACATCTGGCGCGAGCCAACCCCACCGTCATCCTCATCGCTTCCACCACAGCGCCGGCCGGCCCGGATGATATTGTCGGCCGCGCCATGGTCAATCTCGGAGCGCACCTGGAGCGCTTCCTCGCGCCGGTGGAGCCGGGCAACCTGCTTCTGCTCGGCTACAAGGATGAGATTCCGATCCTTTCCGCGCCGGGTTGCTTCCGGTCCGCCAAAGCGAACGTGGTAGACCTGATACTCCCGCCAATGCTCGCCCGCTACCGGGTCTCGGGCTGGGAGATCGCGTGCCTCGGCCACGGCGGCCTGCTGATCTAGTAGTTTTCCAGTTTCCCCCAAATGGATCCGCGCCCACTCGGCTGGGCTCGGCGCCAACTTCAGAAGGGCCGGATGCCTGACCTCATCCGGCCTATTTTCATAGTGATAGCCCTAGTAATGCGGCCTCCCGAAACGAAGCCAGCCCGCTTCGCGCCACCGCTCCTCCCGCCTCGATAGCCGCCCCGCAAACAGACGCCCTCGGGCGGCGCCGCCAAGTGCCGGCCGAGGCGCGCCAGGCCTCCCGAAACGAAGCCGGTGCGATGCCGGCACCTGCCCGAAGGATCGGCTTGACGAAATAATTCAAACAGTCGTATGATTAAAACGAACGTATGAATGAGGCAAATCAAGAACTGGTACTCCCCGCTGCGATCCAGACGAAACAGCGCATCCTGGACGCCGCGGAACGCCTCTTCTCCCAGCACGGCTTTGCGGCGACTTCGCTGCGCCGGATTACCGCGGAAGCTCAGGTGAACCTGGCAGCCGTCAACTATCACTTCCATTCCAAGGAAGAACTGATCCAGGCCGTTGTGCTGCGTAAACTGGACCCGATCAACCGGCGCAGGCTGGAGATTCTGGATCAGCTCGAAGCCGGCGGCGGTGAACCAACGGTGGAAGAACTCCTGTACGCGTTCTTCGGGCCGATCTTCGAAGCGCGGCAGGCCGGCGTGCAGTTGTGCGAATTCCCGAAACTGCTGGCGCGAGCGCACACGGAGCCGGGGGACCTGATGACCCGTCTGCTGCCGGCCGCCTTCGCTGAGATTCTGTCGCGCTTCGGCCCGGCGTTCCGGCGCGCGCTGAAGGTGGATCAACTGGAACTGATGTGGGGCATGCACTTGGCCATCGGCTCGATGGCGCACCTGCTTTCCGGAGGAGCAATTCTCGCCTTCCTTTCGGGCGGCCAGGCGGACGCCAACGACTACGACGGCGCGATGCGCCGCCTGATTCGCTACACGGCCAGCGGGCTGCGCGCGCTGGCGGAAAAGGAGGATGTCGCGCGATGAAGCCAAGACATGGCTGGGTGATCGCCCTGGCGCTGGCGTGCCACGGACAGGAGGGCCGGCCGATGCCGCTATCGCTTTCCAAGGCCGTCGAGATCGCCATGGCGCCGAACGGTTCGGCACGAATCCAAATAGCGGCGGAACTCACCGCCCAGGCCGAGGCCCGGCGCAAGCAGACGCTCAGCGCACTGCTGCCGAACGTCTCCGGCAACTATACGTTCCGGAGCTTCACGAACAACGTGGCGGCGCTGGGCATCCAGTTCCCCACGGTGCCTGGATTCACATTCAAGAACCTGCTGGGACCGGTGGAGGTGAACGACATCCGCGCCAACGCCACGCAGAGCATCTTCGACCTGGCGGCGATCAAGCGCTACCAGGCCTCCAAGGTCCAGGTGCAGGCGGTGAAATCCGATGCCGAGGCGACGCGCAACCAGGTGAAGGGCAATGTGGCCAAAGCTTACCTCGGCGCCGCGCGGGCGGAGAGTTCGGTGGAGACGGCCAAGGCGAACGTGGCGCTGGCGGAAAGGCTGCTGCGGCTGGCTCAATCGCAGAAGGACGCGGGGACCGGCACGGGGATCGAAATCACGCGCGCGCAGGTCTCGCTGGCCAATGAGAAGCAAAAGCTGCTCACCGCCCGGGAAGACCACACCACGGCCCTGCTGCAACTGTTGCGGGCGATGAACCTCGATCTTGACGTAGTGCCCGAACTCACCGACAAGCTGCGCTACGCGCCGGCCGACGTGCCGGAGGCCAGGCAAGTTGTCGCCGCGGCCAGGGAACTGCGGCCTGAGTTGAAGGCGCAGGCGCGGCGCGAGCAGGCTGCCAGGCTGAACTATGAATCGGCGAAGTGGGAGCGGCTGCCCTCCGTCAACGCCTTTGGCGACTACGGAACCATCGGGGCGGTGGACGGCGCGCTGCTGCCCACGCGCACGGTGGGGGCGAGCGTCCGGATTCCATTGTGGGACGGCGGGCGCACGGACGCAAAGCGGGCCGAATCAGCCTCGCAACTGCGAGCGGAGGGCATCCGCACGAGAGACACCGCGCAGCAGGTGGAGCTGGAGATCCGCACATCGCTGGAAGCGCTGAAGACGGCGGAAAACATGGTGATGGTGGCGCGCGAGGCGCTGACCCAGTCTGAGAAGGAACTGGCACAGGCGGAGCGGCGCGTTTCAGCGGGAGTCGCGAATGGGCTGGAAGTGACGGAAGCGCAGGCGCGCGTGGCGCGCGGGCGGGAAAACGAAGTCGCGGCGGTCTTCCGGCAGCAGGCGGCTCGCATCGACCTCGGCGTGGCCGTAGGCAACATCGACATGATCCTTCAGTAGGCAAACAGGAGACACTCTCATGGCGCAACGCAAAATTATCATCCCCATCGCCATCGTGGCCGCCGCCGGAGCCTTCGCGGCCTGGAAGTTCATGCACAACGGCGCAGATCCGGACGTGCTCAAACTGAGCGGCAACATCGAACTGACGGAAGTGGATCTGTCGTTCAAGTACCCGGGCCGGCTGGTGCAACTCGCCGTGGATGAAGGCGACACAGTGAAGGCGGAGCAGATGCTGGCCAAGCTGGACACCGCGGAGATGGAGCAACAACAGTCGCGTGAGGCGGCGGGCGTCAACTCGGCCCGTAGCGCGGTGGACCAGCTTCACACCGCGATCGCCTGGCAGACGGAGACTCTGGACGGAGACATCGCGCTGAAGAAGGCCGACCTCGCCACCGCCGAAGCGCGGCTGAAGGAACTGCTGAATGGCAGCCGTCCGCAGGAAGTGGAGACCGCCAAAGCCGCGGCCGCTGAAGCGGCCGTGCAGAACAAACTGGCGCAGGACGACTGGAAGCGCGCCCAGACGCTCTACAGGAACGAAGACATCTCCACGTCGCAGTTCGATCAGTTCAGGACGAAATCCGAGGCCTCGGCGGCGGCGCTGAAACGCGCCAACGAGCAGCTCGCGCTGGTGAAGGAAGGACCGCGGCAGGAGCAGGTTGCCCAGCAGCGCGCCGTGGTGGACCGCGCCCGCGCGGCACTCCGCCTGGCGGAGGCCAATCGCCTGGACCTGCAGCGGCGCAAGCAGGAGCTGGCGATGAGGCAATCCGAACTGGCGCGGGCCGAGGCGCAGAAGGAGCTGGTGGCGGTGCAGTTGAACGACCGGGTGCTGATCTCGCCCATTCCGGCAGTGGTTCTTTCCAAGAGCGCCGAACCCGGTGAGGTCCTGGCCGGCGGCGCGACGGTGCTCACCCTGGGTGACATCGGCAAACCGTGGGTGCGTGGCTATGTGGGCGAACGCGACCTGGGCCGCATCAAGCTGGGCATGCCTGCCGACGTCCGCACGGACTCCTACCCGGGCAAGAGCTACACAGGCAAAGTCACTTACATTTCATCGGAAGCCGAGTTCACACCGAAACAGATCCAGACGCAGGAAGAGCGGCAGAAGCTGGTGTACCGCATCAAGATCGAGGTGGAAAACCCGAACCAGGAACTGAAGTCGAACATGCCGGTGGACGCCGAGATCCGCCTGCGGTAGCCAGCCATGATCCGACTCGACCAAGTCAGCCGCCGGTTCGCCAAGGTGGAGGCCGTCAAGGAGCTCTCCATCGAGGTGAAGGAGGGAGAGATCTTCGGACTGGTCGGCCCCGATGGAGCCGGCAAGACCACAACGCTGCGCATGCTGTGCGGCCTGCTGGACCCGACCTCGGGCCGGGTGGAAGTGGCCGGGTTGGAGGTGGGCAGGAACATCGACGCGGTGAAGGACCAGATCGGGTACATGGCCCAGAAGTTCGGCCTCTACGGCGACCTGACCGTGGAAGAGAACATGTGGTTCTACAGCGATCTGTTCGGGATCGACCCGGCGGAGCGCGACCGCATGATGGCTGAGTATCTGGAGATGACGCGCATGGCGCCGTTCCGGCAGCGGCAGGCCGCCAAGCTCAGCGGCGGCATGAAGCAGAAACTGGCGCTCATGTGCACATTGCTGCACCGGCCGCGCGTGCTGTTCCTGGACGAGCCGACCAACGGCGTGGATCCGCTCTCGCGGCGCGACTTCTGGGAGATCCTCTACCAGCTGGCCAAAGAGGGGATGACGATTTTCGTGAGCACCGCCTATCTCGACGAGGCCGAACGCTGTGACCGCGTGGGGCTGATGCACAAAGGCCGGCTGATCCGGTGCGACACTCCGGCGGCGCTGAAAGCAGCGCTGGCGCCGCGCTGCTTCATCGCACGCTCGGCCGACCTGCGCGCCGCGCGTGCGCTGCTGCTGAAGGACAACCGTGTGCTGGGCGCGGAACCTGCCGGCGCGGCCCTGCACGTCTATCTGCGGCAAGACGTCCGGCCAGAGGATCTGCCCGTGGAGTTGGAGCCGCTGATGCCCGCGCTGGAAGACGTCTTCATCGCCTTCATCCGGCAGGAGGAGACGCATGCCGCTTAACGGGAACGCCGTGGAGACCCGGAACCTGGTGAAGCGCTTCGGCACGTTCGTGGCGGTGGACGAAGTCACGCTGGACGTGCGGCGCGGCGAGATCTTCGGCTTTCTGGGGCCGAATGGCGCGGGCAAATCGACGACCATCCGCATCCTCTGCGGCCTGCTGGCGCCAACTTCCGGCAGTGCGAAAGTGCACGGCTATGACGTGGCCACGCAGTCAGAACAGGTGAAGAAGAGCATCGGCTACATGTCGCAGAAGTTCTCGCTCTACGACGACCTGCTGGTGGAGGAGAATCTGGATTTCTTCAGCGGCATCTATGGCGTGCCGCGGGAACTGCGTGCAGAGCGGAAGGCCTATGCGCTGAAGATGGCCGGGCTCGAGGAGGAACGGGGGACCATGACGCACCTGCTGGCCGGCGGCTGGAAGCAACGCCTGGCGCTGGGCTGTGCGATTCTCCATCAACCGCCGATCCTGTTTCTGGATGAGCCGACTTCGGGCGTGGACCCGATTGCGCGGCGGCAGTTCTGGGATCTGATCTACGCCATGGCGGAACAGGGCACCACGGTGTTCGTCTCCACGCACTACATGGAGGAGGCCGAGTACTGCCACCGGCTGGCGTTGATGTACAAGGGCCGGACGATCGCGCTGGGCGCGCCCGGCGAGTTGAAGGCGGCGCACGGCCATGGCGCCACCATGAACGACGTCTTCATCGCCAGCATCGAGCGGGCCGAGGAGGAAGGGCAATGAACTGGCGGCGCTTCCGGGCGATCTTCCACAAAGAGGCAATGCACATCCTGCGCGACTGGCGCAGCCTGATGATGGCACTGGCCGTGCCCATGCTGCTGCTGATCCTGTTCGGCTACGCGCTGACGCTGGACGTGGACCGCATTCCAACGGTGATCTACGACAAAGATGGCTCGCCGCAGAGCCGCGAACTGGTGGAGCGTTTCCGCGGTTCACGCTACTTCTCCATCGTGGAGCGGCAGGGCGACTACCGCGAGATCGTCCAGCGCATCAACCACGGCAAGGCGATGCTGGGCGTGGTGATCGACAAGGACTTCGCCAGGAACGTCTCCAGCAACTCAGTGGCGCGTGTGCAACTGCTGGTGGACGGCAGCGACTCGAATACGGCGTCCATCGCAGCGGGCTATGCGGAAGCGCTGATCATGAACTACTCGGCGAAGCTCAGGGAAGCACAGATTGTCCGCCGCGGCGCCGGCAAGATGGAGACGCCAATCGATGTGCGGCTGCGGGTGCTCTATAACAACGAGCTCAAGAGCAAGAACTTCATCGTGCCGGGCCTGATCGCGGTGATCCTGATGATTATCGCCGCGCTGCTCACCTCGTTGACGATTGCGCGGGAGTGGGAAAACGGCACCATGGAGCAACTGCTCTCCACGCCGGTGCGGCCCAACGAGCTGCTGCTGGGCAAGCTGGCGGCGTACTTTCTGCTGGGCATGGCGGATATGGGGATCGCGCTGGCGCTGGGCGTGGGCGCGTTCGGCGTGCCGCTGCGAGGGAGCCTGGTGCTGCTGACCTTCGCCAGTGCGCTCTACCTGTTCGGTGCGCTGTGCTGGGGCATCTTTCTTTCGGCGGCGACGCGCTCGCAGTTGCTGGCCTACCAGATGTCGCTGGTTTCCAGTTTCCTGCCGGCATTCATGTTGAGCGGGTTCATCTTCTCGATTCCGGATATGCCGCTGATCATTCAGCAGGTGACGCGGATCGTGCCGGCGCGGTACTTCGTGGCGATCCTCAAGGGGGTGTTCCTGAAAGGCGTGGGGGTAGAGGCCCTCTGGCTGGACCTGGTGTTTCTGTTCGTGTATGCGGCCATCGTCTTCATGCTGGCCAGCCGCAAGATGCGGCAGAAGATGGCATAGGGGGAGGACGCCATGTGGGAACGGATTCTACAGATCATCCGCAAAGAGTTCCGGCAGACGCTGCGCGAGCCGCGCATGCGGGCCATGCTGCTCGGGCCGCCGCTGATACAGACGATCATCTTCGGCTTCGCTGTGAACCTGGACGTGGAGCATGTCCGGCTGGGCTGGATGGACCTGGACCGCGGAGTGGAGAGCGTGGAGCTGCGGCGCCACTTTCAAGGCTCGCCCACGTTCACCATCGCGCACGAGGCAGGCAGCGAGGCAGAGGCGCAGGCGCTGCTGGACCGCGGCGAGGTGCAGGCCATCGTGCGCATCGCACCGGGCTTCAGCCGCGACATCGGCAGCGGCAAGCAGGCGCAGGCGCAGGTGCTGCTGGACGGCACGAACTCCAATACGGCCGGGATCATCGGCAACTACGCCACGGCCGTAATGGCCGCGCGCAACCGGGAACTGCTGGCCGAGAGGCAGCGGCAGAAGCTGGTGGACCGCACCGCCGCGGGGCCGATCCTGTTGAAGATCCCCGGCGTGGAGGCGGAGCGGCGGGTGTGGTTCAACCCGGACCTGAAGAGCCGCAACTACTTCGTGCCCGGAATCATCGTAAACATCATCACGCTGGTGACGCTGATGCTGACGGCGCTCTCCATCGTGCGCGAGAAAGAGATCGGCACGATGGAGCAGATCATGGTGACGCCGATCCGGCCCATCGAGCTGATCCTGGGCAAGACGATCCCGTTCGCGATCATGGGCATGTTCGACCTGCTGCTGATCACCGCCGCGGCGCTGGCCATCTTCCATGTGCCCCTGCGCGGCAGCTTCGCGCTGCTGGTATTCGCCGGGGGGCTATTCCTGCTGTCCACGCTGGGGGCGGGTCTGTTCATGAGCACCATCAGCGAGACGCAGCAGCAGGCGATGATGGGCTCCTTCTTTTTCTTCCAGCCGGCGTTCATGCTGAGCGGCTTCAGTTTCCCCATCGCCAACATGCCCACGGTGGTGCAGTGGGCGACGTACCTGAACCCTCTGCGGTATTTCATGGACATCGTGCGAGGTGTGTTTCTGAAGGGAGTCGGCCTGGAGGTGCTTTGGCCGCAACTGCTGTCGCTGGCCGTGATGGGCGTCGCGATCCTGTCGCTCAGCGCCCTGCGATTCCACAAACGGTTGGATTAGAAAACGACGGGGAGTATGATGGCTCCGGCAAATCTGCCAGGAGCTTATTCATGAAATTCGGCATTCACTCCCTGCTTTTCCGGGAGACCTTCCTGGAGTCCGACCTTCCGCTGCTGGACAAATGCAAGAACCTCGGATTCGACGCCGTGGAGATCATCCCGTTCGATCCGGCGCACTTCCCGGCGGCGAAGGCAAAGCGCGCGGCCGCCGACATCGGCTTGACGCTGAACATGGGCTACGGCATGCCCGCGGAGTACAACATCATCGATCCCGACCCGGCTGTGCGGGTCCGCGGCATCGAGTTCTCGAAGCATCTGATCGACCTGGCCAACGAGGCCGGCGCCGAAGTGTTCGGCGGCATGATCTACTGCGGCTGGGGCTACCTCACTGGCAAGATGCGGACGGCGCAGGAATGGCAGTGGGGCGTGGAGGGCTATCACACCATCGCCAGTTATGCGCTGGAGACGAACCCGAAGCTGGTGTTGGGCATCGAGCCGGTGAACCGCTTCGAATCGCACTTCATCAACACGGCGGCGGATGCGGTGAAGTTCATCGGCGCGGTGGGGCTGCCGAACGTGAAAGTGCACCTCGACACGTTCCACATGATCCGGGAAGAGGACAGCATCGGGGCAGCCGTGCGCGCCACGGGCGACAAGATCGGCTACGTGCACGCCTGCGAAAACCAGCGCGGAATTCCGGGCCACGGGTTGATGCCGTGGGTGGAGTTCTTCGAAGGACTGCACGAGTGCAATTACGATGGCTGCATCACGATTGAGAGCTTCGATCCGGACATTGAGAGCGTGGCGAAGCTGTGCTGCATCTGGCGCAAGCTGGCGGATACGCCGGAGCAACTGGCCAGCGAGGGGTTGGCGTTTTTGAAGTCAGTGAAAGAGCGCGTGTGGCACGGCCACCCGGCGTTCGTGGCATAGCAGCGAAGAGGCCCGGCGGGGCCCCACGGGCCTAGTTCGACTTGCGGCTGATGTAATCCACCGCAACGGCTGTGACCGCGGTGACGAACGGCCGGCCGGAGTTCAGGAGATTCTCGCGCGTCATGTAGTCGATCTCGATCTCCGGCCGGACGCCGATGTTCTCCACGTAAGGTGCGGCGGGATATTCGGCCGTGACGATATCGTTCTTGCGGTTCATGAGCGAGCGGGTGACGCGGGTGAGGGCTTCGGAGTAACTCGTGGCATCCCAATCGACGACATTGCCGCCGGCGCCCATGGTGCGGTAGCCGACCATGAGGGCGCGCTCGTTGTCCTGCAGAGTGGCCGGGAAGGCGTCTCCGCCGGAGCCGGCGAATTCGTCGATGAGGACGATGATGGGCTTGGTGTAGGCGCCGCGGGCGGGATCGAGCCACAGGCCGGGCTGAGTGAGCGAGATGGGACCGGTGCGGCCGCGCATCTCCTTGTAGGCAGCCAGAACGTCGTTGTAGCGGGCTTCATAGCCGGCGATGAGATAGTCCGGCAGGCCGGCGGTGCGCGCCGCTCTGACGGTGGCGCCGAAGCTGGCGACGTCGGAGGCCGTAGCGCGCAGTTCGAAGCCAATGGAGCGGAAGGTGTAGGGGATCAGGCGCTGGCAGAGCTGTTCGACGTAGAGAACGGAGCCGCCGGGATTGCGCATCACGTCGATGATGAGGCCGTCGGTGTTGGACTGCATCCAGGCGAGCTCCTGATCGATCTGGGCCAGGGCGGTGGAGGTGCCGAGCGCGGGGCTCATGGTGGGGATGCGGATGAAGCCGATGCGGTAGCCGGCCGCGGTGAAGGAGCCGGTGGTGAAGGAGTCTGTGTTCGAATTGCCGGCCATGCGGGTCTGGAAGCCGTCGGGCAGAGCGAAGATGGGCCGGATCCCGTTGGAGAGCACGGCGCGGGTATCTTCGGGCACGCTGGCATTGAGGAGATAGGCGAGAGGCTGCTGCCAGGGTTCGAGGGAGTCCTCCATGCGAAGGAACTCGGCTCCGGCGCGGGCGGCATGGGAGGCGCGGCCGGTGGGGGAAGGCACGGGGCCCATTTCGGTAATGGCCTCGCCGGTCTTGGTCCAGGGAATCGTGTAGGACTCCAGTAATCCGCTGGCGCGGCGGACCACCACCTCGGCCGTCTCTCCAATGCGGTGAGCCCAGGGGATGCGGGACTGGGAGCGGGAGGTGATGCGGCTGGCGGCGGAGCGGGCGGTGGAACGCGGGTTGGCGGCGATGGAGTAGCGGCTGAGGCGGGCGATCCAGTCGTCGACCAGGACGCCGTCCACGGAGACCAGTTCGTCACCGATGGCGAAAGGGTAGCGGGAGACCGGCAGAGTGGCGCGATTGATGGAATCGATCAGGACCCGGCCATCATAGAGATCGGTGGAGAAGCCGAGGCTTGCGTTGAAGGTGAAGGGAAAGGTGAGAACGTCGTGGGCATCGTTGAGGCTGGCGACGTATTCGGTGAGGAGGTCGAGGAAGGCGATGTCATCCTCGGTCTGCAGGGCGCGGTCGATCCAGGGCTGAAGATTGAGCAGGTCGAAGCCCAGAGTTCGAATCTTCCATTCGTAGGGGCCGTATTGTTTGGCGTAGAGGGCGGAGAGTTGGCGGAGATCAGCGATTTTCTGATCGGGGTTGAGTTGTTGTGCGGAGCAAAGCGAGAGGCCGAGCAGGACGGTGGAGAGGAGTGTCCGGAATCTCATTTGGGCAGTCTATAACGGAAAGGCCCGGAGGCGCCGTTGGGCGCCGCCGGGCCTGGAAGTCCGAACTCAGGCTTCGACTTAGAATTCGAAGCGGACGTTGAACTGGAGGATGCGGGAGAGGCCGCGCTGGCTGGTGACGCGGCCGAAGTTGCCGCTGGTGGGATCCAGGTTGGGCCCGCTGAAGTTGGTGTGGTTGGTGGCGTTGAGCATGTCCAGCGAGAAGCGGGCGTTCATGCCGCGTTCCGGCTTGATGGGGAACATGCGTTCGACCTTGAGGTCGATGTTCAAGATGCCGTCGGCCCGGAGCGAGTCAAAGCGCTGCGGGAAGACGCGCACGTGATAGGAGCCGGGCTGGGCGGAGGAACGCCCTTCAAACCCGACGAAGCCGGAGGGCACGGCACCGGTGCCGCGGTAGACCATGGAGGAGTCGAACCACTGCAGGTAGTCTTTGCCGCGGACTTCGTCGTGCTTCCACATGTCGCCGATGTTGTTGAGATCGCCATAGTAGAAGCGGTTGCCCCAGTTGTTGGCCGTGGGGCCGCTTTGGAGCTGGTAGACGCCGCTGACGTTCCAGTTGCCGATGATGTAAGAAAGGGGACCGTCCTTGACGTAGGTGCGGCCCTTCCCGAAGGGGGTCTCGTAGACCGCCGAGAACGCGATGCGGTGCGGCATCACGTTGTTATTGGACTGCCAGGTGGGATTGAGGTCGAACTCGTTCGCCATCCAATCCTGCACATTGGACTTGGCGTAGGTATACATGAACGTAGCCTGAAGGCCTTTGGTCATGCGCCGCTCGAGGAGCAACTGCATGTCGTGGTAGTCCATGCCACCAACGCGGGCGCCCTGGGCGTCGCGGCCTTGCGTGCGGAGGTTGCCGTACTGCGGGTAGTTCCGGAGCAGGCGATTGCGGGCCATGTTGGAGCCGGTGAAGAAGCTATTGCCGCTCATGTAGCGGTAGAGCGTCGGGTCAGTGGCCTGGAGGGCCGAGAGGTTCTTGATGTTGAACGGATTCGGCAGGTTGGTGTTGAGGTAGTCGTCGTTGGCCTGGTTGCGGGTCATTCCGGTGGACCAGAACTGGCCGGGCAGGTAGTTGACGCGCATGGTGACCGGGATGAAGGAGTAGGCCCCGTTGTAGGAGACATCCAGCATCAGGTTGCGGGCGAGTTCTCGCTGGACACCGATTCTCCAGCGGTTCTGGAGAGCAGGCTTGTGGTACCAGATGGCGGTGTTCCAGTCGGTGTTATAGAGGGCGACGCCGTCGAGGGCAGAGCGGAAAGGATCGTCGAAACGAGTGTTTCCGGAAGCGGGGCGGACTGGGAACGGATCGTCCATGACGGTTTTGCCCTTGGCCAAGCCGTCAATGGCGCCGATGCCGCAGCAGAAGGTCAGACCGGAGTCATTGCTGATGGGAGTGGCGGTCTGCTGGTTGAAGCCAGTGCGCTGCGGACGGTCGTTGGAGGCGTTCATCGTATCGGCGTACATGCCCCAGCCGCCTCGGATGACGGTCTTGTTGTCGAGCGAGTAAACCACACCGAGCTTGGGCAGCCAGTTGTAGACGCCGGCCGTGGCAGTATCGACGCCGTTGCCGAGGTACTTGCTGACGCCATAGGCCTTGAACTGGCTGGCGGGCATCTCCGGAGTCGGATTCAAGGCGTAGGCAGCCTGAACCATGGAGGAGATAGGGCTGGCTTCGTTGTAAACCGGGGCGGCGATACCGCGATTGAAGCGTTCGCTGGTGCCGATTTCGCGCTCCATGCGGAATCCCATGGAGACGCGCAGCTTGTTGGTGACGCGCCAGTCGTCCTGGAAGAACAGGGCGCGGCGGGGGGTCCGCCAGTAGGCGCTGTCGTTGGTGTCGATGTAGAGGCTGTTGGGCACACCCATGAGGAATGCTGCCCAGTCATGCGCGTGGTTGGAGGCCTGGTTGTCGGTGTTGCTGGCGCGGGTCCAGTTGTTGCGGAACTGGAAGAGCCCGGTACTGGAGCCGTAACCGCTCTCGGCAAAGAGGATGCGGCGCTCCTGCCACCCATACTTGAAGGTGTGGCTGCCCTTGATGGTGGTCATCGTGGCCCGGTACTCGTAAGAGTTCGAGATGTTGGTGATGCCGGGGTAATCGCCGCCGACGTCGGTAATGTTGTTGAAGTCGAGGCGGGGCAGTTGGACGGCGCCGCCGGCGCGCTGGTCGATGTAGCCGGGAAGACCGACGGTGGCCGCATTCACGGCAGTACGAGTGACGTTGCGGCTGCCTTCTTCAAAGCGGGAGATTCCGCCGCCGGCGTCGAGGATGTTGGATGAGTTGATCGTCCACAGGTAACCGACATTGCCGCCGCGATTGATGCGGGTGAGGCCGTTGGAGTGCAGCCCGCGAGCCGTCTCATAGGTCCAGTCGTATTCGTCGGCCAGGCGGTCGTTCCACTGCCACCGGCCGTTGATGCGGTGGTTCTGGCTGATCACCCAGTCGTAACGATTGACGATGGAGTTGAACTTCTCGTTCTTCGGCATGGCAGCGGCAAAGTAGTTGTTGTAGAGCTCGGGAGTCACCTTGCCGGGGATGTTGTTCGGAGTCGGGTAGAGCTTGGAGTAGTAGCCAAAGGTAGGGTTGAGGACTGGCACGCCCCGATTGCCGGGGAAGGGGGTGCGCACGACGTTGGAACCGGACGCGCGGGCACTCCGCGGATCATAGATCGTGTAGAGATTGGCGCCGTTGGGGACGGTGAGGAAGTAGGAGAAGTCGCCCTGCTTCATCGCGTCGGTGGGGACGGTGCGGTCAGTAGAGTCAGTGGTTTCGGCCTTATCCTGGCGGATGCCGTTCCAGGTGAGGGTCCAGAACACTTTGTCCTTGCCGTTAAAGATCTTCGGGAACCAGACGGGGCCGGAAGCGGAGAAGCCGTAGTTATTGGAACGGCCGGTCGCCTGCTTCGGCGTCTTGGCGGGATCGATGGTGCCATTGCGGACACCGGCATCGTAAGGTTCGCGAGTAAAGAACGGCGTGGCGTTCCAGCGCTGTTGCCAGTGCTGGTCGAAGACGGAGCCGTGCAGGGCGTTCGCGCCGGAGCGGGAAGCGACGTTGATGGCCGCACCGGAGGTGAAGCCCTGGCTGGCATCGAAGTTGGAGGTTTCCAGCTTGAACTCGGTGATGGAGTCAGCCGGCGGTGTGAAGCCGACGCGGCGGCCAGTGCCAGTAACGGTCATGCCGTCGATGGTGTACTCGTTGTTGCCGACGCCGCCCGCGGTATTGAACGCGGAAGTGCCGCCGTTGTCGAACGGGCGGCGGTACTCGGGCTGGCCGGTCCACTGCATACCGGGAGCGAGGGCCGCCAGTGCGAAGGGGTTCTGATCGGAGAAGGGAAGATTCACCAACTGTTGCTGATCGAGAACGCGGCCGCCGCTGGCGGTAGTGGTTTCCAGCAGAGGCGCTTCGGCCTTCACTTCGACGGTCTCGGCGACCTGGCCGATCTCCAGCGTCATGTTGATTTCAAGACGCGCACTGACGTTGACTACGATGTCTTTGCGCTGGATCTTCTTGAAGCCCGGTTGTTCGACTGTGACCGAGTAGTTGGACGGCTCAAGAAAGTTGGCTTCGTAATAGCCACTCTCGTTAGTCACCAACTGGCGGGATTCATTGGTCGCCTGGTTGGTAACGGTGACTTTGGCACTTGGGATCACGCCACCCTGCGGATCCGATACGCGGCCCATGATGGCGCCGCGCGATTCCTGCGCCCAAACCGCCGCGGAGCAGAGGGCTCCGAAGCACACTCCCACGAGGAGTTTACGCAACATGGTCGAAAGACCTCCCTGAACATTGCGGCGAGGTTTCCCTCGCCCAAAATGGCCTCTATATATAATCAAAGTCATCCCATTCCGTCAATAGACCCGTGCGGCCGCCTGCGAAGCGTCGAAAGACCCGTCTTCCCGGCCGGGAGGAATGAATGTGCATCAATCTGGGCCAAAACTGGAGATGAAGCTTCCTTTCCGCGGTTCACCGGGTCCCATGGATCTATCGAAAGATAGCCACTTTTCTCCATTGACTGTTGCTCCTGAATCCGCTCCCGGGAAAGGCGAGAACCGAAGAAGTTCTGCCTTGTGGTCATTTCGGCCTTCTTATCTCATTTGCAGATGACAATCGGCGGGCGGCTCCCTTTCAGGGAAAGGACCGGCCTGATGCCGGACGCGGAGAGTTCCGGCGTCGCCGCCGCGGCCTGAGAGATGAGGCGGTCGTGTGGTGACACGTGGGGATCGCGGCAAGGCACTGACTGGCGACATTCTGAACCTTAGTGTCGATTTTCCAGTCTGAGCCTAAGAGGGGCAGAATCAGATACTTGTCCTGGCTCCAGGACTTTCGTCACATGGCAAGCGTAGGACTTTTGGATCTAAGGCGAATTACTGAATTGCTTGCCATCCCACGGCTGGGTGCCCAGACTGAAGATGAAGCAGTCTATGCAGCGCGCGGAGCACGAGCAATGGAATTCGACGGAAGTTGCGCGGCTGCTTGCGCTGGTGGAGACGGAGCGGCGGTACTACCAGGACATTTTCGCGGCATTGCCGGTGGCGATCGCGCTGGTGGATTCGGAATGGCGGCTGGTGGCCGTGAACAGGGAGTTCCGGCGGCGGTTTTCGCTGCAGCAATCCGATATTGCGAGGCTCAGACTACCCGACCTGATTCCGGCGCCTGAGCTTGAGGCCGCGATGGCCTCCGCGCTGGAGACGGCTCGCCCTGTGGCGGGCTTGAAGGTGGCGGTGGGCGAGATGGGGCTCCGGATCTCGATTCAAAGGCTGCCTGGATGGCAGGCAGGTTCGGACGACGAACTGCTGATCACGTTCGACGACGCGGGGATTGAGAGAGAATCGATCGAGCCGCCAAGCGGGGAGACGGGGATCTCCGAAGCGGAAGTGGAAGCGCGCGTGGAGAGCAGCAAACGTGCCGCGATGGAGCGTTTGAGCGGCCGCCTGGCGCATGTCGCCAACAACCTTCTGATGATCATCGGCGGGTACGGCGAAGAGTTGAAAGCGAGCCTCGGGGAGGCCGATGAGCGGCGCGGGGATGTGGATGAGATTCTGAAAGCCGCCGCGCGGCTGGGGGCCTTGACGAAGGATCTGACGTCGCTGACACGGCCTCCAACGTTTGAAGCGGTGGAGTTTGGAGTAGCGCGCTGGATGGCGGCCACGGCGGGCCGGCTGAAGGGACTGCGGGTGGATGCGGGCGAGGCACCAAGAGATCTGGCGGCGCACACTTCACCGCTGTTGTTGGAACAACTCGTCTATGAAGCGGCGCGCTACGTCCAGCCGCTGCTGGGAGAGCAAGACCGGTTGCGGCTCGACGCTCGGGCAGGCGAGGCGGGCAGGCTGGAGATTACCGTCACCGGACTGCACCTCACACCAGAAGCGCGCGAGCGGTTCTTTGAGCCATTCGCCGGAGAGAAAGTGGGCACGGATCCTCCGTTGGGGCTGGCCGGGCTGGTGCGCCCCTGGGAGAACCTTGGGGGCAGGCTGCGACTGGCGGACTCCTCACTGGTAATCGAGTGCCCACGGGCGGAGGCTGCGCCAAAACAGGCGGCGGCCCGACTGCTGCTGGTGGAGGATGAGGCTGGGATTCGCAGTCTGGTGGCGAAGGCGCTGGAGCGTCAGGGCTACGAAGTAATGCAGGCGGCGGCACCGGCAGACGCCTTGAGAATCTGCGAAGAGCTGATGTTTGCGCCGGATGCGGTGGTGACCGATTTGATGGTTCCGGGGATGAGCGGTGGAGAGTTGGCGGAGCGTTTGCGCGCACAGTGGCCGGAGTTGAAAGTCCTCTTCATTTCCGGTTATACGGCGGACAGGAATTTGTCGGAGCAGATTGCGAGCGGAACTCTACCGGAACGGACGAGGTTTCTGGCCAAACCGTTCACCACAGCGCAACTCGGCGCGGAGATCAAATCGTTGCTAGATATTCAGTGAAGATGCGCGCGCAGCGATCGAGGTTTTCGATGGAGCCGCCGCCGCTCAGGGGACTGCACATTTCATAAGCCACGGAGCCGGTGTAGCCGGCGGCGCGGAGTTCGGTGAGGAAGGCCCGGTAGTCGATGATGCCGCGGCCCATGGGCACGGCCTGGACGGCTGGGGTGAGCGGCTCGAAATTGACCTGGGCAGGTTTGTACTGAAAACGGGGGCGCCGCTGGTAGTCCGCGGCGGTGGTGTGGACGGTATGAGGAGCGAGGAGGCGGGCGGCGGTGGTGAGATCGTCACCTTGCAGGGCCGGGGTCCAGGCATCGAAGCAGGCTTTGCAGTTCGGATGGTCGACGGCGGCGAGGAGATCGAGGAGTGAGAGGTAGTGGGAGGCGCAATCGTGGTGGTTCTGGACGCCGAGAGTGACGCCGAACTCAGCGGCGCGATGGGCGGCTTCGCGGAGAGTTTCGGCGAGGGTGTGTTGAGCGAAGTTGGGGTGTTCGTATGCGGTGAAGATGCGGACGGCCGGGGCTCCGAGGTCCGCCGCGCGGCGCGCCAGGGCTTCGATGTGAGCGAGTTGGATTTCGCGATGAGGGATCTCCGGGTGTTCGGCGTCGGCTGAGAAGTTGTTGTAGCCGGCGATGATGGCGCAGCGGAGGCCTAGCGAGTCCATTTGCTCGCGAAGGCGGAGACACTGTTCGCGGCCGTAGTCCAGGACGGAGAGATGCGGGCGCTTGGCCATCAACATAACGGAGCGGAAACCGAGCGCAGCCGCCTTTTCGAGGAAGGCGTCGAGATCGAGGCGGGCCTGGCCGGGCCAGACGCCGGCGTAGCTGATGGAGTGGAGACAGGGCTCGAAGGGCTGATGAAGGGGCATTGGTATGGATAGTATCGAAGTGAGGAGTTCTCTTGTACAGCCTGTTTCAGGACTTGGATGATTCCGCGCGGGATCTGCAGTACGATTGGCGGGACATCGTCCGCTATCTGGTGTCGACTGAGTCCCACGTTTATGCGTTTGCGGTGGCCGCGAACGTGATGCTGGCCTTCTGGCCGTTTCTACTGGTGATGATTTCGCTGTTTCGCAACGTGCTGAACTGGCCCGCCGCGGAGCTGGCGATCTACCTGGGGATCCGGGATTACTTCCCCGGGAGAGTGGGGAGCTTCCTCTCCTATAACTTGAACTTACTAGCGCCGACCTCGAGCAGGGTGGAGTGGGTGTCGCTGATCTTGTTGTTGTTCACGGCGAACGGGGTGTTTCTGCCGCTGGAGGTGGCGTTCAACAAGGCCTGGGGGGTGAAGGAGAACCGAAGCCTGCTGAAGAATCAGCTTGTGAGCATGGGATTGATTTTTGCCTGCGGCGGGCTGGCGCTGCTGTCGGCGGCGCTGGGCGGATTGGCGCAGATGTTGTGGCTGGAGGGATCGGGCCAGAGCATGGACGGGATGAGGCAAACCCTGACGAGCTATAACGCGGTGTCAGGAGCCCCGCCGCTGATGATGATGGCGGCGAAGGTGATGTCCGTGCCGATGACGATTCTGTCTTTGATGCTGGTTTACGTCTATTTGCCGAACCGGAAGGTGCCGTTCGGCGCTGTGCTGCCGCGGGCGGTGCTGGTGGGCGTGGCGCTGGAAGTGATGAAATGGATCAATCTGGCGATCTGGCCTTGGGTGCAGATGAAGTTCAGCCGGGAGTTTGGGGTGTTCGTCAATTCTGTGACCATTCTGACGTGGAGCTTTCTGGCCGGGCTGCTGGTGCTGGCCGGAGCGGAGTGGACGGCGAAGAGAGCGCGGGTGGAGGGGGCCGCGCACCAGAGGGCGGAATTCAAGATAGAATAGGGGCGGAATCCGATTCCCAGAGTAGAAGTGTCTAAATCCCGCGAGAGGTTGTTATCCATGGCCGAGAAGAAGGAATTGACGCGACGTGACGCCGTGAAGGTGGCGGGTGCCGCCACGCTGGCCGGTGTAGCCGCGACACAGTTTGGCAAAGCGCCTGCGATTCTGAAGGCGCGCGCCGCGACGAATGCCGTGAACTATGGCATGGTGGGCACGGGCAGCCGCGGGACCTACCTGCTGAAGCACCTGAAGGGCATCGACACGGGCAATTGCGTTGCGATTTGCGACTTGACCGATGACGCCCTGGGCAAGGCGCAGCAGACGATTGGCGGGAATCCGAAGCGGTATAAGGACTACCGCGAACTGCTGGCGGACAAGAACGTGGAAGCGGTTTTCGTGACGACGCCGTTGTTCATGCACTTCCCCGTCACGAAGGACGCGCTGGACGCGGGCAAGCACGTCTTCTGCGAGAAGAGCCTTGTGTTCAAGGCCGAAGAAGTCCACGCACTACGGGCGTTGGCCACCTCGAAGCCGAAGCAGGTTCTGCAGACGGGCCTGCAGCGCCGCTACAGCGCGATGTATCAGGCGGCGCGGCAGATGATTGAGAAGGGCATGCTGGGCGATGTTACCTACGTTCAGGCCCAGTGGCACCGCAATCCGGGTTGGAAGATGAAGGACGCCCCGAACAAGAGGATGGCCAATTGGCGCCTGTTCCGGGAGTATTCGGGTGGCCTGGTGGCGGAATTGGCGTCGCACCAGATCGACGTGGCGGACCGCATGCTCGGGATGACGCCGGAGGCCGTGATGGGCATGGGGTCGCGTGACTTCATGAACGACGGCCGCGACATTCTGGACAACGTGCAGCTAATCTACAAGTACCCGAAGGGCCGGCGGCTGGTGTGGACGGGCATTCCCGGATCGTCGCACTGGGCGGGCGTTGGTGGAGCCCGCACGGAGATGGGCGAGATGATCTGCGGGACGAAGGGCACAATCCACATCACAATCGGCGACGACAACAACAAGCCGATCGGCATGTGGTTCCGCGAGCCCGCTCCTCCGCCGACGGCCGCAGATCCGAAGAAGACGGGGAAGAAGGAAGCCTACAAGGCTGGTGCGACTATGGTGGCGGCTGCAGGTTCGCGCCCGCTGCCGATCCTGCTCAGCAAGGACCTGATGACGGGCCAGGAGAGCTTCCTCGAGAAGGAGATGAAGTTCGCCAGGATGTGGCTGTACCAGAAGGGAATTCTGGTGCCGGAAGAAGACCGCAACCCGGTGGACATCGAACTCGAGTCGTTCTTCCGCGACATCCGCACCGGAGGCCATCCGCTAGCGGATCTGGAGGTAGGCCTGCAGGACTCGATCGCTGTGATTCTCTCGAACCTCGCACTGGACGAAGGCCGCATGGTTTACTTCAACGAGATCGAGAAGATGGGCAAGGGCGGCGCCGCTCCGGCGAAGCCTGCCGCCAAACCAGCCGTCAAGAAGGGCTAAACAGGTTTCTTCTGTGCCGGACAACGGGCCGTTCCCCCTCGGGGGCGGCCCGTTTTCCTTTTGGAAGACATAGGATAGAGGATCGAGGTTGTAATCAATGGCAGAAACACAGTATCGCGGCCGGCGCGCAGTCGTGCTGGAGAACGAATACCTTTCGGTGACGGTCACGGTGGAGGGCGGGCACATTGCCGCCATTACGGACAAGGCGAGCGGAGTGAACCCCCTGTGGTCCACGCCGTGGACGACGATTGAGCCATCGGCTTACAGACCGGAAAAGCATCCCGAGTATGGATTGAACGCGGAGAGCAAGCTGCTGGCGGGCATTCAGGGACACAACCTGTGTCTGGACTTGTTCGGCGGTCCGTCGGCTGAGGAAGCCGAAGCGGGAATGACGGTGCATGGCGAGGCCTCGGTCGGGCTCTACGACGTCACTGTGGAGGGGGACACGCTGACGCAGATGACGGTACTGACACAGGCGGGCCTGGCGTTTGAGCGGAAGATCCGTCTGGCTTTCGGGAGCCGCAAACTGGAGATCACGGAGACGGTGGAGAATCTCTCGGCATGGGACCGGCCCATTGCGTGGACGCAGCACGTGACGCTGGGACCGCCGTTCGTGGCGCCGGGCAAGACGGAGTTCCGCGCGTCGGCGACGAAGTCCAAGACGATGGAAAGCGACTTCACCGACGGAAAAGGCTACATGGCGATTGATGCGGAGTTTCTGTGGCCGAATGTCCCCTGCCTGGACGGCACGACGCTGGACATGCAGACCTTCGTGGACAAGAAAGTGTCTGGCGCGTTTTCGACGCACTTGATGGACCCAATGCTCGAAAAGGCTTACTTTGTGGCCTGGAGCCCGGAGTCGAAGCTGGCGCTGGCCTACGTTTGGCAGCAGAAAGACTTCCCGTGGCTGGGCATCTGGGAAGAGAATCACAGCCGCGAGAGCGCACCATGGAATGGGGTGACGGTGACGCGCGGCATGGAGTTTGGCGCATCCCCGTTTCCGGAGAGCCGGCGTGCGATGATCGACCGCGGCAGCCTGTTTGGCGTGCCCGGCTACCGCTGGGTCCCGGCGAAGAGCAAGGTGCAGGTGGAGTACGCCGCCGTACTGCAACCGGCGGCGTCAGTGGATGAGTTCAAACCGTAAGAGCGATCAGGCGCGGGCGCCACGGGCGCCCGCCTTGACGGGATCGGCGGCAGGCGCGGCTTCAGGCACGACGTCAGGACGCACCAGGCCGAGCACTTCGCGGACCTGCGCGTCCACCTTGGCGAGCGTGTCGGGGTGGTCTTTCAGGAACTGCTTGGCGTTTTCACGGCCCTGACCGATGCGCTCACCGCTGTAGCTGTACCAGGAGCCGCTCTTCTCTACGAGGTTGTTCTCCACGGCGACATCGAGGAGGTCGCCGACCAGCGAGACGCCTTCGCCGTACATGATGTCGAATTCGGCTTCGCGGAAAGGCGGGGCGAGCTTGTTCTTGACGATCTTGACCTTGGTGCGGTTTCCGATCACATTGTCGCCGTCTTTGATGGCGGCGATGCGCCGGATGTCGACGCGGACGCTGGAGTAGAACTTGAGGGCGCGGCCGCCGGTGGTGGTCTCCGGGCTACCGAACATGACGCCGATCTTCTCGCGAATCTGATTGATGAAGATGAGGCAGGTGTTGGACTTGCTGACGATGCCGGTGAGCTTACGCATGGCCTGGGACATGAGGCGGGCCTGGACGCCGACGAAGGTATCGCCCATTTCGCCGTCGAGTTCGGCCTTGGGCACGAGAGCGGCGACAGAGTCCACCACGACGACATCGATGGCGTTGGAGTTGATGAGGGCGGCGGTGATTTCGAGGGCCTGCTCGGCGTAGTCCGGCTGAGAGACGAGGAGGTTATCGACGTCGACACCGAGCTTGCGGGCGTAGATGGGATCGAGAGCGTGTTCAACGTCCACGAAGGCGGCCATGCCGCCCGTCTTCTGCGCCTGGGCCACGGCCTGGAGGGCGATGGTGGTTTTGCCCGAAGATTCAGGGCCGAAGATTTCCACGATGCGGCCGCGCGGAAAGCCGCCGACGCCGAGGGCGTAGTCCGTGGAAACGGAACCGGAGGAGATGACGCTCACCTGCGCGATGGCGTCGTGGGAGCCCAGTCGCTGGATGGTGCCCTTGCCGAACTGCTTTTCAATGTTGCCGAGGGTGACGGCGAGCAGCCGTTGTTTTTCTTTCTCGTCGATGGGCATGGGGAGGACTCCTTCTGGCTCGGTGTAAGTTCTTACAGTATAGCAGGACCTGTCAACAGCCGGCGCGCAAACTTCTGCGGTGCGCTCTCTAGTGTAGCTAGTGGGCGGGGGCGGCGGCTGTTCTCAAGGGATTCGGATTGACTCGGGGAAAAGCAGACGCGATAATCTGATTACGATTGGTCGGCCGGCGTGAATCGCCGGCCGGGCAAGAGGGAACCCGGTGAGAATCCGGGGCTGCCCCGCAGCGGTATATGGGAACGAGCGCCGCAAGAAGGCACTGAGAGCACACGCCCTTGGGAAGCCGCGGCTAGTAGAGAAACTCGGCCACGCCGAGAAAGGCCCATGAGCCCGAAGACCTGCCATCGGGCCGGAAACACTTCCGGCATCACAAAGGAAGCTCTCGAGGGAGGAGCGCATGAATCGCGTTCTGATATCCACTTTGGTTGGATGGATCAGTGTCTGCACCCAGTACGGGCAGGCGCAGGAGTTAAAGGGCAGAGTCACAGACCCGTCTGGCGCCTCGGTGCCAGGGGCAGTGGTGCGGCTGTATGAAAGAGACAGCACGCAGCAGTGGACGACCACGACGGACGGGCAGGGCAGTTACAGACTGGAGCGCCTGCCGCGGGGGAGTTTCCTACTGGAGGCGCGAACCGAGGGGCTAGACCAGGCCAGCGCCGTGGCAGTGCGGTTGAGCACGGGGCAGAGCCTGGAGCAGGATTTGAAGCTGGAGATCCGCGGGCTGGCGTCCAGGGTGCAGGTGACGGCGTCGGCCTCTTCGCAGTCGACGATCGAGGCGGGCAAGGCGATGGACGTGGTGGACGGCACGGAGTTGTCGCGGCGGGAAGAGATCCTGGTGGGGGAATCGCTGCGCACGGTGACGGGACTGCGGGTGCAGCAATTGGGTGGTCCGGGGTCGTTTACGCGCATTTTGACGCGCGGCCTGCGGGCGGCAGATACGGGAGTGCTGGTGGACGGGATGCGCTTCCGGGACGCGGCGGGCGTGCAGGGCGATGCGGCAGCGTATCTGGGTGACCTGCAACTGGTGGGCACGGACCGCATTGAAGTGTTGCGCGGCTTGGGATCGAGCATCTACGGCACGAACGCCACGGCGGGGGTGATCAATCTGGTGACGGACCAGGGCGGCGGCAAGGCACACGGCGAAGTGGGTGGAGAAGGCGGCGGTTTGGGTTTGGTTCGTGGAGTCGCGCGCGTGGCGGGCGGAGTGAAGGAGAACCAGCTGCAGTACAGTGCCGGTGTCGCTCACCTGAACGTGAACGGCGGCGTAGATGGCGTGGAGAACGTCCGGAACACCAGCGGGCAGGGCTATTTGCTGTGGCGGCCGATGGCGACAGCCTCGCTTTCGGGGCGGTACTGGTCGACGTGGAGCACGGTGGGAATCAATAGCAGCCCCTACGCGGCGCCGGACAGCAACCTTCCGGCGAGCGGAGTGATTCCAGCGATTCCTCTGGCGGAAGATCAGGCGCGGCTGGCAGACCAGGGGCTGCCGTTCCAATGGGGCAATGCGACATTCGCACCGAACCTCTACGATCCGGACAGCCGGCGCGCGGGCAGGGTTTCGACTACGCAGGTGCAATGGAACCAGCAGGCGGGCGCGCGCTGGAACTACCGTGTGAGCTATCAGAATCTGCATTCGCGGCGGGAAAACCTGAACGGCGCGGCGGGCAGCGGCTATCAACCGGCGTTCGACTCATCGAACCTGTTCGGGGGGCAACTGGACACGGTGCAGGCACGCGCCGATGTGCTGCTGGCCCGGTGGAACACGCTGAGCGCGGGCTACGAATGGGAGCGGGAGTCTTACGAGAATCCGTCGAAGGATGTGAATCCGGATGCGTCGCAGCGCGTGAATGCACGGGCGGCCGCGAAGCAGCGCAGCAACTCTTTGTTTGTGCAGGACCAGATGCGGTTTCTGAATCAGAAGCTCCAGGTGGGCCTGAGCGGGCGGTTTCAGGGCTATTCGCTTTCGACGCCGGAGTTTTCGGGCGGTGCGCCGCAGTATGTGGGCGCGAAGTTCGCAGGCGCGCCGAATGCGTATACGGGCGACGCGTCGGTGTCCTACTTTGTAACGGGCTCCATGACCAAGCTGCGGGCACATGCCGGCAATGGCTTCCGTTCTCCCACGCTGTATGAGCGGCTGGGTACTTCGTTCTTCTGGGGCGAGTTCAGCCCGTTGGGCGATCCGGGCTTGCGGCCGGAACGCACGGTTTCCACTGACTTCGGTGTGGACCAGTATTTCTCCAACTCGAAGTACCGGGCCAGCGCCACGTATTTCTACACGCGACTGCAGGAGGTGATCGGGTACATGGAGCTGGCGAATGACCCATACGGGCGCTGGGGCGGCTACGCGAACATGGGTGGCGGGCTGGCGCGCGGCGTGGAAGTGCAGGGCGAAGCAAGACCTTACCGCAGACTGCTATTGACGGCCTCCTATACGTACACGAACGCCGATGAGCGAAACAGTTCGCTGGTGGGCGGATCGCTGCGCTCAATTCGCGTGTTTCCGCACATGGTGACGATTGTGGCGACGCAGGAGATCACGAAACGGCTGCAACTGACGATGGACTTCACTGGAGGAAGCAACTACATTTCCGGCTCGTTCTTCGTGGGCAGCGGCAACCGGCCGTACGAGTTCTACGGGCCACGAAAGCTGGATGCCGCCTTGAGCTACACGCTGCCTGTGAGCGACACGAAGTCACTGCGGTTCTACACGCGGATTGAGAACATGCTGAATCAGCGCTACTTCGAGGACGGTTTCCGGACCCCGAAGGCGTGGGCAACGGCTGGGATGAAGTTTCAGTTCTGACCCGCCGGCACGGCGATTCAGTATCCTGGGGATGAGCGCGCCCGGGTGGCGAAACTGGCAGACGCAACGGACTTAAAATCCGTTGACCCGCGAGGGTCGTGCGGGTTCGATCCCCGCCCCGGGCACCAGGATTTGTGATGCGCCTCTCTGTCTTCTACAGGTTGGCTTTGTTGTGGTTTGCCGGTGCGCCGGCTTTCGCGCAGCAGATTCCGGCAGTGCCGATCGCCCAGATTCAGGGGCCGGGAACCGTTTCACCCTTTGCGGCACAGAAGGTGACGACAAGCGGGGTGGTGACGGCCCGTGTCTCCACCGGTTTCTTCCTACAAGACCCTGTACCCGACGCGGACCCCGCGACTTCCGAGGGCATTTTTGTATTCACTTCCAGCGCGCCTCCGGGCTCGGCCGCGGTGGGCAACCTGGTGCAGGTGACGGGCATGGTTTCCGAGTTCCGGCGAAGTTCGGCGGCCAATCTGCCGGCGGTGACAGAGTTGACGCAGCCGAGCATCACGGTGCTGTCGAGCGGGAACGCGCTGCCGGAACCCAGGTTGATCACGGCGGAGGACCTGCGAGCCGACGGTGGCATCGCGCAACTGGAGCGCTTCGAAGGGATGCGGGTGCGGTTTGAGAGCATTACCGCAACGGCGCCGACAGGCGGCAGCGTGAACGAAGCGAACGCCACTGCTTCGACCAACGGATATTTCTACGCGGTGATCACAGGCACGGAGCGGCCGTTCCGGGAGGCGGGGATCCAGGTGGGCGATCCGGATCCGGAGTTGCCGTCGGGCGCGATTCCACGATTCGACGGCAACCCGGAGATGTTCGGCGTGGCCTCGAATGCGATCACGGGCGTGGCGGCGGCCGAAGTCGCATCCGGCGCGGTGATGAAGCAGGTGACCGGGGTGCTGCATCAGGATTACGGCGAGTACCGGCTCTATCCCGAGTCGAAGCTGGTACCCGAAGAGGGGATGACCGCGGTGGCGGCGCCCGCCAGGCGGCAGGACGAACTGAAGATCGCTTCCTGGAACCTGGAGCGGTTTTACGACACAGTGAACGATCCGTCGACTTCCGATGCCGTGCTCACAGAAGCGGCGTTCGAACGGCGGCTGAAGAAGGCCTCGCTGGCCATTCGAAACCTGTTGGGCCTGCCGGACGTGCTGGCGGTGGTGGAGATGGAGAATCTGAGTACGCTGGAGACTCTGGCCGCGCGGATTGGTGTGGACGCAGTGGAAGCCGGGCAGGATGACCCGCAGTACCGGGCGTGCCTGGTCGAAGGCAACGACGTGAGCGGGATCGACGTGGGCGTCCTGTACTCATCGCGCGTGGCGCTGGAAGACTGCCGGCAGCTTCACGGCAGTGCGACGTATGAGGATCCAGGAACCGGGAAGCAGGCGATACTGCACGACCGGCCTCCGCTGGAGCTGCGCGGGTCAGTGATGGCGGAAGGATCGGATTCGGCATACCGCTTCACGGTGCTGGTGAATCACCTGCGCTCCTTGAGCGGAATTGTCGATGCAGCAGGCGGGCAGCGCGTGAGGGTGAAGAGGAACGCGCAGGCGGAAGATACATCCGCACTGCTGGAAGAACGCCAGGGGGAGAACACGATCTCGGTGGGCGACTACAACGCATTCCAGGTGAACGATGGTTATGTGGATGTGATGGGGACGTTGACGGGCCACACCGCGAGACCGGAGGAAGTGATGGTGGCGGGGACCAGCGCGCTAAGCAGGCCGTACATCAACCTGGTTCACAGCGTGCCCGCTTTGGAGGGGTATTCGTACGTGTTTGGGGGCAATGCGGAGTCACTGGATCATGTGCTGGTGAACTCCAGGGTGCAGCCACGCGTGAAGCGGTACCAGGCGGTGCATCTGAGCGCGGACTTTCCGGAAACATGGAGAAGCGACGGCGAGCGGCCGGAACGGCTCTCTGATCACGATCCGCTCATGGTTTATCTTCAGTTGCCGGTGGAGATCACGAGCCGCGTGGCGGTGGAGGCCGGCCCGGTGAGGCCCGCTGAAGGAGAGGACGGCCTGATGAGCGAAGTGACGGTTACGAACACGGGCGGGGCAGCGCTGCAGCCTGGATTGTTCGTCGTGCTGGAAGGGTCAGCGGCAGCGGTGAGCAATCGCACTGGGGAGACGCCGGAGGGCTTGCCGTACCTGACGTTGGATGAGGCATTGGCGCCGGGTGAGAGCCGCACGGTGGTGGTGCGATTCGACTCGCCGGGCGATGTGGAGACTTCGTTCCAGGTTCGCGTCTACACTGTGCTGTGAGGGAGGTGGCGATGGACGGCGCGCGCACCTGGATGAGCCGGCGGACGATGCTGGGCGGGCTCGCCGCGACATTGTCAGCCACAGAGGAGCGCTGGCAGACGCCGGAACTGCCGGATCCCCTGATTACTGAAGCCTACGATAAGGCCGCGCGGCAAAACGTGCTGGCGGCTGTGAACCCGCAGGTTTTCGAGGGTTACTGGTCAGTTTGCGCGGATGGGCGCGGGTTTGGGTACGGGAACACCTATCCGTCGCTGGACGGGCACCAGATGACGGATGCGCTGCTTTGGCTGGGTCAGGTGGAGACGGTGCGGGCAAACTGGGACTATGTGCGGAAGTTCCAACGGGAAGATGGGAGTTTGCCGCTGGCGATTCTCCCCTCCCAGGCAGGCAAGACAGTGGGGCCTTCGGGGTATACGGCGGCGATCGATGCAAACGGAGGACTGTACCGGCATTGGGTGCCGGGAAATCCGCTGGCCGCGCTGGCGAGCCCCACACTGATCCAGAATGCGGACGCGATCTACCGCCGGACGCTGGATGTGGGCTGGCTGCGGTCGCAAGTGGCGTCGATTGAGGGTTCCGCAGGTTTTCTGGAGTCGCTGACGACGAAAGAGGGCGCGGTGAAAGGCGGCGGATACTACGTGGAGCGGCCCACGCGGTTGGAGTGCGATGGCGTGACGCAGCCGCATGCGATGGACGCGTTTCAAAGAGTGGCCGCCCTGAAGAAGGCAGCGGGCGGGGCGAAGGGTGCGGTGCGCTGGGAAGAAGCGGCGGCAAGGGTGCGGCGGCACTTCGTGCGCGAATTCTGGCGAGGAGACCGGTTTGCCGAGTACTGGCATCCGCAGCGAGGCTACATCACGGCGCATGGCTACACGGACACGGACTGGGCGGCCCTGGCACACGGTGCGGCCACCAAAGAGCAGGCCGGGCTTGTGTGGAAGGCGATTCGGAGTGAGCGGCGATTTTATTACGGCGGGATGCCGGCGGGGATTGCGACGGAGCCGGAGAACTACGAAGCCTGGGAGTTCGCCTATCCGGATCGAATGGACCTGGCGGCGATGGGGAGGGTCTGGTATCTGGAGTGTGCGGCACGGGCCAGAATGAACGATGCGGCTGGGCTGATCGACTCCGTGCGGCGCGTCTGCGAGATGGGCCGGGCGAATGGCTACTACTGGCGTGAGCGATATGGCGCGAAGGGCGGGTATGGCGCTGAGAAGTACTGCGAGTATCCGGCGAACCTGATCCGGATCGTGCACCGGCACCTGCTGGGCACGGAGCTGTGCCTGGACGGGAGTGTGAGGCTGGCGCCGGTGGTGCCGGCCGAGTTCGAAGAGAAGGGCTTCGGACAGCGGCTCAACTGGCTCGGGCGCGTGCTGGAGTACCGCATCCGGCAGGGGCGGATCCGCGGCAGCTACGAGGGCGCGGAGCCACTGAAACTGTCGGTGAAACTGCGTGGCGAGCGAGTGCTGACGCTGAAGCCCGGTGCGCGTTTCGATGCGAAGATCCAGGTGATAGGCTGATACGTTGAGATCCCGATCCGCCCACTTCGGGAAGGGGCTTCCTCATGCCATACACGCTGGACCGACGGACTCTTCTCCAGGCGCTCGCCGCCACACCCGTGATCGCCGGAGCCGCCGCACCGCTGAAGGTGATCGACGCGCACAACCACTTCAACTTCCACAACCGCCCGGACTGGGCGGAAGCTGACCGGCGGGTGATTGAAGCGGCAGACAAGCTTGGGATTGAACAGTTGTGCTGCTCGATTGTGCCGCCGGAGCGGCCCATGACGATGGAGGGCTGCCGGCTGTGCAACCAGTGGATGGCGGAGGGGATGAAGCGCTATCCAGGGCGAGTGCTCGGCTATGCCATTGTGAACCCGGGCTACGGACAGGCGGCGGTGGACGAAGTACGGCGCAACGTGGAGGAGCATGGCTTCATCGGCGTGAAGCTCTATAACGACTTCCGCGTGACCGATCCGAAGACGGCGCCGATTCTGGAGCTGGCTGCGAAGCTGCGCATCCCCATCCTGCAGCACGCGGGACATACCACCTGGCTCCCCTCGCCGCAGCCGAACATCAGCGACGCGGGGCATGTCGCCGAGGCGGCGCGGCGCTTTCCGGAGACCATGTTCATCTGCGCGCATATCTGCGGAGGCGGCGATTGGGAGTGGAGCATCAAGGCCCTGCGCGATGCGCCCACAGCGTACTTCGATACCAGCGGGAGCGTGGCGGATGAGGGCACGGTGGAGTTCGCGGTGAAGACGCTGGGGGCGGACCGGGTGCTCTTCGCCTGCGACCTTTCCATGACCACCAGCGTGGGGCGCATCCGCGGGGCGGCGATCTCTGAAACCGACCGGCGCAAGCTAATGGGCGAGAACATGCAGCAGATCCTGGCAAGGCGCATCCGATGATCGACATCAACGCATATCTGGGCCACTTCGCGTTCCGGCAACTGCGGCACAGCACCGCCGATGGGCTTCTGCGCCTGATGGACAGGAAGCGCATCGACAAAGCGGTGGTTTCGAGTGCCGCCGCAATCACCTACCGGAACGCGCAAGCAGGCAATGAGGAATTGGCCGCGGAGGTAGAAGGTCATCGCGATCGCCTGATTCCGTTCGCCGTGCTGAATCCGGCATACGCGGGTTGGAAACACGACCTGCGCGTGTGCAGGGAAGAGTTTGGGATGCGCGGGCTGCGGCTATATCCGCACTGGCATGCGTACAAGGTGGACGATGCGGCGTGCCTGGAACTGGTGCGGGCAGCGGCAGCACAGAAGATGCCGGTGTCGGTTCCTTTCCGGGTGGAAGACCGGCGGCAACAGAGCTGGCTGGTGGACGTTCCAGACGTCACGCAGCAGGAGGCGATGGCGCTGTTGAGCGCGGTCCCGGAGGCGCAGTTCGTTTTCGGAAACGCCGGAGGCTTCACTGGATCGGCGTTGGGGAAGAAGAACAACGGGCTGCCGGCGAACTACTCCATTGAGATATCGCTGTTGAGTTCACTGGCTGGAAACGAGATCGGACAGTTGATCGAGAACCTGGGGGATGGGCGCGTGCTGTTTGGCACTGGGATGCCGTTCCACTACCCCGATGGCGCTCTGGTGAGCCTGGAGGTGCTGGATGCCGCGGCAGCGGTGAAAGAGAGAATCGCGGAGGGGAATGCGCGGAGGCTCCTGGGGCTATGAAGAGAATGTGGGCTCTGTGCATTCTGGCAACCATCCCGGCCCTGGCCGAGAAGAGGGAGAGTGCGTTCTACCCTGCGGAAGTGCGCCAGAGAGCGACGCTGAACGCACAGCGCTATCCGTGGGCGGCGGAGATGCGCCGCAAGGCGATAGAAGACGCTGAGCGTTGGGTGAAGATGCCGGATGAGGAGCTGTGGAAGGACGTCTTCGGGCCGCGGATCACGCGTTCGCACATGGTGTGGTCCAGCGGGCATTGCCCAGCCTGCCGGAAGCCGGTGCCGATGTACGACTGGCAGATCGACGGTTGGGCACGGCCCTGGAAGGTCCGCTGCCCCCACTGCAATGAGATCTTCCCGAAGAACGACTTCGAGGCGTATCACCGGAGCGGGCTGGATGAGAAGGGAATCTTCGATCCGAAGCGCGCGGATGGCAAGCTGTTGTTCAACCTGGAGCACCCGGATCCAGCCGATCCGCTGCACCGCTTTGGCGTGGATGATGGCGAGGGGTACGTGGAGGGCGAGAAGCGGTGGCGGTTTATCGGCGCTTACCTGCTGTATGGGCAGTGGACGCAGCGGATCGAGTCGGGCTACCGGAACCTGGCGCTTGCATACGCGGAGACGGGGGAGAAGGTCTATGCGCACAAGGCGGCGGTGCTGTTGGACAGGATTGCCGATGTGTGGCCCAGTTTCGATTTCGCCACCCAAGGGCTGGTGTACGAGCGGGCGCGCTATGGCGGCGGCGTGGCGGGCTATGTGTGGTATGCCATCCAGTCGGCCTACACGACGATGTACCTGGCGAAGGCGTATGACCAGATCTTTGACGGCATCAGCGGAGATCGGGAGCTGGTGGAATTTCTCAGCCGCAAGAACTCGCGGAAGAGCAGCATTGCGGCGATTCGAGGAAACATCGAGACGAACATCTTCCGCCATGTTCTGGAGCATCCGCATCAGATCCGCACGAACTACCCGGGACAGGAGCGCGCACTGCTTCTGATCCGGACGGTCCTCGATTGGCCGGCCAATCGCGACCAGATGCGGAGGGATGTCGATGCGCTGGTGCGGCGAGCGGTGGTGGTGGATGGATTGTCCGGAGAGAAGGGATTAGCAGGGTACGACACCATCGCACCGAGGGAGATGGCGGAGGTTCTGGAAGAGTATTCGAGATTGGATCCGGCGCTGCTGCCGTTCATTTTGGAGCGGAACCCGAAGTTGCGGCAGACCTATCGATTCCACTTCGACACGTGGATCAATCACGAGTACTATCCGCACTCCGGCGATGCCGGCTCGTTTACGCGAAAAGTCCCGAGGTACGTAGGTCTGATGTTTTCCGGGCCGGAGTATGGGCTATTGGGCAGGTTGGCTCGGGCGACCGGAGATCCGCTTTACTGGCAGGCGGCATGGATCGGAAATGGACAGAAGGCGGATGGGCTGCCCCACGATTTGTTCGCGGAGGATCCAGCAGCCTATGCGCAGGAAGTGAAACGGGCGGTGGCTGAGCATGGTATCTGGCCGAAGGTGGGCAGCGTGAACAAGGAGGAGTGGCGCATCGCCATCCTCCGGCACTCCAGCGCGCCCGAGGCGGCATTGTGGATGGATTACGACTCCGTGCCCGAGTGCGATCTGAAGAATCACTTTCATCTGGATGCGATGAACGTCGGGCTCTATGCGAAGGGGCTGGATCTGCTGCCGGAGTTCGGCTATCCGGCCGTGCAGTTCGGCGACTGGCACACGCCGCAGGCCCTCTGGCATAAGAAGACGGCGGCGCACAATACGGTGGTGGTGGATGGGCAGGACCAGAAAGGCGGCCCCACAAAGTGCACCCTTTGGAGCGCCGGCGGCCCGGTGCAAGCGATTCGAGCGAGTTCGCCGTCACAGATCGGCGGCACGGCCTACGAGCGCACGCTGGTGATGGTGGAGACGGGTCCGGCGGACTTCTACGCGCTGGATATCTTCCGTGTGGCCGGGGGGCGGGAGCACGCGAAGCACACGCATACAGCCTTCGGAACGGGGACTGCCTTCGGCTTCCTACCCAAGCCCGTTGCTTCTCCCTACGAGGCAGGCACCCTGATGCGCGCATTTCAAGCGGACGGCGAGCCGCAACCGGCCTGGGGCGTGGATTGGAAGATCGAAGACCGGAATGGGTATCTGGCGCCGGGGCGGGAGGTTCACCTGCGATACACGGATCTCACCCGCGGAGCCGAAGCGATGGTGGCGGAGAGTTGGACGGTGGAGAGCGCTACATCCCCGAATGAGTACTGGATTCCCACGGTGGTGGCGCGACGGCGCGGGGGCGATGGAGACTTGCGCTCCACCTTCGTGAGTGTGCTGGAACCATACGAAGGACGGCCCCGCGTGCTGCGAACCACTCGGTTGGACCGGGAGGGTGATGCAGAGATTCGCGTAGAGGTTCAGCTCAGCACCGGCGAACAGGATCTCCTGGTGAGCGGCGCCGCGGGACTTCGGTGGGAACGGAAAGACCAGAGCGGCAAGACTGTGTTCAGCGGCGCAGCCAGCGGTCGATGAACGCAAAGGCGCGCTCTTCATTTTCCGGCGGGAAGCCGTGTCCGCCGCGGAAACAGAGTGTTTCCAGCTTGTCCCGCGCGTTCAGCATTTCATAGACGGGACGGAGGCGGGCTTCTGTCTGGCGCATGGACCAGCCGGCATTGGGGAAGATGTGGTCGTCATCCGATGCCGTCAGGAACAGGGGACGAGGGGCGATGAGGGCCAGAATCTGGTGGGTGTCGAATGGGATCTGAATCACTTCCGAGTCCGGCACGCCCACGTAATTGCGCATGTTGATGTGCGGGCTGGTGACATAGAAGCCGAGGCGCGGCAGCAGCGCCGTGGCATGAGACCACCGGAAAGGGTTGCCGTCATAGCGGATGGTGTCGTAACCGCAGGAGGTGATGCCGGCGGCGATGCGCTCGTCGTAGGCCATGGCAAACCACGTCGTGTAGCCGCCGTGCGAGTGTCCGGCGGAGGCGATGCGGGCAGGATCGACGAAGCTCTGCTGCAAGAGGTAGTCCACGGCCCGGGAGAGATCCCAGGCCATCTTGCCCATGAGGGACCAGCGCGGATGTTTCTCGTAGAAGGCCACAGCTTCACCGTAGTGGCCGGTGGCCGGATCATGGCGCTCGCCGAAGCATGCCGCATCGTATGTGAGGGTGACGTAGCCGCGGCGAGCCAGCGCGAGCGCCATGGCCAGGCGTGGATTTCCGTGGATGCCGGCCGGTTCATCCTTGCCGAACTGCGTGGTCTGGTGGGGGCAGACCACGGCCGGCATTCTTCCGCCACCGGGAGGAATGAACAGGTAGGCAGGGACGAGTTCGCCGGGCTCCACCTGAAAGCGGAAGCGGCGGCGCAGGATGCCCCCTTCGAGCCTCTGTTCGGATTCCGTTGCGGCTTCCAGTGGCGGCACGGAGGGAGGCGGAACTCCCACAAAGGCGTCGAGAGTCTTGCGGATCTCTGCACGTTGAGCTGGCCAGGCCCCCGCGGCGATGGGGCCTTTAGGAACAAGTTCGGCAAGATCCGCGCGGCCGGATTGCGAGGTCTTCAGCCACAGCCGCTGCTCCCCGGTGATCTCCCGCCAACGCTGCCAGGACCACACCTCGTAACCGGCGGGCTGCATCAATGCGGCCGTTGGAGTGGCCAGGAGGGTCCGCCTGGAGAAGCCTGAGGCGATCATCCCAGTACGATAGCAGCAACCGAAACCGGCGGCCTGCCCGAAGCCCCAAGACTGCTACTTGGACGAGCACCAATGGATCTCGGGATCCATTAGTTCGGCGGTTCAGGTTCGAGTTTGCGGTTTCGCGCTCCGGCGAACGAAGTCCGGTACCTACGCGGCAGCACCGGTATACTGTGATCGAGAGGTCGATTTGGCACGCCTGCCCCTGATCCTCTTGCTGCTCTGGGCTTGCGCTTCGGCGCAGACATCGAACTGCATTCTCACCACGAACGTGAGTGGACTGGGCGCGGTCACCCCGGCATCCGGCAGCGAGTTCTCGTGTGGTACGCGGCTCTCCATCAATGCGGTGCCTGAACCGGGATGGCGGTTCGTCGGTTGGAGCAGCGGGCTCCCGGGAAACAGGAACCCGTTCCAGTTCACTTTGAACGCCGATACAACGATCACGGCCGCCTTCGTGCCCGACGATGCGCGCGTCACCGGAGACCCGCGGGAGTTGTCAGAACCATCGTTTCGCCCCGTTTGCAGCGCGCTGACGGCGCTTCAATCCGCCGCTTTGCTTGATGAATCGTCCCCGGACACCGAACGCATTCAGACGGCGATTGACGCCTGTCCCGCGGGCGCGGCGGTTCGCTTGTCCGCTTCCGGCGAGTCCAACGCCTTTCTGATTGCACCGGTCACACTGAAGGCGGGCGTCAGCCTGCAGATCGATGCTGAAGTCACGGTTTTTGGCTCCGTCACTTACTCCGACTACCATTGCGACGCCAAAGCCAACTCGTGCGCGCCCCTGATCGCCGTCGCTCCCAACTCCGCGGAGCCCGGCTCGGCCATCATGGGCTATGGAACAATCGATGGCCGCGGCGGCGTTCCACTGATCGGCCGCGATGGGACCTGGTGGGATGAGGAGGCACGCCCCCGGCTGATCTACCTCGGCAGCGGCACCCAAACTTCCGCTGACTACTTCACGCTCTTCAAGGTCACGCTGAAAGACTCCCCGAAGTTCCATCTCTCTGGCGTCGGCAACAATCTCACTGTCTGGGGCGTCAAGATCATCGCCCCGCCGGACTCTCCGAACACCGATGGAATCGATCCCTCCGCATCTGCCAACATCACCATCACCCGATCCTTCATCTCAGTGGGCGACGACATGGTCGCCATCAAAGCGGGCAACGGGCACGTCTCCAATGTCACCGTCTCTCATCTTTCCACTTACTCGGGCCACGGTATCTCCATCGGCAGCGAGACCAATGCCGGCGCGGACAACATCCTCATCACCGATGCCGTGATGGACAATGGCTTCGGTGGCGCGTCCAGGATCTCTCTGCGCATCAAGTCGGACAGCAGCCGGGGCGGCGAGATCCGCAATGTCCTCTACGATGGCGTCTGCATGTTGCGTGGCGGCAACGCGCTTGTCTTCAATCCCTATTACTCGACGGCCACCGGCAGCCTCATCCCCAACTTCCACGACATCACCGTGCGAAACCTGCGCCTTCTCCTGCGCGATTCCTCCAAAAAGTCCTCGCTCATCGGATACAACTCCGGCCCCGTTGTGAATCCCCTGAACATCACTCTGGACAACGTCATCTTCGATGGCTGGACCAATAACGACTTCCAGGCGCCCAATCTGATTCGCGACGCGAACATCAGCCTGGGGCCCGGCCCCGTGAATTTTGCCGCGCAACTGAAGGCGCTCGCGAGTGTCGCATCGAACGGAATCACTGTCACCGATGGCATCAGCAACTCGAATCCACCCTATGACTGCTCTCCCGCCAAGTTCCTCTATCTCGCGGGGGAGCTCGCGGTTGGCGACGAAGAAGCGAGCCCGGATCAGCCCGTCGTGCTGACGGCGATCCTGCAGAATCTGGTGAGCCCGCCCATGCACGGAGAGCCACAATACCCGCAGCAGAATGCGCCAACCGGCGCCATCAGCATCCTGGAAGGAGAGAGCGTCGTGGGAACCGCCGAGATCACCGGCAGGGTGACCAAACTGACGATCACAGCCCCCATTGAGGGCACTCACACCTACACCGCCGCCTACTCCGGCGACACCAATTTCGCGCCGCTGAATTTTGGCTCTGCCACCATCGTGCGGCCGGCGCCGGCCGGCGCCGGCGCAAAAGTCAGGCGGTAACCTTGCGTCCCTCTCGGTAAGAGATGTTCGCCATGTGCGGTCCAGCCACGGCCGCGGCCGCGATCTCCACCGTGCAATTCGGCTGCTTCCTGCTGCGCATGCACTCCAGGAAATTCCGCGGATGCGCGTCCGCACTGTCTTTGTCCGGCATCTCGCCGATCAGTTTGTCGGCCGGGCCGGACGTCCAAGGCTGCGGGCCCGGCTGCACCTCTTTGAACAGGCGGTAGCCGAAACGGTTCAACACCATTGCCGCATTCTCTCCGTGCAGTGTGATGGACCAGTCGTAATCATAGGCGCTCGTGTAATTCAACGACCATGTGGCCATCATCGCCGGGTACTCGAATACCGCTGTGAACACATCGGGCGCTTCAGCCGTGTTGTTCCGGCACACCATGCCATTGCAGACGGCGGACTTCGGCGAACTGTTCCCAGTCATCCACTGGATCACATCCATGAGGTGCGTCCCCTGGTCCGTCATGTTGCCTCCGGAGTAATCCCAGAACCCGCGCCACCACCGGAACCGCCGCGGCTCCAGCGCGCGTTTGGGGGCATCGCCGAGAAACCGCTCCCAGTCGAGCCTGCCTTCCAGCGGCGAGTTGTCGAGCCACTCCACGAAGTTCCAGTTCCACGATGCCCGCGCGTGCCACACTTTGCCCAGCGCGCCCTCGTCAACCAACTTCTTTGCCGCGTACATGAACGGCATCGAACGGCGGTGCATGCCGATCTGAACAATGCGGTCGGTCCCACGCACGGTTCGCACCATCTCAGCGCTCTCGGCCAGGTTCATGGAGAACGGCTTCTCCAGATAGACGTCCTTCCCGGCCTTCAGCGCTGTGTAGAGCATCGGCCGGTGATGGTGATCGGGAGTCGCCACCACCACGCAGTCCAGGCCGGGGTGCTGCACCAGGTCGTGATAGTCCGCGTAGGTCTTCACCCCCGCCGGCGACTCGCGCTTCGCTCGCTCCATGTAGGGCTCATAGGTGTCGCACAAGGCAACGCACTCGGCACCCAGCTTCATGAAGGTCCTGTGCAGCCAGCCGCCCCTGTTTCCCGTCCCTATGATCCCAAAGGTCACCCTATCGTTCGCGCCGAAGGCGCTGGCCGGAATCAACATGGGGGCGGCTACGCCCGCGAGCATCTCTCTGCGCTTCATGGCCGCCAGTTTATGCCCGAACCCGGTGAGGCTGCAATGCCACCCCGGCATGTGTCCGACTTGTAACATCCAGCCACTCCCCTTGCAGTTCCAGGGGAAGCTGTGCGACACTCCCCTTGAAACCACAGGGGAGCCATTCGGCACCGAAAATCATGGACAAATCTCAGCTCGAACTCATCCGCGGCACTCTCGATGTCCTTATTCTCAAGTCCCTCATCTGGGGCCGCCTCCACGGCTACGCCATCGCCGACCTGATCCGCCGCCAGACTGACGGGACCCTGTTGGTGGAAGAGGGCACTCTCTATCCAGCCCTCTGGCGGCTCGAAGGCAAAGGCTGGGTGGAGGCCGAATGGGGCTTGTCAGACAATAACCGCAAGGCCAAGTACTACAGCCTCACTCCGGAAGGCAAGCGCCAACTGCGCCAAGCCTCTCGCACCTGGCAAGTCTATGCCGAAGCGGTGGCCAAGCTGCTTTCCGCCACCCATCCGCCTGCCCCCGAGGAGAACTGAAATGGCGCGCAAGAGTGAGACTCCAATGTGGCGGCGCTACGCCCGGCTCCTCGGCGCCAACCCGCAGGCCGACATCGATGACGAGCTCGCCTTCCACCTCCAGTCCAGGATCGACGAACTTTGTTCGCAGGGGCTCTCTCCGCGGGACGCGCGCCGCGAAGCCCTCCAACAGTTCGGGGATCTCCCTGGCATCCGCGCCACGGGCATTCAGATGGCCACGCGGATAGAGACCGCGCGCCAGCGCCAGGATTATTGGGCGGCCTTCCTGCAGGACCTCCGTTTCGCCTTGCGGACGCTCCGCCGCGATCGCGTCTTCGCCGCCGTCTCCATAGCCATCCTCGCGCTTGGAATCGCCGCCAATACTACCGTCTTCAGTGTCGTCAACGCCGTCCTCCTCCGCCCCCTCCCATTCCCCGAATCCTCGCAGCTCGTCTGGTTCACCTCCGGCCGCGCCTACAAGGCCCAAACCCGCGCCGCCGCCGGGCTTTCGCTCGCCACCTACACCGTCGACGCCTATCGGGAGTTTCGCGCGCAAACTCGCGCCTTTCGAGGCGTCACAGCATTCAATCCCTTCTACGGCAATAGCGAAGGCACGCTCACCGGCGCGTTCGAACCGCGCCACCTTCACGGCGTCATGGTCGCTCAGGACTTCTTCCCGACACTGGGCGTGCGCCCCCTCTGGGGTCGGAACTTCCTGCCGGAAGAGGCCCGCGCCGGCGGCCGGCCCACTGTCCTGCTCAGCTATCCGTTCTGGCAACAGCAGTTCGGCGGCGACGCGTCCATCCTTGGCCGCCAACTCAAGATCGCCGGGAACTCGCTCACCGTCATTGGCATCCTCCCCGAGTCCTTCGACTTCGGCGCCGTCTTCGCCCCCGGACTCACTTTCGACTTCTTCATCCCCGCGGATCTCGACCGCATGTCCACCTGGGGTAATACGCTGGCCATCATCGGCCGTCTGCCGCCCGGCTTAACCCTATCCCAGGCTCAAGCGGAAGCCGATGTGCTCTTCCCAGCCATGAACAAGGCGCATCCCGATTGGTGGGGACACTATGATTCCACGCTCACCGGCCTCAAGGACCACGTCAGCGGCAAGTATCGGAAGCCTCTGTTCTTGCTGTGGTGTGGAACCGGACTCGTCCTCCTGATCGTCTGCGTCAACCTCTCCAGCCTCTTTCTAGCCCGTTCCGCCACGCGCGCCCGCGAGTTCGCCCTCCGTTCCGCGCTCGGCGCCGGCCGCGGCCGCCTCCTCCGCCAACTGCTGGCCGAGGGCCTTCTTCTCTCCGCCGCCGGGGCAATCGCCGGACTCGGACTCTCCTTCCTCGGCATTCTCTACCTCGCGAATCGTGCCGCGGTGGCGCTGCCCCTGCTCTCCAGCGTCTCTCTGGACTTGTCAGCCATTCTCTGGACAATCCTGATCGCCGCCGTCTCCGCCTTCGCCTTCTCACTTGCACCGGCCTCGCGGGTCTCCTCACCTAATCTGCAATCCACCCTCAAGGACGGAGGCCACGGCGTGAGTACTGGCCGCGCGCACGGCCGCATCCGCGCCGCGCTCGTCACTGCCCAGATCGCCCTGGCCTGCATCCTCCTCACCGGCGCTGGACTGCTACTCCGCAGCTTCCTCCGATTGCTCGACACCGATCTCGGCTTCGAGCCACAGCACGCGGCCGTCCTGACGCTTGAGATCCCAGATGCGGACAATCGCCCCCGCCGGACTGCCTATCTGCAATCCATCCTCAACGACGTTCGCGCCCTGCCCGGCGTGCAGAGCGCCGGAGTCGCCGACATGTTGCCGCTCGGCCGCAATCGCAGTTGGGGCCTGGCGCCGCGGGGCAAGACGTATCCCAAGGACGCCGACATCTCCGCCGTTGCCAGAATCGTGACCCCCGGTTATCTCCAGGCCCTCGGCATCCGCCTCACGCGCGGCCGCGACCTCACCTGGAGCGACGACGACGGCCGGCCTCCCGTCGTCATCATCAACGAGACAGCCGCCCGCCTTCACTGGCAAGGGGAGGATGCGCTCGGCCGTCTGGCGCGCGTCGGACGCGACAATGTCCAGGTAGTCGGCATCGTCGCAGACGTACGCGAGCAGAGCCCGGAATCACCGGCTCGCCCGGAGATGTATCTGCCCATCATGCAGAATGTGCCGGAGGGCGCCGAGCTTGTCATCCGGTCTTCACTCCCGCCCGCCACCTTACAGCCCGCCGTGATCGCCGCCCTTCGTTCGAGAAACCCCAACCAGCCGGCTTCTGAACTCCGCCCCTTGCGCACTATCGTGGACCTCGCCGTCTCTCCCCGCCGGTTCTTCCTGATGCTCGCCGCGGCCTTCGCCGCGCTGGCCCTCGTTCTTTCCGCGCTTGGCATCTATGGGGTGACGGCCTACTCTGTCACCAGCCGCACGCAGGAATTTGGCATTCGTGTGGCTCTCGGCGCCTCGTCCGCTACCCTGCTGCGGTCCGTACTCGGCTCCGCGCTGAAGATGACGCTCGGCGGGATCGCGCTGGGCGCGGCCGGGGCTTGGCTCACAGCGCGCTCGATCGAAGCACTCCTCTATGACACGGAACCCGCGGACCTGCCCACCTTCGCCGCCATCGCCGTCATCCTCGGCACTGTTTCGATGATGGCCGCCGCGGGCCCAGCCCGCAGAGCCGCACGCATCGACCCGGTAGCTGCGCTCGACGGCGTCTCCTCGCGCCGCTAGCACCGCCGCGTGCTCGTTCCGCCAGAAACACCGAGGCCCGCATGACGCGGGCCTTTATGTGCTTGAAATGTCTGGAGCCACCCGCCGGGCTTGAACCGGCGACCTGCTGATTACGAATCAGCCGCTCTACCAACTGAGCTAGGGTGGCTCGCTCAGTTTAAGTTTACCATTGCTGCGCGCGGCCCTTCAATCCGTCGGGGCAGCGAGGCCGGGTTACTGCCTTTCCATGCGGGCTGGCTTGGGGCCGACCTGGATGCGGACCGGGATGGCTTGCGTGGCGGATTGGAAGAGGAGTTCGTAGGGGCCGCGGAAGCCGGGGCCGAGTTGCCAGACGAAGACTCCGTTGGTGGGGTCGAGGGTGGAGCCGGCGGGGAGTTCGCGGAGGTCTTCGTTGACGCGGAGGTGGCCGGTCCATTCTCCGGGTGGGAGGGCGATCTCGACGCGGCCGAGTTCGGGGACCTCGATGTCTTTCAGAGGTTGGAGCGGCCCGGTGGTGTCGAAGCCGGTGCGGAAACGGGCCTCTGAAGATGGCGTTTCCGGGCTGGGCAGGGCGATGGAACTGGCGGATGAGCCGGCGTTGAAGACGCTGAAGAAACGGCTGCCGACTCCGTCGGTGCGGCCCTGGTTGTCGGTGACGCTCCAGGCGATGTTGTGGAGGCCGTTGGCGAGCTTGGTGGTGTCGATGTAGCGGAAGCCGACGGCGCCGAAGGTGTTGGCGTAGTTGGGGAAGAGAGTGTCGATGTCGGAGCGGGGGTTGTTGTAGGTGACGTTGCCGATGGGGGCACCGTCGAGCCAGACCTGGATGGTGGAGCCGTCGGTGGGGATCTTGGCGGGCTGGGGCGTAAGAGCCCAGCCGAAGTTGACTAAGTCCGTGACGCTCACGGTGGCGCCCTGGGCGGGGGTGTCGATGGTGCCGAAGGGTTTGGTGGCGTGGGCGTTGTCGACGGTGATGGTTTTGGTGCCGATTTCCCTGCTGAGGCCGATGGCGTTGGTGGCGACGGCGTGGAGCTTGAAGGTGCCGTTGCCGTGGTTGGGGAGGAAGTTAGTGAGGAGCATATAGCCCCAGCCGGAGCGGTAGTGGAGGGGGAAGCCGGGATAGGCGGTTTCGACGTCGGAGCGGGAGTCCTGAATGAAGACGGCGTCGCCGATGTAGATTTGGGCGCCGGCGGGTTCTGGCGAAACGGCGTCGCGGTAGATTTTGAGGCTGGCGATGCCGATGTCGTCGAGGGCCCAGCCGGTGACGGGGATGTTGGAGGAGACGGTGGCGTTGTTGGTGGGGGAGTCGAAGCTGCCGAAGGGAGAGCCCGGTGCGGCGTAGACCTTGAGTGTGACCGGGATGGTGACGGGGCCGCCGGCCGCACCGGTGGAGTTCAGGGTGATGGACGCGGTGTACTGACCGGGGCCGGGGAGGAAGAGGGTTTGGATGGATAGGGTGAGCCTGGCGTTGCCGGAGCCGGAGAGGGGCGAGACTTGGAGCCAGGGGTGGCTGGACGCGGCGGTCCAGGAAGCGTTGATGTTGGGGGATTGGGAGAAGAGGACTTCCTGCGCTTGAGTCGCGGCGCGCGATTCGGAGAAGGCCCCGAAGTTGAGGCGGGAGCGGGAGAAGGTGGCGTAGTGGGTGGTGCCGGCCGGGAGAGCGAGGAAGTTGGCGGTCTGGTTGGCGGAGAGGTTGTTGAACACGGCTTGGGCCGGAGAGAAGGCATAGCCGGGAGTCAAGGGCGTGATGGTGTAGTTGCGATTGGCGGGGAGGTCCGGGAAGGAGTAGACGCCATCGCTGGATGTGTAGTAACCGGCGGCGCCGTCGCCGGAGAGTTGAACAACGGCGGAGGGGAGCCACGCGTTGGCAGCGAAGATCTTGCCGGAAATAGTGAACGTGTCAGGAACCAGTACGGGGGTGAGCCGCTTACTCATGCTGCCCATGCCCAGTTGGCCATGTTCATCGCCACCCCACGTCCAGAGAGTTCCGTCGGTGGTAATGGCTAGACTGTGGTCGTAGTCGGCGCTGGCCAACTCGACGTCGTGCAAGCCGATCACCGGGACCGGTTCGAAAGAGCTGCTCATCAGACCATAACCCAATTGGCCCGACACGCCCTTGCCCCAGCTCCAGAGCGTTTTGTCGCGATTCAGAATCAGAACATGAGAGCCCCCGGCCGTTGCCTGCACTGCCGAGTTGAACTGTGACATGCGCTCCGGCACGGGGTGGGCAGAGGGGGCTCCCGGACGCAGGTAATCGTTGTAACCCCAGGCCCATACCGTGCCGTCACTTTTCACAGCCACACTGTAATCCGGGCCGGCGGCGATGGACACCACTCCGGTAAGGCCGCCCACCTGGACGGGCACTGTGCGGCTGATTTGCGTTCCATCGCCCAACTGGCCGTAGTAGTTGTTGCCCCAGGCCCATACCGTGCCATCGCGCCTGAGGGCCAGAGTATGGAACTCAAAACCGGCGGCGGCGATCACATCGGAGATGCCGCTCACCTGTACCGGGCGCGCACGATTGATCGTGGTGCCATCGCCCAACTGTCCGGAATCGTTCTTCCCCCATGCCCAGAGAGCCCCATCGCTCCGGATGGCGAGGGTATAGGAGCTGCCGGCGGCGATGGCGGTGACACCGCTGATTCCGGTAGCCTGAACCGGAGTCGCTCTGTCCGTTATGGTGCCATCACCCAACTGTCCGGAATGGTTCTGCCCCCAGGCCCACACCGTGCCGTCACTTTTCAGCGCATACGAACTCGTGTGCCCGCAGGCCACGGCCACAATCCCTGAGAGACCGGCAATCTGAGCCGGGATGCCGCGCTCCAGATGCGTCCCGTCTCCCAACTGGCCCCGGTCATTGTATCCCCAGGTCCAGACGGTCCCGTCGCGCTTCGACGCTGCCGAATGGAGATTGCCGGCGGCAGCGCTCTTAACGCCGGAAATCGCAGGCACCGCGGTTGCCAAGGGACGAAGCAGGATCTCACCGTTGCCCAGCCGGCCCTCAAATGTGTCACCCCAGGACCACAGCGTCCCATCGCGCCTGACGGCCAGGCTATGGAGCGCGCCACCGGTGACCGCGATCGCATCGGCCAGGCCGGCGACAGCCACGGGTGCGATCTGCTGCGTGGTGGTGCCATCCCCAAGTTGGCCGCTCCGGTTAGCGCCCCAGCTCCGGACAGTGCCATCGTACAGGATGGCAAAAGCGTGGGAGTCTCCCGCCCCGACGGCGATCACTCCCACCAGGCCGTTCATTCGGGCGGGGGGGGTTCCGTTGCTGGGCGAGTAGGTGGTGCCTGATCCGTCGCCGAGTGTGCCCCAAGTCCAGACGGTGCCGTCGCTTCTCAAGGCCAGGCTGTGGGTCCGCCCCGCGGCGATGGCGACGACGGAGTCGAGCCCGGGGATCTGAAACGCGGTAGGGCGATTCACCAGGGCGCCGTCCCCCAACTGTCCAAACCAGTTGTTGCCCCACGCCCAGACGGTTCCATCGCTTTTCAGGGCGACGCAGTGCCAAATGCCGGCATCGATCGCCTCCACACCGCTCAAGCCGGCCACCTGCACGGGTGACGCGCGGTCGATGGTGGTGCCGTCACCCAGTTGTCCGTGGCTGTTTGAACCCCATGTCCACACCGTCCCATCGCTCTTCAGGACGGCGCTGAAATCTCCTCCGCCGGATACCGCGGCGGCGTTGGAGATACCGGGAATCTGTGCCGCGGCGACGCGGTCGGCTCCGTCTTCAGCTCCAAGTTGTTTGAAGCTGTTGTCGCCCCACGCCCAGACCGAGCCGTCGCTCTTTATCGCCAGGCTGTGCGCAGAACCGGCCGCCACGGCCACGGCGCCGGCGAGCCCTTTTACCTGGACTCTTGCGCTTCTCCACTGGACAGTGCCATCACCCAATTGTCCGTTTTCGTTCGCTCCCCACGCCCAGACCGTTCCGTCGTCCTTCAGCAGCAGATTGTGGGCATTACCTACGGCCACTTTGGGCGCCGCCAGGGCAGGCACTCCGTACGACAAGCCAATCGATACCAGCGCCAGTGCAAACCAGATCCTGTTGCGACTCACGGAGAACTCCTTTAAGATGCGAGTGGCCCGCCCGTTTTAGCACCGCCAGGGCGCCAACGATCCAGCCGGAAATTTCATCCTGAGTTTATCACCGGGTTATATGAAAAAGTGATTCCTGGAAATTAAACAACTTACACACAAACCGCAAATTTGGGGCCTGTTGGCGGCCAATTCACTCAAAATGATGAAGACGAGAAGGGAGCAGGGACTATGCAGCAGTTCAGCCGGAGAACTTTGATGGGCGCCGCCCCGGCGCTGGCGGTGATGAACCAGGCGGAGATGCCGACGGTACGGATGGGGCAGCACTCGATCTCGCGGCTGATTGTGGGCGGGAATCCGGTGAGTGCGAATTCGCATGTCTCGGGGGCGTTGAGTAGCGAGATGCGGGACTATTTCACCACGGCCAACGTGAAGAGGCTCTTGGAGGCTTGCGAGAGTGCGGGGATCAACGCCTGGCAGAGCCGGGCGGACCGGCACATCATGCGGCTGTTGCATGAATACCGGCAGGAGGGCGGGAAAATCCAATGGATCGCGCAGACCGCCTCCGAATATGGGGACCTGAAGCGCAATCTGGGCGAGGCGGCGGCGCTGAAGCCGATCGGGATTTACCATCACGGCTCGCAAACCGATAATTTCTGGCGGGCGGGCAAGCTGGATCAACTAGAAGACGCGCTGAAGCGGATCCGGCAGACGGGTGCGCAGACGGGGCTGGGGAGCCACATTCCGGAGGTAATAGATCACGCGGAATCCAAGGGTTGGGACATCGATTTCTACATGACCTGCGTCTATAACCTGAGCCGCACGGAGGCGGAAGCGTCGCAGCTGGCCGGGCGGGAGATCAAAGGCGAGTACTTCCGTGACGCGGATCGGGAAGAGATGCTGAAGCGCGTGGCGTCGGTCAAGAAGCCGTGCCTGATCTTCAAGATCTACGGTGCAACCCGGCAGTGCGCCACGGCTGAGGCGCGCAAGGCCGCGGTGGAGCTGGCGTTCCGCTATGCGAAGCAAGCAGACGCCGTGGTGGTGGGCATGTTCCCGAAGTATACGGAGCAGGTGAAGGAGAACTGCCGGCTGGTGATGCAGGCGGCGGCTCAGCGCCAGAGTTGATACCACTTTCGGGGCCGCTGGGGCTTGGGCAGCGGGCCGCGATCGATGCGGTAGCCCGCGATGGCGGCGGCCGGGTTGACGGCCGTGAGCGTGGCGGCGAGGTCTTCGTTGAAGTGGGTGGCCAGGAACTCATAGGCGGTATCGAGGCGCGGAGGGCGGCCCGTGGGATCGTGCGCGTCGCTGGCGACGAAATGGACGAGGCCCTCGTTCAACCACTGGAGGCTGGAAGAGCGGGCCTCGGGGCCCCACTGGCCGAGGATGCTCTGAGCGGTGAGCTGCAGGTAGTTGCCGGAGTCCACCCAGCGGCGGAGACGGTCAGTGGAGTTGCGCAGCAGCGGGTTGCGCTCGGGGTGGGTGACGATGGGGATGAGGCCGGCGCGCTGGAGTTGATCGAAGGCGGCTTCGGTGTTGGGCGGGATGTTGAGGTCTGAGAATTCGACCAGCAGGAATGGGCCGTTGGCGATGGCGAAGGCTCCGGGGTCGGTGATGGCCTGGCTGACATTTTCGTAGGAGAGGTGGAAATCGCAGCCGAGTTCGAGTTCGAGATCCGGGGACGCCAGGGCGCGGAGCTGCTGGAGGAGAGCCTGGGCGGCGGCGCGATCGTAAGTGTATTGAGAGTTGGCGTGCGGGGTGGCGACGATGCAGGCCGTTCCGGAGCCGGCCGCCACCTTCAACATTTCGACGCTTTGCTCGATGGAAGCGGAACCGTCGTCAATCCCCGGGAGGATATGGCTGTGGATGTCGACAAATCCAGGCTTCATATCGTTCTTCCAGTGTGGCACGAGGCGCAAGCCGGACCGCGGGCCGCCGATTGAGTATGCTGGCGGAGAAAGAGGCAGGAGGACCAGGCGCCATGAGGGACGGATCGAGCAGGCGGGGGTTTCTAGCCGGGGCGGCCGTGACCGCGGCCGGATTAGCGCGGGCCGGGCAAGCGCCGGGCCGGCCCAAGGCGGCGGGTGCGGAAGGTCTGATGAAGCGCACGGTGGATGAGCCGATGCCGGCGCGGCAGGTGCACCTGGATTTCCACACCTCGGAGCACATCCCGGATGTCGGCGCGCGGTTCTCCAAACAGAACTTCCAACAGGCGCTAAAGCTGGGGCGGCTGAAGTCGATCAACATCTTCGCCAAGTGCCACCACTCGTGGTCGTACTACCCGACCAAAGTGGGGCGGATGCACCCAACGCTGAAATTTGACCTGTTGGGCGCCCAGATTGCGGCGTGCCACGAAATCGGGGTGGAGTGCCCCATCTACTACACGGTGGGGTGGAGCGCCAACGAAGCGGAACTGCATCCGGAGTGGTGCGCGCGGGAGAAGAATGGCGCGTTCTCCGTCTCCGATTACAACCTGGCGGCAAAGCCGGACGAGGCCAAGCCCTACACGTCGTGGAAGCTTCTGTGCCCCTCCGGCGACTATCAGCAGCACATTCTGAGCCAGGTGGAAGAGATCTGCCGGGCGTATCCGGTGGACGGCTTCTTCTTCGACATCTACCAGATCGACCACGTGTGCTACTGCGAGAACTGCCGCCGGCGGATGAAGGCCGACGGTGCGGACCCGGATGATCGCGAGGCGGCGGCCGGCAACTTCGCGCGGCAGTATCGAGACCACATGCGCGCCGTGCGCGACCTCATCGCCCGATACCACCCCAAAGCGAGCGTGTTCTTCAATGGCACGCCGAAGACGTCGAGGCCGGGCAACTTCACTTACCGCCTGTATGAGTTCAACACGCACCAGGACATCGAGGACCTGCCGACCACCTGGGGCGGCTACGACAAGCTGCCGCTGCAATCGAAGATCCATCTCTCGCTCGGCACGCCCGTCACCGCCATGAGCGGGAAGTTCCACAAGGCCTGGGGCGAGTTCGGCGGCTTCAAGCACGCCGACGCGCTGAAGTACGAAGCGGCGTCGATGATCGCCTTCGGCGCGGCGTGTAACTTCGGGGACCAGATGCACCCTTCGGGCGAGATGGACCTGGAGACCTACCGCTTGATCGGCGAGGCGTTTGATTACAGCCAGAAGATCGAGGAGTATGGGCTGAAGGGCGTGCCGGTCTCGCGCCTGGGGTTGTGGTTCACGAACGACGTGGATGCGGACCAGGGCGCGGTCCAACTGCTGCTGGACAGCCACAACGACTTCGCGATGGCGCGGGCCGGGAACCTGATGGGCTTTGAAACGGTAGTGGTGCCGTCCGGCCGGACGTTGACCGATGGCGACGCCGACGCGCTGAACCGCTTTGCGGCGTCGGGCGGGAAGCTGGTCGTCCTGGCGCAGGGCGGGCTGAACAGGGGCGGCGACCGGTTCGCGCTGAATGTGGGCGCAAGTTACGAAGGGCCGCCGCGGTTCCGCATGGATTACACGCTGGTGAATCCGGAGGTGGGGCAGGGCCTGGTGTCGACGCCGTTCCTGAACTACGATGCAGGCTTGCTCTGCCGGCCGGATGCCGGCACACAGGTGCTGGCGCGGCTGCGCGAGCCCTACTTCGACCGGACCTATGGCCACTACTCTTCGCATCGCGATACGCCCTACCGGCTGGAGGATGCCGCACAACCGGCCGTGATCCGCCGCGGCAACGTGGTGTGGTTCGCACATGCGCTGGACCGGCAGTATAAGCAGCACGGACTGCGGCTGCACCGGCAGTTGTTCGTCAACGCGCTGAGGCTGGTCTACCGGCTGCCGTTGGTGGAGGCAAAGCTGCCTTCGACGGCGCGGGTCAGCGTACTGCGCCAGGTGGCGGCGAAGCGAACCGTCATCCATCTGCTGTATGCGCCGCCCATCCATCGCGGCGAGGTGGAGTCCATTGAAGACCTGCCGGCGCTGCGTGACGTGGAGCTGAAGGTGCGGATGCCGTATGCGTTCAAGAAGGTCTACGTTGTGCCGGGCGAGCAGGAGGTGGCGGTGACCCCGGGGCGCGAAGGACTGTCGGTGCGGGTGCCCGAGTTCCGCATGCACACGGCCATCGTGTTCGAATAGCCGGTGGGCTCCGGGCTACGGGTGCGACTTGCGGAACTTTTTCACAAAGCTCGGGTAGAACTCGCGGAAGAGATTCACGCCGGCGACGGTGCCGTACCAGATGGAGTAGTTGATGGCGACGTCGTCCCAGCCCTGCCAGCTGCGCGGCTGCCAGGCGAGCTGGATGCCCGAGTATGCGGCGCTGCCGAGGAACTGCGAGGTGGAGAAGCGCTTCCCGCCCTGATCGTTGCGGGCAACATAGGGCGAGGCGATCACGTGCCCGAGCCGCGCGAAGAAGCCTCCGGAGTGCGATCGGAAATAGCGGTTGTCATCGTGGAACAGTGCGGCGGAACCGAACGTGACGGTGTTGCCGACGAGGGTGCTGGCATAGCTGGAAGCGACGCGCTTCCCGTAGCCTTCTGCGCCCTGGCCCCACTCCGTAGGGCTGTCGATCGCCTGGCTGACACCGGCGCCGGCGGCGGCGCCGAGCACTGCCAGCGGAGAGTAGGTGAGCGAAACGTACTGTTGCCAGCGCTGCTCGCCGGTGATCTTTGTCCAAGGTTCGATCTCAGGCTTGGGGAGGAGCTTCAGGTAGACGGGCAGGCCGGAAGTGTCGGCGACGGGATCGGCGGTGGACTTGGCGTCCTGTCCGGCGCAGTTCAGCGTGAGCGCGGCCGCGAGGTAGAGGAGGGTTGATCTTGAGCGCACTATTGCCGAAGCTATCACACCGCAGCGAGGCGATCGGCGAAATCAGCAAAAGATAGGGGGAGGAGATGGTGGGCCCTGCAGGACTTGAACCTGCAACCAACGGATTATGAGTCCGCTGCACTAACCATTGTGCTAAGGGCCCGTGCTCTTCTTTTGAGCGTAACAACTTTCTCGAGTGAGCCGGTACGGCACTCAGTTGCTGGTCTCGTCGAGGCGGACCACGTAAACGTCCTTGTACTCCGCCCGTAACGTGTTGGCGAGTTCCTCCGCGTCGGCTTGTTCGCGTTTGCTGCCGACGACGACTCGCCAGGGCGCGCGGGAGTTGTTCCGGCGGCGGACCTCCACGGGAGAGTACCGCTCAGTGAGGCGCCGCGCCAACTCGTCCGCATTGGAGCGGTCAGAAAATGCGCCCACCTGCACGGCGAAGAGTCCTCCTGGTGGTGCCATGCGCGCTGGTCCGTAGGCGAGGAGTTGGATCTTGACGCGCGCCGTGCCTGGTCCGATCATGTCGATGGCGCGCGCGGCCGCGCGGGAGAGGTCGATGATGCGGTTGTCCACGAATGGGCCGCGATCAGTGATGCGCACCTGCACCTGCTTGTCGTTGGCAAGGTTGGTGACGCGCAGGATGGCGCCGAACATCAGCGTGCGATGCGCGGCGGTCATCTGCTCCATGTCGTAGATCTCGCCATTGGCGGACTGGCGGCCGTGATAGGGATCTCCATACCAACTGGCAACCCCGGTTTCCGTCCATCCTGGAGCGGGTGCGAACGGCGCGGAAGGCGTGGGCGGCGCGTGCTTCTTCTTCCTGCAGGCAGTGGCCCCGAACAGCGTGGCGATGATGAGCAGACACGCTGCGAAGCGCTGCTCAAACTGCTGCCGGCGACTGTGAAAGCCCAAAACAAACCTCCCTGATTCCGTTTTAAACCATCACAGGCGATTGTGGAAGATGGCTTGCATGGTGCTCTCACCACTTTTCTCTTGACTTCGATGGAAGACCAAGTTTATAAAGAGATCACAATGCGGTCGCGGTGCGATCGCAGAATCTGATGTTACGGAGAATAGATCGATGAAGAACGCGACCAAGAAGGCAGCGAAGAAGGCGGCGAAGAAGGCTCCCGCCAAGAAGGCTGCGAAGAAGAAGTAGTAACTCCGCGTTCCTTTGGGAACGCGGCAACAGGGATCAACGAGACGGCCCCGGGCAACCGGGGCCGTTAGCTTTTTGAGGGCCTCTCCCGCGGGTGGCGGATGCGCGAGGAGAAGACTCGGAACGTCTCGCCCATGCCGAATAGCAGCGTCTTCAACTGCAGGCGGAGCTTCATCGCGGCCGCTTCATCCGGCGCTTCGAGAGCGGATGCGAACTGGTCCGGTTCGCCTGCGCGAATCAGGAACTGCGAGAAGTTCTCGAGCCTTGCGTGATCCATGCCGCACTCCGCGGCGCACTGCTCCAGATAGGTGAAGGGCACATGAGCGGTGATGTCCTGCTCGCCCGGATTCTCGAGCACATCCTCCCGCGCCTGATGCCGCCTGTAGCTCATGAGAGTGCCTTGCGGAAAGCGCACCACTTCGCGCGCGGTATAGCCGTAGTCGATCGCGATGAAGGCACCGCCGTTACAGCCCGCGATCATCCTCTCCATCACCGGCCGCAGACGCACCGGAAGTTCAATGAGCACGTCCGGCCTGTCCTCCAAGGGAGCTGCAAGCTTCGCTGCGTAATCACGCCACACTCTCTCCAACGACTCGGCGGGATGCCATTGAAACCTGCCATCCCCGAACCCCACGCGCATCATCCGCCACTCCTCGCCGCATCGTTGCGCGAGATCCACGGGCAGCGCATCGAAGAGTTCGTTGGAGAAGACCACACCTTCAAAGGCCGTGGGCAGTTCGCTGGTTGCCGCATCTACGGGAATGTAGCGAAACTCAGCGAGCCCTTCACGCAACTCAGCGCGTCCGGCGCCCCACTCGGCCACGGTGAACTCATGCGGAGAAACATCAGTGGGCAGATGCTGGCGAATGGCGGCCGCCACCAGGCGCCCAAAGACGGGCTGCAGTTGGCTGGCGGTGAAGAAGTCGCCCTGCGTGCCGAAGGGATCGCGCGGAGAGCGGTAGTAGCCGAGTTCGGGGTGATAGAGCGCGGTCTCCATGAACTCGGAGAAGAGAATGGGGCCGTTCTCGCGGATGCGGGCGGCCAGAATGTCACCAGGCTTCGTCATTGTGGGGGCTCATTCTTCGGAGTTGAGCTGTTGCGGATTGCGGGTGAACATCTCGCACAGGTAGTCGTGCAGGCAATCGTAAAGGAACTTCTGAAAGGTCCACGGGAACTGCGGATGGGCGATGTCGCGGGGGTGCATGGGCGCGCGGTAGACGTGCGCGCCGGGCACTTCGGCTTTCAGGCGGATGATGAGTTCCACGCCCGAGGAGGTCTCTTCCGCGTCGAATTGCAGCAGCAGGTGTTCGTAGCGGCGGAGTTGTTCCCGCACGAGGTCGATGGGGGGCATTGGTCCTGATTGTACGATGGAAGGGTCCCATGGCCCTACCCGAAAGAGTGCAGGTGAAGCTGTCGAGCGAAGCGGCGGAGTTCGTCGCGCTCACGCCCGTGGTGGTGCAGGAGATCGCGATCCTCGAACTGGCGGAACAGATCCTGGGTGTGGCCGGGGCCGACGCCGCGCGCATCCGCGACATCCTCAGGCGCGGCAGCCTGATCAGCGGCGGCTCACGTTACCGCTGGGCCGCCATCGAATGCCTGCTGGAAGAGGCGGAATCGCTCATCCGCGCACTGCCGGGCCCGGAACCGGAACGGCTCTTCAACCCGTCGCAATGCCTGCGCGTGATCCTCACCGGCGCCGGCGCGCGCATCGAACTCACGCGCGAAGCCGCCGCGCAGAAGAAGCTCCTGCGGAGAAACAGCTTCTGGGACCTGCTGCTCGAAGAGGCCCGCGAGCTGAACTACGCCGGCTATCTCTACCGCGAACGGGCAGACCGTTACGCCTCCGCACTCACCCGCGAAGCCGCCGCCCGTCTGCGCGAAGGCGCCGCGCTGCTGCGATTCGATGGCATCGCCCGCCAGGTGGCGGCCGGCCACTGGGACAAAGCCGAATGGGTGGTGTCGCGCGGCGCTACGTCACCGGCGCGGGATTGAAGAGCGCCAGCGCGTTGTACAGCGTCCATTGCTCGGACCACGTCTTGCGCCCCGAAGCCGCCTCCAGAATCATCCGGAACAGCTCCCAGCCGCACTCCTCGATGGTCGCGTGGCCTGTCGCGATGCGGCCGGCGTCGAAGTCGATCAGATCCGGCCAGCGCCGCGCCAAAGTCGTGCGGGAAGAGACCTTCACCACGGGCGCCATCGCCAGCCCATAGGGAGTGCCCTCCCCCGTCGTGAACACATGCGCGTTCATCCCAGCGGCCAGTTGCAGCGTGCCGCAGATGAAGTCGCTGGCCGGCGTGGCGAGGAACACCAGGCCTTTCTCGCGCACCCGTTCTCCCGGCGGGACCACCGCCCGCAACGCCGTCGTGCCGGACTTCGCCACCGACCCCAGCGCCTTCTCCACAATGTTCGAAAGCCCGCCGCGCTTGTTGCCCGGCGTCGGATTCGCCGAACGATCCGCGCCGCCCCTCGCCAGGTAGTCGTCGTACCAGGCCATCTCGCGCATCAGCGCGCGGCCCACTTCTTCATTCGCCGCCCGCGCACCCAGCAGGTGCACGGCGTCGCGCACCTCCGTCACTTCGCTGAACAGCACCGTGGCGCCCGCGCGCACCAGCAGGTCCGCCGCGTAGCCCACCGTTGGATTCGCCGTAACCCCGGAGAACGCATCGCTGCCGCCGCATTGCATGCCGACCACGAGATCGGACGCCGGGCATCTCACCCGCGTGCGCGCGTTCAGCCGTGCCAGGCGCTTCTCCGCCATCTCCAGAATCGCCGCCACCATGTCGCCAAAGCAGTGGTGCTCCTCGCCCTGCAACCGGATGACGAACGGTTCTTCGGGCCGCAGCACGGGCAGCCCCAGCCGCTCCGGTTGCAGCTTCTCACAGCCCAGGCTCACCGCCATCACCTCGCCGCCGAAGTTGGGGTTCAGCGCCAGGTGGCGCACGGTGCGGATGGGAATCTCCGCGCCCGGCGCGTTGATGGCCACGCCGCAGCCGTAGGTGTGGTTGAGCGCCACCACGCCGTCCACGCTGGGAAAGCGCGGCAGCAGTTCGCGCCGGATGCGCTCCGCCGCCACGTCCACTGTGCCCGCCACGCATTGCACCGTGGTGGTGATGCCCAGCAGGTTGCGCGTGCCGGCGCTGCCGTCCGGGTTGCGATAGCCCTGGAACGTGAAACCCTCCAGCGGCTCAGGCGGCGCGGGCACCGCAGTCGCCAGCGCGATCCGATCCAAAGCGGGCGGCTCCGGCAGCAGCACTCGATCCTCGCGCACCCAACTGCCGCGCGCCAGCTCGCGCGCCGCATAGCCGATGGTCACGCCGTAGCGCACGATGGGCGCGCCCTCCGGGATCGGAGCCAGCGCCACCTTGTGCGCCTGCGGCACCGCCTCTTCCAGCGTGAGCCCGCACTCGAAGCGCGTCCCGGCCGGCAGGCCGCCGTCGTTCACCACGATGGCCACGTTATCCGCGGGATGCACCGGCACATACCGCGGTTGGTTTACACCGCCTTCTTGATCTGGCACGATGCCATGTCCTCAATGAACGTGACGATGGCCGAGTGATCCAGATCCCCGCGGCCTTCGTTCATGAGCGCCATCAGGATCTGCTGCACCGTTGAGGTGAGCGGCAGCGAGACTTTCATCGATTCCGCGGCCAGCAGCGCGTTCCGCAGGTCTTTCTGGTGCAGCCGGATGCGGAACCCCGGCTTGAAGTTGCCCGCAATGGCCATGGGCGCCTTGGCGTTCAGCACGGTGGAGCCGGCCAGCCCGCCCTTCACGGCGTTGAACACCACTTCCGGATCGAGCCCGGCCTTGGTGGCCAGCACCAGCGCCTCGCCCATCGCCGCGATATTGCACGCCACCATGATCTGGTTGGCCAGCTTCGTCACATTGCCCGCGCCAACCGGACCGGTGAGCGTGTGGCTGGAGCCGAGCACCTCAAACAGCGGCGCCACCTTCTCGAACACCGCCTGCGAGCCGCCCACCATGATGGCCAGCGTGCCGTCGATCGCCTTCGGTTCGCCGCCGCTCACCGGCGCGTCCAGGAACTGCACGCCCTGCGCCGCGCAAGCCCGGCCAACCCGCTGCGCCACGATGGGGCTGATGGAACTCATGTCCACCACGATCGTTCCCGGCGCCGCGCCTTCCAGCACGCCTGCCGCTCCGAGCAGGGCCGCCTCCACTTCCGGGCCGTCCGGCAGCATGGTGATCACCACCTCGCTGCCCGCGGCGGCGTCGGCGGCACTGGCGGCCGCCGTCGCGCCGGCGGCGGAGACCTCCCCCACCGCTTCCGCCACGATGTCGAACACCGTCAATTCATGACCCGCCTTCAGCAGGTTCTTCGCCATGGGCTTGCCCATGATGCCTAGGCCGACAAATCCAACTTTCATCTCATTCCTCCTTCACCCGGTCTCCACTAAGCCACGGGCCCGCGCAGCGGACCCCACTGCGCGGCCATCGTCTTGCCGCGCTCCGTCACTGCCGTCATCTCCGCCTGGTCCAGCGGCTTGTACTCGCGCGCGGCGGCCAGCGCGCGCCGCAGTTCATCCTGGTTGCGCATGCCCACCAGCGCCACGCACAGCCCCGGCAGGCCCCACACATAGCGCAGCGACGACGCGTAGTCTTCCTGCGAGATCAGCCTTCCGGGGCCGTTCTTCACCGGCCCGCCCAGCACTTTCATGGCGATCACGCCGATGTTGCGCTTGCGGCACTCCGGCATCACCTTCTCTTCAAACCCGTAGATGTGCCGCTCCACAAAGTTCAGCGAGAACATGCACAGCTCGATCTCGCCGGTCTCGATCACCGGCAGCGCCCGCGCCGGGCGCAAGTGAGCCGTGAGTCCGATGTGCCGGATCAGTCCTTCCTTCTTGGCGTCCACCAGCGCGGCCAGCGTGCCGTCCGGCGCGATCACCTGCTTGATGTCCGGATAGCGGTCCGTGCGGCCCACGTTGTGGATGAGCACGCAGTCCAGATGGTCGGTCTGCAGCTTCCGCAGGCTGTCCTTGATCTGGTACATCGCGTCGCCCTTGGCGTTGGTCTCCACCTTGGAGACCAGGAACACCTTGTCGCGGCGGCCTTTCAGCGCCGGGCCCAGGCGCACCTCGCTCTCGCCATAGGGCGGCGCTGTGTCGATGTAGTTCAATCCGTTGTCCACCGCCTCGGCGATGAAGCGGTCCACATGCGCCTGCTCCACCCCGGGGTCGCCCAGATACTGCGAACCCAGGCCCAGCATGGAGGCCTGGAAGTTGATCCGGCCCAACCGCCGCGTGGGCAGCGTGCCGGCGGCGGCCTGGACGTTTCCAGCCAGTGCCGCGGCGGCAGTGGCCTTGAAGAGATCGCGCCGAGTGAAGTGGGACATGGCGGAATTTTACTCCGTCCGCTGCTCGATGAGCGTGGAAAAGCGCTTCCCGATGGCCAGCGCCGGGTCCAGGGGCACCTCCACCGGCTTGCAGTCCGGCGGAATGGAGATCACGGGCCGTGGGATCATCTTCTGGCCCTCGAACTGCGGCAGCCACTGCCGCTCCGCTTCCAGCATCTCCGCGCACATCTCGCGGATCTCGGCCAGCGTGCAGACGGCGCTCGACAGTGGATCGAGCGACGCCGCGTGCACGATGTGCTCCGTATCGCCACTCAGCGCCGCATGCACGGCCAGCATCTGCACGTTGATGTTGGTCTGGCAGAGCGCCGCGCACTGCGGCGGCAGGTCGCCCACGAACGTCGGCCGCAGCCCCGTGTCGTCGGCGAACGTCGGCACTTCCACGCAGCAGCCCTGCGGCAGGTTGGTGATGTAGCCGTCGTTCCTCACATTGCCCATGAAGCGAAACGGCTTACCAGTGGCCACGGCTTCGATGATGTAGGAGCAGTACTCCACGCTGCGCCTCTCGATCTTCGTCGTCTCGAACTGCAGCGGGTCATGCTGGTCGTAGTAGTCGCCGATGGCCCGGCACCACGAGTAATACGCGCCGGACTCGCCCCCGAACGCCGGCTCGTCGCAGTAGAGGTCCAGCGCCTTGCGGTTCTTGCGAAACCACGGCACATACTCGCTCAGGTGGCCCGTGCTCTCCGTCATGAAGTAACCGTAGTGGCGGAAGACCTCGCCGCGCACCTTCTCGTTCTTGTAGAACTCCGGCCGCTCGAACACTTCGCGCAGATGCGGATAGAGGTCGCGCCCCTTATGCTCCAGACGCAGGAACCAGTCCATGTGGTTGATGCCGCCGCACGTGTAAGTGATCTCTTCCTTCGGCACCTCCGAGTAGCGCGCGATCAGGTCCAGCGTGGTCTGCACGCCGTGGCAGAGGCCGGCGAACGATACATCGGTCGCCTGCCCCAGCGCGAAGCAGTTGGCCGCCATCGGGTTGGCATACTGCAACATGATCGCGCCCGGCTTGGCCAGTCGTTCCATGTCGCGGGCGATGTCGACCAGCAGGGGAATGGTGCGCAGCCCGCGGAAGAGCCCGCCCGGCCCCAGCGAATCCGCAATGCACTGGTCGATGCCGTACTTCAGCGGAATCTTGTAATCCAGCTCAAACGCGTCCACTCCGCCCACCTGCACCATCACGACCACGAAATCGGCGTCGCGAATGGCTTCAGCGCGGTCCAGCGTCGCCCACACCTTGCCCGGCAGCCCGTTGTCGCGGATCATCCGCTGGCCGAACGCCTCCATGGAGCGCAGCTTCGGCTCCGTGCGGCTCATCAGCGCAAACTCGGCATCGGCCAGCGCCGGCGTGGCCATGATGTCGGACATCAGCGTCTTGCAGAATACGATACTGCCGGCCCCGATCATCGCGATCTTCATGGCGTCTCTCCTAGTTCGGCAGTTCGCGCACGGCGATGTTGCGGAAGCGGTGCTTGCCGCCTTCCTTCCAGATCTGGTTCCCGCCATGTACCTGCACGGCGATCATCCCGTCCAGCGCTCCGCCCACGGCGTGGTTCGAAGTATCTGACCAGTTGGTCAATTGCGTGCCGTTCACCCACACCGTGATGCGCGGGATGTCGCCTTCGATCCGCGCCCGCACCGTGTTCCACTGGTTCTCTTTCCAGTGCTTGCGCCAGTCCTGCACTTGCCAGGTGACCACGTCCTTCAGCCGCTCGCCGTAGACGCCGAACAGCGTGCCGCCTTCGCGGAAGTCCAGCAGCACCTGGTACGCCTCGCCCTTCTCCGAAGAGCGCAGGAACAGGCCGCCGTCGCAGCCCCAGTCCGGCATCACTTCGGCGTACACTTCCACGTTCCTGTACTTCTTGTCCGTCAGCAGAATGCCGCCCTTGCCCGGAGGGTTCTGCATGCCGGTGAGCACGCCGTTCTCCACCTTCCAGTCCGGCGTGGTGCCGTGGTGGTTCGTGCGGCTGATGTGCCAGCCCGTCAGATCCTTGCCGTTGAAGATGGGCGTGAAGCCGGCCGGCACGCGCGCGTCGTCGGCCGTGGCCGGCACCAGCTCGTAGCGGTGCGTCACCGGCCGCGCCGCGGCCAGTTGCTTGGCGTCCAACTCGGCGTCCAGCGCGTCCATGGCCTGGATGGCGGCCGCCGTGGTCTGCAGCGCATCGTTCTCCAGCGGCACTTCCACCGTCCGCCAGCGCGCGTTGTGGATGCCCGTGCGCTTCAGCGTCAACTGGTGCACCTTCTTCGCCTGCTCCAGCATCGGTGTGGGCAGCGCGGTCAGGTCCAGCCCGGCGCCCAGTTCCTCGGCCGTGAACACCTTCACCTGCTGGCCGTCGATGCGCAGCGCGTAGTAGCCCGGCTTCAACCCGGTCACCTTCAGCGTCTCCTGGTTCAGGGTCTCCTGGAAGTCGGAGGACTTCACAGCCAGCGCCGTGGGGCCGTCGTTGAAGTCCACCGGCATCGGCAGCGCCTTGTCGTCCTGCGTCCAGGTGACCACCGCGCCGCCTTTCAGTCCGCTCACCGCCGTGTTCTCCTGCTTCGCCACGCGGCCGCCGGCCGCGTCGATCTCCACCACGCTCACCACCGCCGGCGCGCCCCAGCTCTTCAGCAGCGCGCCCGCCATGATCAGGTGCCCGCTGGCGCCCGGATGCACGCGGTCCGGGATGATCCGCTGTGCCATCTCCGCGTTCGTCGCGTTGGCCTTCTCCAGCATCTTCACCACCGGCGCGTTCAGGTCGGCCACCTGCATCCCTTCCTTGGCCGCCAGCTCCTGGAGGAAATCGCCGAACTTGATCATCACCGGGTTGTAGCCCCCGCCCGCCATCGGCGCGCGCGTCACTTCGTCATACGGAGAGGGCCGGATGGCGGTGATCTTCACGCCCGGCACCAGCGCCTTGAGCTGCGCGATCATGCCCGTGTAGCCGGTCTTGTACCAGTCCTGAATGTAGGTGTCCACGGGCCGGTAGCGCCCGTCGTTCATGCCCAGCATGATGGTGACCACCGTGGGCTTGTAGGGCGCCACGTCCCGCTTCAGGCGCAGGTCGATGATGCCGCCGCCGCCGCCCGTCACGCGGTCGCCGCCCCAGCCGGAGTGCGTGAACTTCACGTCCATTCCAGGGAAGCGCGTGCGAACGAAGGTCTCCGTGAACACCGTGTACAGCCGCTGGTCCGTGATACTGTCCCCATAGAACACCACACGGTCGCCGGACTTCAGTTGAAAAGCGCTCTGGCCGAATGCGGCCAGCGCCAGCAGGGAGAGAAGAACCAATCGCATCATCGTAGATGTCCTTTCCAACGGGAAACTCTCAGGCTCGGAAGTGCCGTTCGCTCAACTCGCGCAGGCGCCCCGCCGCCCATTCTGGCGTGATGTCGCGCTGCGGCATGGCCAGCATCTCGTAGCCGACAAGAAACTTGCGCACCGTCGCCGAACGCAGCAACGGCGGATAGAAGTGCATGTGCAGGTGCCACGCTTCGTTGCGCCGTCCGGAAGGCCGCTGATGGAACCCGCCGGAATAGGGGAACGAGATCTCGAACAGGTTGTCGTACCGCGTGGTGAGGCGCTTCATCACATCGGCCAGGCCGTCGCGCTCCTCCGCCGTCAGCTCGTCCAACCCGGTCACGTGGCGGCGGCTGAGGATCATCGTCTCAAACGGCCACACCGCCCACCACGGCACCAGCGCCGCAAAATGCTCGTTGGCGCACACCACGCGCTCGGCGCTCTTCAACTCGTGTTCCAGATAGTCGCCCAGCAGCGTCCGCCCGTGCGCCCGGTAGTACTCTTCCTGCGCCGCCTGCTCCTTCTCGATCTCGTTCGGCAGCAGCGAACTGGCCCAGATCTGGCAATGCGGATGCGGGTTGCTGCAGCCCATCATCGCGCCGCGGTTCTCGAAGATCTCCACATACGCGATGCCCGGCGTCGCATTCAACTCTTCGTACTGCTCCGCCCACGTGTCCACCACGGCGCGCAGGTCCGGCGTCTCCATCTCGGCCACGGTCAGGTCATGGCGGGGTGAAAAGCAGATCACCCGGCAGATGCCGGAAACCGCCTCCGCTTTCAGCAGATCGTGCGGCTGCGCCCCACCGGCCGGCGTCGCCGGCAGCAGCGCCGCGAAGTCGTTCTCGAAGACGAAGGTCCGCGTGTAGGCCGGGTTGTGATGCCCGCCGGCGCGCTCGTTGCCCGGACAAAGGTAGCACTTCGGGTCGTATGGGAGCCGCGTCTCGGCCGGTAGTTTTTCCACCTGGCCCTGCCAGGGACGCTTCGTGCGATGCGGTGAGACAAGCACCCATTCGCGAGTCAGCGGATTGTACCGGCGATGCGGATGTTCGGTATGGTCAAACATTGCGAGGATTCTGGCTCTGTATCATCGTATGCGATGGAGCACCCGGCTGGCGCACGCCGCGCCGCCGGTCCAGCTTCCTCACTGGAGCCTGACATGAACCGCCTCGTCCCCACCCTCCTCCTGCTGCCCGCGGCCCTCTTCGCCCAGAACGCCGTCACACCGGGCAGGTTCACCGTGGAGCACCCCACCCTGCTCAACCTCGGCTTCGAATGGGCCATCACCGGCGACGCCAACCGCAACGCCACCGTCGACGTGCGCTTCCGCGCCGCCGGCGAAAGCGCCTGGCGCCCTGCCCTGCCATTGGTGCGCATCGGCGGCGAGCGCGTCTTCCGCGACCGCGAACACCTCGATTACACCGTGCCCCACGGCTTCGCCGGCAGCATCCTCAACCTCCAGCCCGGCACCGAATACGAATGCCGCTTCGAAATGAAGGACCCCGATGGCGTCACCGCCCCGGCCCTTCAAACCGTCAAGGTCCGCACCCGCACGGAGCCACAGCCCTACGCCGGCGGCCGCAAGCTCCACGTCTACCCGCCGGACTACAAAGGGGAACGACTCCAGCCCGCCTTTGACAGCATCCTGGAGGCTTACTACGGCGCCGGCCTTGGAGATTGGTCTGTCGTCTGGGAGCGCCGCGCACAGCCCGGCGACACCATCCTCCTCCACGCCGGCCTCTACCGCCCTGAACGCCTCAACTACGTCGATCCGATGATGACTCCGTTCGACGGCTCCATGTCCCTCACCCTCAAAGCCACGCCCGGCAAGCCCATCACCATCACTGCCGCCGGCGACGGCGAAGTCGTCCTCGACGGCGGCGGCAACCATCGCTTGTTCGACGTCATGGCCTCCGCCTGGCACATCTTTGAAAACCTCACCTTCCGCAACACCGACGTCGCCATCTTCGCCGGCCAGAAAGAGGTCACTGGCGCCGTCGGCCTCGCCGTCAGGAACTGCCGCTTCGAAGGCGTCGGCTTCGCCGTCTGGACCGAATACGCCGGCTCCAGTGACTTCTACATCGCAGACAACCTCATCCTCGGCCGCGACGACCGCTTCCGCCTCATCGGTTGGACCGGCCCCCGCTGGGCCAGCGCCGGACCCTACGGCTCCCACCTCCTCACCAGCTACTACGCCATCAAGGTCTACGGCCCCGGCCACGTCATCGCCCACAACGCCATCGCCTACTTCCACGACGCCATCGGCATCTCTACCTACGGCACGCCTGAGAACGACCCCGATCGCCGCGCCTCCAGCATCGACATCTACGGCAACGACATCCACATGTCGAACGACGACTTCATCGAAACCGACGGTGGCGTCCACAACATCCGCGTCTTCGAAAACCGCGGCGTCAATGCCGCCCAGGGCGGCTACAGTTCACAGCCCGTCTTCGGCGGACCCGCCTACTTCTACCGCAATCTGCTCTATCACGTGCCATCCGGCGTCGCCTTCAAGTTCTCCGCCAAGCCCGCCGGCCTCTTCGTCTGGCACAACACCATCATCGGTGAGCAGACCGTCGGCGACCCCTACTCGAACACCCACTTCGCCAACAACCTCTTCCTCGGCCGCGATACTCCGGACCGCGGCATCATGACCTGGGCCAACGCCACTTCGGCCTTCAGTTCCGATTACAACGGCTACCGCCCTAACAAGGGCGTCTCCGCGCAATACCGCTGGCTGGCGCCCAAGCCTGGCGCCACCGCCTACACGCCTGCCAAAGAAGACTGGCAGGCGTTCCGCACTCTCAGTGAACTCCGCGCCGCCACCGGCCAGGAACAGCACGGCCGCGAGTTGGACTTCGATATCTTCGAACGGCTCGCCCCGCCCAACCCGGCCTTGCGCCACGCCGTCTATCACGCCATGGATCTCAACTTTCGCCTCAAGCCCGCTAGCGCCGCTGTGGACGCCGGCCTGCCGATCCCCACCGTCAACGACGGCTTCACCGGCAAGGCGCCCGACCTCGGCGCGCTCGAAGTCGGCCGTCCAGAACCCCACTACGGTCCACGCTGGATCACCTGGCAGCCGTTTTACCGCTAAGCGAGGATGATCATGAACCAACGCGTCTCCACCCTGCTGGCGCAGATCGACGATTTCCTCAGCGCACACGCCGACCCCGTCTTCGCCGCCGGCCAGCAGCGCTTCTTCCTGGGCACCGCCTCCACCTGCGGCGTGCGCACCGTCCACCTGAATGCCCTCGTGCCGCTGGTCTATCGGGAAGTGAAGAAGTGGGAGGCCGCCGATCGCGACCAACTCATGGAAGCGCTCTGGAAGCAGCGGAAGCTCGAGCCCGGCGTCCTCGTCTGCCACGTCTACCGGCGCTTCGCCAAGAGCTGCGGCGTGCGCGAATTCGATCTCTTCGAAGGCTGGCTCGACCGCTATGTCACCAACTGGGCCCACACCGATGGCCTCTCGTCCTGGTTGCTCGCCGCCTGCATCGGCAATGTGCCCGAACTCCGCCACCGCCTCCCGCCCTGGGCGAAATCGAACAACCGCTGGAAGCGCCGCTCCGCCGCCGTCAGCCTGTTGCAGGAGGCCAAGCATGGCCGGCATCTGAAAGACGTGCTGGCGATGGCCGCGAGTCTTCTGAAAGATCGCGACGACATGGTGGAGAAGGGTGTGGGCTGGCTGCTGAAGGAGGCCTATCCGGCGCGGCCGCGTGAAGTCGTCGAGTTTCTCGAAAAGCGCGGCCATGAGGCCACACGATTCACCTTGCGCTATGCGGCGGAGAAAATGACGGCCACGGACCGGGCCCGGGTTTTAGGGTGAATCCGTTGGGGTGACGGCTACTCGAGAGCGGGCAGCGCTTCTTCCCAGCGGAACTGCGAGTACTGGATGTCCAGTTCGGCCGGACCCCAGAATCGCGTTTCGATGGAAGTCTGCATCGCCTTCGGCACCGGAACACCATCCTGGATGGCATACTCGCGCGTGAACTGAATCTTCTTCAGGAAGACCGACGGGCTCTTCACAAACCGCCCGGACTCCACCAGCGGCAGCGAGGTCTCCGTATCCAGCCAGACTTCGCCCTTGAACAGGCCTTCGCGCTTGGACCTGGGGTTCAACTCGTAGACATAGGCCATGCGCCCATCGCGCTCGCGCGTGCCCTTGTACTTGAACTTGTAGTTGTCCGGCGTGATGGCGACATTGGAACGGTTCTTGGTGGAGGTCTCCATCTCGCCGTTCATATACCGCAGGATGAGTTCCTTCCACACCGAATTGTCGCCTTGCCGGCCATTCACCTCGTACTCCACCACGCCTTCCTTGTCCACCTTGCGGAGGGCGTCGGCCACGGCGGCCATCTTCATCTTCGGCACGCTGCCGGCGAAGTGCGCCACCATGCTCACGCTGCGGCGGATGCCCTTCTTGCTGACCTGGAAGTAACGGACCAGCGCCTGCTCGCTCTCCTTCTCGCGTTCCTTATCCTTTTCCTTGTCGCGGTTCTGTTCGGCGGCAAAGTAGGCAGGGGCAAAGTTCAACGCCGCGGGCGCCGTCGTGCGCGCCGTGTCCAGCATGCTTAAAACCAGGAATGTACTCAATAGGTACAAGCTATAGATCCTCGGGTCGCTATCTAGCTGAATAGATGCAAATGTACCGTGTAGGGTTCCAACGGAGAGCGCCTGGCGTTCCCAGCCGCACGTTACCATATTGACATGAATCCGATACCGGTTGGCGCCGAGGGCCGGCACAGTTTACTTGTCACGCCGGAAGTGGCCATCGACTTCATGGGCAGCGAGGAAGCGCGCGTCCTTTCCACGCCGCACATGATCGCCTACATGGAGTGGTCTGCACGCAATGCCATCCAGCCGTTCCTTGATGAGGGCGAAGATAGTGTGGGCACCATTGTGAACGTGAACCACCTGGCCGCCACGCCGGTGGGACTCAGCGTCGAGTTCAAGGCCACCGTCCTCGCGGTGGACGGCCGGCGGGTGAGTTTCCGGGTGGAAGCCCGCGACGAACTGGAACTGATCGGAGAAGGCACGCACGAACGGTTCGTGGTGAGCGTGCCGCGGCTGGTGGCGAAACTTGCGGCGAAACGCGCCGAAAAGAGGTAGTTTTCGATGAGATTTGCATCGTTTTTGATCGTTTCGATGGGTTTTCTGCACGCGCAGATGAACCAGATCGAAGGGGCGAAGATCCGGCCCCATGTGAAGTTCCTGTCCAGCGACCTGCTGGAGGGGCGAGGCGTCGGCGCCCGCGGCGGGCAGTTGGCGGCCAGCTACATCGCCGCCCAGTTCGAGGCCGCCGGCCTGAAGCCCGGCGCGCAGAACGGGACCTATCTGCAGCCCGTGCCGCTGCGCTCCGTGGAAGTGCTTCCAGGCTCGCAGCTCTCCGCCGTGGGTGGGGGTAACACCATTGCTCTCAAGTGGTTGGACGAGTTCGTCGGCACCTCGTACAGTCAGGTTTCACAGGAAAACTTCGACGCCGAAGCGGTGTTTGTGGGGCATGGCATTGTCGCGCCGGAGTATGGCTGGAACGACTATGCGGGCGCTGATGTGAAGGGCAAAGTGGTGGTGATGTTCACCAACGAGCCGCCTTCGGAAGACCCGGCCTTCTTTGCCGGAAAGGCGCTTACTTATTATGGCCGTTGGACTTACAAGTACGAAGAGGCCGCCCGCCAGGGCGCGAAGGCGGCCATCCTGATCCACACCACCTCGACGGCCAGCTACGGCTGGCAGGTGCTGCGCGCTAACGGGCGGCCGCAGCCGCAGATCCGCCGCGCGAAAGGCGAGCCGGCTCTTGCATTTGCGGGTTGGGTGACCACCGAAGCCGGCGGCCGCATTCTGGCCACGGCCGGCAAAACCGTGGAGGCGCTGCTGAAGGCGGCGGACACGAAAGGCTTCCGGGCTTCGACTCTGGCCGGAGTGAAGTTCAAGGGCGATTTCCGCTTTGCCGTCAAAGACATAGAGACGCACAACGTGGTCGGGCTGGTGCCCGGTAGCGACCCGAAGCTGGCGCAGGAGGCGGTGGTGATCACCGCCCATTGGGACCATTTGGGTATCGGCGAGCCGGTGAACGGCGACCGCATCTATAACGGAGCATTGGACAATGCGACCGGCACCGCGATGATCATCGAGATGGCGCGGGCGTGGGCGTCGATGGAGCCTAAGCCGTTGCGCAGCGCGTACTTCGTGGCGGTGACGGCGGAAGAGAGCGGGTTGCTGGGCTCGCGCTATTTCGCGGAGCATCCGCCGCTGCCGATCGAGAAGATCGCCGCAAACCTGAACTTTGATTCGTTCGGGCCGCACGGCAGAGTGAAGGACGTGATCATGACCGGCGCGGACCGCACGTCGTTCTTCGCGCTGGTGGAGGGCGTGACCAAGCGCCACCAGTTGACGATCAAGGTGGACACCCATCCGGAGACGGGCGGGTACTTCCGCAGCGACCACTATTCGTTTGCGCGCTTTGGGGTGCCGGCGTTTTCGGTCAATGGCGGGTCCGATTATGTGGGCAAGCCGGCGGGATTTGCGGCCGAAGTGGGGAAGAAGCATGGGGCGAGCTATCATCAGCCGTCGGATGAGTATGCCGACGACTGGGACTTCAGCGGCATGGAGCAGTTTGCGCGGTTTGGCTTCGCGCTGGGGACGGAGATCGCGAACCTGGAGAAGCTGCCGGCGCGGATCAATTCCAAGTAGCGGGCAAAGTGGCGATCAGACGGCGGGCTGAAGGAGGGTGAGGAGCGCGCCGCGCGGTTCTCCCTGGCCGAGTTCGGCGACGGCCCGGCCTTTCACTTGGACGACGACGGCGAGGCCGACCGTTTCCAGCGCCTGATTGATTTGAGCGGCGGCCTGGAAGCGGGGTGCGGCTCCGCGCCAGGGGCTGAAGAGGCGGAGTGCGTCTTCGAGCGAATCGAACTGGAGAACGATGCGGTTGTCGTGCGCTTGAGCGCGAGTGTTGGGCATAGCGAGCCTCTGGGGAAGATATCGGCGGAGATTGGATTGGGGATTAGCGGGCAAAAGAAGAGGGGCAGGAGTTCCGGTGGGAACTCCTGCCCCGAGTGGGGTTCAGTGTCAGTTAGAAGTCGTAGCGGAGGGCCAACTGGAAGACGCGAGAGCCGGGGTTGTTCGAGCTGCTCACGATGGAGCTAATCTTCCCGAAAGTGGCGGGCGAGGTGAGACTGACGCTCGGGTTGGCGAAGTTCGGGTTGTTCCACATGTTGTAGCCTTCCGCGCGGAAGGTGACCTTGTGATCCTCGTAGATCCTGAAGCGCTTCACGATGGACATGTCGGTGTTGAAGTAGCGGGGACCGCGGAAGGTGTTGCGGCCGGTGGTGCCGGCTTCGCCGGCGGTCGGGAAGGAGAAGCGGCTGTAGTCGTCGGCAGTGAGGTACCAGACGCCGTCGCCCTTGCGAACGACTTCGCCGATGTTACGGCTGCCGGTGTAGTTGGCCCAGGTGGTGCCGCCCCAGGTGGTGGCGCGGGAGCTGGTGATGGTGAAGACCGAGCCGCTCTGCCAGACGACGAGGCCGCCGAGTTCCCAGCCGCCGATGGCGGAGTCGAGCCACTGGGGCATGTCGGAGCCGAACTTCTTGCCCTTGCCGAAGGGGATGATGTAGGTGGCCGACATGTTGAAGGAGTGGGGGCGGTCCCAATCGCTGCGGGCGCGGTTGAGAGCGAGGTTGTAGTTGTCGAAGGGGGCGGTGTAGCCGTTGCCTTCGGCGGAGGCATTGTCGATGCTCTTGCTCCAGGTGTAGTTGGCGAACAGCTGCAGGTCGCGCATGTTGCGGCGGACCGAGAGCTGCATCGAGTTGTAGTAGGAGCGGCCGTGGTTGGCGCCCTGGATCACCTGGATGTACTGGGGGTAGTTGCGGAGGTAGAAGTCGGAGACGCCGGCGGCGGCGTAGCGGGAGAAGTAAGTGCGGTCGAGGTTGGTGGCGGCCGTACCGACGAGGCTCTGTTGGAAGTTGGCCGCTCCCAGGCTCGAGATGGCGGCGGCGGGAGTGCCGAAGATGCGAACCAGCGTATTGCCCGGAGAGATGGGCGCGCTGGAGTTGGTCTGGTAGGCCTGGAGTTCCTTGAAGTTGTTCAGGAAGTCACCGTAGACGCGCTGCTGGTTGAGGTCAGAGTTCATGAAGAGCTTGACGCCCCGGCTGCCGACGTAGCCGACTTCAACCACGGTGTTGCGGGCCACTTCGCGCTGGAAGTTCAAGCTGAACTGGTGCACGTAGGGGGTGCGGAGGTTGGGATTGAAGACCACGACGCTGGTGGAGCGGTTCGCGGGGAGGGTGAGCTGAGGAGTTTGGGGGGGAGTCGTGGCGGGAACGCCATCGGCGAGGCGCACGTCTGAGCCGACGGCCTGGTTCGGGTAGACGTTGACGGTCTGGGCGAAGCCCGGCGTGTTGCCGTCGGCGAGGCTGACGGTGGAACCGATCAAACGGTCGTAGAACATGCCGTAGCTGCCGCGGATGGCGGTTCTGCCGTCGCCCTTGGGGTCGAAGGCGAAGCCAATGCGCGGGGCGAAGTTGTTGAGATCCTTGTTATACCAAGCGTTGTCCTTGGTGAGGGTCAGGTTGTTGATCTGGCTGACGGTGTTGAGGTTGGCGGCCTGATCCAGGGAGCCCTGGAAGCCATTGCGCTCGCTCGGCACCTGGTGGAACTCCCAGCGGAGGCCGAGGTTAACACTGAGGCGGCGGCTGACCTTCCAGTCGTCCTGGAAGAAGAAGCCGTGCTCGCGGAGGAGGAAGTCGCGCAGGCGAGTGGTGCCGGCGGGCTGCCAGGCCTTGAGGTCGCTGTAGTAGATCTGGGTGACCTGGTTCATGCGGCCCAGCACATCGTTGTACAGGGACTCAAAGGTCTGCCGCAAGGCGGAAGAGATGGTGCCGCTGGCGACGGTGGGGCCGATGTTGGTCGGGACTGAGGCGCCGAGCGAAGTGCCGAGGGTAACATTGGGGTAGATGCCGTTATCGTTGTAGCCCCACTGGTTGATGTAACGGAGCGCGCCGCCCATCTTGAAGGTGTGCTTGCCCCAGAGTTTGGTGAGGTTGTCGATGATGTCCCAGGTGGGGGAGTTGCGGCCCTGAGCGAAGGCGGTGGAGTAGGGGTCGGTGTAGAGGTTGGAGATGAACATCCAATTCGGCTGGCGGGCCGGGCGGGCAAAGTCGGAGTTGGCGGACATGGTGCCGACCCGGGCTTCGTTGACGAGCGACGGGGAGATGACCCAGTCGGAGCCGATGGAGAAGCCGGAGCGGATGCCGCCCTGCCAGCCCTGGGGGAAACCGGGGAAGGTGGCGTCCTGGCTGTTCAGAGAGTCGATCGCGTAGGTTTTGTACCAGCTATAGCGGAAGAAGAGGCGGAAGCCTTCCTTGAGGTTGTGGTCGGCGCGGGCGGTGTAGGAGTTGTTCCAGCTGCCGGAGGGGTTGTTGAAGCGATAGCCCATGTAATTGAGGCCGTCGCCAGTGTCGGTGTTGTTCGGATCAGGCAGAACGCTGAAGATCTTGGCGACTTCCTTATCGACGCCGATCTTGCGGGGATCGTTAGCGGCGATGTCGAAGCTGCTGATGGCAGTGCTGCCGGGGGCACGCCACCGGAAGATGCCCTTCTTGGCTTCGGGGGAGAGGACGGTGCGGTTGCGTACAACTTCCTGGGCGATCCGGCTGCCCTGATAGTTGAAGAAGAAGAAGGTCTTATTCTTGATAGCCGCCCCGCCGACGGAGCCGCCGAAGAGGTTTTGGATGTACTTGGGACGGGCGACGCCAGAGGCGTTATTGAAGAAGTTATTGGCATTGAGCACCTTGTTGCGGTGGTAATCGAAGAGATTGCCGTGCCACTGGTTGGTGCCGGAGCGGGTGATGAGTTCCACCTGGCCGCCGGCGTTGTGGCCGTATTCGGCCTTGGCGCCGTTGGTGATGACGCGGAATTCACCGACGGAGTCGGTGTTGTTGGCAGTCATGGAGAGGCCGAGGCGGGCGGTGACGGAGTCGTTCGCGCTGATGCCGTCGAGCGTGGTGTTGTTGCTGCCCTGGCGCATGCCGTTGACACGGGTGAAAGTCGTGTCGCTGGGGTCGATCTGCGTACCGGGCTGGAACACGGCGAGGATCACCGGGCTACGGCCGAGCTGGGGCAGAGTGTCGATGTCGCGGAGGGTAACGGAGCGGCCGACCTGCGAATCGGAGGTCTGAACGCGAGCAGCTTCCGCTTCCACTACGACGCTTTCCGTGACCTGACCCACTTCCATGGTGAAGCGTTGCGTCACGGTGACGGAGACGTTCAATTCCAAACTATTGATGACGGCCTTGCGGAAGCCCTTGGCCTCCGCGGTTACGGTGTACAAACCGGGTTGAAGAGACGGGAAGATGAAGGAGCCTTCCGAGTTAGAAGTCGCTTCCGCTTTGGCCTGCGTCTTCTCGTTGACGGCCACCACCTTGGCCCCCGGAATCACAGCTCCACTGCCATCCTGAATTGTTCCATCCAGCCTCGAAGTCGCCACCTGGGCGAAGGCGAGGCTCGATACAAATAGCATCGAAAACCATGCTTTGCTGATAATCATTGTTCCCTTTCAGTCTTGGGGTGACAGACTGAGTCCCCTGAAATTAGGCAATGGATGCAAGGGTAACCAGTTCATTTACCTCTGTCAACTTATGAGGCGCAATACATATCCAAAGATGGGAACCACTGATTGCAGGTGGTAAGAAATACTTCACATAAGTATTAGAAAATACTAACAGATATAGAGTATGCGGAAGCTGGATTGTCTACCGTCAGCCAGCGGATTTCCTCCTTGGAGAATCCGGCTTGACGGAGGAGGGGGAGAAAGTGGGTGAAGAGAGTCGAGTACGGGCGCATGGGGCGGCGGCCCCCGGCGCGGAAGCTATTTCCGTCGTGTGATAGCAGGACTTGCCGGAGGCGGCCCCACTCTTTGAGCTGGCGGGCGAGTTCGAGGTGGCGGGGCATGGTGTCGGGATCGAGGCCGTCGAGGCTGATCCACGCGCCGGCATCGGCGGCGGCCTTCAGGGAGGAGAGGCCGGTCACTTTGTTGGCATGGATCCAGATCCAGGCCTTGGGCGCGACGCCGTGGGACTTAAGCACGGAGAGCTGTTCGAGGGCGGATTCGGAGCTTTCGCCGGTGTGGACGGCGATGGGCAGGCCGGACTGGAGGTGGGTGAGGGCGGCGGCGGAGATGAGTTTACGGTCGGTGGGGGAGAGCGGTCCGGGGTCGACGCCGATCTTGAGGAAGCCGGGGCGGATGCCGGTGCCGGCGATGCCGTCGCGGAACTCGGCCAGCCAGCGGGCGGAGATCTGATCGGCGGATTCCTGAAGGGCGTGAGCGGGGACGTACTGGTCATTGGCGGCGCCGTAGTAGCCGGTGTTGGTAAGGATGTTGAGGCCGGTGAGTTCGGAGATTCTGCGAAGCAGGCGGGGCTGGCGGCCGAAGAAGGCGGCGGTGCCATCGACGATGGTGGAGCAGCCGAGGTCGCGGACAGACCTGGCATAAGGGACGACGGCGGCGAGAAGCGCCGGTTCTTCGTAGCGGCCGGGCTCCTGGGGCGGTTCGCCGAAGTTCGAGAAGAGGTGTTCGTGGGCAAGGGTGAAGCCGAGCGCCGAGGCGGCGACAGGGCCGCGGACGGTGATGACCTGAGGCGCCGGCGCCAAGCCGCCAGCGGCTGCGATGAGGAAACTGCGGCGATCCATGCCGACAGGCTATATCATTTAAGGCGGCTATGAACCGACGACAAGCTCTGCTCGCCCCACTGGCCGCGGCCGCGCCGCTGGCGGCCGCACCAACCGCGAAATCGAAGAAGCTGCCGCTTCAGGTGAAGCTGGGCACGCAACACACGACGGATCCGGGTTACCTGAAGATCCTGGCCGCGCTGGGCGTGACGCACATCTGTAGCGAGCTGCCCTCGCGGTCACTGGACGCAAAGTGGAGCGTGGAGGGGCTGAAGCGGCTGAAGGAGCAGGTGGATGCGACAGGGGTGCAGTTAGTGATGGTGCCGCTGCCGCTGAGTTCGTCGATTATCGAGAAGGCGGAGTATCCGAGCCTGCTGCTGGGGAAGTCTCCGGAGCGCGAGAAGGCGATGGACGAGTTGTGCGAGATGATCCGCAACTGTGCGCGGGCGGGGATTCCGGCGGTGAAGTACAACATGAGCATTCTGGGGGTGGTGCGGACGGCGCCCAGCACCGGCCGGGGTGGCGCGACTTACAGCACGTTCAAGTACTCCGAGGCGAAACACGACCCGCCCAGCGCGGCGGCGCCGCTGCCGGCGGATCTCTACTGGGAGCGCATCACGTGGTTTCTGGAGCGGGCGGTGCCGGTGGCGAATGAGTTCAAGGTGAAGCTGGCGTGCCATCCGCACGACCCCGGGATGCCGAAGGGCAAGGGCTACAAAGGCGTGGAGACCGTGCTGGGCTCGGTGGACGGCCTGAAGAAGTTCGTGTCGATCAAAGAGAGCCCTTACCACGGCCTGAACTTCTGCCAGGGCACGGTTACGGAGATGCTGGAGAACCCGAGAGCCGAGATCTGCGACGTGATCCGCTATTTCGGCAGCCGGAAGAAGATCTTCAACGTGCACTTCCGGAACATCGAAGGGAAGTTTCTGGACTTCCGCGAGACATTCCCGGATAACGGCGACGTGGACATGCCGGCGGCGCTGCGTGCCTATCGCGAGGTGGGTTACGACGGGATGATCATGCCGGATCACGTGCCGAAGATCGAGGGTGATGGCGGTGGGCGACAGGCGTTCGCTTACTGTTTTGGCTACATCCGGGCGCTGATGCAGATGGTGGGTGCGGAGTCATGACGCAGAACGCCCCGGGGCCGGTGGGCTCCGGGGCGTTCAGGATGAGGAAATGGCGGCTGGCTAGAAGCGGTAGTACAAGCCGAATTGGACGATGCGGCTGGAGCTTGCCGTGGAGGTGATGCGGCCGAAGTTGGTGCCGTTGACGTTCTGGTCGCCGATGTAGAAGCTGGGGTGGTTGGTCAAGTTGAAGAAATCCGCCCTCAGTTCGACATACTGCTTCTCCAGGAAGTTGACGCGCTTCAGGATGGAGAAGTCGGTGTTCCAAAAAGCAGGGCCGGAGAACATACGGCGCTGCAGAGCGCCGATGTCGCCGGCGCCCGGATTTGTGAAAGCCTGACCCTGGAAGGGAGCGAGGCCGTCGCCGGCCACGCCACGAGTGTCGGGGCCGATGGCGGAAGCGGCGATGAAGTACGGGCCGTTGCCGGTCTGGCGGTAGCCGATGATCTGGTCCAGTTCACCCTTGTTGAGGCTGGAGCTGGCGGTGTTCAAGCCGCTGGAGCGGCCTGCGCGGTTCAGCGTACCGCGGTTCGACAGAACGCTGAAAGGCGAACCCGACTGCCAGGTCATGAAGCCGCTAACGGACCAGCCGCCGATGATGTGATTCATCACGGCGTTGCCGGCATCGAGCATCCTGCCCTTGCCGAACGGCAGATCATAGACGCCGTTCACCTTGAAGGCATGTGTGAGATCGAACGGGGTACGGGCGCGTTCCACCTTGGAGTTGGTGAGGTCCAGCAGGGGTTCGAAGCGGGTCTGGCCGTCGCCGGCCGAGTCGCTCATGACCTTGGAGTAGGTGTAGTTGCCCTGGATCTGGATACCGCGGGCGAAGGTGCGGCGGTAGTCCACTTGTCCGGCGTTGTAGCTGGCGTTGGAGTAGTTGGTGACCACGTTGGTGCCCAGAGCGTACGGGTTCTGGAAGAAGCTGTAGGCTCCGTTGACCCGCTGATACTGGTAGAAGTAACCGAGTTCACCGGGCTGGCCGGTCTGGATGTAGCTCCGGACGGTGGCGTTGGTGAGGTAGCCGCCGCTGGGTTGATTGGGGAAGAAGGTGAGGGGCTGGCTGCCGGAGATGGCCGGGTTATAGGCGGGATTGAAGGTGCCAGTGGCGTTCTGGGACAGGAAGCCGTTGTTCTGGGCGCGCTTGAAGTCCGCGAGGAACTCCGTGCCGGTCACCATCACCTGGTTGTAGTCGAAGGCGCGGAACTGCTTGGTGGCGCGATTGCCGACGTAGCGGACTTCGAGCACGCCTTTGGCCAATTCGTGCTGCACGCTGAGGTTCCACTGCTGGACGTAGGGGGTGCGCAGGTTCGGATCGGGCATGCCGAAGGCGGCCTGCGAGTTCAAAGCGTAGTTGTCGGCGAAGGTACGCGGCACTTTGAGCGTCGGGTCAGAAAAGGTCGGAAGGCCTTGCGAAACAGTGGAAGTGAGGTTGCTCATGTTCACCGTCGTGTTCAGGCCGGAGTTCGTGCCCACGTTGTTGTCGATGGAGCGAATGAACTCGTCGTTGGGGAAGTTGATGCTGTAGCCGGCGCGGATGACGGTTTTGCCATCGCCGAAAGGCTGCCACGCCGCGCCCACATTCGGGGCAAAGTTGTTCAGGTCCTTGTTGTAGAGCGGGCGGCCCACAGATTTGCCCGCGAAGTCCAGGGTGGAGTTGCTGAGCATGGCGTTGATGAAGTTGCCGTCCTTGAGCGTCGGCATGAGGTAGAGAGACTGCGCCTCGTTGACCGGGGTGAAGTACTCCCAACGCACGCCCATCGTCAGCGTCAAGCGCCGGGAGAGCTTGTAGACGTCATTGACGTAGAGAGCCCAATTGGCCTGCTGCAGGTTCTTCTGGTTGGGTGCGCCGCTGACGTAACCGGAGGTGGGAGAGGTGACGTTGTAGGCCTTGACGGCACTGGAGAGGAAGCCGGCCTGGAGCGCGAGCAATCCGTTCGCATTCGAGAGGTCGGAGGAGCCGATGCCGGGGAGCTGGCCCGAGCTGAGGCCCTTCGTGTTCGCGCTGCTGATGCCCAGCGTGTAGGTGGGAATCACGTCGAAGCTGGTGTAGCTGATGATGTCCATGAACTGGCCCTGCACGCCAAAGGAGATGTTGTGCTTGCCCTTGAACCAGTTGGAGTTGTTCTGCCAGCTATAGGTGTCGGTGTAGCGGCCCTGGGGCATGAAGGTGTTCACGGGATTGGTCAGGCTGAGCGGCAGGCCATAGAAAGCGGCCGGCAGCTTTTCGCTGGTATCGAACACGCCAGGCGCGAGGTTGAAGCCGCCGCGAAGTTCGTTGGTGAAGTTGGACTTCGGATTCCAGCGCCAGGTGAGCGACATCAGCGGAATCTTGTTGCTGTTCTGCACGCTGGGCACCGTCTTGAAGTCGGTGGCGGCGTCGGGGCGGTCCGTGATGTCGCGGTTCCAGATGTAAGTCCCGGTGAAGAAATGCTTCGGTGAGAAGACATAGTCCACCTTACCCGTCACGTTGTCCCGGTCGCGGTTGTTGCGAACGTTGAACTGGTAGCCGCCGGTGTTGAGACCGTCGCCGATGTCGGTGCGGTTGATGAATGAGGCGTCGGGAATCTGGCCAAGGAAAGTCTTGAGCGCCGGGTCCTGCGCGACACCCGCGGTTTGTAGGACATTTGCCGACTGCACGGCGTTGCCGACGCGGTATTTGAAGATTCCCTGACGCGCGGAATCGGTGAGGATGGTGGTGGTGGCCGACGTCTGCTGCCGGCGCCGGGTAGCTTCATAGTTGGCGTAGAAGAACACCGTGTCCTTGATGACAGGGCCGGAAAGGCTGCCGCCCAACTGGTTCTGATTCAGGAACGGCTGCGACACGCCATTCTTGTTGCTGAACCACGGATTGGCAGCGAACTTGTTGTTGCGGTTGTTCCAGAGCAGCGAACCGTGCAGTTCATTCGAGCCGGAAGGCGTCGAGAATGTAACCTGTGCGGCGCCGTTTCCCATGGATGCGTTCGAGTTCGAGGTTGAAATCGTGAACTCGCCGACCTGGTCCAACTGGAGCATATTGGGCTGGAAGTCCAGCGTGTTGGTACGAATGAAGTTGTCCTGGATGTTGATGCCGTCGATGGTGACATTGGCAAACGACGGGCGCAGGCCGTTGATGGTCGTGTTGGTTCTGCTGTTGGAGCCCACGCCGGCCTGGGTTGCAATCAACGCGAGGGGACTGCGGTTGAGAGTGGGCAGCCGCCGCACCTGTTCATTGGAAATTGTGGAGGCAACTTCGGCATTGGTCGTCTGCACGTTCGTGAGAGAGGCCGAGACTTCAATCACTTCGGCTTTTGACGCCACCTGCAAGCGGAAAGCCTTCAGAGACAGTTCAACACCGGGATCCACCTTGATGCCGCGCAGAATCTCCTTGCGGAAGCCCGATGCCTCAACGGCCACGTCATAGTTGACGGGCTGCACGCCCGGGAAGAAGAAATTCCCCTCCTGTGAACTGGTGGTTGTCAGGACTGGAGAACTGCCGCCCGGAATGAAGAGGTTGATCGTGGCGCCAGGGATTGCCGCGCCCGAGGAGTCTGTGACAGTACCGCTCACGCGGCCGGTATTCTGCCCCAAGGCCGAAAACGCCAAGAGGCCCAAAGCAAACACAAGTGTGGTGATTGATTTCATTGATAGTTGACCCTCCCACGTACAGCGGGTTTGTTAGTGCTCGCTAATGTGAGTACTTGCCATGTTAGCATATCGGGACAGTCGGAATTGCGCGAGCAAGGCCATTCGTTCATTCCTCTCTGAATGTCTACAACTCTCTGCAGTACGAGATTTGTACTGATTAGAGTGCTGCCATGACAAGCACTTCCAGTCGAACTGTGCTGGTTGAAATCCGAGGGGCCCAGGTCTGTGCCGCCGCAGCGGGGGATCGCCGGGCAGTCTCCGCCGGCCGCGAAACGTGGGATTGTTCCTGCGCGGTCCCGCCGGTTCAGCTCTTACCCAGGTAGAAGAAGCGCAGGATGAAGAGGGCGGTGAGCAGGTAGACGAGCCAGTTCACCTTGCGCCAATCACCGGAGAGGACGCGCAGCAGCGTGTAGGCGGTGAAGCCGAAGGCGAGGCCGTTGGCGATGCTGAAGGTGAGGGGGATGGCAGTGAGCGTGAGGAAGGCGGGGATGGCGGTGACCGGATTGTGCCAATCGATATCGGCGGTGTGGGTGAGCATCATGGCGCCGACGATGATGAGAGCAGGCGCGGTGGCCTGAGCGGGGATGACGCCGAACAGGGGTGCGATGAAGACCGAGATGCCGAAGAGCAGGCCGCAGACAATGGCAGTGATACCGGTGCGTCCGCCGGCCACGACGCCGGCGGCGCTTTCGATGTAAGAGACCACGGTGGAGGTACCGCAGAGGGCGCCGGCGGTGGAGGCCAGGGCGTCGGCGGTGAGGATGCGGTTGACGCGCGGGATGCGGCCGTCGCGGTCAAAGAGGCCGGCGCGGGTGCCGACGGCGACCAGGGTTCCGATGTTGTCGAACATGTCGACAAAGAGGAAGACGAAGACGATCTCGAGCAAGCCGAGTTCGAGAGTCCGGCCGAGTTCGAGCTTCATGAAAGTGGCGCCGAGGTCGGTAGGCGAGTAAGGCTGGGGAGCCCAGGCGACGAGGCCTGTGAAGACGCCCAGCAGCGCCGTAGCGAGAATACCGATGAGCATGGCGGCGCGGACGCCGCGGACCATCAGCGCGCTGATGGCCAGCAACCCGAAGATGGCGAGGAGAGTTTTGGGATGGCTCAGGTTGCCGAGCGAGAGCAGCGTGGCGGAGTTGGGTTCGATGATGCCGGAGTTGCGGAAACCGATCAGGGCGATGAAGAGGCCGATGCCCACGGCGACGGCGCTGTAGAGTTCGCGCGGAATCGCTTCGAGAATCAACTGCCGGATGCCGACGGCGGTGAGCAGCAGGAAGACGATGCCGGAGACGAAGACGGCGCCCAGCGCCACCTGCCAGGGCACGCCCATGCCGCCCACTACGGTGTAGGCGAAGTAGGCATTCAAGCCCATGCCTGGGGCGAGGGCGATGGGGTAGCGCGCCAGGGCTCCCATGAGCAGGCAACCGAGGGCTGAAGCGATGCAGGTGGCAGCGGTGACAGCGGAGGCGGGCATGCCTGCGTCGTGCAGGATGGAGGGATTGACGAAGATAATGTAGGCCATCGTCACGAAGGTCGTGAACCCGGCGAGAATCTCAGTGCGCCAATTGGCGCCAAGCTCCGCGAATTGAAAGTAGCGTTCCAGACGGGCGCGCATCGCCCTGTAGGATATCGGATTCTACAGGGTGAGCTTTTCCAGTTCCGCGTTCAGGAAAGCGAGTTCGCTTTCGAGTTGAATGCGGAATCTGGGATTGGCACAGCGAGCGAGTTCGTCGGCCACGCGGGAGAGGTTCAGTTCAAGAACATTCCGGCGGTGCAACGCGGCCACTTCTTCCGCGCTAAAGCGGGGAGTGGATCCGTCCGGGTGGGAGTTCAATTCGGCGGCGAGCTTCTGGTCTTCGATGGACTTACTTTCCCAGCCTCTAGCCACAATTTCATTTTAGGACATTCCCATCCTGGGGGCGACGGGGTGCGGCGCTACCGTGCGCCGGAGAGTTGCGCGGCGCGGAGGAAGACGGAGAGCAGCATTTCCTGAGTGAGCCTGCCGGTGAGGGTATTCTGCTGGCTGGGGTGGTAAGAGCACAGCAGGTGGGGGCCGCCGGCGAGGGCCTGGAACTCGGCGCCGTGAGCGAAAGGCAGCTCCGCGGAGCGCAGTTTGGCGCCCTGCCGGCGCAAGACGGCGAGGTAGGTAGAGAAGGCGAGTCTGCCGAGCGCGAGCACCACTTTGACGTTTCGCAGCAGCGCGAGTTCGCGCTCCAGGTAGGGCATGCAGCGTTCAAACTCTTCCGGCAACGGTTTGTTGTCGGGGGGCGCGCAGCGGACAGAGGCGGCGACCCAGGCGCCTTGCAGGCGGAGGCCATCGGCGAGGGAGACGCTGGTGGGCTGATTGGCGAAGCCGGCCTGGTGCATGGCGCGGTAGAGCCAATCGCCGGAGCGGTCGCCGGTGAAGATGCGGCCGGTTCGATTGGCGCCATGGGCGCCGGGCGCGAGGCCGAGGACGAAGAGGCTGGCATGGGGGTCGCCGAAGCCGGGGACAGGGCGGCCCCAGTATTGCGAATCGAGATAGGCGCGCCGCTTGACGCGCGCGACTTCGGCGCAGTGGTTGCGGAGGCGGGGGCACAGGGAGCAGGCGATGATCTCGCGATGGAGGATTTTGAGGGAGTCTTTCATGGCGGAGCGGTTAGCGGCGGGTGGCGAGGACGCCCAGGCCGGGCGCCACGTCGACCTTGACCGGCGGCGCTTTCAACTTCACGGTGAGCAGGGCGGGCTCGGGGCCGGTGCGGATCCAGCGGACGATGGGAGCGGCCGGTTTGGGGAGACGGATTTCGACGGGCAGGTCGGCGACGAAGTCGTCGCTGACGCCGGATTGCTTGACGGAGACGACCAGCTCCAGCGCCGGCGCTTTGCCGCGCACGCGGGTGGTGATGTCGAGCGTGGGGATGCCGGTCGAATAGATCCAGCTATCGAAGAACTCGACGAGGCCGGGATCGGGGTCGTCCTTCTGGAGCCAGCGCGAGGCGACGGCGCGGAACTCCTCCGTGCTGATGCTGCGATAGTGATAGCGCTCCCGCATTTCGCTGAGCATGGAGAGGAAGGCGGTATCGCCCATGCGGCGGCGCAGCATGTGGAGGATCCAGGAGCCTTTGTCGTAGATGATCACGCGCCAGGGGTCCACGCCGACGTCGGTGCGCAGGCGCGAGCCCCAGGTGACCGGTCCGTTGGCTTCGATCCGGATCTTCGGCTCGCCGGACTCCATCATCAGCTCGTCGCGGAATTCGGAGAGCGCGGTTTCCAAAGCGCGGGTGCCTTTGCGGCGTTCCAGCACCAGCAGGGCCGAGTAGTTGGCGAGGGCCTCCTGCAGCCACTCATCGCGGTAGGTGGAGGCGGTGACGAGATTGCCCCACCACTGATGGGCGATTTCGTGCGCATGGAGGATCTCCGAGTAGAAGGTCTGCTGCCTGGTGGTTTGCAGGGAGGCGGGGCGGTCCTTCTCGCTGATGTAGGCCAGGGTGGAGAGATAGAGCAACCCGGGGAAGCCCTGGCCGAAGTTGCCGGGAATGGGGGAGACGGTGACCAGGGGCAGGGGGGGCGGACCGAAGCGTCCGCTCATCCATTCCATGGCGGAGAGGATCTCGGCGGCCATTTCGCGGAGGCGGGCTTTGGGGTCGGGCGGCGGGGGAGCGGGGATGGTGATGATTTCGCCCGGCCTGCGGATGGGGTTGCGCGCGATCACCTGCGGATCGACCACCAGGACCTTGGGCTCCTGTTTCTGGAGCAGGGCGGCTTCGAGTTTCCGATTGGCGCAGACGCGGACCTTCACACCGGAGCTTTCCGCGGTGACGATTTCATAGTCCCCAATGTTGAAGCCGGCCAGCCGCACGGCGGCGGCAGTGCGGAAGCGCGCCACGCGCAGCGGGCCCTCTTCGGTTTCGCTGACGGGGTCTCCGGTGGCGACCACCTTGAGTTCCTTGGGCAGGCGGAAGGTGAGATCGAAGGTGGTGAAGTGAAAGCCGAAGCTCGGGTACCAGTTTGTGCGCGCGGCGACGAAGAAGACGTTGTTTCCGGCGGGACGGATGAGCTTGCCGGAGTATTCGAACTCGATGGAATGACTGCTGCCGGCCTCAAAGGGAGTGGGCAGGACGACCAGAAACGGATCATTGGCGTGGCCGCCGACCATGTTGGCGCGGAGCGAGTCGCGGCGGAAGACCTCCGCGGGCTGGCCGTCGAGCCTGACGGCGGTGACTTCGAGCTGGGGGGCGAGTTCGAACATCAGGGCGCCGGCCACTTTCGACTGGGCTTGGATGGTGGCCTTGGCGCTGACCTTCATGCTGAAGTCCGCCAGAACGGTGGCGTCGATGCGGTAATCGTCGAGCGTGGCCGGTTCGGCGGCCGTGGCGCCGCGGGTTCTGGAGGAGAAGTTAGCCCAGACGTCGAAATTGCCGGACTTGGCAGGGTCGACCTTGCCGACGACGATCTGCTCCAGGAGAGTGGGATCGAACATGAGGTCGAAGTTGCCCTGGGTGCGGCCGGCGAGGGCGGCGTAGAAGAGGCCGCGGGCGGGGTTGGCGGCGAGCAGGTCCCGCACGAGGCGCACCTGGAAGCTGACGGCGAAGTTGCGGACCGCGTCATTCATCCGGCCGGCGAGGAGGATGCCTTCGTCGGGGCGTGGCTTGGGCTCTGACTCGCGGATCTGCTTGAGGAGCTGCTCAGCCCCGCCGTCGGTGAAGACGAGGATGGCGGTTTGGAAATGCTCGTTGAGGTTGGGGCTGCCGATGGCTTTGGCCAGCGAGGAGCGCTCACTGCGGTCCGGCGCGCGCAGGAGCACTTCGGCGTCGTCGCCCGTGTCCATGGCCTGATAGACCGCCATGATGCGCTGTCC